>NZ_JBITBY010000005.1:510906-566171 GCF_044452665.1 Kitasatospora sp. NPDC051853 | reverse complement strand
CCGGGGGGGGGGGGGGGGGCCGGCGCGGGGGGGGGTCGCGGCGGGGGGGGGGGGGGGGGGGGGGGGGGCGCCCCCCCGGGGGGGGGGCGCCCCCGCCCCCCCCCCCGCCCCCGATGGGACAGGTGGTCAGGGTCGGGCCAGCACGGCGGTGGCCCGGGCCAGGACGGTGTGCTGGCGTTCGGTGGCGGTGCGCAGGGCGGCCGCCCGGCGGTGGATGGCGGCGGTCTGCAGCTCGGTCTCCACGGTGAGCAGGACGGTGGGCAGACGGGTGCTCAGTTTGCAGGCGGCGTCCGCGCGGGCGGTGGCGAGTTCGAGCTCGGTGGGGGCGGGGACGGACCAGCGGGGGTCGTTGTTGGCACGCCAGATGTCGGCGTAGGAGTGGCCGGCCCGCTGCATGCAGCTGCTCCAGGCGGCGGTGGCGGCGGTGTAGCGCGGGTCCTGCTGGGCCTGGGTGAAGGAGTCGGTGCCGATCCGGTTGAGTTCGAGGCTGCCGAGGCTGAACTCGCCGATGCCCAGGCCCCGTCGGGCCTCACCGAGGCAGCCGCCCTCGGGGACGGGGCGGCCGTCGAGTTCGGAGGGGCCGCCCTTGCCGCCGTAGACGGTGAGCATCTCGGGCGTGGTGGCCGGTGCGGGGGCGGCGGGCGGATCGGCCGGCGGGTGGTAGCCGAGGCGGCCCGCCGAGGCCGGGTCCAGGACGCCGTAGCGGCGGGAGTTGGCGGGGGCGTCCGGGACGGGCGGCAGCACGGGGGCGGGCCAGTCGAGGCCGAAGCGGCTCATGCAGCCCCGGGCGAGGCGCTGCTCGGCGAGGATCACCGTCCGCTGCTGGGCGGCGGTCAGCACGTGCGCGTCGAACGGGAGCCGGATGTCGGCGTCCGACCGGACCTCGGCCACCGCGGGAACAGGGGCGGCCCCGTCCGGGGCGGGCGGCGTCGCACGGGCGCAGGCGGTGGCCAGCAGGGGGAGGAGCAGCAGGAGCGCGGCGGAGCGGCGGTGCATGGCAGGACCCTTCTCCGGTACGGTCGGGCGGCACCCGGGGCGGGGCACCTTGCCCGTGCCCCGCTCCGGGTACCGCCGTCGGGTGGTGACGGTGGGTCAGAAGTTGTAGACCGCGCCGCAGGTGTAGCCGAAGCGGTGGGAGTTCATGTTGTCGTTGGCGCTCTTGCCGTTGGGCAGCACGATGCCGCCGAAGTCGGAGACCTGGCCGAAGACCGCGACGGTGAAGCAGGGGCCGGCCCAGCCGGAGTTGTAGTAGACCGCGATCGGCTTGACCTTGTCCCAGTTGTCCAGGCTGCTGACGTTGGTGAGCACGCCGTCGCCCCGGTAGAGCGGGATGCTGGTGCCGTCGTAGGTGACGGCCGCCCAGCTGGAGCGGCTGTTGAAGTCGGTCCGCTTGTAGCCGCTGAAGCCGGCGTCGCTGTAGAGACAGGCGTAGGCGTCCGGGCAGCTGGGGTTGGCGTGGGCGGTGCCGACGCCGACGCCGACACCGGCCACGGTGGTCAGGGCGAGCAGTCCGGCGGCGGCGAGGTTCCTCAGGCGCATGACATTCCGTTCTCGAAGGATGTGGGCGGGGCCGTTCGGCTCCGGGGCCCACCCTCTCCCGGGACGCCGGGGCGGGGCTTGTAAAAATGCGAACCCTGTTGACGGACCGTCAGCCGACCCGCGTGCGGTCGCCGTTGGGGAGCAGGGCGGTGGTGACCTCGCCGGCCAGGCGGTCGGCGGGCTCGGCGCCGAGCTGGCGGCTGCGGTGGGCGAAGAACTGGGAGGGCGTGCAGCCGAGCGTGGCGCGGAACTCCCGCACCAGGTGGGCCTGGTCGAAGTAGCCGCAGTGGGTGGCGATCCGGGCGCCGTCCCGGTCGGTGGAGTCGCGGTACTCGCGCAGGGCGTGCTGGAGCCGGAGCACCCGGGCGCAGCCCTTGGGCGGCAGTCCGACCTGTTCACGGAAGGCGGTCTCCAGCCGGCGGCGGCTCCAGCCGATGGTGTCGGCGAGCTCCTTGACGGACACCTGGCCGTTGGTGCGCCGGAGTTCGCGCCAGGCCCAGTCGACGGCGGAGGTGTACGGGCGGCTGCGGGCCAGCCGGGAGAGCAGGAAGGCGTCCATCACCCGGGCCCGGGCGTCCCAGCCGGGGGCCTCGAAGAGCTGGTCCAGCAGCCGCCGGACGGTGCCGTGGCCGAGGGCGTCGGCCGGGTCGACCCACTGGTTGGTGAGGTCGCCGAGGGCGGGGCCGAAGACGCCGAACGCGGTGCGCGGGGTCATCGAGACGGCGAGGCCGTGCAGCCGTCCGTCGTGCTCGCCGATGGTGCCGGTGCGCCGCATGCCGCCGATCAGCGAGGTGAACGAGGCGGTCCTGGCCGGGTCGACGGCGTCGGTCAGCCGCATCGGGCCGTCGAAGCCGAGCACCATGGTGACCACGGCGGTGGGCACTTCGAGCCGGCGCCGCGGGTGGCGCAGGTCCATCCGGTAGCCGCGGTACTCCAGCACCTGCCCCCGTAGCGCCGCGGCCGGCTGACGGACCGCCAGCTCCCAGCCGCCGCCGTCGACGGAGGTGCCCCAGCTGTTGCCCGCCGCCTTGCCGGTGCCGGTGCCCGCGGCCGCGCTGCTGACCATGTCCGAACCCCCCTGTGCCGGTGCGGGGCGGGCCCGGGTGGTCCGGGTGCCGTCCCGGTCGTTGGTCTGGGCATGGTGGCACGGAGGAACGGGCGGACCGGCGGACTCCGGGGCGCCGGGGGCGAGCTGACGAAGTCCCGGCGGACCTTTTCCGTCGGCCCGCCCCGGCGCTCCGGAGGCCGGGTCAGCGCTGGATCGCGAAGTCCGGGTAGGGGTAGTGGCCCGGCTTGTCGCCGATCTCGTCGATGGCGGTGCGGAGTTGGCGCAGGTGGTCGACGGTGAGTTCGAGGACGTGCTCGTCGGGCTGGTAGGAGGCGAAGTACTGGTGCTCGACGCCCGGGGTGCTGGTCATCTCGATGTGGCAGCCGAGCACGTGGGTGACCGGGTGGGTCTCGGCGAAGGCGATCAGGCGGTCGACGGAGTGGGTGAAGGCCTCCCAGTCCTCGACGTAGAGGCGGCCGGGGTAGACGGTGTCGCCGGTCAGCAGGATGCCGGTGTGCGGGTCGTGGAAGGCGACCGAGGCGGCGTGGTGGCCGGGGATGGCGAAGCAGTTGAGCACCCGGCCGCCGCCGAGGTCCAGCGGGACGGTGGCGGTCGGGTCCTCGGTGAGGCCGAGGAAGGCGAAGGCGGAGTCGCGGTCGGCCTCGACGAGTTCGGTGTCCGGGCGGTCGGCGAACTGCGGGTCGCCGGCCTTGTGGTCGCCGTGGCCGTGGGTGTGCAGGACGAGCAGCCGGTAGCCCTCGCGGGGGTGGGCGGCGAGCCACCGGTCGATCAGGCCGTCCACCGTGGCGCGCAGCGGGAAGTACTCGGGGGAGGCGGTGGCGCCGGTGTCGATCAGGACGGCGCGCTCGGCCCCGAAGAACAGGAAGAGGAAGGGGGCCTCGAAGTTGACGGCCTTGTTCTGACGGAGGATCAGGGTGTGCTCGTCGTACGCGTACACCTGGATGTCCGGGTCGGTGTTGTGCTTGGAGGATTCCGAGCCGTGTATCCACCGGACGTCCAGCGGGAGGGCGGTCGGGGTGCCGTCGTTGAAGGTGATCGTGTCCACGTCGGAGCAAGCTAACGGGCGGCCAGGTGATCGTCCAGTGACTTGTCCGCCCAGGGGGTCAGCGCGGTGCGGCAGGCGTGGTCGAGGTGGCGCAGCTCGCTGAGGTCCAGGCGGACGGGGCGGTCGGCCGGCAGGCGTTCCAGGGTCTCCAGCAGGCGGGGGAGACGGAGGAAGGTGGCGTTCCCGGCCAGCCGCAGGGTGACGCTGCCGTCGCTGTGGTCGGTGACGGACAGGTGGAGGTGGGAGGTCTCCCAGGCGGCCTTGAGGACGGCCAGCAGCAGGCCGAGCAGGACGCCCTCGAAGAGGTTGGTGGCCAGGATCGCGAGCGCGGTGACGGCGAGCACCACGGCCTCGCCGCGGTGCGAACGCCACAGCGGTACAAGGGCCTTGAGGGGCAGGAGCTTGGCTCCGGCGTGCACCAGGACGCCGGCCAGGGCGGCCAGCGGGATCAGGGTGAGGGCGGCGGGGAGCAGGGCGGCGAAGAGCAGCAGCCACAGGCCGTGCAGGACGCGGGAGGCCTTGGTGCGGGCGCCGGCCTGGACGTTGGCGGCGCTGCGGACGATGACGGCGGTCATCGGGAGGGCGCCGAGCAGGCCGCAGACGGTGTTGCCGGCGCCCTGGGCGAGGAGTTCCTTGTCGTACCGGGTGGGTGGTCCGTCGTGCAGGCGGTCCACGGCGGCGGCGCTGAACAGGCTCTCGGCGGAGGCGATCAGCGCGAAGGCCAGCACCGTGCCGAGCACGTCGATCCGGCCGAGCAGCGCGAACTCCCCGGCGCCGGGCGGGTGGACGGCCTCCAGCAGGCCGGAGACCCGGACCCGGGCGACGTCCAGGCCCAGCCCCCAGACGGTCAGCGAGGCGAACGCGACGGCGGCCAGCGGGGCGGGCACCAGGCGGAAGCGGGGCGGCAGGTGCGGCCAGAGCAGCAGGACCGAGACGGTGCCGCAGCCGAGCGCGGCGGCGGTGAGGGCGCCGGGGGAGGAGGCGGTGGAGACCAGCAGCCGGGGCAGGCCGGCCAGGTTGGCCAGGCCGTGGCCGGGGGCCGGGGTGTCGGTGAGGGCGTAGAGCTGTCCGGAGATCAGCACCAGGCCGATGCCGGCCAGCATGCCCTGCACCACGGCCACCGAGATGGCCCGGAAGGCACGGCCGAACTTCAGCGCACCCATGGTGAGTTGGAGCAGGCCGGCGGCGAGCGTGAGCACCCCGAGGGCGGCGAGGCCGAAGGTGCGGACGGCCTCCAGCACCAGCACGGTGAGGCCGGCGGCGGGGCCGGAGACCTGGAGGCTGCTGCCGGGCAGCAGGCCGGTCAGCAGACCGCCCACGATGCCGGTGACCAGGCCGAGTTCGGCGGGGACGCCGGAGGCCACGGCCACGCCGACGCAGAGGGGGAGGGCCACCAGGAAGACGACCAGGGAGGCGGCGAGGTCCTGCCGCAGGAGGACGGGACGACGGGGCATCGAGTCCCTCTCAGTGTCTTGACGATGCGTCAAGAATGAGTAAAACAACATGGTCGGACCGGTAGCAGAGTACTTCGGGGGCGCACGGCTGCACCCGCGCCGGGCCCGGTGAAGGGCGCGTGCGCGGGCGTCCGGCCGGGCCGGGCGGCGCGGCCGCCGGGCGGTGCGGTCAGGAGCGGCGCAGCTGGGACAGGGCGGCCGTGCCGAGGACCAGGACCACGACGGCCACCACCCGGTAGCCCCCGGCCAGGCCCTCGCTCAGCGGCCCGGTGGAGATCGCGGTGCCGACCACGGCCACCCCGAGCGCGCTGCCCAGCTCCCGGGTGGAGCTGTTGATCCCGGAGCCCAGGCCGGCCTGCTGCGGCGGCAGCGCGGCCATGATCCCGGCCGAGAGCGGCGGGGTGGCCAGGCCCGCGCCGCAGGCCATCAGCACCATGTACACGGCGTAGAGCGGGTACGGCGTGGCGGGGCCGGTGGTGGAGAGCAGCAGCAGACCCGCCAGCAGGCTCCCGAACCCGGCGGCGACCACCGGGAACCGGCCGAAGCGGGCCGCCAGCGCGGCGGCGCGCCGGGAGACCACCAGCATGCCGACCGCCAGCGGCAGCACGCCGAAGCCGGTGGCCAGCACCGAGAAGCCCTTCACCTGCTGGAGGTACTGCGCGTTGACGTAGAAGAGGGCGAACATCCCGAAGAAGACCGCGCCGATCCCCAGCGCGCCGGCCCGGACGGCCGGGAGGCGGAACAGCCGCGGGTCCAGCATCGGGTGCGCGCACCGGAGTTCGTACCAGGTGAAGCCGGCCAGCAGCAGTGCGGCGGCGGCCAGGCTGAGCAGCACGGCGGGCGAGCCCCAGCCCTGTGCCGGGCCCTCGATCACGCCGTGCAGCAGGGCGACGAAGCCGAGCACCAGCAGCACGCTGCCCACCGGGTCCTGCCGGGTGCCGCGCAGCGGGGTGACCGGGACGACGACGGCCACCAGGGCGAGCAGCAGCAGGGCGATCGGCGCGGCGGCCCAGAACAGCGACTGCCAGGGCAGGAGTTGGAGCAGCACACCGCCGCCGACGTTGCCCAGCACCCCGGCCAGGCCGGTCATCGAGGCCCAGGTGGCGATCGCCTGCGGGCGCTCGGCGGGCGGGAAGACGTGCACGATCACGGACAGGGTGGCGGGCAGGATCAGCGCCGCGCCCGCGCCCATCACGGCCCGGCCGGCGATCAGCAGCGGGACGGAGGAGCCCAGCGCGCAGAGCAGCGCGCCGAGGGCGAAGACGGCGAGGCCGGAGAGCATGGTGCGCTTGTGGCCGTAGTGGTCACCGGCGACCCCGGCCGGTATCAGCAGTCCGGCGAAGACGATGACGTAGGAGTCGACGATCCAGAGCAGTTGGGTGGCGTCGGGGTGCAGCGCGCTCGCGGCGATCGGCGGCACGGCCAGGTTGATGGCGGCCACCATGGCGATGGTCAGCACCACGCAGGCGCAGAGCAGGGCGAGCACGCGCTTCGGCCGGTGGGCGGTGGTCGTGGGCACGGACGCTCCGGGCTCATGGAGGAGTTGGGATGGCATGGGCCCAGGCTAGGAAGCGCGGATACTTGCGTTCAAGTGCAAAGATGGCAAGGAAGAGTTGCACCGGACGCAAGTGTGGGGAGCGGTGGGCGGGATGGCCGAGCTGGACCTGAACCTGCTGGTGGCGCTGGACGCGCTGCTGGAGGAGGAGAGCGTGACCGGCGCGGCCGAACGCCTGCACCTCTCGGTGCCGGCCATGAGCCGCACCCTGGGGCGGCTGCGCAAGGCCCTGGGCGATCCGGTGCTGGTCCGCTCCGGGCGTGCGATGGTCCCCACGCCCCGGGCGGTGGCGCTGCGCGCGCGGGTGCACGGGGTGCTGGCCGAGGCGCAGGCCCTGTTCGCCCCGGACGGGGCACCCGACCCGGCCACCCTGACGGGCAGTCACAGCCTGCTCGCCCACGACGAGATCGTCCACTCGCTCGGGGCCGGGCTGCTCGCCTCGGTGGGGCGGCTGGCGCCGGGGCTCACCCTGCGGTTCCTGGCGGAGCCCCCGACCGACAGCGACCTGCTGCGGCGCGGCGAGGTCGCGCTGGAGATCGGCGTGATCGCGGACCCCCCGCCGGAGACCCGGGTGGAACGGCTGCTGACGGACCGTCTGGTCGGCGTGGTCCGGGACGGCCACCCGCTGGCCTCCGGCCGGGTCAGCGCCCGCCGCCTCGCCGCGTCCCGGCACCTGTCGGTCTCCCGGCGCGGCCGCCTCACCGGCCCGCTCGACCACGCCCTGGCCGAGGCCGGCCTGGCCCGGACGGTGGCGGCCACGGTGCCCACCTTCGCGGCGGCGCTGCTGCTGCTCCGTGAGACCGACCTGGTCGGCATGGTCCCCGAACGCCTCTGCCGCCGCACGGTCGACTCGCTCGGCCTGCGGACCTTCCCCGTCCCGGTGGACCTGCCCGACCTGCCGATCGCGATGGCCTGGCACCCCCGCTACGAACTCGACGGCGCCCACGCCTGGTTGCGCGGCCAGGTCCGCGAGGTCGCGGAGACGTACGCCCCGCGGTGAAAGTGGTCACACCAGGGGCGCGGGGCTGTGTTGATGTGCGGCTCCGCCGCGTGGGCGCGCGGTGGTGGTTACCCCAGGGGCGCGGGGAACTGCGCGAATCGGAAGGCGACGACCCGTGTACCGGGTACGGAGAATCACTTGCACGTGAGTGTCCGTACCCGGCGCACGGGTCAGCTTCTTCCGCAGCGCGCAGTTCCCCGCGCCCCTGAGGCCGCTGCCCTGCCGGGCGTCAGCGGGCCAGCCGCAGGGTCACCAACTCGAAGGGCCGAAGCCGCAGTTCGACCGCGTCGCCGTCGGCCGCGGCGTCACCCGTCGGCCGCTCCAGCAGGTCGCAGCGCTGTACCCCGGCCAACGGGAAGCCGGTGGTGAGGCGGGCGGTGGCCCGGGTGCCGTGGGCCTCGTAGAGGCGGACCACCACGTCGCCGCTGCCGTCGTCGGCCAGCTTGACGGCGCTGAGCACCACGGACTCCTGATCCACCGTCACCAGCGGCGCCACCCCCGCCGCCGCGCCGGTGACCCGCCGCTCCGGCAGGTTGATCCGGTATCCCTCGCGGACCGCGTCGCCCACCGTGGCGCCCGGGGCCAGGGCGTGCTGGAAGCGGTGCGGGCCCTGGTCGGTGTGCGGGTCGGGGAAGCGCGGGGCGCGCAGCAGCGAGACCCGGACGGTGGTCGTGGTGCCGTGGTCCTCGGGGCGCACCGTCCGGGTGACGTCGTGGCCGTAGGTGGAGGCGGTGACCAGGGCCACGCCCCAGTCCGGCTCGCCCAGGTGGAGGAAGCGGTGGTTGCAGGCCTCGAACTTGGCCGCCTCCCAGCTGGTGTTGGTGTGGGTGGGCCGGTACAGGTGGCCGAACTGGGTCTCGGCCGCGTACCGCTCGGTGTGCAGGTCCAGCGGGAAGGCGGCCTTGAGGAACTTCTCGGTCTCGTGCCAGTCCACCTCGGTGTCCAGGTCGAGCCGCCGGGCCCCGGCGGCCAGGGTGAGGGTCTGCACCACGGTGGACGAGCCGAAGGAGCGGCTCACCCGGACGGAGACCAGGCCCGGGGAGTCGGCGGCGACCTCCAGTGAGTCCAGCATGGTGAGGTCGGTGCCGGTGTTGCGGTAGAACTGGTCCACGTCCCAGGCGTCCCACATGTTCGGGAAGTCCGGGTGGAGTTGGAGCAGGTTGGCCGCGGCGCCGGGCGCCACCGCCTCCCGGCCGGTGGCCTCGTCCAGCACCGAGACGACCAGGCCGCGCCCGTCCACCTCGACCGTCAGCAGGCCGTTGGCGAGCCGGAAGCCACCGCCGGCCCGCTCCGCCACCGAGCAGCCCGGGACGGCGGCCGCCATCCCGCCGGCCCCGGCCGCGACGCCCGAGCGCCCGTGCGGTGCGGCGTTGAAGACCAGCTCGGCGGTGCCCTCACCGGCCAGCGCGGCCAGTGCCCCGTCGATGATCCCGGTCAGCTCGGCGGCCACCGCCGCGTACGTGGCCTCGGCCTCCCGGTGCACCCAGGCGATCGAGGAGCCGGGCAGGATGTCGTGGAACTGGTGCAGCAGCACCGTCTTCCAGATCCGGTCCAACTCCTGGTAGGGGTAGGGGAGTCCGGCCCGGACGGCGGCGGTCGCGGCCCACAGTTCGGCCTCCCGCAGCAGGTGCTCGCTGCGCCGGTTGCCCTGCTTGGTGCGGGCCTGGCTGGTCAGGGTGGCGCGGTGCAGTTCGAGGTAGAGCTCGCCGACCCAGACCGGCGGGGCCGGGTACTCGGCCTCGGCCTTGGCGAAGAACTCGGCGGGGCGCTCCCAGCGGACCTTGGGCGAGCCCTCCAGGTCGCGCAGCCGGGCCGCCTTGCCGACCATCTCGCGGGTGGTGCCGCCTCCGCCGTCGCCCCAGCCGGTCGGCGCGATGGAGTGCCTGGCCCGGCCCTTGTCCTTGAAGTTCCGTGCGGCGTGGGCGATCTCGCGCCCGAGCATGGAGCAGTTGTAGGTGTCGACGGGCGGGAAGTGGGTGAAGATCCGGGTGCCGTCCAGGCCCTCCCAGAGGAAGGTGTGGTGCGGGAAGGTGTTGACCTGGCTCCAGGAGATCTTCTGGGTGAGCAGCCACTTGGAGCCGGCCGCCTTGATGATCTGCGGCAGCCCGGCGGCGAAGCCGAAGGTGTCCGGCAGCCAGGCCTCCTCGTTCTCGATCCCGAACTCGTCCAGGAAGAACCGCTTGCCGTGGACGAACTGACGGGCCATCGCCTCGGAGCCGGGCATGTTGGTGTCCGACTCCACCCACATGCCCCCGGCCGGGACGAACCGCCCCTCGGCCACCGCCTTCTTCACCCGGGCGTAGACCTCGGGGCGGTGCTCCTTGATCCAGGCGTACTGCTGGGCCTGGGACATGGTGTAGACGAACTCGGGTTCGTCCTCCAGTAGGGCGGTCATGTTGGCGGTGGTGCGGGCCACCTTGCGCACCGTCTCGCGCAGCGGCCAGAGCCAGGCCGAGTCGATGTGCGCGTGGCCGACCGCGCTCAGCAGGTGGGCGGTGGGTTCGGCGGGGGAGGCGAGCACCGTCTCCAGTTCCGAACGGGCCGCTGCGGCGGTGGAGTTGACGTCCTGGAGGTCGAGCGCGTCCAGGGCCCGCTCGACCGCCCGCAGGATCTCCCAGCGGCGGGCGCCCTCCACCGGCAGCTCGGCCATCAGCTCGCCGAGCACCTCCAGGTCGAGCACCAGCTCGTGGACGGTCCGGTCGAAGACGGCGAGGTCGAGCCGGGCGAGCCGGTACTGCGGCTCGGCGCCGGCCGTCTCCTTCTCGCCCAACTCGGTGGGCAGGAAGGGGTGGTAGTCCAGGATCACCGGGTTGGAGGCGGCCTCCACGTGCAGCAGCACCTCCTCCCCGCCGACGGCCGGGTCGGCGATCCTGACCCACTGGTTGCGCGGGTTGAGCCCCTTCACCGGGGTGCCGTCGGGCCGGTAGACCAGGCCCTCGCACTGGAAGCCGGGCATGTTGGCGTCGAAGCCCAGGTCGATCAGCGCCTCCACGGTCCGGCCCGCCCAGGCGGCCGGGACGGTGCCGCTGACGGTCAGCCAGCTGGTGCCCCAGGGGGCGCCCCAGCGGTCACCGGCGGCCACCGGGGTGCGGGGCGCGGCGATGCCCTCGGCCACCGGGACCGGCTCGTCCGGGGCGGTCCAGATCCCGGCGGTCAGCGGCACGCTCTCCGGGTACACCGCCGGGCGGACGCGCTCCTCCAGGACGCGCTTGAGCCGGGCTTCGACAAGGCTGCGGTCGTCGTGCATGGGGTGAGGGCTCCCTGGGTGTGGTCAGAGGACGTCGTCGACTGTGAGGATCTCGGTGATGCCGCGCGCGGCCAAGTGGGCCCGGTCCTCGGCGTGTTCGATCAGCAGGGCGGTCGGCCGGGCGCCGTCGGCGGCCAGCCGGGCGAAGGCCTCGAAGTACGGCCCGCCGGGGGCGCAGACCGAGCGCTTGGGCGCCTCCCGTTCGCCCCCCACGTCCAGCACCAGGGCGGTGCCCCGCGGGGCCGGGGGCCGCCAGCCGGCCCGGGCCTCGGCGACCGCGGCGGCCAGCGCGAGGCCGGCCGGCTTGGGCCGCCGGTCGTTGGTCAACAGGCCGAGGGTGTACTCGAGTTCGGGGAAGTCCGCGAGCGAGCGGCTGACGTCGTGGGAGCACCACCAGGTGACGCCCCACAGGTCCGGGCAGTCCAGCGCGGCGGCCACCGTGGCGGCGGTGAAGCGGTCGGCCTGCCCGGCCGGGACGTGCGGGGCGGGGGCGCCGACCTCCTGGAGCCAGATCGGCCGGGCGGGGTCGTCCGCCCAGGCCTTGGCCAGCTCGATCAGGTAGGCGGCGTGGCCGGTGGTGGCGGGGGCGTCCGGGCCGTGCCGCTGGGCGGTGCCGTTGAAGACCCAGGAGTGCACGGCGGTGGCGCCGCCGATCCGGGCCGCCTGGCCGGGGGTGAAGGGGTGGTCGTCCTGGTAGTAGGCGGCGTCGTACTCGGCGTGCACGTGCAGCCTCCCCGGGGCGCCGCGCTCGCAGGCGGCCAGCATCCGGTCCAGCCACCGCTCGGCCTGCCGGGGGGTGATCGGGTCCGGGTCGGGATGCGGGCCGGAGGAGAACTGGTTGATCTCGTTGCCCACCGTCATGCCGAGGAAGTTCGGCCGGCCGGCCAGCGCGGCGGCCAGGGTGCGCAGGTACTCCTCCTGGGCCGCCGTCACCTCCGGGTCGGTGAAGATGTTCCGCCGGTGCCAGGTCTGGGTCCAGGCGGGCAGGAAGTCGAAGCTGGACAGGTGGCCCTGGAGGCCGTCCACCGCCACATCCAGCCCGCGTTCGGCGGCCGCGTCCACCAGGTCGGCCAGCTGCTCGACGGCGCGCGGGCGGATCAGGGTGCGGTTGGGCTGGAACAGCGGCCAGAGCGGGAAGACCCGCAGGTGGTCCAGCCCGAGCGCGGCGATCGAGTCCAGGTCCGCCCGGACGGCGCCCGGGTCGTAGTCCAGCCAGTGGTGGAACCACCCTTCGCTCGGTGTGTAGTTGACGCCGAAGCGCGGGACGGCTGTCGGCACGGCAGTTGACCTGGTCAACCCTTCACTGCTCCTTCCTCGACCCCGCGGAAGAAGAACCGCTGGAGGGTGGCGAAGACGACGACGATCGGGAGGAAAGCGATCATGGTCCCGGCGGCGATCAGCCGGGGGTTGGCGCTGAACGTGCCGTTCAGGTACTGGAGCCCGACGGTGAGGGTGTACTTCTGCGGGTCGTTCAGCACGATCAGCGGCCAGAGGAAGTCGTCCCAGGCGCCGATGAAGGTGAAGATCACCACCACGCTGAGCATCCCGCGCACGTTCGGCAGTCCGACGTGCCACAGCCGCTGCCACACGTTGGCGCCGTCCACCAGCGCGGCCGCGTCCAACTCCGGTGGCACGGCGGCGAAGGCGGTGCGCATCAGCAGCACGTTGAGCATCGCCAGCGCGCCGGGCAGCGCCACCCCGAGCAGGGTGTCGGCCAGGCCGAGGCCGCGCACGGTGACGTACTGGGAGACGATGGTGACCTCGCCCGGCAGGATCAGGGTGGCCAGGAAGAGGCCGAGCAGCAGCCGGGCGCCGCGGAAGCGCAGCCGGGCCAGTGCGAAGCCGGCCAGGGTGGCGCCGACCGCGTTGCCGAACACCGCGACGGCGGCCACCAGCAGGGAGTTGGCGGCGTAGGTCCAGACCGGGATGGTGTCGGCGACGGCCCGGTAGTTCTCCAGCGTCGGGTGCTGAGGGAGGAAGGCCGGGGTGCGGGTGTAGATGTCCTCGGCCGGGCCCTTGAGCGAGGTGGAGAGCTGCCAGAGGAAGGGGCCGACGGTCAGCAGCAGGACGAGCAGCAGCAGCGCGTAGCGGACGGCGTTCCCGGACGGGGAGGGCGAGTTGAAGCCGCGTCGGGTGGGCATCGTGGTCAGGCCGCCTTCCGGTTGAGCCGGGTCAGCAGCAGCATCGGCGCCAGGGTGATGGCGAAGAGCAGCAGACTGAGCGCGGAGGCGTACCCGAGGTGGCCGGTGAAGCCGCGGCTGTACATCTGGATCAGCATCACCACGGACATGTCGCGCCCGCCCGGGCCGCCGGTGCCGTTGGAGAGCACGTAGAGCTCGGAGAAGACCCGTAGCGCGGAGACCGAGATCAGCACCGAGACCAGCAGCATGGTCGGCCGCACCCCGGGCAGGGTGACGTGCCAGAACCGGCGCGGCGCGGAGGCCCCGTCCACGGCGGCCGCCTCGTGCAGCTCGCGGCCGACGTTCGCCAGCGCGGAGAGGTAGATGACCATGTAGTACCCGAGGCCCTTCCAGACCGTCAGGGCGATGGCGCTGAGCAGCAGCAGCCAGCGGTCGGTGAGGAAGGGGACGGGGGCGGTGACCACCCCGAGCTGCTGGGCCAGGCCGTTGACCACACCCCGGTCGTCCAGCACCCAGCCCCAGATCAGCGCGACCACCACGGCGGAGGCGATCACGGGGGTGTAGAAGGCGGTGCGGAAGAAGGTGATGCCGGGGAGGCGGTGCTGCACCAGCAGGGCGAGCAGCAGCGGGAGCAGGGTGAGGAGCGGGAGGCAGACCAGCAGGTAGACGATGCTGTTGACCAGCGCGTCGGTCAACTGGTCGTCGCTGAGGGCCCGTCGGTAGTTGGCGAGGCCGGTGAAGTGCCCGCCGCCGAGCGGCTTGGCGTTGGTGAAGGAGAGCACCACCGTGTTGAGGGTGGGCCAGAGGTTGAAGACCGCCAGCCAGACCACGGCGGGGCCGGCCAGCAGCCAGGGGGTGAACCAGCGGCGGTGGGTCATCCGTTCCTTCCTGGGGCCGGGGCGGAGCCGGGACGCGTGGGGGTGCGGCCCGGCTCCGCCGGCTGCGACGACTGGAAATTGGCGAGGGGTCAGTTCTTCAGCAGCTGGTTGCAGCGGGCCACCGCGGTGTCCAGGGCGGCCTGGGAGGTGGTGTCCCCGCTGATCGCCAGGGCGATCTGCTGGTTGATGACGTCGCTCATCGCGTCCTGCACCTGGACGGGCTGGAGCATCTTGGCCCGGGCGAGGGAGGTGAAGGCGATCACCTTGGCGTCGCTCGCGTTGGTGCCGTCGCTCTTGGCGAAGTACGGGTCGCCCGCCGAGGCCTTGGTGGAGGGGAAGATGCTGGTCAGGTGGGCGAACTTCGCCTGGTTCTCCGGGCTGGTGACCCAGCGGGCCAGCGCGATCGCGGCCGGGGCGTTCTTGGTGGACTTCGCCACCGAGACGCCCTGGACGTAGAGCGGCGGGGTGCCGAAGGCGGCGGAGGGCACCACCTTGGGGGCGAGCGTCGGGTTGTCGGTGGCCAGCGAGGTGATCAGGTTGCCGCCGCCGGTGGTCCAGGCGACGGTGCCGGCGGTGAAGAGCTTGGAGTTCCCCGCGTACTTGTCGGTCAGCACGTCGCGCGGCAGCAGGCCCTCCTTGAAGGCGGACCGGTACTTGTCCAGCAGCGCGGCGGCCTGCGGGGTGTTGAAGGTGAAGCTCTTGCCGTCGGCGGCCATGATCGGCACGCCCTCGTTGGCCAGGTCGCCGAGGCCCGGCTTGCGGCTCATCAGGTAGGCGTCGGCGCCCGCCTTCTCCTTGAACACCCGTGCCTGGGCGATGAGTTCGTCCAGGGTGGTGGGGAGTTTCTTCGGGTCGAGGCCGTACTTGGCGAGCAGTTCGGAGTTCCAGTAGTTGACGTCGGTGTTGAGGTACCACGGGTAGCCGTAGGCGCCGTCCTGGCCGGGGAAGCGGTAGGCGTCGATGCCGCCGGCCACGTACTCCCCGGTCAGCTTGGGGTCGGACTTGGCGAGGTCCAGCAGCAGGCCCTGCTTGGCGAGCGGGAGGGCGAAGTCGGGCGGGAGGTTGACCACGTCCGGCAGCGTGCCGCCCGCGGCCTGGCTGAGCACCTTGTCCGAGTACCCGTCGCCCGGCTGGTCCAGCCACTCGACCTCGGTGCCGGGGTACTGCTTCCGGAAGCCGTCGATCACCTCCTGCACGTAGGCGGTGAACTTGGGCTTCAGCGCCCAGGTCTGCAGCGAGACCTTGCCCTTGACCTCGCCGCCGACGGCGGTGTCCGCACTCGTGCTGTCGTCGCTGAGGCCGCAGCCGGTCAGTGCCGTGGTGGCGAGCACGGCGGTGGCCAGTGCCGCACGGATTCGTCTCATGAGGGTCCGGTGTCCGTCCTGCCGAGGGGTGGAAGAGGAGCTTGCAGAGGCCGGCCGGCAATCGGGGGGCAGCGTCGCGACGCCGGGGCACGCACCTCGCCGGCTTCTCGTCGGTCGCCGATGCTCCGCATGGACTCCCTCCTCGGCGCCGCCGAGCCACGCACCCCAACGCCGCTCCTTCACCTGCCCCCCGATTGCCGGTCGACCTAAACCGGTCTAGTGACGTCGGGGAGCATGCTCCTGGCTAGACTCCGGTGTCAAGAGAGAGGTCAGGTTCGATGGGCAGACCGACGATTGCCGACATCGCCCGCGAGGCGGGGGTCTCCAAGGGCGCGGTCTCGTTCGCGCTGAACGGACGGCCGGGGGTGAGCGAGGCCACCAGGCAGCGCATCCTCGCGGTGGCGGAGCGGATGAACTGGCGTCCGCACAGCGCCGCGCGGGCGCTCGGCGGGGCCCGGGCCGGGGCGGTCGGGCTGGTGATCGCGCGGCCGGCCCGGACCATCGGGGTGGAGCCGTTCTTCGCCCAGCTGCTGTCGGGCCTGCAGGCCGGGCTCTCCGCCCGCTCGGTGGCGCTGGAGCTGATGGTGGTCGAGGACACCGCGGCCGAGACCGAGGTCTACCGCCGCTGGGCCTCCGAGCACCGGGTGGACGGCCTGGTGGTGGTCGACCTCCAGACCAGGGACCGCCGGATCGCCGTGCTGGAGGAACTCGCCCTGCCCACCGTGGTGTTGGGCGGCCCCGGCGGCCACGGCACGCTCTCCAGCGTCTGGGCCGACGACCGCGAGGCGATGCTCTCGATCGTGGACTACCTGGCCGCCCTCGGGCACCGCCGGATCGCCCACCTGGCCGGCCTGCCGGCCTTCCAGCACACGCAGCGCCGGATCAGGGCCGTGCGGGACGCGGCCAAGCGGCTCGGCCTGGAGGCGGTCTCGGTGCCCACCGACTTCAGCGACGCCGAGGGCGCGGCGGCCACCCGGGCGCTGCTGGCCAGGCCGGCCCGGCCGACCGCGCTGGTCTACGACAGCGACGTGATGGCGCTGGCCGGGCTGGGCGTGGCGGCCGAGATGGGCGTCTCGGTGCCCGGCGAGCTCTCGGTGGTCTCCTTCGACGACTCGGTGCTGACCCGGGTGGTCCACCCCGCGCTCACCGTGCTGACCCGGGACACCTTCGCGCTCGGCGAGCAGGTGGCCCGCACCCTGCTCTCGGCCGTGGACGAACCGGGCCGGCAGGTGGTGCTGCAGATGCCCACGCCACGCCTGGTGGTCCGGGAGAGCACGGCGGTCTGCGCACCCGAGCGCTCTTGACAGGAACAGCTAAAGCGATTTAGGTTCCCGCCCAGCCCGGCCGCACGCCCTCGCCGCCGGGCCACAGCGCCATCCGCACCCCACCCTCTCGGCGTCCCCGCGCCGGAACGGAGCACTCGGATGAGACGAACCCTCCTGCCCCTGCTGCTCAGCGCCGCCCTCGGCAGTGCCGCACTGGCCGTACCCGCGGCGGCCGACGCGGCCCCGGTGGCGGCCGCCGCCGGGAACCAGCCCTACGCGTCCTACTGGCACCCCAGCACCATCCTGACCTGGGACCCGGCCACCGACCCGGACGCCCGCTTCAACCGCTCCAAGGTGCCGCTCCAACCCCGGGTCTCCGACCCGCAGTTGAAGGCCAACCCGAACGCCAGGGCGGGCGAGGGCAAGGTGGTCTCGCTGGTCTCCTTCGGGCCCACCTCCAACAACCCCTCCCAGGGCTCCGCCACCACGAACTACTACGCCTTCAGCCACTGGCAGTACGTCGACACCCTGGTGTTCTGGGGCGGCTCCGCCTCCGAGGGCCTGATCCTGGCCCCCAACTCCACCGTGATCGACGCCGCCCACCGCAACGGCGTCAAGGTCTACGGCACCGTCTTCTTCCCGCCCGCCGCCTACGGCGGCCAGCTCCAGTGGGTGCGCGACTTCGTGCAGAAGTCCGGCTCCACCTATCCCGTCGCCGACAAGCTGGTGCAGGTCGCCCAGCAGTACGGCTTCGACGGATGGTTCGTCAACCAGGAGACCGGCGGCGGCGATTCGACCCTGGCGACCGAGGTGCGCAACACCATGCGCTACGCCAGGTCCAAGGGCGCCGTCGACTTCATGTGGTACGACGCGATGACCGAGGGCGGCTCGGTGAGCTGGCAGAACGCCCTCACCTCGGCCAACGACGCCTTCCTCCAGGAGGGCGCCCAGCGCACCTCCGACTCGATGTTCCTGAACTTCAACTGGAGCTCCTCGGGCCTCAACTCCTCGAAGAACCTGGCCCGTTCGCTCGGCCGCACCGAGTACGAGCTCTACTCCGGCATCGACACCGAGGCCAACGGCTACAACACCTCGGTGGACTGGGCCTCGCTCTTCCCGGCCGGGCAGCCGCACACCACCTCGCTCGGCCTCTACCGCCCCGAGTGGACGTACAACTCCTCCGGTTCCCGGGCCGACTCGCACGCCCGCGAGGCCCGCTACTGGGACGGTGCCAACGGCGACCCGTCCAACACCACCACCTCCTCGTCCTGGAAGGGCCTGGCCACCTACGTGCCGGAGTCCTCCCCGGTCACCGCCAAACCCTTCGTCACCTCCTTCAACGGAGGCCAGGGCGACTTCTGGAACTCGGCCGGGGCACAGGTGAGCCCGACCGGCTGGAACAACCTCTCGCTCCAGGACGTCCCGCCCACCTACCGCTGGCTGGTCTCCTCCACCGGCAGCAAGCTCACCCCCTCGGTCGACTTCACCGACGCCTACGAGGGCGGCTCCTCGCTGCGCCTGACCGGCAGGCTGGACGCCGTCAACACCCTGCGTCTCTACCAGACCCGCCTGCCGGTGGCCGCCGACACCAAGCTCTCGGTGGTGCTGAAGACCCCGGCCGCCGGAGCCGCCGGCCTCAAGGCGGCGGTGGCCTTCACCGACGCCCCCACCACCTTCGTCCCGCTCGACCTCGGCGCCACCACCGGCACCGGCTGGGAACGCAAGACCCTGGACCTGTCGGCCCACGCCGGACGGACCATCGCCCAGCTCGGCCTCCAGGTCACCGGCAGCGCCACCTCCTACGATGTGAAGGTGGGTCAGCTCGCGGTCTACGACGGTGCGGTGGACGCCCCCGCGGCGCCCTCCGGCCTGACGGTGCTCGGCTCCACCGACGTCTCCGCCTCGCAGAAGTCGCTGCGCCTGGCCTGGACGGCCTCCTCCGGCGGCGCCCCCGTGCACCACTACGAGGTGTACCGGCGCAACGCCGACGGCAGCCGCGCCCTGCTCGGCGCGACCCCGAACGACGCGCTGTTCGCGCCCCGGCTGGACCGGGCCGGCACCGAGACCACCACCACCCTGGAGGTGGAGGCGGTCTCCACCGAGTACGGCCGCTCGGGTGCCGCCACCACCACGGTGAGCTGGAGCGGCACCACCCCGCAGACCAACCTCGCCCTCAACCGTCCCGCCACCGCCTCGGGCACCTGCAACGCCAACGAGGGCCCGGCCAAGGCCGTCAACGGCAGCGTCACCGGCGGCAACAGCGACAAGTGGTGCACCCTCACCAGCAGCAAGTGGCTGGAGGTGGACCTCGGCGCCGCCAAGCCGCTCTCCGGCTTCGTGGTCAAGCACGCGGGCGCGGGCGGCGAGAGCGCGGGCTACAACACCCGCGACTTCACCGTCCAGGTCCGCAACGCCACCACCGACCCCTGGAGCACCGCCGTCACGGTGACCGGCAACACCGCCGGCACCACCACCCACCCCGTCAACCTCACCGCCCGGTACGTCCGGCTGGTGGTGACCAAGCCGACCCAGAGCACCGACCCGGCCGCCCGGATCTACGAGTTCGAGGCCTGGGGCTCCTGATGCCCCGTCCGCTTCCGAGGTGACGAGAGAGAGGACCAGCCCCGTGCCGGTCAGCATCACCGCCGTCGAGTCCACCGACCTGTTCACCGGCACCGCCGAGGCCCCGCGCCAGCTCCTGCGGGTCACCCTGGACGGGCCGCCCGCCGTGGTCACCGTGACCGGGCCTGGGGTCGAGGGCGCCGCGGCCGGCACGGGGACGGTCGAGGTCCCGCTCGACCTCACCGCCTTCCCGGCGGGAACCGAACTCCCGGTCACCGTACGGGCCGGAGAGGCCTCGGTGACCACCACGGTGGAGGTCGCCGAGCCCGGCTGGACCATGTACATGGTCTCGCACTTCCACTACGACCCGGTCTGGTGGAACACCCAGGCCGCCTACACCTCCCCCTGGGAGCTGCTCGCCGGGGACGCCACCACCCGCCCCCTCTGGGAGCGCAACGGCTTCGCCCTGATGGAGGCCCACCTCGAACTCGCCCTGCGCGACCCGGACTACCGCTTCGTGCTGGCCGAGGTCGACTACCTCAAGCCCTACTTCGACCTCCACCCCGAGCGCCGCGCCGAGCTGCGGCAACTGCTGGCGGAGGGCCGGGTCGAGCTGGTCGGCGGCACCTACAACGAGCCCAACACCAACCTCACCGGCGCCGAGACCACCATCCGCAACGTCCTCTACGGCATCGGCTACCAGCGCGACGTCCTCGGCGGCGACCCGCGCACCGCCTGGCAGTTGGACGTCTTCGGCCACGACCCGCAGTTCCCCGGGCTGCTCGCCGAGGCCGGGCTCACCGGCAGCGCCTGGGCCCGCGGGCCGTTCCACCAGTGGGGGCCGATCCAGAAGAACTTCAAGGAGGCCAAGGACGACGCCACGGTGATGCAGTTCCCCAGCGAGTTCGAGTGGCTCTCGCCCTCGGGCCGCGGCGTGCTCACCCACTACATGCCGCACCACTACTCGGCCGGCTGGTGGATGGACAGCTCGCCCGACCTGGCCGCCGCCGAGCGGGCGGTGTACGAGCTCTACCGCAAGCTCAAGCCCGTCGGCGCGACCAGGAACCTGCTGCTGCCGGTCGGCACCGACTACACCCCGCCCAACAAGTGGGTCACCGAGATCCACCGCTCCTGGGCCGCCAAGTACCTCTGGCCGCGCTTCGTCTGCGGCACCCCGCGCGACTTCCTGGACGCCGTCCGCGCCGAACTCGCCGCCACCGGAAGGACCTTGAGCCCGCAGAGCCGGGACATGAACCCGGTCTACACCGGCAAGGACGTCTCCTACATCGACACCAAGCAGGCCCAGCGGGCCGGCGAGACGGCCGCCCTGGACGCCGAGAAGCTCGCCACCCTGGCCGCCCTCCAGGGCCTGGGCCGCTACCCCGCCGCCGCCCTGGACAAGGTCTGGCGCCACCTCGCCTACGGCGCGCACCACGACGCCGTCACCGGCTCCGAGTCCGACCAGGTCTACCTGGACCTGTCCGGGGGCTGGCGGGAGGCGCACGACCTGGCCGCCGGGGTGCGGGACACGGCCCTGGCCGCCCTCACCGGGGCGGTCGACACCCGGGGCGAGGGGCTGGCCGTGCTGGTCACCAACACGCTCTCCTTCGACCGCTCCGGCGTGCTGCGGGTCCCGCTGCCGGAGGGCGTGACCGGCGGGCGCCTGGTGGCGGAGGACGGCGGCGCCGAGCTGCCCTGCGCCGTCCGGGACGGCGAGCTCTGGTTCCGGGCCGAGCGGGTCCCGGCACTCGGCTGGCGCACCTGGCGGCTGCTGCCCGGCCCGCAGGCCCCGGCGCTCTGGTCGGAGGCCGAGGGCCGTTCGGCCGCGAACGCGCGGTACCGGGTGACCGCCGACCCGGCGCGCGGCGGGGCCCTGAGCAGCGTCCGGGACCTGCTGCACGACCGCGAGCTGCTCCAACCCGGCCGCCCCGGGAACGAACTGAGGGTCTACCAGGAGTACCCGCAGCACCCCGACTTCGGCGAGGGCCCCTGGCACCTGCTGCCCAAGGGCCCGGTGACCGGCTCCGCCGAGCACCCCGCCGAGGTGCGGCGCGAGACCGGACCGCTGGGGGAGCGCCTGGTGGTCACCGGGGAGGTCGACGGCCTGACCCACCGGCAGACCGTCACCCTCTGGGCGGGCGAGGACCGGATCGACTTCCGCACCACCGTGGTCGACCATCGCGGCGCCGACCGCCTGCTCCGGGTCCGCTTCCCGGTCGACCTGCCCGGCACCCTGCCGGTCAGCGAGGTGGCCGACGCCGTGATCGGCCGCGGCTTCGCCCTGCCGGACGTGGACGTGGCCGAGGCGCCGTGGACGCTCGACAACCCCGCCAACACCTGGTTCGGCCTCGGCTCCACCGCCCGGGTGCGGCTCACCGCCCCGGACGGCTCGGCCCTGGGGGAGCGGGCGGTCGGAGTGGCCGAGGTGGTCGTCCCCTCACTCGAACGGGCCGGTGAGTCACGGGAGTTGGTGATCGCACTGGCCCGCTGCGGGGTCACCGCGACCACCGCCGGCGCCGACTGGGCGCGCTACGGCTGGCTGGAGGTGGACTCCAACCTCCCGGACGTCCGGATCGTCCTCGGCGGCCCCGAGGCCAACCCACTGGCCCGGGAGCTGCTGGACGGGGCCGGGAGCGGGTACGCGGAGGTACTGGCCGCGCACGGCCGGGTCTGGGTGCCCGCGCACAAGCCGCTGCGCGAGGCCTGGCAGCCCAACGCCGACCTGCGCGGCCTGCGCGCCCTGCCCGCCCTGATCCTGGCCGACCCCGCCTCGGTGCCACTCGACGGCGCGGTGATCGAGGCCGTCAGCCCCGACGGACCGCTGCCCGAGGCCGAGCACCTCACCGACCACACCGTGGCCCTGCTCAACCGCGGCATGCCCGGCTTCGCGGTGGACCCGACCGGCGCCCTGCACCTCTCCCTGCTGCGCTCCTGCACCGGCTGGCCCTCCGGCGTCTGGATCGACCCGCCCCGGCGCACCGCCCCGGACGGCTCCTCCTTCCAACTCCAGCACTGGACCCACCACTTCGACTACGCCCTGGTCTCCGGCGAGGGCGACTGGCGGGCCCTCCACCTCCCCTCCCAGGGGCAGGAGTTCAACCACCCGCTGCTGCCCACCGTGCTCCCGGCCCGGGCGGGCACCCTGCCCGCCCACCACTCCTGGCTGCGGGTCGAACCGCAGCGCGAGGTGCGGCTCGGCACCCTCAAGCCGACCGGGAACCCGCACGCCCACGGCTCGGCCGCGCCCGCCGACCCGGCGGCCGGGGTCACGCTGCGCCTGGTCGAGTCCACCGGCCTCGGCCGGCGGGCCACCCTCTCCGGCGCACTCACCCTGGCCGAGCCGCACCGGGCCGACCTGCTGGAACGCCCGCTCACCCCGGCTGCCCTGCCCCTGCTCCTCGACGGTTCCGAGATCGCCACCCTGACGGCCCGTCCGGCCGCCGCCGCTCCCGGCGGCCCTCCGCTCGGCCCGGTCGCGGAGGCGGCCCAACCCGTCCACTCCCGCTACTGGCTGCACAACCGGGGCCCCGCCCCGCTCGGCTACCTCCCGGTCTCGGTCGGCCTGACGCCCGGCCTGGCCCCGGTCACGGACGGCGCCCCGGTCGAGCTCTCCGCCGTGCTCGCCTCCCAGCTGGTGGACGCCGAGGTGGAGGGCACCGCCGAGGTGATCCCCCCGGACGGCTGGCAGGCCACCCCGCGCCGCCGCCCGTACCGCCTCGCCGCCTCCGGCCACCTCCGCTTCCCGGTCACCCTCACCCCGCCCGCCGACGCCGCGCCCGGCCTGTACTTCGCGGCGGTCCGGACCGAGCACCAAAGTCAACTCGTCGAGGACGTCTGCACGGTGGCCGTCGGCGTCGAGCCGCCCGCACCCGGCCCGCTGCCCGAGGACTTCTCTCTGATCGAGGGCACCACCGCCACCGAGGGCCGGGACACCGGGCTGACGGTGGACGTCGCCGCGGAGTCGGTACGGGTCGCCCCCGGCGGCCGGGCCGAGCTGGTGGTCCGGCTGGCCAACCGCACCCGGGGCGAGATCCGCGGCGAGCTCCAACTGGTCTCGCCCTGGGGCAGCTGGGAGCTGCTGCCCGACCCGGTGCGCGGCTTCCGGGTCGCGGCCGGCGCCGAGACCGAGGCGGTCTTCGCCGTCGTCGCGCCGCCCGGTGCCCCGCCCGGCACCTTCTGGGCCGTCACCAAGGTGATGTGGTACGGCCGTTGCCAGTACGCACCGACCGTCGAGGTGGTGGTGACCCCGTGAGCGCCCCCGGAGTCCTCGGCCTGCTGGACGGCCGGCCCCTGCCGCGCACCGGCCTGGACCGCCGCCTGGCGGCGCTGCGCTCCGGCCCGCGCGCCTCCGCCCTGCCCGCACCCGGCAGCGCCGAGGACCGCCAACTCACCCGCTGGGTGGCCCAGGTACTGCTCACCGAGGAGCTCTGCGCGGCCGTCGCCGCCGAGCGCGGCCTCGACCTCGCCGAACCCGGCCCCGTCCGGCTGGACCAGCGCGCGGCCGTGGAGCTGGGCTCCATCACCGCCGCCGCCTTCGAGGGCAGCCCCGCCGTCCGCGCGGTCTACACGGCGGTGACCGCCACCGTCACGGCCCCGCCCCCACCACCCCCGCACACAGCCCCGCCCCGCTGGCAACTCTCCACCCCGGACGGCGACTTCGAGGCGGACCCGGACACCCTCCCCACCGCCCTCGCCGCCGCCCTGCGCGCCGCCCCACCCGGCACCGAGGTCACCACCGACGGCTGGACCGCCACCCTGGTCGGCCTGCGCTCCCGCCCCGCCACCACCCCCACCGCCGACCCGCTCGGAGCCGCCCGCCGCCTCACCTTCGCCCGCTGGCTCGACCAGGCCCGGGCCACCCGCCTCACCCTCGTCCCCGGCCTGGAACACCCCGGCGACCCGGCCCAGCCGGACAACCACCACCGCCACTGACCCGCCGGGTTCCGGACCGCCAATCACCGGACAGGGGACGGAGGTTGGTGGGTGGGGCTGTTCTATGATTCGTCTGTACGCAGTCAAGCGGATGGACCGAAGGAGGAACGGTGCTGACGGAGGCTCTGGCGGCCTTGGCCGCAGCCGGGGGCGCGGCGGTGGTGCAGGCCGCTGTCACCGATGCGTGGACCGGGACGAGGGCACGGGTGGCCGGATGGTTCGGCCGATCGGACGGCACTCGGGTTCCGGGTGAGCTCGAACTCCTCGACGAGACCGCGCGGTTGCTGGGCGAGGCAGTGCCCGAGCAGCTCACCGAAGTGACCGCCCGCCAGGAGGCACTCTGGCGGGCCCGGTTCGAGGCCGCACTGGCGGCGGTGCAGGACGCCGCCCAGCGCGAGCGGGCGGCGGAGGAGCTGAGGGCGCTGCTGGCCGGTACCCCGTCGGGTGACGGCGGTGTCTCCAGCGGCGACGGGAGCCTGTCGGTGGGCGGTGACGTCGAGATCCGCAGCATGCCGGGCTCGATCGCCGCCGGGGTGATCAACGGAGGCGCCGTGATCAACTCCCCTACCCGGCCGGAGCGGACGCAGGGCTGAACCGCTTCGGGAGCACCGGCCCCGTCACCATCAACGCCACCACGGTCCACGGCGGCATCCACCTCACCCCCAGACCCGATCCGCCCGGGCCCGCCCGGCCGACCGTGGTCCTCGGCATCACGCCCGACGGGGCACCCGCGTTCGCCCTGTCCTACGAGATGTCAGGAACGGCGCAGCGCAGGAGGATCCGACCGGTGGACGACTACCTGGACCGCGTGCACGCGGGCGAACTGCTGGAGGGCAGTTGGCGGAACCACCGGTGGCCGGTCCTGGATGTCAAGGTGGTCAACAACACCGCAGAAGCCGTGCTGCTCCACGAGGCGGTCCTGGAGGTCAGGTCCTCCGAGCCGGACCTGCGGGCCGTCCCGGTCCTCCAGTACGACGTGATGGACATCGTCCTGCGGAACGACGGTTGGGGACAGATGGAGGACTGCACCCTCACCTTCTCGCTCTTCGCCGCTCCGGGAGCGTCCCGGCCGGTCGGCGGTCCGTTCGTGCTGCGCTCCGCAGATCTCGTCGAGGGCACCGGGCGGAGCGGGCGGCGCCGTACGCAGTGGCCCGTGGCCGACGCCCTCCGGTCCTGCGGTGCCGACCCGGGAGCCATCAGGCACCTGGCCGGCCCGGCCGGTCGCTCGGCGAGTGGACGGGCGCAACTGGACGCCGCCCTCGGCACCTTCGCCGAACGGGGCCAGGCCTTCGTCGAGGGGATCCTCGAATACACCCACCCGGGCCCGGACGGCGCCCCGGTCCGTACGGCGAACCCGGTGCGGGGCCGTCTGGACCTGACCGACGACGGCTCGCCGAGGATCGGGGGCTACCTGCCGCCCGCCCACCGGTACTCGATGGTGCTCCCGTCCACCGGCAGCACCTACCGGGTCGCGGTGCCCCTCTCCCAGTTCGTGCAGAGCGGCGAGGCCGACCGCTTCCTCGTCACGATCGCCTCGGACCGCTCCGCCGTCCACGACTTCTCCCTGACCGTCAGGTACAACGAGCAGCAGGAGGTGGTGGTCGCCGAGCGGGTGCGGCTGGAGCTGTTCCTGCCCAGGTTGCTGGAGGCCGAGGCCCCCTCCCGTCGTCGGCGGGGCCCTGCGGTGGCCGGCCCGGCGGGGTGGCGGCGGTGGTGGCAGAGGCTGCGGCGAGGCGGCTCTTCGGGTTGACGGGATGCCCAGGAGGCCGGTGTGCGGCCCGGCGAAGCCCGACCTCCTCCGCAAGGGTGTGCTCCTCGCGTGCTGAACTCGCACCAGCCCCTACGGACCGTCGCCGGTCACCACGACGGGAGTCGAACCGCATGGGATGCCGTCCACGGTGAACAACAGGGACGTACGCCCGGGGCGAGCCGTGGCCGACCGCCGCACCTCGACCGACAGATGGATCCGGTGATCCGGTCGGCTGCTCGCCGTCTCGACCCCGGTGAAGACGAGCGCGCGGCCACCGGCCAGGGGTGTGCCGCGGCGGAAGAAGACGAAGCAGCTGTCCTCGTGATGGATCGCCAGGAGATGGGCATGCCCCGGCGAATCCTCCCGCCCCCAGGCCAGGTCGAGGTCAGGTGGAAGGGTCACGGTGACGGTCGACGGTTCGTCCGTCGCACCCGCCGGACTCCGGACCGTCACTCCCGGCTCGCCGTGGCGGCCACCGGGGACCAGGACGCTCTCCCACCCGTCGGAGGGTGACACCTCGAGCGACGGGCTCCGGCCGGGCGGCGCCGCGGTCCGCACCGGAGCGGAGGGGACGGACCGGCCGCCGACGACGAACTCGACGGCGCACTCGCCCGGGAAGACCACGTCGGCTCCGACCTGCACCGCGACGCGCAGTTCCACCACCGAGCCGGGCTCCCCGAGGTCCACCGCGTCGAAGGCCAGGGCGAGCCCGTCGGCCGAACGGCGCCCCTGGTAGGTGGCAACGCCCGACACGGTCAACTCCGGTGTCGCCCACTCCAGGCCCCGGCCGAACGGGAGCCTGACCTCCACCGGCTGCGGCCCCGTCGACCCGCCGTCACGTCCGACGGCCACCCGAACGGACGGATGGCCCGCCGGCCCGCCGGGCTCCAACTCCACGGGCCTCGCCCTGGTGGGTCTCGGCCTGGGGCGTCGCCGCGCCCCAGCGGGCACCGGCCGACGGCGCGACCCCCGGCCGATGCGAACCGCCTTGATCGGCACCCGCACTCCTCTCACTGACGGGCCGTCACGACGAGCGACGGCCGGGCCGTTATCTTCCCCCCGCCCCATCGCCCAAACGTCCCGCCCGAAGCGAGCCCGGGGGCTCCACCCTCGCCGTCCCCCTCGGATGTGAACCCGACCAACCGGCCGGTCGGACACCACCCGTGAAGGCCGACCGCCCGGAGCCGCGGGTGGTTCTCACGGGGTCCGCACCCCGCCCGGCGGCAACGGGCGTCAGGCGGCCCCGGTGAGGGCGGCGACGGCCAGGGCGGCGGACCGGCCGATGGCGGTGCTGATCGCGGCGTCGTCGGCGCCGGGGGCGGAGCGGGTGAAGACGGCGGCGGCGTAGTGGCGGCCGTCGGGGAGGGTGATCACGCCGACTTCGTTGCGGACGACGCCGAAGAGGCTGCCGCTCTTGGCGGCGACCCGGGTGGGTGGGCGGAAGCCGCTGCCGAGGCGGTGGCGGGTGAGCTGACGGGCCATCACCGAGCGGACCCGGGCGCAGGCGGCGGCGGGCCCGGCCCGGTCGGTCCAGATCAGGGTCAGCAGGCGGGCCATGTCGCGCGGGGTGGTGCGCAGCGGGGAGCGCGCCGGGTCCAGGGCGCGGGAGGCGAGCAGCAGCCGGTCGGCCTCGGTGTGCTGTTCGGGGGTGGCGGTGGGGGCCCAGTGCTGGAGGTCGGCCCAGTCGGCCCGGCCGAGGTCCTGTCCGACGGTGTCGAGCATGGTCCGCAGGTCGGTGTCGAGCACGGTGGAGGTGAGGCCGAGCCGTTCGGCGGTGGTGTTGACGGGGGCGGTGCCGATCCGGCGGAGCAGTTCGTCGGTGGCGGGGTTGTCGCTGATGGTGAGCATCAGCACCACCAGGTCCCGCAGGGAGAGTTCGGCGTCGTCGTCCAGGAGGGAGAGGCCGGTCGGGCCGTCGGTCCGTTCCCCGGCCCGCAGCACCACCCGCTCGCGCGGGTCGAGCCGGCCCTCGGCGAACCAGGTCTCCGCCTCCAACGCGATCTGCACCTTGCTCACCGAGGCCGCCACCACCGGCGCGTCGGCCTCGACCGCGAACTCGCCCTCCCCGTCGACCTCCAGGACGCACAGCGCGCCCGTGCACCCCGCCGCTTCGAACACCGCTCTAACCCGATCCGTCATGGCGCCGATTGTGCCGGAGCCGACTCGCCGGCGCCGTGAGGGGAGCAACTCGGCGATTCCTGGCAAGACGCGCGTGCGGCCGGCCCCGTCGCCGGGGGCCGCCTTGCCAGCGGGCCTCCGGCGCGCCCACACTGGCGGATCCCACCAAGTGGTCCTATCCCGGGGGTTGTTGTGCGGTTGTACCTGGTGCTCCTGGTCGCCTCCCTGGCTGTCGTCAGCCTCACCCGCTGGTGGATCCGCAGGGCGGTGGCGGAGCTGTACCGGGCCGAGCGGGAGAAGGAGGCCGAGGCCATCGGTGAACTGGACCTCTACCAACTGGCCCGGCTGGCCCAGACGGTGAAGCCGACCGTCCTGGTGGTGATGCACGAGCAGGGACGGCTGACGGCGTCCCCCGAGGGGACCGTCACGGTGACCGACCCGGTGCCCGGTGACGAGGTGGAGGCCGCCCTGATCGAGGCCGCGGGGCCGAGCCGCACGGTCAGGATCACCGCGGTGGCGGAGGCGGCGCTGATCCGGGGGGCGGATCGGGACGCCGAGTTGGTCCGCCGCGGGCTCTTGCTGGACCGGGCGCTGTACGAGCGGCTGGTCGGCCCCGGCGCAACCGTGGCCCGGGCGGTGGCCGTCCTGGTGCTGTTGTCCGCAGTGGTCTCGGCGTGGTGGTTGGCCGCTCGGGGTGAGGACCTCGCCCAGCCGCTGCTGCTGCACACGGTCCTGTTCGGCGTGGCGCTGCGCTCGGTCTTCCGGTGCGCGCCGGACTGGCGGTACCGAACCGCCCTGGGCGACCGGGCACTGGCGGAGGCCAGGGCCGACGCGGCGGGGGCGCCGTTGACGCGGGCGGTCGCCCTGCACGGCCTGTCCGCCCTGCCGGCGGGCCACGACCTGCTGCTCGCCACCGCGACCGCCGAGGCGGAGGACCGGCGCCGTTTCGATGAGCTCATGCAGCGCTACCGCGAGGCCTCCGAGCGCCGCGGCCGAGGCTAGGGGTCTCTCCTGCGACGACCCGTGGACCGGACCGGCCGGTGTGGACGGCTCGATCCGGTCCCACGTCGGATCGCCGGGCGCGGCACTAGGAGAGCCGGGCATCCGAGAGCGGGCGGACCGTCGCCAGCGTGGTGACCCCGGGGCCGGTCACCGGGGGGACCGTGCGGGTCTCGGAGCGGTCGGCGTAGCGGAGGAACTGCGGCAGCCGGTCCACCCGGCGCAGGTGACCCTTGATCAGGGCCAGCCCGTGCACGTGCTCGCCGTCCTCCCGCCAGCAGACCAGCGGGACGCGGTAGGTGTCGCCCTCGGGGGTGCCGAAGACGGCCTCGTAGGCCTGGGCGTCGAGCAGGCTCATGCCGCGCCGTCCTCGGGGGTGACGGAGAACAGGTGGCCGTAGTCGGTGACGGCGGCGGCCAGGTGGGCGGCGTCCGCGAGGTGCAGCGCGTGCCACATCAGCACCTGGTTGGCCGTCAGGACGGGGAAGCCGAGCTCCTCCTCCAGCGGCTTGACGGTGCCCACCGCGCGGATGCCGTTGCCGGCCACCAGGACGGCGTCGGGGCGGTGCGCGGCGACGGTGGTGCGGATCCAGGCGGAGAGGTTCTCCGGGGTGATCGCCTTCTGGTTCGAGGGCAGTCCGCACGGGCCGTGGTGGATCACCTGGTAGCCGAACTCCTCGAAGTAGTCGGCCCCTTGGGTGGAGAGCGCGTCGTCGAACCACGGCGGGTTGACGATCGCGATCCGGCGGGCGCCGAGCGCGTCGAAGGCGGCCCGGGCGGCCCTGGTGGTGCCGGTGATCGGCAGGCCGCGGGTGACCGGCAGCAGCCGCTCGTACAGCTGCTGCTCACCGGCGGCCTTGAGGGCGTACGAGGAGGAGGTGAACCCGAGGGTGAGGGCGTGCAGCGGCGAGGCGGCCAGCAGCTCCACCGCCTGGTCCAGGTAGGGGGCCCGGACGAAGGAGAGGATCGGGTCGTGCGGGATCTTCTCGTCCATCTCGCCGCCGGCCCGCATCGCGGCGAAGTGGATCCGCGAGCCGTGGATGGTCACCGACTCCGGTGCGAGCGCCTGGAGTTCGGCCTCGGGGCCGACGTCGGCGTGCGGGACGACGACGCCGATCCGGGTGGAGGCGTCCCAGCCGTCGACGGGCGGGGGAGTGCTGCTCATCGTCGGTCTCCTTCAGCGGGTGGGGGTGGCGGCCTCGTCGGCCAGCCGTCCGCCGGACACGGTGCCGGTGCCGGACTCGTCCAGGAACTTGGGGTGCTTGCGGCGCATGTTCGCCAGCACGAACTCGTAGGGCAGGTCGTCGAAGGCGCCGTGGTCGGTGAGGAACTCCATCGAGCCGCCGCCCTCGGCGGTCGGGTGGTAGAGGCTGTCGGTGCGGCCGTCGAACTCCAGTGGCTGCATGCCGTAGAGCTTGCAGAGCAGCTTGTTGAAGACCGGGGTGGCCTTGACCCACCTCCCCTCCAGGTGCACCTGGGTGAGGGAGTGGAAGAACACGTCGCTGCCGATGTGCTCCAGCAGCCGGGGCGAGGCCAGGTGGTTGCGCACGTCGCTGTAGAGCAGCCGGGAGGGGATGCCGACGGCCCGGACGGCGGCCGCGTAGAGCACCGACTTGTGCATGCAGAAGCCGGACCTGGTGGTCACGGTGTTCGAGGCGCGCAGGCCCTCGGGGGTCAGCGGGGCGCCGTAGACCTCGTAGAAGACGCCGTCACGGACGGCGTAGTAGAGCTCGACCGCCTTGGTGACCGGGTCGGCGGAGCGGTCCTTGACGGCGTGGTCGACGAAGGCCTGTACCTCCTCCGTCTGGTGGTCCAGGAAGGCGGTGGGGAGCGTGAGGTGGTCCAACTGCTCGGTCATGACGGGGAGTTCCTCTCGGAGGGCCCTCTCGGTGAGCTCTCTCAGAGCCCGAGAAGGGTGGCGATCCGGTTGCGCTGGATCTCGGAGGTGCCGGAGTAGATCGTCCCGGCGATCGAGTTGCGCAGGTCGCGCTCGATTCCGTACTCGGTGAGCACGCCGCGCCCGCCGTGGATCTGCACCGCGTCCAGCGCGGTCTGCAGGTTGGCCTCGGAGACCACGGTCTTGGTGACGGCCAGGTCGAGGGCGGAGTCCTCGTTGCGCTCCACCTTGGCGCCGGTGTCGGCCAGCCACTTGCGGGCGGTCTCGACCCGGATCTTCATGTCGGCGATCTTGTGGGAGACGGCCTGGTAGTCGCCGATCGGCCGGCCGAACTGGTGGCGCTCCTTGGCGAAGGCGACGGTGGTCTCCAGCCGCCTGGTCATCTCGCCCAGGGTGAGCGAGAAGCCGAACAGCACCTCGCGCTTCATCACGTGGTCCAGCACCAGGAAGCCGATGCCCTCCTGGCCGACCCGCTGACGGACCGGCACCCGCAGCTGATCGAAGGTCAGCGTGCCGACCGGGCTGGTGCGCAGGCCGATCTTGTCCATCGCGGGCCCGACGGTCAGGCCCGGGGTGCCGGCCTCCACCAGCAGGGTGGTGAGGCCGAACGGGCCGGGCTTCCCGGTGCGGACGTAGAGCAGGAAGAGGTCGGCCACGGGTGCGTTGGTGATGAACATCTTGCCGCCGTCGACCACGTAGTGGTCGCCCTCGCGGCGGGCGGTGGTGGTCAGGTTCATCGCGTCCGAGCCGCCGCCGGCCTCGGTGATCGCGTGCGCGGTGATCGCCTCGCCGGAGGCGATCCGGGGCAGGTGGTGCTCCTTCAACTCCGGGCTGCCGAAGCGTTGGAGCGGCACGCCGACCGAGACGATCTGGGTGGAGGCGGAGAACGAGAGCCCGGCGTCGTGCGAGACGTACCCGAGGCCCTCCAGGGCACGCATGGTGGCGGTCAGGCCGTGGCCCGCGCCGCCGTACCCGGTGGCGACGTGGGTGCGGAACAGGCCGCTCTCCCGGAGCGCCTTCCACTTGTCGTGCGGGAACTCCCCGGCCGCGTCCGCCGCCGCCAGGTCGGCGTTGAGTCGGTCCGCCCAGGGTGCGGTGAGCTGGTACAGGTCCTCGGTCACGTCGGGCTCCTCGGCTCCTCGGGTGGGTCGCGCGGCCCGGGCCCGCCGCCGGGGGTGCGGCGGGCCCGGGGGCGGGACGGATCAGTACTGCGAGAACCCGTCCTCGGAGAGGACGTGCTTCTCGGTGCCGACGATGGGCGGGTTGAAGATCGAGACCAGCAGCAGGTCCTCGTCGTCCGAGGCGATCAGGTAGTGCGGGTCGTGCTGGTCCAGGACGTAGATGGTGCCCTTGGTGATCTTGTGGCGGGTGCCGTCCTTCTCCACGACCTCGCCGGAGCCGCCGACGCAGTAGCAGGCCTCCAGGTGGTTGCGGTACTGCAGCGCGCTGGAGGTGCCCTTGCGCACCAGGGTGTCCGCGACGGCGAAGCCCATGCCGTCCGACTTGGTGAGCAGGCGGTGGCTGGTGCCGTTGCCCCACTCGACCGGGGCGATGTCATCGAGGCTGCGAACGAACATCTCTGTCTCTCCTCAGGGGAACTGCGGAAGGTGTTTCCGTGTGGGTGGTGGGGGTGCCGGTGGTGCTGGTGGTGCGTCAGACGGTGGCGGGGCGGTGCTCGAGGATCAGCGCCACCATCGAGTCGATGGTCCGGAAGTCGTCGGGGGTGAAGTCCAGCTCGTCGACCGGGAGTCGGTAGGTCTCGGTGAAGTGCGACAGCAGGCGCACCAGGCCCAGGCTGTGGAGCACCCCGGACTCGATCAGGTCGTAGTCGCCGGTCAGGTCCGAGGCGTCCTCGCCGGCCAGGAACTCGGCCGCGACGTAGGCGCGGACCTCGTCGGCCATCTCGGTGCTGCTCATGCTTCGCTCTCCTTCAGGCGGTCCTGCTTGATGAGGTTGCGGTCGGGCTTGCCCGTCGAGGTACGGGGCAGGGCGGTGCCGGTGACGTGCACCGAGCTGGGGATGGCGTGCCGGGGCAGGTGCCGCCCCAGGTGGGTGCGCAGCCGCAGCCCGGTGAGCGTGCTGCCGGGCCGGTGGGTGACGTGGGCGTGCAGGCGGACCCCGGCCTCCGGGTCGGGCAGCGGCACGACCACCGCCTCCGCGACGTCCGGGTGGGCGGCGATGACGTTCTCCACCTCCTGGAGGTTGGTGCGGATGCCGCGGACCTTGACGTGCCAGTCCGCGCGCCCCTCCAGGAAGTACCGGCCGTCGGTGCCCCGGCTGACGATGTCCCCGGTGCGGTAGAAGACCTTGCCGTCGAGCTCGGTGAAGGCCGCCGCGTTCAGCTCCCGGCGCAGGTAGCCGGTGGTCTGGAACGGTGTGGTGACCAGCAGTTCACCGCTGCCGGCGCCGGTGATCCGCCGGCCGTCCGGGGCCAGCACCAGGGCGTCGGTGCCGCGGACCGGCCGGCCGATCGGCATCGGGCCGGACAGGTCGGCGCGGTCCAGCCGGTGGATGAAGGAGTCGTTGGTCTCGGTGCACCCGAACACGTTGTGGAACGCCGCCCGGGGGAAGGCCGGGGCGGTCCGGCCGAGCAGCTCGGCCGGCATCCGGTCGCCGGTGAAGACCGCGTGCCGGACGGTCGGGAAGACCCCGGGCCGTTCGAGCAGCAGCCGGTACAGCATCGGCACGCCCTGCAGGAAGCTGACGCCGTGTCCGGCGACCAGGCCGGCCAGCTGCTCGCCCTCGGTGGAGCGCCGGCGGTCGACCAGGACCACGGTGGCGCCGAGCCGCAGGAAGGCCCAGACGTCCAGCAGGGCCAGGTCGAAGTTGAGCGGTGCGTAGGACAGGGCGGTGTCGTGGGCGGAGAGCCCGAACTCCTCGGTGGCCCAGTCGGCGAAGGACTCGAAGCCGTCCTGCCCGATCGGCACGATCTTCGGCGTGCCGGTGGAGCCGGAGGTGGTCAGCAGCAGCCTGGTCCGGGCCGGGTCCGGCGCCGTGAAGCCCGCGGCCTCCCGCTCGTCCGCCGCGACCGGGGCGGCGGTGAGGCCGCCGCTCTCCTCGGCGGTGAGCACCCGCACCGCCCGGGCCTGCCGGGCGAGGCGGTCGAGCACCTCGCCGCCGAGGTCGGGGGAGGGGGCCAGGGCGACGTGCCCCCGGCCGGCCAGGGCCAGCAGCAGGGCGACGGTGCGCGGCGTCTTGTGGGCCGGCACGCAGACGGTGCTGCCTTCCGGCAGTGCCAGCTGCGCCAGCTTCCTGCTCAACTCCTGTGTGAGATCGAGCAGTTGGCCGTAGGTCACGGCCTGGTCGTGGTGGTGGAGGGCGATCTGGTGGGGCCGAGTGCGGCCGTGGGAGGCGACGGTCTCGGCGAGGCGGGACGATGGCACGGCGGGATTCCTCGCAGTCGCAGCCTCCGGCAGCTGGTGTGCCGTCCGGCTGTTCGAATCGTGCGCTGTCGAGAGAAAAGTTAGCCGAGCAGGTACATGCTTGGTCAAGCATCCACTTGGCGAAGTGGTTGTGACGCGGGCCACTCAACTTGCACATGCAAATAAAAGACCCCGAACGCCGAAGCGTTCGGGGTCGGGGGCGCAGGGCCGGGCGGTCAGCCCTGGGCCGCGCGCAGCGCCTGGACCGTGGGGCCCAGCGCGGGGTCGGCGGTGAAGGTGTTCAGTGCGGAGGAGAGCACCTCCGCGTAGGTGGCCCTGGCCGCCTGGTAGCGCTGACGGCCCTCGTCGGTGATGACGGCGTAGACGCCCCGCTTGTCCGAGGGGCACAGGTCCTTGAAGGCGAAGCCGGCCGTCTCCAGGCGCCCGACCAGGCGCGTCACCGAGGACTGACCGAGGCCGACCTTGTCGGCCAGGTCCTGCATGCGCAGCTCGCTGGTGGCGGAGTGCTGGAGGTGCTCCAGGGAGCGGTACTCCGACAGTCCGATGCCGTGCCTGCGTTGCAGGGCCAGTGCCAACTCGCGCTCCACGTAGGTGTGCAGCGTCAGGACGCGGTTCCACACCGCGTGGTCGGAGGTGGGCAGGGACACGGGTGGAGAGTTCGCCATGGTGCCTCCCTTGGGGGTGCTGCGGTCCTGGCAAATGATACATGCTCATGCAAGTTTCCGGGCCGGTCGGTCGGTTTGCCGGTGCCGCGTGCTGACGGACCAGGTCCGGTACCTCATCGAAAAGGGGAGCTGCCGTCCATTCCGATGTGACGGAGTGGACGCGCTACTTTTCGCCGGTGGAAAACTGCGTGGACGTTCTTTACTGTGTGGGAAGCCCGAATTGACGCCGCGTTTCCGCAGTCACAGGAGGGATCGACGACATGAGCAGGCGGGATCCCGTCGCCCAGTTCACGGACCAACTGTTCGCCCACTTCCGCAGATCCGACCAGCGCAGGTGGGCGCACGCGTATGTGTACGGCCTCCTCGGTGCCTCCGGGAAGAAGTCCGTCCGCCGCCTGGCCGAGCTGGCCGGCGAGTCGCCCACCGCGGCGCAGGCGCTGCACCAGTTCGTCAACGAGAGCCCCTGGGGCTGGGAGCCGGTCCTCGACCGGCTGAGACAGTGGACCGAGGACCGGGCCAGACCCCTGGCCTGGACGGTCGCCCCGGTGGTCCTGCCCAAGCGCGGGGACAAGTCCTGCGGCGTGCACCGCCGTTTCGTCCCCGGCGCCGGACGGACCGTCAACTGCCAGGTGGGCACCGCCGTCTTCATGTCCACCGAGGCCGGTGACCTCCCAGTCGGCTGGCGGCTGCTGCTCCCCGAGTCCTGGACCACCGCGCCGCTGCGCGAGCAGGCCCGGATCCCGTCCGCCGTCGCGGCCACCACCGGGGAGGAGATCCTCCGGCTGGTGGACCTGACGGTGGGCCGCTCGCGCCACGGGTCCGTGCCGCTGGTGGTGGACCTCGACGGCTACCTGGACCCGGCGTTGATCGCCGAGGGGCTCAACCAACGGGGGCTGGAATTCGTGCTGGCCGTTCCGCACGGATTCGCGCTCGCCCCGCTGGACGTCCGCGCCTGCAATTCCGGCCGGGCGCTGATGCCCGCGGCCCGCATCCTCTCCGACTGCGGAGGGGGGGATCCGGCGGGGTCCGGCCGGGCGGGGGACCGGGGCGGCCTGGTGCAGGTGCCCGGGGTGACCGCGGCCGCCGGCCGGGCTCGGCTGCACCGGTTGTTCGCCCGGCCCGCGCTGCGCGCCAAGGAGCAGGACCAGCTCTGGATCACCAACATGGTGAACCGTCCGGCCGAGCAGCTGCTCGCCTGCGCGGAGCGCCGCACGGCCGCCGACGAGGCCGTGGCCAGGCTCCAACGGGGCTTCGGGTTAAGGGACTTCGAGGGGCGATCCTATCCGGGATGGCACCACCACATGGCCCTGGTCTCGGCGGCCTTCGCCTACAGCCGGCTCGCCGCCGCGCCCTCCGCAGGCGTCTCCACGGAAGCCCTGAGGGCCGCCTGAGCTCAGCGGTTGACAGGAAGATGCTTGCTCATGCAAGCTTTCTTCATCGCCAGGCCCCAGCGATGGGGCTCTGTGCGGATCTTGAATATGCAGATACATGCAAATGCTTCGGCTTCGACTAGCTCGACCAGGGGGAAGCATGCGTCACTCCGAGATCTCGGAGAGCGAGCTGACCGAGTACGTCCGCGAGGCGGTCCGGATCAGCCGCGAACACGTGGCCAGGGGTGGCATTCCGTTCTCCGGAGTGGTCGTCAACCACGGCCGCATCCTCGGCACCGGCTTCAACCGGGTGCGCGAGGACAACGACCCCACCGCGCACGCCGAGGTGGTCGCCCTGCGCCAGGCCGCCGGCACCTACGGACTGCACGCCACCACCGGGGCCACGCTGATCGCCTCCGGCGAACCGTGCGCCCTCTGCTACATGGCCTCGCTCTACTTCAACGTGTCCCACATCGTGCACGCCGTGGACCGGGTGACCGCCGCGAGGTACGGCTTCGACTACACCGGCTCGTACTCGATCTTCGCGGACGACCCGGAGAGCTGGCCGCTGCGCGTCACCTCGCTGCGGACCCCGGGCGACACCGAGCCCTTCGAGGACTTCCTCAGCCTGGACCGCACCACCATCCGCACCGACCACCGCACCACCGACCGGGAGCGACCGTGAACGAGCAGGGGCACGACCAGGGACACGAGCAGGGGGACGAGAAGGTCCGGATCAAGGTGTGGTCGGACTACGTCTGTCCGTTCTGCATGCTGGCCGAGGGCCCGCTGCACGAGGCCACCCACGACCTCGACGTCGAGATCGAGTGGATGCCCTTCGAGCTGCGGCCCCACCCCACCCCGACGCTGCGCCCCGAGGACGCCTACCTGCCCGCCGTCTGGGCCCGGTCGGTCTACCCGATGGCCCGCCGGATGGGCGTGGACATCACCCTGCCCACCGTCTCCCCGCAGCCCTACACCCGGCTGGCCTTCGAGGGCTACCAGTACGCCGCCGAGCACGGCCGGGCCGCCGAGTACACCCCGCGCCTGCTGCGGGCCTTCTTCCAGGAGAACCGGGACATCGGGCGGACCGAGGTGCTCGCCGACATCGCCACCGAACTCGGCCTGGACGCCGACGGGTTCACCCGGGCGCTGGACGAGGGCACCTACACCGAGACCCACCGGGAGGCGTTGCGGACCGCCGAGGCGTACCGCATCTCCGTCGCCCCCACCCTGATCATCGGCGAGCGCCACCGCATCGAGGGCGTCGCCACGGCGGCCCAGATCCGCAAGGCCGTGCTCGACGTCCAGGCCGAACAGGCCATCACCCGGGGAGCCGCCTGCGGGATCGACGGCTGCTGACCGGCACCCGACCCGCACGGCCCGACTCCCAAGCAGCGAAAGGGGATTTCCCATGCAGTGGCTCTACCTCGCCATCGCCGTCGTCTTCGAGATCGCGGTGGCCATCGCGGCCGGCAAGGCCGAAGGCTTCAAGAACCGCCCGTGGACCGCCGCCACCCTGGTCAGCGGCGCGATCGGCACCTACTTCCTCAGCAAGGCACTGCAGACCTTCAACGTCGGTGTCGGCTACGCCATCTGGACCTCCGTCTCCGGCATCGGCATCACCCTGCTGGGCGCCGCGCTGTTCGGCCAGAAGCTCAGCTGGCAGAAGGCGCTCGGCATCCTCGTCATCATCGCCGGCGTCGTCGGCCTCCAGCTCAGCGGCGTCTGAGCCCCGAGTCACCACTCCGATCCACCAAGAAGGGACCGCGCACATGTCCAACACCAGCTCCACTTCCGGATCGGCCAACTCGTGGCTGATGCTCCTCCTCGCCGGCGCGTTCGAGGTCGGCTACGCACTCTCGGTCGGCGGCAGTGACGGCTTCACCAAGCTCTGGTGGTCGCTGGTCGCGGTGGTGTTCTTCCTGCTGACCCTCTGGGCGCTGAGCGCCGCGCTGCGCACCATCGACGTCAGCATCGGCTACGCCGTCTGGGCGGGCATCGGCTCGGTCGGCGCCGCCCTGCTCGGGCCGGTGGTCTTCGACGAGCACCTCACCGTGGTCCAGGGCGTCTGGCTGGCCGTCATCATCGTCGGCGTGATCTGGCTCAAGCTCGCCGACCGGATGCAGAGCAGCGGCGGCCCGGCGCCCGAGGTCGAGCAGCCGGCCCGGCCGGAGGCCCCGGCCCAGCCGGTGAAGATCTGACGGGCGCTCAACCCCGCAGCGTCCAGGCGGGCCGCTCTCGCGGAGTGCGAGGGCGGCCCGCTGTCGTATGCCCACTCGTGGGGGTGAACGGTTCACCCGGACGGGTGGGCGGCGCCCGGGGGCGCCCGGCGCATCCCCTACGCTCCCCGGTGACCAGGACCGGAAGAGGGGGGAAGCGCCGTGGAGCTGTGGCTGCTGAACGGGTTCGACACGGCGGCGCTGACCCTGGTGGTGGTCGGTGGGATCGTGCTGCTGGCGGTGGCGGGGGCGTTGCTCACCCGGCACCGCTTCCCGCAGACCGTGCAGGGCGAGCACAACGAGATGGTCGGCGTGGTGCTCGGCATGTTCGGCGCGATCTACGGCATCATCCTGGCGTTCGTCATCGTCACCCTCTGGACCCAGCTGGACAGCACCAACACCATCGTCGCCTCCGAGTCCACCGCCGCCGCCTCGCTGGTGCGCAACGTCCGCGCCCTGCCGCCCCAGGAGCAGGAGAAGGTGAACGCCGCGATGAGCGGCTACCTGCACGCGGTGGTGGACGTCCAGTGGCCGCTGATGCGCGAGGGCGAGCCCAACTACGAGTCCACCGCCCGGAGCCTGGACGCGGTCTACGACGCGCTCCAGTCCTACGAGCCGCAGACCGAGACCCAGCAGACCTTCTACGAGCTGGCCGCCGCCAACCTCAACGAGGTGGTCGCCCAGCGCCGGGCCCGGATCACCATGGCCACCCAGCAACTCCCGCTGCTGCTCCAGGTGTTGGTCTTCGGCGGAGCGCTGGTGATCATCCCGCTGACCTTCCTCTACGGGGTCCGCAGCCGGCGGATGCAGCTGCTCTTCGTCGGCACGGTGGCCGCGCTGGTCGGCTTCAGCCTGCTGCTCACCCTGGTGCTCGACCGCCCGTTCTCCGGCGAACTGAGCGTCAGCCCGGCACCGTACAAGGAGGGGGCGCTGGCCCAGTTCTGGTACGGGCCGTCGGGCCCGGGGCCGGGCCCGGGATCGGCGGTTGCCCGCTGAACCGCCGGACGGCGGCTTGCACGGCGGTGTCGCCCGCTCGCGCTACCGTGGGCCGCATGAGCGAACGCAGGGGCCAGCGGAGGGGCGGGCCGTCCCGCGGCGGGGTGCTGACGAGGGCGGCCGGAGCCGTGCTCCCGGCGCTGGGGCGGATCACCGTGAGCGGGGCCGAGCACCTGGCGGACGGCGGAGGCCGGGGCCTCATCCTGACGGCCAACCACACCTCGCTGGCCGACCCGGTGCTGATGCTCGGCGTACTGGACCGGCTGGGCGTCCGCCCGGTGGTGCTGGTCACCGCCGGGCTCTGGCGGGTCCCCGTGCTGGGCCGGGCCCTCACCCGGGAGGGCTACGTCCCGGTCCACCGGGGCACCGCCCGGGCCGGGGACGCCCTGGTCGCCGCCGGGGCCGCGCTCGCGGCCGGGCGCAGCGTACTGCTCTACCCCGAGGGCGGCCTGCCGCACTACCGGGCCTCCGCCGACCGGCCGCCGCGCGCCCTGAAGTCCGGCGCGGTCCGTCTCGCCGAGGCCACCGGCGCCTCCCTGCTCCCGATCGGTCACGCGGGTGCCCGCCGGGTCGCCTCCGGCAGTGCCGCCAAGCAGCTCGCGGGCTGGGCCACCGCCCCGCTCCGCCGCCCCCGGGTCCACGTCCACTTCGGCACCCCGGTCCGCCACGACCAGGACGGCGGGCTGGAGACCGCCCTCGCCGAGGCCTGGAGCTCCGCGGTCCGCGCCCTCGACCCCACCGAGGTTCCCGACCTCTACCGCTGACGGACCGTCACGGGCCCGTCCGGCGGGCCACGGGCACGGAACCGTGACGTTCGGCGGTGCGGTGGCGGGGCGCGCAGTGGGTAGGGACCCGGCGGGGGCCGACGGTGGTGGGGCGAAGGGGGCGGATGTGTCGCGAGGGCGCAGGATCGTGGTCGTCGTGGCGGCGGTGGGGATCGTCTCCACCCCGTTGGTGTGGCTGCTGAACAGCCCTGGTGCGGGTGAGATGACGGGTGCCTCGGTGCAGGCCGCCGTCGGCATCCTCGCCCTGCTCTGGGCGGTGTTCCAGCAGCCGGCCCGCGGCAACGGGCCGAGGGACGAGGCGGTCCGGACCGGCCGGGCCGCGGACGGGGGCAACACCGGCATCAGGCGGCCCGGCGGCCGCGGGCACGGATCGGCCACCGCCAAGGACACCGGCGAGGCCACCGGAGGCGGCGCCAACTCCGGTATCGACCACACGCGTTAGGGCCGCCGCGTCGATGGCGAGGAGATGGCTGCGCCGCCCGCGGAGCGGCGAGCCGCGACCCGCGGTGACGGTGACGGGCACGGGGGACGCCTGGAGTGAGGGCGGTGCCGCCGCGGTGACCGGCTACCGCGGGCCGGCGCCGGAGCCGATGGGCGCGAGCACCCTCCAGGGCCCGGTGCGGGTGGAGAACAGCGGGCACTCGTACGCCGGGCCGGGGGCGATCTCGAACACCGGACTCCTGCACCTGACGCTGCACCTGGGCGGGCCGCGGGAACCGGCCTCCTGGCCGCACCAGGTCGGGGCCGTCCCCGCACGGGCGCAGGCGTTCCAACACCGCGCCACGGCAGACCTGTTGCGCGCGGAGTTGCGGCACGGGGGGACCGTGGTGCTGGGCCAGGTGCTGACCGGGATGGGCGGGGTCGGCAAGACCCAGCTCGCCGCCGACCACGCCCGCACCTCCTGGCGCGAGGGCCGGGTGGACGTGCTGGTGTGGGTGAACGCGAGCAACCGCACCGCAGCGGTGAGCGGACTCGCCCAGGCCGGCGTCGAGCTCTGCCGGGCCGACCCCAACGACGACACCGAGCGGGCCGCCGCCACCTTCCTGGCCTGGCTCGAACCCAAGCGGGGAACCCCGGCGTGCCGGTGGCTGGTGGTGCTGGACGACCTCACCGACCCCGAGGACCTGCGCGGACTGTGGCCGCCCGCCAGCTCCTCGGGGCGGACCGTGGTGACCACCCGCAGCCGTGAGGCCGCCCTGGACCGGCCCGGCGGCCGGGTCCTCGAAGTCGGTCTGTTCACTCCGGCCGAGGCCCTCGCCTACCTGACCGGCGCCCTGGCCGTCCACGGCCGCGCCGAACCCGCCGAGGACCTCGCCGCCCTGGCCCGCGACCTGGGGTACCTGCCGCTGGCCCTCTCCCAGGCCGCCGCCCACATCGCCGACGCCGCCGTCACCACGGCCGCCTACCGGGACCTGCTCGCGGACCGCGCCACCACCCTCGCCGACGCCGCCCCCGACCGCCTGCCCGACGACCAGCGCCACACCACGGCCGCCGCCCTCACCCTCTCCCTCGACCGCGCCGACGCGCTGCGCCCCGTCGGCCTGGCCCGTCCGATGCTCCGGCTCGCCTCGTTCCTCGCCCCCAACGGCATCCCGCACACCGTCCTGACCAGCGCCCCGGCCCTCGCACACCTGACCGGGCACCGTCCTCCTCCCGCTTCGGGCCCCTCGGACGGCGCCCCGGCGCCGGCGCCCGTCACCGCTGCGGAGGCGGTGGCCGCGCTGCGCTCCCTGCACCGGCTCCACCTCGTCGACCACGCGCCCGACACGCCGAACCGGGTCCTGAGGGTCCATCAACTCACCCAGCACGCCGTCCGGGACACCCTCACCCCCGCCCAGCGGTACGCCCTCGCCCGCACGGCCGCCGACGCCTTGGTCGCCGTCTGGCCCGAGACCGAACGCGACACCGACCTGGCCGAGGTGCTGCGCGCCAACGCGACCGCTCTCGCCGCCCACGCCCGGGCCGACCTGTACCGGCCCGAGGTCCACGCCCTGCTGCCCCGCACCGGCCGCAGCCTGGGCGAGTCCGGCCAGCCCGTCGCGGCCCGGGAGCACTTCCGCCACCTGGTGGCCGAGAGCCGGGAGGTCCTCGGCCCGGACCACGCCGACACCCTGACCGCCCGCGCCGACCTCGCCCGCTGGCGGGGCGAGTCGGGAGACGCGGCGGGCGCGGCGGCGGCCTGTGCCGAGCTGTTGTCCGACCGGGTCCGCGTCCTGGGGCCCGACCATCCCGACACCCTGGCCACCGGTGCCCACCTGCCCCACTGGCAGGCGGAGGCGGGCGACGTGGTGGGTGCGGCCGCCGCCATGGCCCGGGTGCTGCCCGAGCTGACCAGGGTGCTGGGCGACGAACACCTCGACACCCTGACCGCCCGTTCCCGCCTCGCCTCCCTGAGGGGGAAGGCGGGGGACGCGGTGGGCGCGGCGCAGGCCCTGGCCGGGCTGCTGCCCGACGCGGTACGGATCCTGGGCCCGGACCACCCGCGGACCCTCGCCGCGCGCAACGACCTCGCCGGCTGGCAGGGGACGGCGGGAGATCCGGAGGGTGCGGTGGCGGCGTGTGCCGCGTTGTTGTCCGACCGGGTCCGCGTCCTGGGGCTCGACCACCCCGACACCTTCGTCACCCGCGCGGACCTGGCCCGTTGGCGGGGCGAGGCGGGTGACGCGGCGGGCGCGGCCGCCGCCTACGCCGAGCTGTTGCCGGACATCCTGCGGGTCCTGGGGCCGGACCACCTCCTCGTGCTCATCGCGCGGCACAACCTCGCCTTCTGGCAGGGGCAGATGGGCGATGTGGCGGGTGCGGCCGCCGCCACCGGCGGCGTGCTGCTCGACATGGTGCGGGTCGTGGGGCCGGACCACCCCTACGCACTCGCCATACGGGAGAACCTCGCGCACTGGCAGGGGGAGTCGGGGGATGCGGCGGGCGCGGCACAGGCCCTGGCCGAGCTGCTGCCCGACCGGATCCGGGTCCAGCGGCCGGACCACCCGGAGACACTGGGCACCCGTCACACGCTGGCCCGTTGGCAGGGCGAGGCGGGCGACGCGGCGGGCGCGGCCGCCGCCTTCGCCGTACTGGTCCTCGAACGTGCCCGGGTGTCCGGTCCGGACCATCCGGCGGTCATGGGCGCCCGTTTCTACCTCGCCCACTGGCGGGGCGAGGCCGGGGACCCCGCGGGTGCCGCCGCCGCCCTCGGCGACGCGCTGTCCGACCACATCAGGGTGTTCGGCCCGGACCACCCGAATGTGCTCGCCTTCCGTTCCCAGCTGGCGCGTTGGCGCGGGGAGGCGGGGGACGCCGCGGGTGCGGCAGCCACCCTCGCCGACCTGCTGTCCGATGTCGTTCGGCTCCGAGGGGCGGACCACGTCGAAGTCCTCACCATCCGCTCCCAGGAGGCTCGTTGGCGGGGCGAGGCGGGGGACGCGGCCGGTGCCGCCGCCGCCCTGACGGATCTGCTGTCCGACGCGCTGCGGGTGCTCGGACCGGATCACCCCCGCACCCGCACCTTCCGGGGCGACCTGGCCCGTTGGCTGGGCGAGGCGGGGGACGCGGCCGGTGCCGCCGCCGCCCATGCGGACCTCCTCCTCGTCACGCTGCGGGTGCTCGGCCCGGACCACGCCGACACCCTGGTCGGTCGCAGCAACCTCGCCTTCTGGCAGGGGAAGGCCGGAGACGCCCGGAGCGCGGTCGCCGCCTTCGAGGAGCTGCTCCCCGACCTGGTACGAGTGCTCGGGCCCGACCACCGCACCACGCTCACCGCCCGCTTCCACCAGTCGAGTTGGCGGGGTGAGGCAGGTGACCCGGCAGGCGCGGCCGCCGGGTTCGCGGAACTGCTGTCCGACATGTCGCGGGTGCTGGGCGCCGAGCATGCCGACACGCTCAATGCCCTGTCCCACCTTGCCAGTTGGCGGGGCAGATCGGATGATGCGGCGGGTGCGGTGGCGGGGTACGCGGAGCTGTTGGCGGGGCGCACCAGGGTCCTGGGGCCCGACCATCCCGACACCCTCGCCGTCCGTAGTCAGCTGGCTCGTTGGCGGGGTGAGTCGGGCGATGCGGCGGGTGCGGTGGCGGGGTACGCGGAGCTGGTGCCGGATCTCATCAGGGTCCTGGGGCCCGACCATCCCGACACCCTCACGACCCGTGCCCTGCTCGCCCGCGGGCGGGGCGAGTCGGGCGACGTGGCGAGTGCGCTGGCCGGGTATACGGAGCTACTGCCCGACCGGATCCGGGTGCAGGGGCCGGACCATCCCGACACCCTCGTCACCCGGCACAACCTGGCTCTCTGGCAGGGCGAGTCGGGTGACGCGGCGGGTGCGGCGGACGCGCTCGCCGCGCTGCTGCCCGACGTGCTGCGGGTCTTGGGACCGGACCACCACGACGCCCTCGTCGCCAGGCACAGCCTCGCGCGGTGGCGGGGTGAGGCCGGCGACGTGCACGGGGCGGTGGTCCTCCTCGCCGAGCTGCGGCCCGACGTGGTGCGGCTCCTCGGCCCGAAGCACCCCGACACCCTCGTCGTCCGTGCCAGCCTCACCCAGTGGAGCTCGGAGATGGTGCGCGCCTGGCTCCGGCGGTGGCGGTGGGGCGGGCGGCGGTAGGCGGCAATTGCTTGACAGCCTCAACTATTCAGGTCTACGGTCGACCAAGTACTTGAGGAGCTGAAACATCGAGCTCCTCAAATCTTTATGCACAGGAGTGTCACCATGAAGGCCATCACCTACCGCGTCTACGGCGGAGCCGACGTCCTCGAGTACGGCGAGGTCCCGATGCCGAAGCTGGGCCCGGACGCCGTGCTCGTCAAGGTCCGCGCGGCCTCGGTGAACCCGGTGGACTGGAAGATCCAGGCCGGCTACCTCGACGGGGTGCTGGACGCGGTCTTCCCGGTCATCCCGGGCTGGGACGTGGCCGGTGTGGTGGAGCAGGTGGGCGTGGGCGTGACCGAGTTCGCCGTCGGCGACGAGGTGATGGGGTACGTCCGGGAGGACATGGTCGGCCGCGGGACCTTCGCGGAGTACGTGGCCGCGCCGGTCCGCACCCTGGCCCGCAAGCCCGCCGCGCTGAGCTTCGAGCAGGCGGCCGGCCTGCCGCTCGCCGGGCTCACCGCGCACCAGGCGCTGACGCAGGCGCTGGCCGTCCGGGAGGGCGAGACCGTCCTGGTGCACGCGGCCGCCGGCGGGGTCGGCTCGCTCGCCGTGCAGATCGCCGTCGCCCTCGGCGCCAAGGTGATCGGCACCGCGAGCGAGCGCAACCACGACTTCCTGCGCGGGCTCGGCGCCGAGCCGGTCGCCTACGGCGAGGGCCTGGCCGAGCGGGTCCGCGCGCTCGCCCCGGAGGGCGTGGACGCCGTGCTCGACCTGGTCGGCGGCGACGCCCTCACCGTCTCCCCGGCGCTGCTCGCCGAGGGCGGCCGGCTGGCCTCCATCGCCGACGGCGCGGTGCTCGGCCTCGGTGGCCGGTACGTCTTCGTCCGCCCCGACACGGCCGGGCTCACCGAGCTCGCCGACCTGGCCGACAAGGGCCTGCTCACCGTCGAGGTGGCCGCCACCTTCCCGCTGGAGCGCACCGCCGAGGCCCAGCGGCTGAACGCCGAGGGCCACACCCGCGGCAAGATCGTGGTCACCGTCGCCTGACCGTGTGCGGGCCGGGGCCCGTACCGCCCGTGAGGCGGTGCGGGCCCTTCGGCGATCCCAAGCTCCCTGCCGTGCAAGGCAATTCACTTGGGCGGGGCCGGTCCGCCGGTGATACTGGCGCGATGCCTTCCGAGTTCTCCGAGTTCTCCGACGCCGACGCGGCCGCGCTCTACGACCGGCTGAACCCCTGGGACCCGCAGCTGTGGCCGGGCGACGCCTTCTACGACGCCCTGGTGGCGGCCGCCCCCTCCGTCCTGGACGTCGGCTGCGGCACCGGCCAGATGCTCCACCGGGCCCGCGAACGCGGCCACACCGGACGGCTCGCCGGGATCGACCCCGACCCGGCCGCGCTGGCCCGGGCGCGCCGCCGCACCGACGTCGAGTGGGTCGAGGGCACGGCGGCCCGGGCCGCCTGGGACGGTGAGTTCGAACTCGCCACCATGACCGGCCACGCCTTCCAGTGCCTGGTCACCGACGAGGAGGTGGCCGCCTCCCTGACCGCCGTCCGGACCGCCCTGCGCCCCGGCGGCCGCTTCGTCTTCGAGACCCGCCACCCCCGGGCCCGCGCCTGGGAGGCCTGGAACCCCGCCAACGCCTCCGAGGTCACCACCGCCACCGGCCGCACCCTGCGGGTCGAGCACCACGTCGAGTCCGTCACCGGCGACGTGGTCACCTTCACCGAGACCACCACCGAGGCGGGAGCGGTCGTCCGCACAGACCGCTCCCGCCTCCGCTTCCTCGACGTCCCGGCCCTCGACGCCTTCCTCGCCTCGGCCGGCCTCCTGGTCGAGGCCCGCTACGGCGACTGGCACCACGGCCCGCTCGCCCCCGGCAGCCGGGAGATCGTCACCGTCGCCCGCCGCCCGTAGCCCGGCGGGCCCCGGAGAAGGGCCGGAGCCGGGTCAGAGCCCTGCGTCGGCGAGGAGCCGCCCGACCGCCGCGGCCGGGAGCCGGGGAGCCCGGGCGGCGGCTGCGGCGGTGCTGCGGTCCGGGTGGTCGAGGAGCTCCACCAGGACGTCCACCGGGAGGCCGGGGTGGCCGGCCGCGACGAGTCGGACGTTGCGGTCCTCGTCCCGGGCCAGCGCGGTGAGCAGCTCGACCGGCAGGTCCGGGTCACGGGCGGCCCGGCGGCGGATCCACGGGTCCTCGTCGGTGGCGAAGCGGCGCAGTGTCCCGACGGGGAAGTCGGCGTGGTCGGCCGGTCGGCCGCGGAACTTGCCCCGGGCGGGGTGGCGACGCTCCAGGCGCTCGGCGGTTCCGGGGTCGATGCCGTAGGAGGCGGCGGCCAGCCGGACGTGCGGGACGGGGTCGTCGAGGAGGCGGGCCCGCTGATCCGGCGTCAGATGATCGCTCAGGGCCGCGCTGTGGCGGAAGCACACATAGGGGGAGTCCAGGCCGAGCTGCGGTTCCTCCAGGAGCCAGGGCAGCAGGTGGAGATTCAGGTCGGCCAGGGCCAGTTCGTGGTAGACCGCGAGTTCGGCCTGCTCGTCGGTGAGGTTCTCGTCGGCGAGTGCCCGCGCACCGGCCTCCAGCCAGGCGTGGATCGAGGCCCGCAGGTCCTCCGGGCTGTCGCGGCGCAGCAGGACCGCGAGGCGGACCAACGGTGACGGGTCCTCGGCCAGCCGTGCCAGGACCGCCTCCGGCAGGTCGGCGCGGGCAGCGAGCTTCTCGCGGACGCGCTCGTCGGGATCCTCGGCCAGCGCGGTGGCCAGCTCCGGGGTGAGGTCCAGGTGCGGTACCACACCGGCCCGGGTGAGCGGGTCGTCGAGCAGGGCCCGGTGCAGATCGGCCGGAGGGACGGGGTGGGGCAGCCGCGGGTAGTACACGGCGCAGGCCGCCGCCCGCACCGCGCCGTCGGGATCGGTGAGCAAGGTCCGGCGGACGGCTTCGGGCGCCTCCACCCACCACTGGGCCAGGGCCGTCCGGACCGTGGCGTCGGGATCGGTGGCCAGCCGTGCGCGGACCTCCGGAGGGGCGCCGGAGGAAGCGGCGAGGTCGGCCCTGACCTCGGGGGCGGGGTCGGTGACGAACCGCGCGTACAGCTCGGGCGTACGCCCGTCCTCCGAGCGTAGTAGACCGGTGCGGACGAAGGCGCTCCGGTGGCCGGCCAGCCGGTGCCGGACGACCGTCGGGAGGTTCGGGTTCTTGGCCAGGTGCCGGGCGGTGTCCTCGTCCCGGGACCTCAGCAGGCGGCGGACGGCCCACTCGGGGAGCGCGGGGTTCTCGGCGAGGGCGTACAGGACTTCGGGCGGGCGGGTGCGCACACTGATCTCCGAACAGGGGTCTCCGAACCGGGGCCGGGAGTACCCACTTATTTGTGCGTACTGGGCAGGGGCGGGCCGGGCGCGCAGACTTGTGGGCAGAGGGGAGATGACGGGAGGTCAGGAGGCCGGTCGTTCGGCCCGTTCGGCCGCCAGCAGGTCGAGGCGCTCGTGGCCCAGGTCGGAGACCGGGCCGAGGGCCACGGAGAGGCGGCGGCCGAAGTCGGTCAGGGAGTAGACCGTCTTCAGTGGCAGCACGTCGTGCACCTCGCGGTGCACCAGGCCGTCGGAGGCCATCTCGCGCAGCGCCTGGGTGAGGACCTTCTCGCTCAGGCCGGGCAGCCGTCGGCGGAGTTCGGCGGGGCGGTGCGGGCCGGACTCCAGCAGCCAGAGCAGGGACGTCTTCCACTTGCCGTCGATCACGGCGATCGCGGCGGTGACCCCGCACACGCTCGGGTCCACGGCCTGACTGCGCGTCATCTCTTCCCCCGGGAGTCCTCGTTCAGGGTTCCTCGTTGTCCACCACCATGTCTACAGGAGACCCCGTATGTCCACCAACCACACCTTCCCCACCGTCACCGTGCTGGGCCTGGGCCCGATGGGCCGCGCCCTGGCCTCCGCCTTCCTGGCGGCGGGCGTGCGCACCACCGTGTGGAACCGCACCCCGGGCCGGGACGCCGAGCTGGTCGCGGCCGGGGCGGTGAGCGCCGCGACGGCCGAAGAGGCGGTGGCGGCCAGCGAGTTGACCGTCGTGTGCGTGGTCAACTACGACGCCTCGGACGCGCTGCTGCGCCGCCCGGAGGTCGAGGCCGCGCTCAAGGGCCGCACCCTGGTCAACCTCACCGCCGACTCCCCGGACCGGGCCCGTGACACCGGCGCCTGGGCGGCGGAGCACGGCATCGACTACCTGGACGGCGCCATCATGACCCCGGCCCCGAGCATCGGCGGCCCGGAGGCGGTCTTCATCCACAGCGGGCCGGCCGCCCTGTACGAGAAGTACGCGCCGGTGCTGGCGGTGCTCGGCGGCACCCACACCCACCTCGGCGAGTCCATCGGCCGGGCGGCCGGCTTCGACATCGCGCTGCTGGACATCTTCTGGACCGCGATGGCCGGTTACGTGCACGCGCTGGCGCTGGCCAAGGCCGAGGGGATCAGCGGGCGGGAGCTGGCGCCGTTCGCCCAGGGCATCGGGGCCATCCTGCCGCCGCTGTTCGCGGAGTTCGCCGAGGACTTCGACGACCGCACCTACTCGGGCGCGATCAACCCGCTCACCTCCGGGGTCTCGACGATGGCGCACGTGGTGCACACCGCCGAGGCGCACGGCATCGACTCCTCGGTGATGCGTGCCGCCGAGGGGCTGACCCGCCGCACCATCGCGCTCGGGCACGGGGCGGACGGCGTCAGCCGGCTCGCCGAGGTGCTCGGCCGGCGCTGACCGCCGTTGCGGTGACCACCGTTGCGCTGAGCGCCCGTGCGGCGGGCGGGAGTTCAGGCGATGGCGTCGAGTTCGCTGAGGAGTGCGGACACCCCGAGGCCGGTCGTGAGGTACTGCACGAACACCTCGTTGTGCAGTGCCCAGGGCGACCGCCGCCGCCGGATCAGGTCGACCGCGTCGGGCACCCGGTGGCCCAGATCCACCAGGGCCTGCGCGGTGATCAGGCCCGAACGGTTGTAGCCGGAGTGGCACCGCACCAGCACGGTGCCGCCGCTCCGGACGGCCCGGGCCACCGATCCCGCGATCCGCTCCGCCGTCCGCAGCTGAGCGCCCGTCAGCGGGCCGTCCGGCATCGGTACGACCAGGTGTTCCACTCCGGCGGCCGGGCCGTGCCCCGGCGCGCTGTACAGGCTCACCACCAGGTCGAACTCGGTTCCGACCACCGCCAGTTGCAACTCGCCGGTCCGGCTATCGTGCCAGACGTGCCCGCCCATCCAGAGGCCCGGAACGATCTCGTTCCACGGCTGCTCCGGCCCCGGCACGTCCCGGTCCCTCTGCCTCGTCCGCATCGTCCGCACCCCTCCTGTCCGCCCCAACGGGGGAGCCGGCACGGGAGTTCCGGGGTGTGGTTAGGGTGGCGGCATGGCGGATGATCTCGGCGCGCTGGCGCAGCGGACGGCGGACGGACTGGCTCGGGAGCGGGTGGGCGTGGTGGTCGCCGCGCTGGCCGGTGGTGAGGTGGAGGTCCGGGCCGCCGGGGCGGTCGGGGTCGACGACGTCTTCGAGATCGGCTCGGTGACCAAGGTGTTCACCGCGTTGGCGCTGGCCGCGCTGGTGGTGGACGGTGAGGTCGGGCTGGACCAGCCGCTGGCCGAACTCCTCCCGGAGGCAGGCCATCTGGTCAAGGACGGCAAGGCGGTGACGCTCGGTCAGCTGGCCCAGCACACCTCCGGCCTGCCACGGCTGCCGCACGGGATGCTGCTGCGCGCGCTGCTGCGCCCGTCCGCGCCCGACCCGTACGCAGGGCTGACCGAACCGGTCCTGCTCGGCACCCTGGCCAGGACCAGGCTGGGCGCGGTGCCGGGCGTGCGCCACCGCTACTCCAACCTCGGGGCCGGGCTGCTCGGGCTGGCCCTGGCCCGGCACGCCGGCACCGACTACGAGGGCCTGCTGGCCCGGCGGGTCACCGGGCCGCTCGGCCTGCCCGGCGTGCGGGTGGCCGCCGGGCGCCCGCAGGTCCAGGGCCACGACCGCCGGCGCCGTCCGGTCGCGGCCTGGCACCTGGCGGCGCTGGCCGGGGCGGGCGCCCTGCACGCCACCGCCGGGGAGCTGGCGGCCTTCCTGCGGGCCCAACTGGAGCCGGAGGAGAGCGGGTTGGCCGAGGCGATCGCCCTGACCCGGAGCGTCCGGCACCCGGTGAACCCCTTCGCCTGGGCCCATCTCGGCTGGATCGGGCAGCAGTTGCACGCCAAGCAGGGCGGGGCGGTGGAGCTCTGGCACAACGGCGGCACCGGTGGCTTCTCCTCCTTCGCCGGCCTCGCCCCCGAGCGCGGTACCGGCGTCGTGGTGCTCAGCAGCACCCAGCGCTCGGTGGACGGCCCGGCCTTCGCCCTGCTGCGCGAACTCCCGTCCTCCTGAGGGGAGTCAGCGGGCCGGGGCGAGCACGTGCGGGAGGTCGTCGTCGAGCCAGCAGGCGGAGTCCTCGGTGACGACGAGGAGTTCCTCGAAGGCGACCCCGACGCCGCGGAAGGTGACCCGGGGGGTGACGGCCCACAGGCCCGGGGGGAGGGGGCGGGTGTCGGGGAGGTGCTGGGGGTGCTCGGGGCGGGAGAGGGCGGGGGAGAGGGCCGAGCGGGCGATGACGCCGCCCGGCAGGTCGTGGTCGGGGCGGCCGTAGCCGTGGCGGGCGGCGAGGGCGTCGACGGCCCGGCGGATGCGGAACAGCGGGTTGCCCAGCCGGACTTCGCGCAGGACGAGGTCGCGGTAGGCGGGTAGGTCGGCCCGGAGGACGTCCCAGACGGGGTTGCCGCCGAAGCGTCCGGCGAGGGCGATGCCGATGGTGCAGCCCTGGGCGGTGACGACGCCGTCGAGCAGGTAGGGCGTGCCGTCCCGCAGGACCTCCGGCTCGCGCAGGAGGGAGAGCAGCCGCCCCCCGGTGCCCGTCAGGCCGCCGCCCGTCGGCCCGTCGGCGGTCCGCCGCCCGAACCGGGCCCGCGGCCGCCGGACGGAGCCGCCCAGCCCGGCCGCCCGCAGGGACTGCCGCAGCCACTCGGCCGCGTCGCCCTCCCGCATGCCCGCGCGCAGCTGCGCGGCGGCCCGTTCGGCCACCCGGTAGGCGAGTTGCTGCAGGTCGCGGTAGCGGTCGAGGTCGGACTCCTCGTACGGGAGCGCCGGCCGGCGGGCGCGGACCGGGGCCGTGCCGGGCGACCGGAGGGGGCTGCTGGGCATGGCGGATACCTCGCCTCGCGGGTCGGCCGGACGGACCTTGTTGAGTAGTACTCAAAAGTAGCCACGTGCGGGGGGAAGTCAATAGGATGCGCACGTGCATCCCCCACCCCGCGCCGGACGGCGGCTCTCGGCGGACCAACGCCGCCGCCAGATCCTGGACTCTGCCCGGGAGTTGGTGCACGCCGACGGGCTGGAGACGCTGTCGGTGGAGTCCGCGGCCCGTTCGGCGGGGGTCTCGCCCGGGCTGCTGTTCCACTACTTCGGCTCCCAGCGCGGGTTCCGGTCGGCCGTGGTGCAGCTGGTGGCGGAGGAGCTGCTCGGCCAGGTCGCGCCGGATCCGACGCTCAGCGGGGCCGAGCAACTGCGCGGCGGCATCGAGACGTTCATCGCCTTCGTCCGGCGCCACCCCACGCTCTACCTGGCGGTGGTCCGGCAGGTGGAGCGCGGCGGCACGGGCACCATGGCGACGCTCCACCGGGACCTGCGGGCCCGGTTCGCGGAGTGGATCCTGGCCGCCCTGGTCGCGGCGGGGACGCCTCGGACGCCCGCCGTCACCGCCACCGTGCACGGCTGGTTGGCGTACATGGAGGAGCTGTTGGTCGGCTGGCTGGACGGGGCGGAGCTGACCGCGGCCCAGCTCGCCGACCTGTGCGAGCGCAGCGCGTACCAGCTGGTCTCGGTGGCCGTCGACGACCCGGACCGCTGGCGGGCGGTTCGCGACGCCCTCGACCGCCGGCCCTGAACACGGGGCCGCCCGGGTCTTCCGCAACGGGCGCCCGCCCGGCTACCGTCCCACACCGGCGAGTCGCACCCGCACCGTCAACCGGCCCTCTCCCCTCAGGAGCGCCCGATGCCGACTGCCCAGCCCGCCACGGACGTTGCCGTCGGCGCCGAGCCCGCACGCCCGCGCGGCCGCACCGCCCGGGTGCTGTCCGGCCTGCTGGCGGGACTGCTCGTGCTGTGCGTCTTGGCCGCCGTGGCGGTGGCCGCGCTCGCGGTGCGGGTGGACGGGTCCAGCATGCGGCCCACGCTCGCCGACGGGCAGCGGCTGCTGACCGTGCCCGGCACCGACGGGGCGTCGGTGCGGCGGCTGGACGTGGTGCTGCTGAAGCGCCCCGGGCGGGACGAGGTGATCGTCAAGCGGGTGATCGGCCTGCCCGGTGACCGGGTGGAGATCGTCTCGACGCCGCAGGAGCCGTTCGCCGTGCTGGTGCAGCCGGGCGGCAGCGGCCCGTGGTTCCGGGCCGACCTCCCCGCCTGGCGGGACCAGGCGCACCGGACCGTCAGCTGCTGCACGCCGGAGGGCGGCAGGACGGCGGCCCCGACCGCGCAGACCGTCCCGCCGGGCCGGCTGTTCTTCCTCGGCGACAACCCGGACGGCTCGGAGGACTCGCGCGCCTTCGGCTGGGGCGACCTGGCCACCGTCTCCGGCCGGGTCGGCCTGCGGGTCTGGCCCCCGGCGGCGTTCGGGACGGTCGACGCCGCGCCGACCCTCACCGAGGTCCCGGCGCCGACGGGCTGACGCCGGGTCAGCCACCGGCCTGCGGGCCTGCGGGCCTGCTGGTCCGCCGGTCCGGCGGCCTGCCGTTCCGCCGGTCCGGCCTCAGGCGCGGGCGACCCGGACGAAGACCTCGGCGATCCGGCGGGCGGAGGCGGCGGGGTCGCCCGCGCCCTGGACGATGTGACTGGCGGTCAGCCGGACGGCGGAGTCGACGGCGAGCTCGCGGGAGTCGGCGTCGATCTCCGGCCAGGCGGCGGCGGCGTAGCCGTCGAGCATCGCGGTGGCGGTGGTGAAGGCCGACTCGGCACGGGTGGTGAGGTAGGAGAGCAGGCCGTCCTCGCCGTCCCGGGTGGCGGTGAGCATGGCCTTGACCAGCGGGTTGCGCCCAGCGAGCCGGAGGGTGAAGAGCGCGGCGGCCTCGGCCGCGGCCCGCGGGTCCGCGGGGTGCTCGTCGAGCTGCTGCTCGATGCCGGTGAGGCAGAGCTCGAGCTCGCGGCGGAAGAGCGCCTCGCCGAGCGCGTCCTTGGAGCCGAACTCGTTGTAGACGGTCTGCCGGCTGACTCCCGCGACGGCGGCGACCTGGGTCATCCGCAGCCGGTCGAAGCCGTCGGCGGCGACCAGGTCCCGGGCGGTGTCGAGCAGCCGGTCCCGCAGCAGTGACCTGACGGTCTCCCTGATCCATGCCATCCGCCGACTATAGCCACGCCCCAGGTCAGGTGAGCGGACACCGTACCGACTGCTGCCGACTCTCTTGACACCTACTCACCTCCTGCTTACTTTCTGGACACGCAGCCGAAATATGTAAAGCGCTCCGGGGGTGTCGGGATGGGCGCTCCCGGGGCCGGCCGCGTCTCAGGTACCCGCGCAACCCCTCAGCCGCGCGGGACGACGGATGGAGACCCCATGCAGGAAGAATCCAGAGGCGTCACGCGCTGGCGCAGATCCGCGCTGATCGCGGTGCCGGCCACGGCCACCATCGCGGCGATGACGCTGGCGATGGTCCAGGGCGTGCTGGCCGCGAACCTCTCGCTCACCAGCGTTCCGTTCACCCTGTCCTCGAACACCGTCGCGGCCTCCAAGGGCCTCGGCGCGGTCCTGACCACCGTGACCGCCGGCAGCCCCACCGCCGCGGCCGAGGTCGGTCTGCCCAAGGCGGGGCTGGACGGGATCTGCATCCACGCCGTCCAGTCGGTCAACCTGCCGGTCGTCGGCACGGTCGGCACCTGGTCGCTGAACATCTCCTCGCCGGCCGCGGCCACCCCCCTCACCACCGCCCAACTCGCCGCCGGGCAGGGCATCCAGGCGAACAACCTGATCCTGGACGCCCAGTCGGTGAAGGGCGCCACCGCGACCCTCAACGCCACCGCCGCCACCCCGAACCAGATCGGTGCGGCGGCCGACAGCGCCAACATCAAGGGCACCGGCATCACCGACGGCACCGCCGGCCAGTTCGGCCTGGACGCCACCGGCGGCCAGACCGACATCCTCGGCCTCAAGGCCAACGCCAACGGCGCCACCATCGGCGGCGCCATCACCCTGCCGAACCTGGCGATCAACCTGGCCAACGGGGACACCGCCGGGAAGGGCGCGGGCGGCGGCGACTGCTGACGGACCCCCGGTCCGGCAGTACCGCCCGCACCCGGGGTGGGGGGGCCGGGCCCGGCCGGGGCCCCCCCCCCCCCCCCCCCCCCCCCCCCCCACAACAACGCCCCCCCCCCCCCCCACCCCCCCCACCCCCCCCCCCCCACACCCCCCCCCCAC
>NZ_JBITBY010000005.1:352737-510898 GCF_044452665.1 Kitasatospora sp. NPDC051853 | reverse complement strand
TGGCTATAACCGGGCCAACCGGGCACCCCGCGGGGCCGGGGGGGGGCGGCGGCCACGGCTCCGGGACCCCCGGCCCGCCTCCCCCCCCCGCCCGGGGGGGGGGGGGCGGGGCCGGCCCGGCCCCCCACCCCACCCCTCCCGACCCCTCCCGAACCTTCCGGCGCCCCAGCTCCGAAGGCCCAGCTCCGACGCCCCAGTTCCGACGGCCCAGCGAGGACCACCATGGCACCCACTCCCGCCGCCCCCGACAGCCCGGCCGAAACCTCCGTCCCGGCAGACCCCGCCGCCACCGCGGACCCCACCGCGGACCCGGCCCGGCCCGCCGCGTTCACCCGCGCCCGGCACTCGCTGCGCCGCTGGCGCCGCACCCGCCCGTTCTGGGCCGCGGTGTGGACCGCGCTCGGCGGCTTCGTGATCCTCTACCTGCCGCTCGCGCCGATCAGCCAGATCCTGCACGTCGGCGTCGGCGGCATCACCGGCATGGCGGGCGGCGCCATCCTGATGGCGCTCGCCGGGCTGATGCTGCTGATCCCGAGCCAGCGGCACACCGCGGGCGTGGTGGCGGTGATCGTCGGCGTCGCCTCCTTCCCGCTGAGCAACCTGGGCGGGTTCTTCGTCGGCATGTTCCTCTCCGTGCTGGGCGGTTCGATGGCGGTCGGCTGGCTCCCGGAGAAGCCGGCCCGCCGCCCCGGCCGCCTCGGCTTCGGCCGCCGCTCCCGCCAAGGGCTCGCCCCGGCCGGGCCCGAGACCGCGGAGGCCTGAGATGAAGCTCCACCTCTCCCACCTGAACCCGCGTCAGTACACCCGCCGCCTGCGCGCGTCGGCCGCCGACTGGAACCGGACGATGCGCGCCGAGGCCGCCGACGGCACCGCGCGCGGCACCCGCTGGGCCCGCTCCACCGCCGTCCTGCTGCCGGCCACCCTGACCGTCGGCGCCCTCGGCGCCGCACTCGCCCACGGTGCGCTGGCGGCGGGCTTCAACGTCACCAACACCCCGTTCACCCTCACCTCCAACGGCGTGTCCGGCACCGGCTTCGGCGCGATCCTCAACACCCCGACCATCGAGAACGCCAACGGCTCCACCTCCACCAACACCGCGATGGCCCGGGTCGGCTTCGCCAGCGCCGGGCTGGCCGGGCTCTGCGGTATCGTCCACCAGTCGATCGCCGGCGTGCCGTACTCGCTGCTGCTGACGGCCGGTCAGACGGTGACCGCGACGCCGCCGGCCACCGTCACCACCGACATCAACGCCTCCAACCTCTACATCGAGGCGCCGACCCTCACCGCCTCCGGCAACACCACGCTGCAGAACGCGGTGCTCGGCATGTCCGCCGACCAGGTGATGGTCGCCGGGCAGCCGCTGACGGGGGCCCAGCCCGGCGGCTTCGGCCTGGGCTCGGCCGGGTCCGGGCCGAACGGCTCGACCGTCAACCTGGCCGGGCTCAACGCCAACGCCTACACCGCCGAGATCGCCGGCTCGCTCACCCTCCCCGCCCTGAACATCCGGGTCGTCGCCGGATCGGCGAACACGTGCTGACCCGGACGCGCTCCGCCGCCGGGGCCGGGTGGCGCTGGTTCACCGCCTTCCGCCGGACCAGACCGTTCTGGGGCGGGCTCTGGCTGGTCGTCGGCGGCTGGACGGTGCTCAAGTTCTCGCTCGGCGCGATCCAACTGGTCACCGCGGTCGGCTTCAACGCGGTGGCCGGGTACCTGGTCGGCGGCGGGATGATGCTGTGCGGGCTGATCCCGATCGCCGCGCCGCGCCAGCGGGTCACCTTCGGGCTGATCGGCACCGTGCTGGCGGTGGTGTCGCTGGTGGTCTCCAACCTCGGCGGGTTCCTGCTCGGCATGGTGTTCGGGGTGCTCGGCGGGGCGATGACGGCGGGCTGGGGGCCGAGGCGCAGCCGGGCAGCGGCGGTCAGCGGGAGCGCCGAGTGACCCGTGTGCGGCGGGCCGCCGCCGTCACCGCCGCCTTCGCGGCCCTGGTCGGCGTGGCCCTCGTCCCCGACCGGTCGGCCGGCGCCGCCGCCGCTCCGCCCCGGCTCGTGGCGCCCGCCGCCGTGCTGCCGGGCGAGCCGGAGCCGCTCGGGATGCCGTTCCTGCCCACGCCCACGCCGATGCGCGTCACCATCGACAGCATGGTCGCGGTCGGCCTGACGGTGAAGAACAACGTCACCATCCGGCTCTCCGACGGCACCACCCGGGTCACCACCCAGTACACCTTCACCAAGCTCCAGATCCGCGACAACATGCAGGTCCGGCACACCGCGCCCGACGGCACCGCGATCTCCATCTCGGTGCCCGACACCGGCTCGCTCGGCGGCATCGACAAGGCCGGACAGCCGGAGACCACCGTCATGTGGGGCGACATCAAGCAGATCTGCGTCCCGATCCTGCTGATCCCGATCTGCGGCATCCAGGGCCTGCTGAACTTCTTCGGCTCCTTCATCCAACTCACCGCCGGGGCAACCAACTTCGACGCCGACGTGTACGGCATCCGGACCATCGACGACCACTCCGACCTGAGCAACACCAACAACCCGGTGCACCTGCCCGGCACGATCTCGGTGACCAGCCCGTGAACGGCGAGACGGGGCACACCCGTTGGCGGCGCAGCGCGCTCATCGCACTCCCGGCCCTGGTGGCGGCGGGCTCGCTCGGCGGCGCGATGGCGGACGGCGCGCTGGCCGGCGGGCTCCGGATCCAGTCCGGCACCGTCCAGTTGACCACCAGCAGCCTCTACGGCACCCGGTACGCGGCGGCCGTCGTCGACCAGACCACGGTCAAGCCGGACGGCAGCACCACGACCGTCCACCCACTGCGGATGGGCTTCGCCAAGGGCGTGATCAACGGTCTCTGCCTGGCCCAGCAGCAGCAGATCATGGGCGCCACCTACACGTTGATGTTCTCGCTCGGCGACAACAACCCCGCGACCTGGGAGATCGTCACCGAGAACACCGTCCTGGACCTGCGCAGCGCGACCGGCGAACTCGACATGGACGGCCTGGTGGACCTCAACATCAACGGCCCCGACACCGTGATCGCCCCGGAGGGCAGCCCACCGGTCCCCAACCCGCTCGGCAGCCCCGAGCACCGCTTCGGCATCCAGGCCGGCTACGCCAAGTTCGACCGCGTCACCGCCACCGTCCACGACCTCCAGCTCCCTGGCCTGCTCTCCACCCCGGGCCTGCGCATCACCGTCCGCCCCGGCACGGTCAACTGCCCCGCCCCCGCCGCCCCGACGGGCACCCCGGGCACCCGCTGACGGGGATCCGGTGCTACGCCCGGGGCACCGGGTGGAGCACCGGATCGAGGTCGGTCAGCAGTTCGTGGAGTGCACGGGCTCCCCGGACGAGCCGGTCGTCGTCCTTCCTCGACAGTTCCTCGCACCGCCGCAGAGCGGCGTCACGCTCCACGGCGAAGATGCCGAAGACATCGTGGACGGCGGTGCCGATCCAGTCGCCGTGGCCGTCGTCCGCGACCGCCAGCGCGGACGCGACGACCGCGAGGCCGGCCCGGTCGTGCCGGCGGAGCAGCGCCTCCGTGGTGGTCCGGGTGACGAAGGTGTCCTCCGCGTCGAGCACGAGGTCCAGCAACACCGCGCCGGCCCGGGGCAGTTCGGCGAAGGCCGCCAGGGCCTGGCCGGCCGCCGCCCGGTCACGGCTGTCCGGGCTCCGCCCCAGCCCGACGAGCGCCACGACGGCCGCCCGCCGCAGGTCACCGTCCATCGGTCCGTCCCTCCCTCGAAGTCGGGCCACCGTAGCACCGGAAATCCCGGGTGGGCGCGGACATTCGACGGGAGAAGGCCCCTGGCCCACGGGGCCGGGGGCCGTCACCGGGTCAGCTGCAGAGGGCCCCGTTCAGGCGGAACTGTGCCGGGGGCTGGTTGGGGCCGGAGGTGGTCGCCTGGAAGCCGAAGGAGACCGAATTGCCTGGTGCCACGGTGGAGTTCCAGCCCAGGTCCTTGGCGGTGACGGTGGTGCCGGACTGGGTGGCGGCGGCGTTCCAGGCGTTGGTGAGGCGCTGGGTGCCGGGGAAGGACCAGGTGAGGGTCCAGCCGTTGATCGGGGTGGTGCCGGTGTTCTTCAGGGTGACGTCGGCGGTGAAGCCGGTGCCCCAGTCGCCGGCCACCCGGTAGGCGACGGCGCAGGAGGCGGTGGGCGGCGGGGTGGTGGTGTCCGCCTCGGTGGCGGTGAGGGCGGCGGACTCCAGGCCCGGGCCGGAGAGGGCGAAGACGGCGCTGCCGTTGGTGGTGTCGGCGTCCGGGGCGGCGGTGAAGGTGAGGTTCTGCGCGATGGACCAGTTGGCGGGCGTGAAGAGCAACGAGCCTGCCGCGCCCAGGTCCTGGTCACCGGAGGTGCGGGTGGTGGTCACCGTGACGTTCTGCGCGGGGGCGGCCGAGAGCCGTACGCCGACCGTGGCCGAACCGCCCTCGGGCACGGTCACGGTGGGGGAGACGAGGACCTTCGGGGCGGTGGGCGTGCCGGTCGGGCGGTCGGCGGCGAAGGAGACCAGCCAGGCCAGCGCGGCGTTCCAGTTGATCGCCACCTCGTTGGTGGAGTACGAGCCGATGTCGTCGACGTAGCACTTGGCCGGCGCGCACCCGGCCAGCTTCTCCTGCGCCACCGGGTCCTGGAGCCCGGAGTTCGGGCCGCCCGCGAAGGAGCCGGCCGGCGGGTGCGGCAGCGAGGCGTCGTACTGGTGGGCCCAGAAGCGGTGGTGCTGGTTCTCCACCGCCCGCTCGCCGTAGCCGGTGACGTACGAGAGGTCGAGTGCGTTGCGGCCCAGCAGGTAGTCGAGCGACTCCAACGCGCCCGCGCGGTAGCGCTGTTGACCGGTCAGCTCGTACGCGACGGCCATCAGGGCGCCGTTTCCCGCCACCGCGCTGTTGGAGCCCCAGACGTAACCGTCCGGCGCGAGCGGCACCGCGTAGCCCTGGCCGTTCTGGGTGGTCAGCTGGGCGTCGGCCACGGTGATCAACGAGGCCCGCACCTTGGCCAGTTCGGCGGCGGGCAGGGAGACCCCGGGCACCGTGGCCAGGGTGATGCGGCCGAGCGTCCCGGTGTCGCCCCACCAGAACGGGGTGGCCGGGGCCGCCTGGACGGGCGAGGTGACCACCGCGTCGCGGTACTGGGACTCCCCGGTGGTGGCGAGGAGTTCGGCGGCGGCCCAGTAGAACTCGTCGGACAGCGAGGTGTCGTCGTAGGCGCCGCCGCCGGTGGAGTCGGTGGCCGGGGCATGGACCGCCGGGTTGGCCCGGGCGGCCGACCAGGCCCGCTCGGCGGCGGTCAGGGCGCGGGCCGCGAAGGCGGCGTCGTACGGGGCGTAGACCCGGGCGGCCTGCGCGGCGGTGGCGGCCAGGTTGAGCGTGGCGGCGGTCGAGGGGCGGTGCAACTCGCGCTGCTCGGAGTCGAGTTCGGGCCGGGTGGGCAGGGCGGTCCACTGTGCGTCGTGCACCTTGTGGAAGGCCATCCCGGCCTGTGGCCGGCCCTCCGGCACCTGCATCCGGAGCAGGAAGTCCAGCTCCCAGCGCGCCTCGTCGAGCACGTCCGGCACGCCGTTGCCCCGCTCGGGGACCTTCAGGGTGGAGTCGCCGAGGGCGGCCTCGGTGCCCGAACGGCGGGCTCGTTCGAAGGAGTTGACCAGCTGCCAGGTGGCGATGCCGCCGTTGACCACGTACTTGCCCTGGTCGCCGGCGTCGTACCAGCCGCCGCGTACGTCCTGCCGGTAGTCGCAGACCCCGGCCTGGCAGGGCACCGAGACGTCGCCCTTGTTCGGCGCCACCCCGAGGTGCCCGGCCGGGCGGGCGTACGCGGAGCCGACCAGGGCGGCGTCGATGGCGATGCCGCTGCGCTGGTGGTGGAAGAAGGCCAGGCTGTCCGAACGCAGGCCGTCGTAGAGGGCGGGGGAGAGGTCGAAGGGGTGGCCGGACCGGCCGTCCACCACCAGGGTGTAACCGGTGCCCGTACCGGTGTAGGCGGAGAAGTCGGCCGTGTGCAGCGACTCGCCGGAGGCGCGGTCGGCGCCGCGCACGGTGGTGGTGCCGGTGGCCACGGTGCGGCCGGCCGCGTCGCGCAGCTGCCAGGGGAGCGGGGCGGTGGCGGCGCTGACCACGGTGGCGCGCTTGGGGCCGTCGGGCAGGTAACCGAGCTGGTTGACGCGGACGGCGGCGGCGGGTTCGGCGGCGTGCGCCGCGAGCGTCGCGGTGCCGGGGGCGAGCAGCGCGAGGCCGGCCAGCAGGGCGGCGGCGCGCAGTGGGGGACGGGAGGAAGACATGGGGGTGGGGCCCTTCTGTCCGGGTGGGGGAGGACGGGGCATGGGAGCGCTCCCAGAGGATATGAAGCCAGCCCTCCGCCCACCGGTCAAGAGCGTCTCACGGACGAGGTCGGATTCCCGCCCCTGACGTCAGGTCGCGACGCCTGAGGCCGCGATGCCTGAGGCCGCGGCACCTGAGGCTGCGTCAACTCCCGTGCCGCACCGGGTAGACGAAGCCGCCCTCCGGTGCCGCGTAGTCCGCCAGCCAGCGGCCGAGCACCATCGCGGAGGGCAGGAACATCGGCTCCGGCAGTTCCCCGACCGGCACCCGCTCCCAGCCCGCGCAGGAGTGCGGCTCCAGCACCACGGCGGGCGCGTCGCTCGGCGGGGCCAGCACGGCGGCGGTCAGCCGGGGGCGGCCCAGGTCGTGGTCGAGCAGCACCGCGAGCACCCGCATCGCCCCGGCGGGCAGCACGATGCCGGTCTCCTCCGCCAGCTCCCGGGCGGCGGTCTGCTCGAAGGACTCGCCCGGGTCGACCTTGCCGCCGGGCAGGCTCCAGGTCGGCGGCTCGCCGGCCGTGGTGCGGCGGCCGATCAGCACCGTGCCGTCCGGGCCCGGCACGATCACACCGGCGCCCAGCATCGGAGCGTGCGTCGTCGGAGCGTGCGTCAAGGTCAACTCCCCTTCAGCGGAGGCGGATCACCACGGGGACGGGGCGTAGTCCTTGAGGAAGCAGCCGTACAGGTCCTCGCCGGCCTCGCCGCGGACGATCGGGTCGTAGACCCGGGCCGCGCCGTCCACCAGGTCGAGCGGGGCGTGGAAGCCCTCCTCGGCCAGGCGCATCTTGTCCGGGTGCGGGCGCTCGTCGGTGATCCAGCCGGTGTCCACCGCGGTCATCAGGATGCCGTCCGTCTCCAGCATCTCCTTGGCGCTGGTGCGGGTGAGCATGTTGAGCGCGGCCTTGGCCATGTTGGTGTGCGGGTGGCCGGCACCCTTGTAGCCGCGGCTGAACTGGCCCTCCATCGCGGAGACGTTGACCACGTACTTGCGCCGTGCCGTGGAGGCGGCCATCGCCGGGCGGAGCTTGCTGACCAGGATGAACGGCGCGGTGGAGTTGCAGAGCTGGACCTCCAGCAGCTCGATCGGGTCCACCTCGCTCACCGTCTGCACCCAGCTGTTGGTGTGGTGCAGGTCCGGCACCAGGCCGCCCGCGTCGATCGCGGTCCCGGCCGCGATCCGGTCCGGGGTGGCCGAACCGGAGACCAGGGCCAGCGCGGTGACGTCCTCGGCGCTGATCAGCTCGCGGGTCTGGCCGGGCAGTGCCGGGCGGTCCACGCTGCCGCTGCCGAAGGTGCCGATCACGGTGGCGGCGGGCAGTTCGCCGGCGGGCAGCGGCGCGTTCTCCGCCAGCACCAGCTCGCGGTAGGCGGCGGGGGAGCGGCGCACGGTCTGCGCGGCGTTGTTGATCAGGATGTCCAGCGGGCCCTCGGCCGCGACCTCCTCGGCCAGCGCGACGACCTGGCCCGGGTCGCGCAGGTCGATGCCGACGATCTTCAGGCGGTGGATCCACTCGTCGCTGTCCGGCATCGCCTTGAAGCGGCGGATCGCGTCGTTCGGGAAGCGGGTGGTGATGGTGGTGTGCGCGCCGTCGCGCAGCAGGCGCAGCGCGATGTACATCCCGATCTTCGCCCGGCCGCCGGTGAGCAGCGCCCGACGGCCCGTCAGGTCGGTGCGGGCGTCCCGGCGGGAGTGGCTGTCCTTGGCGCAGGACTGGCAGAGCTGGTGGTAGAACGCGTCCACCTCGACGTAGCGCTGCTTGCAGATGTAGCAGGAGCGCGGGCGCTCCAGTATCCCGGCGATCTCGGTGGTGGTGGTCGTGGTGAGCCCGAACGCCCCGGCCGTCTCGTCGTCGATCCGGGTCGGCGCACCGGTCGCGGTGGCGGCCGTCACGGCGCGGTCGTTGGCGGTCTTGCGGGCCCGGGTCTCCTGGCGGCGGCGCTGCTTGAGCGTGCGGAAGATCCCGCCGACGGCCTGCCGGACGGTGATCGCGTCCGGGTGGTCCACGTGGATCTTGTCCAGCTCGGCCAGGACGTCGAGGCAGAGCGCGAGGCGCTCGGGGTCGATGCCCGGGCCGAAGTCGATCTCGTCGTCCTGGATGGTGTCCGGGCCGATGCCCTGGGTGGTGTCGCCCGCCATTGCCCGCACTGCTTCCTTCGCTGCCCTACCTGGATACCCCGTGAACTTTACGGAGTGGCGGGCGGAGGGCCAAACCTCCGATCGGGTGTAAGTGGCGGTTTGCTCTTGCGTCCATTACCGCCGGCGCTCTAGGGTTCGTAACGGTCGAACGCCGTATGTGGGCATTACCGAGGGAGCGGACATGAACACCTGGAACGACTGGCAGCGCAGCTGGGACCGCCAGCAGGAGTGGTACCTGCCCGACCGCGAGGAGCGGTTCCGGGTGATGCTCGACCTGGTCGAGGCCGTGGCCGGCCCGGCCCCCCGCGTCCTCGACCTGGCCTGCGGCACCGGCAGCATCAGCGAGCGGCTGCTCGCCCGCCTCCCGCAGGCCACCAGCGTCGGCGTCGACCTCGATCCGGCCCTGCTCGCCATCGCCGGCGGCCACTTCGCCGACGAGCCCCGCCTCACCCTGGTCACCGCCGACCTGCGTGACCCGGACTGGGCCTCCCGCCTGCCCGCCGGGCCCTTCGACGCCGTGGTGACCGCCACCGCCCTGCACTGGCTGGCCACCGAGGACCTGCTCCGCCTCTACGGCGACCTGGCCAAGCTGCTGCGCCCCGGCGGCGTCTTCCTCAACGCCGACCACACCCCCGAGGAGGACATCCCGCTGCTGCGCGCCGCCGACGCCGCCTTCCAGCAGGGCCGCCAGGCCCGGGAGAAGGCCGAGGGCGTGCTCGACTGGAAGGAGTGGTGGGCCGCCGCCGGCGCCGACCCGCTGCTCGCCGAGCACGTGCTCGCCCGCTCCGAGCTCTACCGCGACCACAAGGACGGCGAGGTCCACCCGGCCGCCTGGCACACCGCGCAGCTGGCCGCCGCCGGCTTCCGCGAGGCCGGCGTCCCCTGGCGCTCCGTCGACGACTCCCTGGTCGCCGCCGTCCTCTGACGGCCCGTCGGACCCCCGGGCGGGCGCCGGACCGGGCCGGTGGGAGACTCGGCGGGCGCGACGCGCGGAGGAGGCGAAGACGTGGCGGAGGCCGTGGAGGCGGAGGACCTGCGGTGGAGTTGGGGGCGGGCGCTCCCGCTGAAGTACCTGCTGGTCCATGAAGAGTGGGACGGCGAGCTGACCGTCTGGGCGCGGTGCGCCGAGGCGGACGGTCTGTTCGTCGACCCCGCCCGGCGCCGGAAGCGGGTCACCGTGGTGGGCTGCGCTCCGACCGGCCGCCTGCTCAAGGCGGTCCGGCGCGCGCTCGACCGGCCCGGCGAGGAGATCGACCTCGGCGAGCTCGGCGTGGTCTCCGACTTCCCGGTGCCCGGGGTCGATCCGGAGACCGATCCGTACGGGGCCTTCCAGGACGACCAGTGGTACTTCGAGCGCCCCGTGCTGGTCGGGTGCCGGCCCTCGGCGCTCGGTGAGTCGCTGGTCGACCTGGTCGTCGAGGCCGAGATCGACGGCCCCGCGTGGCGGGCAGAGCCGGCGGACACCGAGTGGGGCCTCTACAACGGGTGCGGCGGCGGCTGGCTGGGCGAGTGCCACCGGGTGGAGGGCCTGTACGGCGACCCGCGCTCCCAGGTGCCGCCGCCGATGGTGCTGCGCGGGTGCGAGCCGGGTGAGCCGCTGCTCCGCCGTCTGGTGCGCCCGCGGGCCGACGGGGACCGGGTCCGGCTGCTGGCCGTGGACCGGTCCGGCCGGGTCATGCGTCACTACGAACCCATGCCGCTGGAGGTACGGGCCTCGCGGCCGTCGGCGCTCGGCGGGACGCTGGTCGACCTGTGGCTGGCCGAAGGGCCCGCCCTCCGGCCGGTGCCGCAGGCCCGCCCCGTATGGGACGCCTGGTTCGAGGGCCCGCCGGCCGAGCCAGGCGGGTGGGCCGCGTACGACAGCGAGGGCCGGGCCGAGTGGGCCGCCTTCGCGGCCGCCCGCTGGAGGCCAGGTCACTCCTCCGGCCCGGACCCGGTGCGCCGGCTCGACGGCCGGTACGTCACCGACGCTCCGGGGCTGCGGTGCGCGCTCGGCGAGGCGGTCGCGGGCCCCGGTGGCCACTTCGCCCAGTGCTGGCACGTGCTGCGCGGCTGCCCCTGCGGCGGGGACCCGGTGCCCGAGCCGTTCACCCTGGTCTGGCACGACTCGGCCGTGGCCCGGGACGCACTTGCCGGGCACACCGTGGACACGGCGGGCGAGACCCCCTACGTCGACGCCGTCCTCGGCATGCTCACCAGGGCCGGCATCACGGTCGACCTCCGCTGACCACGTCCCTCGGCCGGCTCCGCCGGGCCGGCCGAGGGGGCACGGGGTGAGCCGGTGTCAGGAGCGGCTCTCGCACAGGGCGGTGTCGATCAGGGTGAACAGCTGCTGCTGCGGCGTGTTGGTGGTGAAGTGGGCGTTGGTCATCGCGGAGGCGTGCCGGCCGTCCTCGGTGACCATGGTCTGGCTGTAGTAGCCGGGGACGGCGCCGTTGTGGCCCCAGGCCAGGCCGCCGCAGGAGAGGGGCATCGAGAAGAGCCCGAAGCCGTAGCCGAGGCTGCCGAGCGGCGTGGTCCGCTCCATCTCCGCCGTCATCGCCGGGGAGACCACCCGGCCGCCGATCAGGGCCCGGTAGAAGGTGGTGAGGTCCGCCTCGGTCGAGATGACCGCCCCGGCGGCGCCGAAGATCGAGGGGTCGTAGTCGATGACCGGGCTCCAGAAGAAGAACGGTCCGAACCGCGCGCCGTGGTAGCCGGGCACGGCCGGGGCGGGCAGGGCGCGGTTGCCGGGGGCGGGGAAGACGGTGCGGGTCAGGCCGAGGGGCTGGATGATCCGGCGGGTGACGGCCTCGTGGACGGGCAGGCCCGTCACCCTCTCGACCAGCATGCCGAGGATGAGGTAGTTGGTGTTCGAGTACGTGAAGGTGGCGCCGGGGGCGCCGACCGGCGCCTGCTTCAGGCCCTCCCGGACCAGGGTCGCCGCCTTGTAGGTGCCGTCCGGCTCGACCAGGGCGATGGCGGTCAGCGGCTCGTACGCCGGTATCCCGCTGGTCTGCTGGAGCAGGTGCCGGACGGTGATCCGGGTCCCGTCGTAGCCGTTGCCGGTGACCACGCCCGGCAGGTAGGCCTCCACGCCGGTGTCCAGGGCGACCCTGCCCTCGTCGACCAGGGTCAGGACGGTCGCCGCGGTGAAGGTCTTGGTCTGGCTGCCGGCCCGGAAGTGCTCGTCGGGCTGGACCGGCTTGGTGGTGTTGATCGTGCCGGTCCCGGCCGAGAGCGCCCAGGAGCCGGCGGCGCCGCCGGCGTACACCCCGGCACCGGGGCCGGCGGCGGCCTGGAAGGTCCTCAGCGCCGCGAGCGTGGCGGGGTGCCCGTCGGCCGCGGCGGCAGCCGTGGTGGCGTGGGCCGTGGTGGTGGTCAGCAGGGCGATCGCCGCGGCTGCCGCGCCGACGGTGGCCGCGAGCCGCTTGCGGGTCTGCTTCATGTTCGTGCTCCTCGGTACGGGGTCGGGGTCCTGACGGGCGGTCAGTTCGCCGCGGCGAAGGCGGCTTCGAGGCGCGGGACGTAGTCGGCGAAGGCCGGGGCCCAGCAGCCGTAGTTGTGGCCGCCGTTGCAGCTCGGGGCGAGCGCCGCGCCGTTGCCGTAGTCGACGAAGCGGCTGGGGATGCCCAGCTGGTCCAGCCGGGCCTTGACGGTCATGGACGCCGCCTCGGTGTTGACGTCGATGACGTCGTTGTTGCCGGTGTAGAGCGTGATGCCGGTGCCGGAGAGCCGGGCGAGGTTGACCGGGGCGGCCGGGTCGACCGCCTTCCACACCCGGTCGGCGCCGAAGACCGGGTACGGGGAGCCGAAGATCGCGTCGCTGTCCACGGAGAGGCCGTAGCCGGTGCAGTCCTTGGAGCCGGACGAGCCGGAGGAGCTGCTCGCCGCGCACCAGGCGCCCGTGACGTTGAGCTCGGTGGCCAGGACGGCCGCCCGGACCTGCCACCGGCCGAAGTCGATGCCGCCCGAGAGCACGGCCACGTGGCCGAACAGGTCGGGCCGGGCCTCGGCGTAGTGGAGGGCGCCGAAGCCGCCCATGGACAGCCCGGTCACCGCCCGGTGCGCCCGGTCGGGGCGGGTGCGGAGGTTGGCGTCGATGAACGGGACGACCTGGGTGAGGTGGAAGGTCTCCCAGTTCGCGGCCCCCTCGGCGGTGTTCTGCATCAGCCAGTCGGTGTACCAGCCCTTCAGCCCGCCGTCCGGTACCACGGTGATCATCGAGTCCGAGTGCAGCGCGGGTGCCGCCGCCACGTCGTCCACCCCGCCGCCACCGCCGTGCAGGAAGTAGGTGACCGGCCAGCGCCGGCCGGGGTCGGCGTCGTACCCGGAAGGCAGGAGGACGCGGATCCGGTGCTTCCCGGAGAGCCGGCCGGTGGTGACGGTGAGGGTGAAGTCGGTGGGGCCGTGCACCTCCGTGGCGTCGGGGAGCACGGTCAGGCCCTGGCCGTCCCGGAAGACGGGGACGGCCTGGACGGCCGGGGCGGCCGCGGTGGTGGACGCCGTGGTGGCAGCCGCTCCGGCGTGGGCCGGGGCGGTACCCGCCAGGGCGGCGAACGCGATCGCGGCGCCGAGGGCGGCGAGGCGTGGGGAGGTCATCGGGAACCCTTCGTCGGGGAGGCCCGCGGCACGGTGGGGTGCCGCGGGCCGGACGCCCCGATGCTGCCGTCGCGTTCCCGCCGGTGAACAGGCCTTGCCACCGGCCATCGGTGACCGGTCGTCAGGCGGCGCGGCCGTCGGGGGCGGTGGCCGGTGCGGGGTGCCGGTGCCGCCGGCGGTGGGCGCCGCCCAGGTGGTGCTGCAGCCGGACGTGGCGGAACTGGTGCACGGCGCCGGCCCGGCGCAGCACGCCCCGGTGGTAGGCGTCGTCCAGGAACGCCACCGGGTCCCGGGGGAGCCGGCCGGTCAGCGGGAGCCAGACCCGGGCGAGCAGCAGCCACTGGCCCCACGCGGTGAAGGCGAGCAGGTAGGAGGCCGCGCCGCCCAGGCCGCCGACCGCGCCGATCAACAGGCCGTCCTGCAGCGCCCAGTTGAGTCGGCCCAGGGTGCCCTGGAACAGCCCGACCACCAGGTGGCCGCCGCCGGCGATGGCCAGGGCGAGGGCCGGGGCCAGGACCAGGAACTGGCGGGTCACCGTCGTGCGGTTCGAGGCCAGCAGACCGGCCGGGGTGGCGGCGGCCGTGACGTCCACGGGGGCCTCCAGCGCCGCCGCCAGTCCGAAGACCAGACCCACGGCCAGGCCGAGGACGAGGGCGAGGACCAGCATGTCGATCAGGGTGCCCTCGACCACGCGCCGGTCGGTGAACGGCCTCCCGGTGGCCAGCGTGCGTTCGAGGGCGAAGGCCGTGGCACAGCCGACACCCATCACCGCCCCGCCGTACAGGCCCTGGACGAAGCGGACGGCGAAGGTGCGCAGCGGGTGGCGGCCGAGGCGGGGATGGCGGGCGCGCAGCGTCAGCCGGACACCGGCCGGTTCGACGGCCGCCCCGCCCCGGGAGCGGTCCGCCATCGCGTAGACCGAGCCGAAGGCGGGCCCGGCGGTGAGGCCCAGCAGGCTTCCCTGGAGCAGGAGTTCGGCGAGGCCGAGCGGGGTGAGCAGCAGGCAGACCAGCCAGTCGGCCAGGGCGACGCAGAGGCCGGTGGCCAGCACGACGGCCAGGGTGCGGGTCGAGCGCGGCAGCGAGTCGCCGAGCTGCCACCACGCCAGGTCGTGGCGCTCGCGGTCGCGTCGGGCCAGGTGGTGGGCGAGGTGGCCGAGCCAGCGCCCGGCCCGCGCCGGGTCCGCGTACGGTGCCCTCGGCTGCCGGCCGGCGGCGTCCCGCTCCGGGGCGCGGCGCCGGTAGACGGCGGGCACGAAACCCGCCAGCAGGTGCTCCTCCAGGCTGCGCACCGTGGGGAACCGCGCGGTGTCGAGGAGTTCGGCGGGATCGCGGCCGGGGGTCTCGCTGTAGAGGGTGCGGGCGAGGACGACCATGAGGGGGGTGGCCAGCACGGTGGCGAGGTGGGCGGTGGCGAGGCGGGCGGTGGCGAGGTGGGCGTGCTCCTCGTGGTCGCGCAGCCGTGCGAGCACCGCGTCCCAGGCGGCCCCGGGAGCCCCGCCCGCGGTGTCCGCTCCGGCGGCCCGGGCGGTGCGGGGGAGGTAGTCGGCGAGGTCGTCCGGGGTGAGGTCGGCGAGTTCGACGGCCACGGCCCAGACCAGCGGTGTGTGCGCGGCCCGGACGGCCTCCGCGTACTCCTCCCGCCGGCTGGTGAGCACGAGCGGGGAGGAGGTCGCGTTGAGGGCGTCCAGGGCCTCGTGGCGCAGCCCTTCGGCGATCTCGTCGAACCCGTCCAGGACGGGCAGGACGAGGTCCGCGTCGACCAGCGCGGCGGCCAGGGTGGTCCCCCGGGGGCCGCGGCGGGCCAGGTGGGGGTGGTCGCGCAGCAGTCGGCCGATCAGCCAGTCCCGCAGCGCGGTGGTCGAGGGGTCCCAGGAGCCGATGCCGAAGATGACCGGCACCCGGCCGTGCGTGGCCGGTGCCGCCAGCAGGTCCAGGGTGAACCTGATGGCCAGGACGGACTTGCCCGAGCCGGCCCGGCCGAGGACCGCCAGCCGCCCGGAGGGGATCCGGCGGTAGACCTCCGCCACGCCGCGCAGGTCGCCGTCGAGGTCCACCTCGGCCGGGGACTCGCCCGGCCCCAGGCGCTGCACGTTCTCCGCCCGGTCGGTCAGCGCGGCCGGGGCCGCCCGCCACCGGACGGGGAGCGGGAAGGGGTCGTGCACCCGGCGCTGCGCCTCCTCGCGGCGCCAGCGGCGCCGGACCTCGGTCGCCAACTCGCGGGCGGCGTCGGCCAGTGCGTCCTCGACCGGCGGCGGCGCGGGAGGCGTGGCACCGGGTGCGGCCACCGGCCCGGAGCGGTGGTCCGGGGCAGCGGGCGATCCGGCCAGGGTCGCGGCCAGCCGCCGCCGGTCCTCGTCGCCGAGGTCGAGCGCGTCCGCGAGCAGGTGCAGCGTCCCCACCCGGTGGTTGGTGGACCCGCCGCTCTCCAGCCGGCGGATGGTGCGCACGCTGACCCCGGACCGTTCGGCGACCTGTTCCTGCGTCAGATCCGCCTCACCGCGCAGCCTACGTAACAACGTGCCGAGGTCGTCTGTCACCGAACGTCTCCCTACCCGCCAGTACGAACGGCGGTGAGCCTACCCCTGACGACCGGTCACGGACGGCCGGTTCGGTGGCCTGTGCGGCGAACATGACAGAGGTCACCACCGAGGGCGCTCCCGGGTGCTCCGGTGCCCGGCCCGCAGCGCCTACCGGCGGCGTGAGTGCCGTGCGGCGACGCCGGCCACCGCGCCCAGCAGGAGCAGCCCGACGCTGGTGGCGACGGTCGCCAGCAGGCCGGTCCTCAGCGGGTCGTCGTCGTTCAGGAGCGAGCCCTTCACCGCGGACAGGGGGATGGTGCCGCCCTCCGAGTCCGCGGACCGGTAGCGGGAGTCGGCGGAGTCGAACCGGTGGTCGCCCAGGACGAACAGGCGGCCCTCGGGCACGTCGACGCTGAACGCGCCGGGCGACCCCGCCACCGGGTCGCCGTCCAGGACGTACGGCTCCTCCAGCGGCTTCCCGTTCAGGGTCAGGGTCCGGTCCCCGGGGGAGTAGGCGATGCGGTCGCCGCCGACCGCGACCACGCGCTCCACGATCAGGCGCTGTTCGCCCCAGGCCGCGCCGTCGAAGAGCACCACGTCGCCGCGGTCCGCCTCGGTGGCCAGCAGGTTGAAGGTCATCGAGCTGCCGACCGGAAGGGACGGCTCCATGTGACCGGACGACATGCTCTTGGTCGACGTGAGGGCGTAGCCGCCGACGACCCCGGCACAGCTCAGGACACCGCCCGCCGTCAGCAGTGCCACTGCCACCACCTTGAGACGATGTCCCGACCTCCGGCCCTGCGTTCCCACGGTCACGTCCTGCTCTCCTCGCTCCGATGTGCGCCCGAACTCTACGGGCCGGCCCGGCGGGGAACGCGGCCGGGTGCGGGAAGCGGGCCGGACCGGCGGGCGCACGCGGTGCGACGGGCCGTCAGCTCCTGTGCACGCGGCCGACGCCGGAGCCCTCGTGAGCCCGGCGGCCGTCCGGATCCCGGTGCTGCGTAGCATCGGCCCGTGACGAGGACACCGAGGACCGGAGTGCACTGCCCCGTGTGCGGGCTCGATCAGGGCTTCGAGCCCTGGGGCGCCGACGGGCTGACGCCGTCGTTCGTGATCTGCGACTGCTGCTCCGTCGAGTTCGGCTACGAGGACTCCTCCGACGCGGGGGTGGCGGCCGTGCGGGTGGCGTGGGTCGGGGACGGCTGCCCCTGGCGGGGGCCGGTGGACCGGCGGCCGGAGGGATGGGACCCCGGGGAGCAGCTGGCGAACGGCCTGAAGTCGCGCTGAGGGAAGGGCGGTTCAGCGCGGCGGGCGTGGGACGAAGGCGCTGGTGCGGGCGGCGTAGGCGGTCCATTCGGGGCTGCGGGAGGTGGTGCCGCGTTCGGCCATGGGGCGGCCGCTGCCGAAGGCGAGCAGGTAGGTCATCAGGAGGGGGCTGAGCAGGGTGGCCCAGCCGGCGGGGTGGTCGGCGGCCAGGAGGAAGAGGCCCCACCAGACGCAGGCGTCGCCGAAGTAGTTGGGGTGGCGGGTCCAGGACCAGAGGCCGGTGGTGAGGACGCGGCCGCGGTTGGCGGGGTCGGCGCGGAAGCGGGCGAGCTGGTGGTCGCCGACGGTCTCGAAGGTGAGGCCGAGGAGCCAGAGGGCCAGGGCGAGGACGGTGAGGAGGCCGGGCGGGTCAGGGAGGCGCTGGGCGATCTGGACGGGGAGGGAGACGAACCAGAGGATCGCGGCCTGGAGGAGGTAGACCTTGCGCAGGGCGAGCCGGGTGCGGGCGGGCCCGGCCGGGGCGCGGGAGAGCATGGCGGCGTAGCGCGGGTCCTCGTCCTTGCCCCGGGCGTGCCACCAGAGGTGGACGGACAGGCGCAGGCCCCAGACGCCGGTCAGGACGGTGGCCAGCACCCGCCGCCCGAGGTCGCCCTGACCGTCCGACAGCAGGAAACCGGTGAGGGCGACGGCGGTGAAGCCGAGGCCCCAGGCCGTGTCGACGCCGCGGTGGCGTCCGGTGCGGACGCCGACCGCGAAGGCGGCCAGCATGACGGCCAGCGCCGCGCCGAGGGTGGCGAGGAGGGACAGCGGGAGGGACAGGGGGAGGCTCATCGGCCGCCGTCCCGGCCGAGCACGATGTGGCGGACGTCCAGGTAGCCGGTGCGGAACCCGGCCTCGGAGTAGGCGAGGTAGAGCTCCCACATCCGGCGGAAGACCGCGTCGAAGCCGAGCGCCGCGACCTCCTCGGCGCGGTCGGTGAACCGCTCCCGCCACAGCCGCAGGGTCTCGGCGTAGTGCGGGCCGAAGCCCTCGTCGGCGGTGACCCGGAGGGAGGTGTGGCGGGCGGCGGCCTCGGCGAGGCCCTCGCGGGAGGGGATCTGGCCGCCGGGGAAGACGTACTTGAGGATCCAGGTGTACGTCTCCCGGGTGGTGAGCATCCGCCGGTGCGGCATGGTGATGGCCTGGACGGCGACCCGGCCGCCCGGGGCCAGGACCCGGTCGATGGTGGAGAAGTAGGCGGGCCAGTACCGGTGGCCGACCGCCTCGACCATCTCCACGCTGACCACGGCGTCGTAACTGCCCTGCGCGGCACGGTAGTCGAGGAGGCGGGCGGTCACCCGGTCGGCGAGGCCGGCGGCGGCGATCCGCTTTCGGGCGAGGTCGAGCTGCTCGGTGGAGAGGGTGAGGGTCTCGACCCGGGCGCCCCGGGCCGCCGCCCGGAGGGCCAACTCGCCCCAGCCGGTGCCGATTTCGAGGACGGAGCGGCCGGGGCCGACCCCGGCCAGGTCCAACAGGCGGTCGATCTTGCGGTGTTGGGCGGCGGGGAGGGCGGGCCAGGAGGCGTCCGGGGTGCCGTCGGCGGCGGTGGGGAACAGGGCGGCGGAGTAGCTCATGGTCGGGTCGAGGAAGAGGGCGAAGAGCTCGTTGGAGAGGTCGTAGTGGCGCCGGATGTTCTCCCGGCTGTGCTGCTCGCTGGGCCGCTCGGCGGCGGGTGGCCGGGTGGCCCAGAACGGGCGCAGCCAGGAGGTGCCGCGCGGGACCAGCGCGGCCGGGTCGGCGGCCAGGGCGGGGAGCAGGGCGGCCAGGTCGGGGGAGCTCCACTCGCCGGCCTGGTAGGACTCGCCGAAGCCGATCAGCCCGTCGGCGCCGATCCGGTGGAGGAACGGGCCTGGCCGGTGCAGGCGCAGGACGGGGGCGTCCGGCGGTACCGCCAGGCCGGGCAACAGCGGCCGCCCGTCCGGCAGTTCGACCCGCAGGCCGCGTCGGCGGGCCACCCGGCGCAGCACCTGCCCCGCCACGGCGGCGCGCAGCGGTGCGCGCGGCACCCGGGCCACGTCGGGCCAGCGGAGCGGGTCGACCGCGTCGTCGGCGGGAGGGGCGAGGGGGAGGTCGGCCAGGGATGTCACGGTGTCGGTGCCTCTCGTCGACGGGGGCGGCGGGTACGGCGGTCGCGGCGGTCGCGGGGTTGGACGGGCAGGCCGCGCAGCAGCAGCCGGATGCCCTGGTAGCGGATGTGCAGGCTGACGGCGAGGGTGGCGAACGGGTGCCGGAGCGTGGCGAGGAGCAGCTCCCGGGGGCCGGCCGGGCGCCGCAGCCCGCGGACGGTGGCGGTGAACGCCGGTCCGCCTGGCCGGTCCAGACGGATGCTCAGGTCCAGCCGCTCGCCGGGGAGCGGCAGCCGCATCCGGTAGGCGCCGTCGACCGGGAAGAACGGTGAGACGTAGAACTCCTTGGGCACCGTCGCCGGGGTGGCCGGGAGGAGGTAACGGTGGTGCTGCCCGTAGGTGTTGTGCACCTCGGCCACCGTGCAGACCAGCGTGCCCCCGGCGTCGTGGCACCAGTAGAGGGTGAGCGGGTTGAAGACGTGGCCGAACGCCCGGGCCTGGGTGAGCATCAGCACCCGGCCGCCGTCGAGCACGACGCCCCGGTCGGCCAGGTAGGCGTCCAGGTTCTGACGCAGGGTCAGGCCCGGGACGCCCGGGTGGTCGGCGGCCCGGAAGGCGGCCAGCGGCCGCAACGGGCGTGGGACGGGCGGGAGCCGGTCGAGGTCGACCAGCCAGAGGTGGGTCCGGTGGGCGAAGGCGTGCCGGAGCGGGGCGGTGCGGACGTGGGTGATCCGGCACTCGTAGAGGGCGGCGCCCCAGGGGCCGGGCAGGACCGGCCCCGTCACCCGCCCCGTCACCCGCCCCGTCGCCGGACCCGGCGCGGGCTCCGGCACGGGCCGGCGCCCGGTCACGACCGCACCCCCGCCGCCAGCAGCCGCCGGGCGGCGATCACCCCGGAGCGGCAGCCGTCCTCGTGGAAGCCCCAGCCGTGGTACGCCCCGGCGTAGGCGGTGCGGCCCCGGGTCAGCGCGGGCAGCCGGCCCTGGGCGGCGACGGTGGCGGCGGTGTAGACGGGGTGCTCGTAGACGGTGCGGGAGATCACCAGGGCCTCGGGGACGGGGCGGTGGCGGTCGTCGTTGAGGGTGACCAGGAAGTCCTCGGCGGTGTCCAGGCCGAGCAGCCGGTTGAGGTGGTAGCTGACCTGGACCCGGTCCGCGCCGTCCCGGCAGTCGGCCATCGCGTAGTTCCAGGAGCCCCGGGCCCAGGTGGAGCGGGGCAGCCGGGAGACGTCGCGGTGCAGCACGGTGGGGTTGCGGGAGTAGCGGAACGCGCCGAGCACCTCGCGCTCCTCGGGGCTCGGGTCGGCCAGCAGGCGCAGCGCCTGGTCGGCGTGGGTGGCGATCACCACCGCGTCGGCCCGGTGCTGCCGCCCGTCGGCGGTGGTCACGGTGACGCCGTCGGGGTGGCGGTGCACGGCCCGGACCGGGGCGGAGCGGTGCACGGCGGGGATGCGTTCGGCGATCTTCTCGACGTAGGTGCGGGAGCCGCCGACGACGGTCCGCCAGGTCGGCGAGCCGGAGACGGAGAGCAGGCCGTGGTTGTCGAGGAAGGTGAAGAGGTAGCGGGCCGGGTAGTCGCCGGCCAGGTCCGGGGCGCAGGACCAGACGGCGGAGACCAGCGGGGTCATGAAGTGGTGGACGAAGTACGGCGAGAAGCCCGCCCGCTCCAGCCAGCGGCGCAGCGGCGGATCGCCCGCCCGGTCGTCGGCCAGCAGCCGCCTGGCCAGCCGGTGGAAGCGCGGCACCTCGGCCAGCATCCGCAGGTAGTGGCCGCGCAGCGCGAGCCCGGGGCGGGCCAGCAACCCGGCCGGGCCGCGCGCTCCCGCGTACTCCAGGCCGCAGCCCGCGCAGCTGACGGACATGCTCATCTCGCTCTCCCGGGTGCGGACGCCGAGCTCCTCGAAGAGGCGGGTGAGCTCCGGGTAGGTGCGCCGGTTGTGCACCAGGAAGCCGGTGTCCAGCGGGAGCCGCTGCCCGTTGGCGGTGGTGCCGGTCTGGGTGTGGGCGTGGCCGCCGAGCCGGGGCGCGGCCTCGAACAGCTCGACCCGGGCGCCGGCCCGGCCCAGTTCGTGCGCGGCGGTCAGCCCGGCCACCCCGGCGCCGACCACGGCCACCCGGTGGCCGGGCGGCCGGTGGCGGGTGTCGTCGGGAGTGGGGAGGGTGTCGGTCACGGGTGCTCTCCGGTGGGTCCGGCCGCGCTGCGCGGAGCGGCGCGGGGGCGTGCGTTCACCGGTGGTTCGGAGCCGTCCCCCGGCCGGATTGCTCCGATCGGGGGACGGTCCGGTCCGCTCGTCGGACGGACCGGGGGACGAGCCCCCGCGAGGCCAACCGCACGCGGGGGTGGGGGACTTCGGCAGCGGGGGCAGGCTGGGAGCCTGTCCGACGATTCCCGCCGCGGGCGGTCCTCCCCCGGCCTTCGGCGGGGAGGTTCCCCCTGGGCACGCACGCTCGCCGCACGGCCGGGGCGGCACGGCCGGAGCGGCACGTGCGGCTTCGCCGCGGGGCGCGAGTGGCTCCGCGGCGAGGGTGCCCCGGCCGTGCGGCGGAGCCGCCCGCGTCACGGTCGACGCGGATGGTCGGGCGAGTGGCCGGACAGGCTCCGCGACGGGGCAGGCCCCGGCCGAAGGCGTGCGTCAGACGAAGGCCAGCACCATCACCGGGGCGCCGCTCGGGTGGGCCGACCCCCCGGCCGGTTCGACGGTGACGCCGACGCCGCTCGCGCCCTGGATCGCGCCGCTCAGCAGCAGCGCGCCGGAGCCCGAGCCGGGCAGCAGTCCGGCGGGCCGCATGGTGCCCGCGTCGTCGTACCAGAGCTCGTACGTCCGGTCCGGCGGCAGGACCGGCATCCCGGAGGCGATGAACCCGGCCTGCCCCCGGCTGCGGGACCAGACCACGGTGCCGGTCGCCCCGCCGCTGGAGGCGCTGGTGACCTTGGCGTCGGGGGCGGTGAGCAGGGCGGAGAAGGAGGCCTGACGCTCCGCCAGCCGGGCCGTCTCGGTCCGGGCCCGTTCGGCCTGCTGGTGCTGCTGGACGGCGATGCCGCCGAAGAGCGCGGCCAGCGCGACGGAGGCGGCCAGCGCGAGGCGGGGCAGGCGGCGGGGGACGGCGGAGGCGCGGCCGTCGGGTTCGGTGGTGCGGGGCGGCAGCTGACGGACCGTGGGGAGCTGCGCCAGCACCCGGGCCCGGAGTTCGGGCGGCGGGGCGGCGGCCTCGGCGGCGCCCAGGCGGGCCAGGGTGGCGAGGAACTCGTCCACCTCGCGCGCGCAGGCGTGGCAGTCCGTCAGGTGGCGCTCGAAGGCCTCCCGTTCGGGCTCGGCCAGGGCGTGCGCGGCGTACGCGCCGGAGAGCGTGTGCAGCTCGGGTGCGCTGGTCATGCTCCCACCCCCAGGCAGTCGCGCAGGCGGATCAGGCCGTCCCGCATCCGGGTCTTCACGGTGCCGAGCGGCACCGCCAGCAGTTCGGCCACCTGCGGGTAGCTGTACCCCCGGTAGTAGGCCAGGGTGACGGACTCGCGCTGGAGGGCGGTGAGCGCCTGGAGGCAGCGGCGGACCTGCTCGCGCTCCAGCCGCCCCTCCACCTGCTCGGCCACCTCGTCGTAGCCGGTCGCGTGTTCGCGGGCGGCCACCGCCTGCTCCCGCTCGGCCGCGGCCTGCGCGGAGCGCACCCGGTCGACGGCGCGGCGGTGCGCGATGGTCAGCACCCACGGCAGCACCTCGCCGCGCTCCGGCTGGTACCGGGCGGCGAACCGCCACAGCTCCAGCATCACCTCCTGGGTGACCTCCTCCGACTGCGCCGGATCCCGCAGCACCCGGCGGACCAGGCCGAACACCGGTCCGGCGACCGCGTCGTAGAGCCGGCCGAAGGCGTCCTGGTCGCCGAACGCGACCTTGGCGACCAGCTCGCGCAGGTCGGGGCCGCGCCGTTGCGGGCCGCTGAGGTGGACGACGGTGCTCATCCGGTCGCCTCCGTGGCGTGGCGCCGGAACGGGCACCGGATGTGGCACCGGGCGTGGCGCCGGACGTGGCACCGGGCGGGGTGGTGCATGCGGACTGACCTCCTGGGCGGTCGGCGGGTCGGCCCGCCGGCCGGGCGCGGACCTGCTCGACACCCTTCCTTCGGCACGGACGGCGTGCCGGATTGGCCCGGCGGGGGTCCGGTGCGGAAAGTCCGCCGGCGGGGCGAACCGGACGGCCCGCGGCTCCGAACCTGCGGTGTACGTCCCCGCCGTCCGGAGGTCCCCCCGTGTCAGCCGTCGTCCCGCGCCAGCCCCGGTCGTTCCACCCGCTGGACATCCGCCGCATCCACGCCGAACCGGAGGCGCTGGCCTCCGAACGCGGCCGCCAGGTGCTGGCCCGCTTCCCGTCGGCGGAGGTGATCCACGTGCCCTCGCACTGGAACATCCCGCACCTGCACGGCAATGCGGGCAACGTCGAGCGGTGGGCCCGGACCAAACGGGAGGACCTGGTGCTCGGGGTCCGGAAAGCGCTTTCCGCCCGCCCCAACGGCCGCTCCGCCGACTGGATCGCGCCCAGCTCCGCCAACGGCTGCGCGCTCGCCTGCGCCTACTGCTACGTGCCGCGCCGCAAGGGCTACGCCAACCCCGTCACGGTCTTCACCAACATCGACAAGATCATCGGCTACCTCGGCCGCCACGTGACCCGGCAGGGCCCGAAGCCCCATGCCAACCAGTGCGACGCGGCCGCCTGGGTCTACGACATCGGCGAGAACAACGACTGTTCGGTGGACGCCCTGGTCTGCGACAACACCGCCGACCTGATCCGGGCCTTCCGCGACTGGCCCACCGCCAAGGCGAGCTTCGCCACCAAGTGGGTCAACCGCCAACTGCTGGAGCTCGACCCGCGCGGGCGGACCCGGGTGCGGTTCTCCCTGATGCCGCCGGCCGACTCCCGCCTCCTCGACGTCAGCACCACCCCGGTGCCCGAGCGGATCGCGGCGGCCGGGGACTTCCTGGCGGCCGGCTACGAGGTGCACTTCAACCTCTCACCGGTGGTGCTGCGCCCGGGCTGGCAGGCCGACTGGGCCGAACTCCTCCACCGGATGGACGACTTGCTCCCGGCCGCGGTGAAGCGCCAGGCCGCCGCCGAGATCATCATGCTCACCCACAACGAGGCCCTGCACCGGGTCAACCTGGGCTGGCACCCCAAGGCCGAGCAACTGCTCTGGCGCCCCGGCCTCCAGGAGCCCAAGCTCTCGCAGAACGGCAGCTGGAACGTCCGCTACCGGGTGGAGACCAAGACGCTCGCCCTGGCCGAACTGCGCGGTCTGATCGAGCGTCATGCCCCGTGGCTGCGCATCCGGTACGCGTTCTGACCTGCGGGGACGCGGGGTCCGTCACCCGGGAGAGCGAATCGGCCCGGTCGTGACCCATCCGGGGCGCAGGCGGCCCCGAATGCCGGATGTGAGCAGAGAAACGGCAGGACACGACGGCTCCCTCCCGGGGCGGACGGCGGGCGCGGTGCGCCGCGCCGTCCCCGCCGGGGCGGTGGGGCTGGCCGCGGCCTGCGCGGCGGTGGGCGCGGGCGAGCTGGTCGCGGCCTTCACCGGACCCGCCGGTGCCCCGGTGCTGGCGGTCGGCTCGGCGGCGATCGACCTGACGCCGACTCCGCTCAAGGAGTACGCCGTGCGGACCTTCGGCACCAACGACAAGCCGGTGCTGATCGGCGGGATCCTGCTGACGGTGGCCGCCCTGGCGGTCCTGGCGGGCCTGCTCGCCGCGCGCCGCCCGGCCGTGGGCGCCGCGGTCTTCGCGGCCTTCGGCGCGGTCGGCGCCTGGGCGGCGCTGTCCCGGCCGGAGAGCGCCGGGGCGGACGCCCTGCCCGCCCTCGCGGCGGGCGCCGTGGGCGCGGCGGCCGTGTACTGGTTGGGCACACTGCTGCGCGCCCGGCGGGCGGCGGCCGCGGACGGCCGGGCCGCGGAGGCCTTGGTGGTCCCGGTGGCCCGCGAGGTTCCCGAGGTTCCCGAAGGGACTGCGCACGCGGGACTCCTGGGCGCCGGGCCCGGCGAGACCGCCTCGACCACCGAGGTCGTCGAGCTTCCGGAGCCCCCGGAGCTCGGCGAGGTCCCGGGGGAGGTGCGGCCCGGGCGGTCGGCTGCGGATGCCGGCGGCCGGGCCGGGGCGGAGCGGGACGGGGGACCGGCGGCGGACGCCGACGGGCGGACCGTCGGGGAGGGTGTCGATGCGGCTTCTGCCACGGTTGCCGCATCGGCTCCCGCTCCGTCGGCCTCCGGCGGGGCCGGCGGAGCGGGAGGGACGGGCGATCCGTCCCGGGCCGACGGTCCGTCCGGGGTCGGTGCGCCCGCTGACGGTCCGTCCGGGGCCGGTCCGTCCGGGTCCGGCCCGTCCGCTGACGGTCCGTCCGGGGTCGGGGTGGCTCCCCGGCCCGGCGGTCCGTCGCGGCGGGCGGTGCTGCTGGCCACCGCCGGGACGGCACTGCTCGGGCTCGGCGCCGGGTACGGCGGGCGGGTGATCGGCGAGCGGCGCGGCGACGTGTCCGCGCTGAGGGACGCCGTCCGGCTGCCCGCCCCCGCCGTCCGGGCCCGGCCGCTGCCCGCCGGCGTCCACCCCGACGTCCCCGGCCTCTCCCCGTTCCTGACGTCCAACCAGGACTTCTACCGGGTGGACACCGCCCTCACCGTCCCCCGGATCGACCCGCGCCGGTGGAGCCTGCGGCTGCACGGACTGGTCGACCGCCCGCTGGAACTGAGCTACGAGGAGCTGCTCCGGCTGCCCCTGGAGGAGCTCGACCACACCCTCTCCTGCGTCTCCAACGAGGTCGGCGGCCCGTACGTCTCCACCACCCGCTGGCTCGGCGCCTCGCTGCCCGCCCTGCTGCGCCGCGCCGGGGTGCGGCCGGGCGCGGACCAGCTGGTCGGCCGCTCGCGGGAGGGCATGACCATCGGCACCCCGCTCGCCTCGGTGCTCGACGGCCGGCCCGCCCTGCTCGCGGTGGCGATGGACGGCGAGCCCCTGCCGCTCGCGCACGGGTTCCCGTGCCGGACGGTGGTGCCCGGTTTCTACGGCTACACCTCCGCCACCAAGTGGCTGGTGGACCTGGAGGTCACCACCTTCGCCGCCCGCGACCCGTACTGGGTCAGGCGCGGCTGGGACCGCACCGGCGAGGTCCGCACCGCCTCCCGGATCGAGGTCCCGGCCCCGTTCGCCAAGGTCCCGGCCGGGGACGTCACGGTGGCGGGCACCGCCTGGGCCACCCACCGGGGCGTCGCCGCCGTCGAGTTGAGGGTGGACGGCGGGCCGTGGGCCGAGGCCGAGCTCGCGGCCGACGCCGGGCCCGACCTCTGGCGGCAGTGGTCCCACACCTGGCGCGACGCCCGTCCGGGCACCCACCGGCTGGAGGTCCGGGCCACCGACGGCACCGGCACCACTCAGCCGGAGGCCCGCGCCACCCCCTATCCGTCCGGCGCCACCGGCTGGCACAGCACGGTGGTCCGGGTCACCTGAAAACCCTTGCCACACCGGCCACTCGAGCGCCGCTCGGGCCGGCCGGACGGCACCCCCTTGCCGCAACACCCCTTGTCGCACGACACCCCGTCACGATGATCCGAGGAGTCCGATCATGTCGTTCCACCGCACCTCCCGCCGCACCTCCCTCGCCGCCCTGCTGGCCGCCGGCACCCTGGTGTTCGGTCTGACCGCCTGCGGCAGCGACTCCGACTCGGCGGTCAAGTCCTCGACCACGCCGTCCAGTTCGGCCCCCTCCTCCAGCTCCTCCAGCGGCAGCGCGATGGCGGCCGACGCCCCGTTCGGCACCGCCTGCGCGGCCGTCCCGAAGGACGGCGCGGGCAGCTTCACCGGCATGGCCAAGGACCCGGTGGCCACCGCCGCCTCCAACAACCCGCTGCTCTCCACCCTGGTGACGGCGGTCAAGCAGGCCGGGCTGGTGGACACCCTCAACTCGGCGAGCAACATCACCGTGTTCGCGCCCACCAACGACGCCTTCGCCAAGATCCCGAAGGAGACCCTGGACGCGGTGCTGGCCGACAAGGCCAAGCTCACCTCGATCCTGACCTACCACGTCACCCCGGACCGGCTGGCCCCGACCGCGCTGGCCGGGATGCACAAGACCCTCCAGGGCAGCGACCTCACGGTCACCGGCGGCGGCCAGGACTTCACCGTCAACGGCAACGCCAAGGTGCTCTGCGGCAACGTGCAGACCGCCAACGCCACCGTCTACATCATCGACACCGTGCTGATGCCCGCCTCCTGACGGGACCCCCGGCCCCGGCGCGCTCCCGCCGCCCGCTCAGGGCGTGCCAGGAGCGCGCCGTTCGGTCCGCAGCTCCTCCAGCTCCTCGGTGATCCGGGCCAGGAAGCGGGAGACCACGGCCTGCTCCTCGGGCCCGAACTCGGACCGGACCAGCTCGGTGCGCTCCGCCACCGGCCGGAACCAGCTGCCCGCCAGCCTGGCGGCGCCCGGCCGGTGACGGACCCTCACCTGGCGGCCGTCCGCCTCGTCCCGGGTCCGCTCGACGTGCCCGGCACGCTCCAGGCGGTCCAGGCAGGCGCTCACCGCGCCGGAGGTCAGTGCCAGTTCGGTCCGCAGCCGCCCGGGCGTCATCCCGGCGTCCCCCTCGGCGGTGGCGGCCCGGACGACCGCGAGCAGGGCCTGCACATCGGTGGTGTGCAGGCCCTGCTCGGCGGCGAAGTCGTGGCTGAGCAGGTTCATCTCGGCCGCCAGGGCCTGGAGTTGCAGGGCGAAGGCCCGGCTGTCGGGTGCGGGGGCGTGCTCGGACAAGGCGGCCTTCCGTGATCGGGGCTCCCACCTTAGGGCCTGTCCGTCCTGGGGCCGGTCCGCCGGACCGCCGGTGATATCTCTCAATGATTGAGATATCCTCCCGCTGTGCGCTACCGACGACTCCTGGTCCCCGTCCTGCTCCTGGTCTGCTGGCTCGGCCTCGGCGGAGCCTTCGGCTCCTACGCCGGCCGCCTCTCCGAGGTCTCCACCAACGACGGCGCGGCCTTCCTGCCGCGCTCCGCCGAGTCCACCGAGGTGGCCCGGCTGGCCGCCCGCTTCCAGACCGGCACCACGCTCCCCGTGGTGCTGGTCTGGGAGACCCGCTCCGCCGGCCCGGTCGAGGGCTCCGTCCGGGACGCCGCCGCGTCCGCGCTCGCCGCGGCGGCGGCCGTCCCCGGCGCCACCGGCCAGGCCTCGCCCCTGCTGGACTCGGCCGACGGCCGGGCCGTGCAGGGCGTGGTGCAGCTGCGCTCCGACCTCGGCAAGCAGACCAAGGAGAGCGTCGCCCGGATCCGCGCACTCGCCGACGCCGTGCCCGGCACCACGGCGGGCGTGGCCGGTCCTGCCGCGGTGCTGGCCGACCTCTCCGGAGCGTTCGCCGGGATCGACGGGCTGCTGCTCGCGGTGGCCCTCGGCGTGGTGCTGGTGATCCTGCTCGCGGTCTACCGCAGCGTGGTGCTGCCGCTGCTGGTGATCGTCTCGGCGGTGTTCGCCCTGGCGGTGGCCTGCGCCCTGGTCTACCTGCTGGCCGACCACGGCGTGGTCCGGGTGGACGGCCAGGTGCAGGGCCTGCTGTCGATCCTGGTGATCGGCGCCGCCACCGACTACGCGCTGCTGATCGCGGCCCGCTACCGTGAGGAACTCCCGCTCCACGCCGACCGGTTCGCCGCGATGCGGACCGCCTGGCGGCGCTCGCTGGAGCCCGTGCTGGCCTCCGGCGCGACGGTCGCGCTCGGCCTGCTGGTGCTGCTGCTCTCGGACCTGACGAACAACCAGGCGCTCGGCCCCGTCGGCGCGATCGGCATCGTCTGCGCCGTGTTCGCCGCCCTCACCTTCCTGCCCGCCGCCCTGGTGCTGCTCGGCCGTGCCGCCTACTGGCCCGCCCGGCCCACCCGCACCGGCGACGGCGCCCATCCCGTCTGGCACCGGGTGGCCGCCCTGGTCGGCCGCCGCCCCCGGCCGGTCTGGGCCGCCTCGCTGGTGGCGCTCGCGGCCTGCGCCGCGTTCGCCCCGCTGCTGGACGCCGGCGGCGTCCCGCAGACCGAGCTCTTCGTCAAGGAGCAGCCCTCGGTCGCCGCGCAGCGGCTGCTCTCCGCCCACTTCCCCGGCGGCACCGGCAACCCGGCCCAGATCACCACCCGCGCCGACCGGGCGGAGCAGGTCACCGCCGCCGCCCGCACCGTCCCCGGCGTCGCCGCCGTCCGCCCGTACACCGGCGGCGCCCCCGGCGGCCCGGCCCGCGAGGTCGACGGCCTGGTCCGGCTGGACGCCACCCTCGCCGACCCGGCCGACAGCGACGCCGCCGTGCGCACCGTCCGGCAGCTGCGCGAGGCGGTGCACGCCGTGCCGGAAGCCGCGGCGAAGGTCGGCGGCTACACCGCCCAGCAGTACGACACCCGCACCACCGCCGCCCACGACCGCACCGTGATCGTCCCGGCCGTGCTGCTCTGCATCCTGGCCGTCCTGGTCCTGTTGCTGCGCTCGCTGCTCGCGCCGGTGCTGCTGGCCGCCACCGTGCTCCTCTCCTACCTGGCCACGCTCGGCGTCAGCGCCCTGGTCTTCCCGCACGTCTTCGGCTTCCAGGCCACCGACCCCTCCGTCCCCCTCTACGGCTACGTCTTCCTGGTCGCGCTCGGGGTGGACTACAACATCTTCCTGATGACCCGGGTACGGGAGGAGTCGCTGCGGCACGGCACCCGGGAGGGCGTCCTGCGCGGCCTGACCGCGACCGGCGGGGTGATCACCTCGGCCGGGGTGGTGCTGGCCGCCACCTTCGCCGCGCTCGGCGTGATCCCGCTGGCCTTCCTGGCCCAGATCGCCTTCATCGTGGCCTTCGGTGTGCTGCTCGACACCCTGCTGGTCCGCTCGCTGCTGGTGCCGGCGCTGGTCCGCGACCTGGGGGACGCGGTGTGGTGGCCGCTTCACCGCAGGGTGACGAAGTAGGGCCGGGAGAGGCGAAGGTCACGGGGGAAGGGGCCCCTCGGCGCGGGTGACGTCCTTCACAGCCCCCCGCGCCGGGGTGCTGACGGGGCGTCATGCGTGGCCCCTGGGTGGTGAGTTGGCTCCTGCTGTGCCCTGGGTCACGCGGGACGGCGGGGCTTGCCCGGGCGGGTGGGGCTCGCGCAGTCTCGAAGAGCGCCCCGAGGTGCGGCGCCAACTCACCGTCCCCTTCCCGGAGGTACTCCGCCATGTCCGCCAACACCCGGAACCGCCACCGCCGGACCCGAATACGCTACGACCGGCTGCCCAACAAGGTGCTCGGCCTCGGGATCGCCGGCGCGGTCGTCCTGAGCGTCGCGGCCCCGGTGGCCCAGGCGGTGGCCACGCCCGCCGGTGCCACGCAGCTGGTCGCCGCCCCCGCCCCCGCCGCAGGCCCGGCCGAGCAGGCCGCCCCGGCGCAGGACCAGAACCAGCAGGCCCAGAACCAGCAGGGCCAGTCGCAGGAGCAGGCCCAGCAGCAGGCCCCGGCCGAGGCGCAGCAGCAGGCCGCGCCCGCCGCCCCCGCCGCGCCGACCTACGCGAACAACCTGGACGGCTGGATCAAGGAGGCCCGCGACGTGCTGGCCGCCGCCGGCAAGCCGGTGCCCTCGTACCGCGCGATGTACGCCACCGCGATGGCCGAGTCCACCGGCAACCCCAAGGCCGTGAACGGCTGGGACTCCAACGCCGCCGCCGGCACCCCGTCCATCGGCCTGACCCAGATGATCAAGCCGACCTTCCGGGCCTACGCGCTGCCCGGCCACACCGACATCTACAACCCGGTGGACAACCTGATCGCCAGCTCGCGCTACTGCGATGCGGTCTACGGAGGTATGGACCACATGGCCTCCGCCCGCGGCTACGGCAGCAAGTGGCGAGGCTACTGAGCTGCGCGTCTGTAGGTTCCTCCAAGGCGGTGACTACGCTGCCCGGGCGAGCTTGTAAGGATCTTCAACGATTCCGCGTGAACTGGCTTTCGACCTGGGTATCGGTCAGCATTGACGGTTGGGTGCGGGGCGCCCGAGGGCGCCCGGCGGTCTGACCGCAACCGCACCCGAGGTGTACCTCCCCCCAGCCAGAGAGCCCCTTTCATGCGCTTCCTGAACGACCAGTCGCCCGCTTACGACCTCACGTACGACGACGTCTTCATGGTCCCCAGCCGCTCCGCAGTGGGCTCCCGGCAGGGCGTCGACCTCTCCTCCAACGACGGCAGCGGCACCACCATCCCCCTGGTGGTCGCCAACATGACCGCCATCGCCGGCCGCCGGATGGCCGAGACCGTCGCCCGCCGCGGCGGCCTGGTCGCCATCCCGCAGGACATCCCGACCGAGGTCATCTCCGAGGTGATCGGCTGGGTGAAGCAGCGTCACCTGGTGCACGACACCGCGCTGACCCTGAGCCCCGGCGACACCGTCGCCGACGCGCTCTCCCTGCTCCCCAAGCGCGCGCACAACGCGCTCGTGGTGGTCGAGCACGGCAAGCCGGTCGGCGTGGTCACCGACTCCGACTGCCAGGGCGTGGACCGGTTCACCAGCCTCTCCGAGGTGATGAGCCGTGACCTGCTCCTGCTGGAGGAGGGCATCGACCCGCGCGCCGCGTTCGAGAAGCTCAACGAGGCCCACCGCAAGCTGGCCCCCGTGGTCGCCGCCGACGGCACCCTGGTCGGCATCCTGACCCGCAAGAACGCGCTGCGCGCCACCCTCTACACCCCCGCCACCGACGCGGCCGGCAAGCTGCGGATCGCCGCCACCGTCGGCATCAACGGCGACGTGGCCGGCAAGGCCAAGGCCCTGATCGAGGCCGGCGCCGACGTGCTGGTGGTCGACACCGCGCACGGCCACCAGGAGTCGATGATCAGCGCGCTGCGCGCGGTCCGCGGCCTCGACCCGCAGATCCCGATCGTGGCGGGCAACGTGGTCTCCGCCGCCGGTGTCCGCGACCTGGTCGAGGCCGGCGCGGACATCCTCAAGGTCGGTGTCGGCCCGGGCGCCATGTGCACCACCCGGATGATGACCGGCGTGGGCCGCCCGCAGTTCTCCGCCGTGCTGGAGTGCGCCGCCGAGGCGCGCAAGCTCGGCAAGCACGTCTGGGCCGACGGCGGCGTCCGCCACCCGCGCGACGTCGCGATGGCGCTGGCCGCCGGTGCCTCCAACGTCATGATCGGCTCCTGGTTCGCCGGGACCTACGAGTCCCCGGGCGACCTGCACACCGCCGCCGACGGCCGCCAGTACAAGGAGAGCTTCGGCATGGCCTCGGCCCGCGCCGTGCGCAACCGCACCTCCGAGGAGTCGGCCTACGACCGCGCCCGCAAGGCGCTGTTCGAGGAGGGCATCTCCACCTCCCGGATGTTCGTCGACCCGGCCCGCCCCGGCGTCGAGGACCTGATCGACTCGATCGTGGCCGGCGTCCGCAGCTCCTGCACCTACGCGGGCGCGCGCAGCCTGGAGGAGTTCCACGAGAAGGCGATCGTCGGCGTTCAGAGCGCCGCCGGCTACGCCGAGGGCAAGCCGCTGCACTCCAGCTGGGCCTGATCCGCTCGATCCTGACGGCCGGTCACCTCCCCGCCCGGGGACGGTGACCGGCCGTTCCGCACTCCGCCTAGCGGCCGTTGAGCGGGGTCAGCAGGGCGCGGCTGACCATGCCGACCGAGCCGGAGAGGGTGTCGGCGAAGGCGCCGCGGACGAAGGGGATGCCGCGCAGCTCCCAGAGGGCCAGGGTGCTGGCCCAGGCGGCGTCCCGGGCGCGGTCGATGCTCCAGACGCCGATGACGTGCATCAGCGGGTCGGCCAGGTCCAACTCGTCCGGGCCGCCCAGGAGTTCGTCCCGGACCTGGTCCTCAACCTGGGCCAGCAGGGTGTTGACCCGCAGGTAGTCCCGCTCGATCCGCTCCGGCCCGCGGCCGAGTGCCCGGCAGGTGTCCACCACGGAGAGCGGCAGGTCGTTCTCGATGTGCGCGTTCATCCCGGCGAGGGCGAACTGCAGCGGGTGGACCCCACGGTGCCCGCGCAGCTCGAACAGCGGCCGCCAGCACGCCGCCGGCCGCCCCCCGGCCGCCGCCGTCTCCACCGCCGCCAGGTACCGCCCCGCGAACCGGGCGTCCAGCTCCGCCATGAACACCGGGTCGTCGAAGAACCCGGCCGTCAGTCGCTGCCCGATCAGCTCGGTGACGGTCAGGTACATCGCGTTGAACACCGCGACGCCGTCGTCCTCGGGCAGCGCCGCCCGCAACTGCCGCATCCGCTCGATGACCTGGTCGACCGTCAGGGTCGGTTGGCTCGCCATGCCCACCAGCATGCCCGCTCCCGGCCCCGCCGGGGAGGAATTCGGGCCGATGGGGGAGGGCACGGTTCACCCGCCCGCACTCGCAAGATCCTGTTACGAATCCTTGGGGGCGTAGCGCAGCAGAACCACGTCACCCACCGTTTCGGTCCCCAACAGCCTCATCCGGCGTGTGCTGCCACCGGGGAACTCGGCCGGGTGGACGAAGCGCGGTGCGTCGGCCTCGCCCACCAGCAACGGCGCCACGGCCAAGTGGATCTCGTCAGCGAGGCCGAGACTCAGGAACTGGGTGTGGATCTGGCCACCGCCCTCGACCATGAGCCGCTGCACGCCGCGGGCCGCCAGGTCGTCGAGCATCAGACTGAAGTCGACGGTGTCGCCGAGGCTGACCACGTCGGCCAGACCGTCCAGGGTGTCGCGCAGCCTCAGCGCGCCGCTGTCGGTCGTGTAGACGACCTTCTTGTCACCGAAGTGCCAGAACTTGAGGTCGCGGTCCAGGTCGCCGCTGGCCGTGACGGTGACCTTGAGCGGATACTCGGGCTTGCCGGCTGCGACGCGGGCGGCCCGGCGCTCGTCGCTGTTCACCAGGAGCCGCGGGTTGTCGCTCCGCAGGGTGTTGCCTCCGATGAGGATGGCGTCCGACCCGGCCCGCACCTGGTCCACCCGGTCGAAGTCGTCCGAGTTCGACAGCAGCAGCCGCTGCGGCGAGGTGTCGTCGATGTACCCGTCCACCGAGGTGGCGACGCTCAACAGGACGAAGGGGCGCCCGGCCATCATGGCTCCGTTCTCGCAAGGGGCGACCTGTGTGCCGCCAGGATGATCACACTTCATGGAGCATCACGCTGTCGAGGGTTTCGCGGAACTCGGCTACCTCGGACACCGTGGACCACGGCTTCAACTTCCAGTCAAGCGAAGCCAGTTCAGCGAAAATGCGGGCAGATCCGGTGGTGGTGGCGATTGACAGGGCTTCAGAAGCGGTAGTTGCTGCCCGCTCCGGGCCGAGGGCGTGGAGCTGAGCTCCAGCGGACCGGGCCAGGTAGACGCCACGGTCGCGGCGGAAGGAGGCCGGCAGCGCTCGGATCGCCTGGTCGAAGCCGATGACGGCGGCTTCGTACCGGCCCAGCACGGCCAACGACCGGGCGCGCTGGGCTTCGACGTAGGCCGCATCGAGCCAGTGCCCCCGGTTCACTCCGCTCTCGGTCGGTACGCTGACCAGTTCCAGGGCCTCGTCGTACGCCTGCCGACACGCGAGCTCGTCGCCGAGCAGGGCATGGCCGTGTCCCCCGTAGACCGCACCGAGCGCTGTCAGCCGGCTCCTCGGCGGAGCAATCCGCTGGGCGGCTTCGGCCAGGTCAACGGCGTCGACCGATTCCCTCATGTCGCCGGCCAACTGCGCCTTGCGGGCCGTGATGTAGACGGTGAGGTGGTGGTCGCCGGCTGCGTTCGACCAGTCGACGGCCCGATCGGCCCAGTACTGTGCGGCCCGGTGGTCGCCGCTGTCCTGGAACAGCCAGCTGCAGAATTCGGCGTACTCGGCCTGGACCTGCATCAGGTCGAGACGATCGCGGCCGGATGCTTCACGCCGCAACTGCTGGATCAACCGGATGTGCTCCTGAGCACCCACCACGACCTGGCGCGGCCCGAGCACGTTGTCGCATTCGACCAGCGACCTGCGCAGCTGCCGGAGGTTCTCGACCGGGTGCAGGTCGGGCGACAACAGTGACTTGGAGCTGGGCGCAGGTGCGGCCGTTGCTCCTGGGATCAGCGCCCCGCCAGCCAGGCCGGCAGCCGAGCGGAGTATGGCGCGACGCGGCATCGTCACGAAGATGATCTTCCCGTCCGAGGTTCGGCAACCAACCCGGACCTCGCCGTCAGCGAGCGTCATCGCCGAGCCGACGCCAGTGAGATCCGGGACAGCCTTCGGTTGCTTCGGCCCTGGTTCGTCCGAGCCGGCCGGCTCCTGCTTCGGCGCGGCCGACAGCCCAGTTGTCCCTGGAGCCAGGAGATCGCTGAGTCCCGCTGCGGTGATACGGAGCAGCGCGGCCAGACGCGGCATGTGGAACGGCTGAGGATCACCCCGGCCGCGCTCCCAGCGGATCACGGTGGACCGGTCAACGCCGAGGGCGCCGGCAAGACCCTCCTGGGTGAAGCCCATGGCGCGGCGACGCTGGACGAACCCATCCCGTTTCGCCGCCACTCAGGTCCCCCTGTTCATCGCATGCCGACTCACCCTCCCAGCATCCGCCCAGGTCATGTCCACCGATGCCACACGGATGCCACGTTGGTGCGCCAATTCTCCACTGTGCAGGGCCTTCTGACGGCGGTTTCGTAGAGCCCTGCCGGACAGCGCCGCTGATCTGGCGTCCGCTTCCGGTTCGGGAGTGACACCACCAACGAGAGGGGTACAGCTCATGCCCGAGAACCTCACGGCCTCCACCGAACTCGAGGAGGACGGTCTGCTGGTCGCCCGCCGTCAGGTCACCGCGGTGCGGTCCCGCTTCGAGGTGCCGTCCGACGGCGGTTCGACCGGCGTCTCCGACACCAACGACTGACGGCTGACACCATCGTGACCACCGAGACTCTTTCGGTGGCCCAGCGTCTGGGCGGGGACCAGTTCCTCGCCCGGACGTTCGGCCGCAGCTACCACGTTGCGCGCGGCGATGCCGCGTCGGTTGCCGGTCTGGTGAGCTGGGATGACCTCAACGCCATCCTCACGCAGCACCGGCTCGAAGCCCCGCGGTTCCGGCTTGCCCTGGATGGCGAACAGGTGCCGGCCTTCCGCTACTCCCGACCGGTGGTGACCCGCCGCAGCACCACCTGGCAGCGACTCCAGACAGCCTCCCTGCACGAGCAACTGGCCAACGGTGCCACGCTGGTGCTGGACGCGGTGGACGAACTGCACACCGGCGTCGGTCGCCTGGCCAAGCACCTGGAGAACTGGCTCCGTACCGCGGTGCAGGTCAACTTGTACGGCTCTTGGACCGGCACCGAAGGCTTCGGCACCCACTGGGACGACCACGACGTGATCGTTGTCCAGCTCGACGGTGCGAAGCGGTGGAGGCTGTACGGCCCGACCCGTACCGCCCCGATGAACCGAGACGTCGCCACGCCCGAGGAACCGCCGGAGCAGCCGGTTGCCGACCTGGTGCTGGGTCCCGGCGATGTGCTCTACCTGCCCCGTGGCTGGTGGCACGCGGTCGCCGCGTCAGAAGGCCAGCACTCGCTGCACCTGACCTGCGGGCTCCAGACGACCACCGGAGCCGACCTGATCACCTGGCTGTCCGAGACGCTGCGCGGCCACGAGATCGTCCGGACCGACATTCCTCGGTTCGGCACCGAGAGCGAGCAGCGCGAGTTCCTGGACCAGATCGCCAAGCTACTGGTGGACGAGTTGACCAGCTCCGACCTGATAGCCCGGTTCGGGCTGGCCAGTGACGCCACGGAGCCGGGCCGGCTCGCACCCTCGCTGCCTTACGTCCACGGCATCCCGCCGGAGCAGCAGCTGCGGGTCCACCTGGTCGTCGCCCGGCCCCACCTGGCGACCATGCCGGACGGCACCGCCCAGCTGATCGCCGGCGGCGAGGAGTGGACCTTCGCCCCGAAGGCACTCCCGCTGCTCCAATTGCTGCTGAACGGCTCGTCGCACAGCTTGGGCGAACTGGCCGCCGCAGCCGGCCTCTCCGTGGAGCAGGTGGCTGCTCTGGTCAACGAACTCGTCAGTGGCCAGGTCGCTGCGATCGGAGCCGCACCATGACGGCGCAGCTCGGTCTGGGCACGTACCGCTGTACCGATGTCGAACGGGCCGCGGCCATGGCGGCGGCCCACGCGGGTGACTGGATCGACACGGCGCCCAACTACCATCGTGGCCTGGCCGAAGACGCCCTGTGCCAGGTGCTGGGCCACAACCCACAGGTCAAGGTCTCCACCAAGGTCGGATTCGTGCCGCGCCTGCTGTGCGGCTCGGCGGTGAAGGACGGCGTGCTCACCGAGGCCGAGGCCGAGAGCGGCTACAGTTTGGCTCCGGAGTACGTCGCCTGGCAGGTTGAGTGCAGTCGGCGCGGCTTGGGTCGTACACCCGACCTGGTGTTCCTGCACAACCCCGAGCACCACTGCGAGCCCCACCAGATCCGGGAACGTCTCTACACGGCCTTCGCAGCCTTGGAAGAGGCCTGCGCGGGCGGGCACATTCACGGGTACGGCGTGGCCACCTGGAACGGGTTCTCCAGCGGTGCGTTCAACGTGCCACTGCTGCTGGACCTGGCGACCAAGGCCGGCGGTCCGCACCACCACCTGCGCGCCATCCAACTCCCGTTGTCGCTCGTCAAGTTGGGCGCCATTGCGGAAGCTCTCGACGGTGGCGGCGTGCTGGCCGAGGCCCAGGTGGCCGGCTTGGACGTGTTCGCCTCGGCGCCCTTGCACGGTGGTGAAGTGCCGAAACTGGTCACGCCAGAGCTGGCCGAGCTGATCCGCCCCGGCAGTTCACCGGCGCAGGCCGGACTGGCGGTCGTGGCGTCGGCTCCGGGGAGTGCGGTGTGTACTGCTGTCGACCGATCACGCGGGACACTGGACCGACGCTGCCGCCACCGTGGCCCAGCAGCCGCTGTCGGATACCGTGATGCGAAGGGTCGTCGATGTACTCGGTACCTGAACCGGAAGTCGCCGATCGGATGCGCCGGGCTCATGCCCAGGCGGCCAGCCAGCTTCAGGCCCAGCCAGTTGGCGCCGGCGAGTCCTGGGGCTGGCACGGCCGAACCCTGGGACGTTTGGTGGCAACGCCGGTCGGCGACGGCTGGCTCCGGCTGGCCTGCGCGCCGCTCGAGAAGGCCGAGGGCAAGCTCTGGGAAGGCCCGATGGCCGCCGAGCTGTCGATGCTCCCGGACGTGCCGCGGCCCCGCCTGCGCCGTCGGCTGACCTGGGCCGACGGCGACCACGGCTACCTGGCCGAGCTCTACGAGCCGGTGCTGAACCGGACGGTCACGGTGGACGGCCCCGTGCTCCGCAACGAGCCCGCCCTCGATGAGGCCTGGTGGCAGGCACTGGTAGGGGCGCTCGACAGCGTGGCCAGCGTCTGGACCAGCCGGGTGGCCGTCCGGCAGGAGTACCTGGACCGAGCGATGCCCGAATTCCTCGGCGTACCCGTCGACACGAAGGTGCCGGCCTGGAGCACCGCCCACGGCGACCTGCACTGGGCCAACCTGACGGCCCCCATCTTGTCGGTCCTCGACTGGGAAGGCTGGGGCGTCGCACCGGCCGGCTTCGACGCCGCGATGCTGCACACCTACTCGCTGCTGGTGCCCAAGGTCGCTGCCCAGGTGCGCCGACACCTCGGTCACGTGCTGGACACTCCAGTCGGCCGCTTCTCCGAACTGGCCGTCATCACCATGCTGCTCCAGACCGTCCAGCGCGGGGACAACCTCGACCTGGAGAAGCCGCTGCGTGAACGGGCCTCCTACTTGCTCGACGCCGCGGTCTGACGCGCGCTGCCGCCGTTCTAGTCGGCGCGCCCGTCGCCGACGCGGTTGCACTCGGCGAGGGTGTCGTGCTTGCGCGGGGACACCGGTGCGACCAGGGTCCGCTGGGGGCGGAGCTTGCACCGGTGGTCACCCTCGTGGGTGACTATGGGCATCGTGACCCACTCGACGAGCGCGTGCGGCAGGCCCAGTGCGGCAGGACAGGTGACCAACGAGGCTCCCTGGCTAGCTGCTTGAGACGTGAGACATCTCGCTCAGCCGCCCAGGAGCCTCGTTCGTTCTGCCCTCATGCCGGCCGCTTGGCGATCACCCGATCGGTGCTCGCCCTGAAAGGTTCACTGGCATTCAGCCGACGAGGCCCAACTGCCCTTGCAAACCACCATCCGAACGTTTGCCCGCGCGGTTCGGGCGGAGCCGTCATGATGATCGGCATGACGATGATCGATGGGGCCGAGCCAAGGGCGCACCACTACGGGTACGCGCACCGGGTGCTGGCGGGGCTGGCACGAGACCTCGGAGTGAAGATGCTGGACCGCGAGCCGGCACCCGGATTCACAGGCGGACTCACGGCGATCTGGCAAGGGTACGGCGAGCAGCTCCCGGAATCGGAACGACTGTCCGCCGACGGGTTGTCGGCCGACCTCGTCCAGCGCGATGGTTACCGGGCCCTGCTCGTCATCCTGCCACCCGCGGTGGCACCGTCCGAAGCGCACCTTGTCGCAGTGGTGCAATCCGCCGAAGCCGAGCAGTGCCGGTATCTGACGCTCGAACACGGCGTCAGCCCGATCGACCGCCAGACGTACACGGTCCTCGGCGAATGGACCGCCGACGGTCAGCACATCAACCTTGGCCCGGGGCCTGCTGCAGAACCCGACGCTTTCCTCGCAGCTGTCGAGCGGGTCCTGGAACAGTCCGTCCCAGCCCACGCGGCCGCCCGGACCGGCACGCCGGAGATCGGGAAGCCCAGAGCGCGGGGATTGCGTGGGCTGTTCGGGCGGTGAACCACAGGCGGATGAGCCTGGTGATCCACACGACAAGCGCATGTGGCGGGTCCAGTGCGGCAGGACAGGCAGCCAACGAGACTTTCCGGCAGAAGAGTTGAGACACTAGACATCTCCCTCAACTACCTGGGGCCTTGTCCGTTCTCCGCCAACTCGCAACCGTCCGACCGTCACCCGATCGGTGGCCACTCTGAAAAGGCTCAGTGACAACACCGGGTCGGGTTCGAGCATGGGCAGCGCGGTCCGAGGTCTGCCGGAAGGAGCGCGGGTCAGGATCAGGGTCAGACATCAGCCGGGGAGAGGACCGTCGTGAACACTGCCGAGAAGCTCATCTCCCGAGCCCGTGGTGGGCGATTCGATGAGTTCCTGCCGGACTTGATGAGGCTGGCGACGCAGCTGGGCGGTGACCGCTCGGAGGTGTGGGAAGCGACTGCTGCCGCGGTCCAGGTGCTCTTCTGGCACGACCGCTTCGCCGAGGCGGCGGACCTGGCCGAACAGATCATCGCCAAGGACGGCCCGCTCGGTGGCGAGCTGTGCGACCAGGACGTTCCTTTCACCACGGTCTTCCTGGCCGCCGAGCTGCACGCGGGGCAGCCGGCCGGGCCCCGGCTCCTGGCAGCGGTCGACCACCTTCCCGAGGGCTCCGTCCTCGCGGACGAGCTGTCGTGGCTGGCGGGCGAGTTGACGGAGCGTCCGGTGGAGGAACTGCTGCCGAGCCACTTCGCATGGGGCGGTCCGTCCACCCCGCTGGACGAGGCCGCCGAGCAGTTGGCCGCGCGCGACCACGGCTCGCTGGACGACCGTGGCACGTACGCCCTCTGGCAGGCGCTGACCAAGGCCAATGACTTCGAGCGGGCCCACCGGATCATCGAGGCCACCGGTGAGGCGCCGGATCGCTATGCGCCGTGCCTGTGGATGGCGGGCTGGTACGCCACCAAAGGCGATCTCGTCAGCGGTGAGGGGATGCTCCTGGCGGCCCGTGACCGTTGGTGGCCCTACATGAAGTGGGACGCCATCCCCGACGATCCGGTCCTCCAGCCGGTCCTCCGACTGGCCGTCACGGACCGGGTACGAGAGCAGTACCTGACCAGGCCGATCGGTCCCGAAGCAGTGGAGAAGAAGGCATGACGCGGAGCTCGCTCGAACAGTTGGCGGGCCGGGCACGGGGTCGATGGGGCTGGGTGAGCGACTGATCCCGCGTCAGTTCTTCGTCATGGGCGGCACGTACGCGTTCGACAACCTGTCGGTCGAGGACGCCGCCCTCGCGATGCGGATCCGCGGCCCGGTCGCGCAGCAGGTCCACGGCGCTCCGGACGGCACGACGGTCCGCCTCGGCGGGGAGTGACCCGCGGCACCGGCGGACGGGCCGGTGCCCCGGGGCCGGGGTGTGGGGGCGTCAGCCGTGCATGACGCCGAGGTCGCGGGCCAGGCTCTCCAGGCCGTAGCGGCTGACGTGGTCGGCGTTGGCGAGGTCGATGGTGCGGACGCCCTCGGAGGCGAGGCGTTCGTTGACCTCTTCGAGGTGCTGCTGGACGACCTGCTTCTCGGCGTCGGTGGTGCGGCCCTTGTGGGGGCGGCCGGCGTGTTCGAGGCTGGCGTAGTTGACCCGTTCCTTGGCGGAGAGGGCCGTGGCGGTGGTGGTCTGGCCGGGGACGGTCCGGGTGGGGACGCGCTTGGCGCCGCGCAGCACCTCGGCCATCGGGGTGGCGACGGCCAGCCGGTCGAAGATCCCGGCCTCCATGACGACGGTCTCGGGCTCGTCGTGGCCCGGCCGGTACAGCTCGACCGTCACCAGGTCCAGCGCCAGCTCCTCCACCGAGGTCAGCTCTTCCGCCAGCGCCTCGATCTCGACCGGGCCGTCCGCCAGGTCGGGGTGCTCGCGCACCACGATCCGCACCAGGGCGCCGTCGTCCTCGGCGTGCTTGCCGGTCAGGTCCGAGAACCTGATGATCTTCTGGCCCATGTCTGCTGTCTGCCCCTCGTATGACGGATGATCAGCCGAGAGCCTACGCCGGTCCGGGACCGCCCCGTCACCGCTCCTGGGCGGGCCAGGCCGCCGCCAGTTCGTGGTGGTCGGCGAAGCGGGGCCCGGGGACCTCCTCGTGCACCGGCTCGCCGTTCAGCCAGCAGATCTGCTGGGTGGCCCGCTCGGTGTCGAGCAGGCAGCACGCCCCGCCGGCGGCGGCGGTCAGGCCGGTGAAGACCTCTCGGATGACCGCGGACCGTTCGAAGGCCAGGCTCATTTCGGTCGCGGCCGCGGTGAAGTCCAGCAACGCGTAGCCGGGGTGCCACCTCGGCTCGAACCAGACGGTCAGGTAGATGTACCCGATCGCCAGCCGCCCTTGCTCGTCGCGTTCCCAGTCGTGGGTCCCGGCGAGCTCGCGCATCGCGTCGTCGTCGACGCCGAACATGATCGTGGTGTCCAGGTTCAGCCGGCCCCCGGCCGAGCAGTCGACCGGATCGCTCTTGAAGTTCGAGGTGAACGGGAGGACCACCTGATCGCCCCCGGGGAGGGTGACCGTGGTCGGCGGCAGCCGACGCGTCCTCGGCGCCAGCTCGGCGAGTTCGGTCAGTGCGAGGGCCACGTTCCTGGCCGGAACGAAGACCTCGTAGCTGTAGTCGATCCCCATGCACTCCACCCTCCGTCGACCGAGTCGGAATCCTGTCACGGTGCCCTCTCCGGGGCTCAGGGTTTTGGCGGCGGGAACGACGCCGGGCAGGAGCACGGGTCCGCCTTCCCGATGACCTAGGGTCGGGACGGGCCGGGAAACGGATTCCGGGCCCGTCGAAGAACGGAGCCGGTGATGGCCGTCCGCCCCCATGTCCTGCTGAGTGTCGCCACCTCGATCGACGGGTGCATCGACGACACCTCGCCGCAGCGGTTGATGCTGTCGAACGCGGCGGACTTCGACCGGGTGGACCAGGTCAGGGCGGAGTCGGACGCGATCCTGATCGGGGGGAACACGATCCGCACCGACAATCCCCGACTGCTCGTCAACAGTGCGGAGCGGCGGGCCGCGCGGGTGGCGGCGGGGAAGCCGGAGTACCCGTTGAAGGTGACGGTCACGGCGAGCGGGGAGCTGGACCGGGAGCTGAAGTTCTGGCACTTCGGGGGCGGGAAGGTCGTCTACACGACCGATGCCGGGGCTGCGCGGCTGCGGGGCACGCTGGACGGGCTGGCGGAGGTGGTCGGGCTCGGGGGGACGGTGGACTTCGGGCGGATGCTCGACGACCTGGGGGCCCGTGGGGTGCGGCGGCTGATGGTGGAGGGCGGGGGGCGGATCCACACGCAGTTCCTGGCGGAGGGGCTGGCCGACGAGGTGCAGTGGGCGGTGGCGCCGTTGCTGGTGGGGGAGGCGGAGGCGCCGCGGTTCGTGTACCCGGCGCGGTTCCCCGGCGGGAGCACCCGGCGGATGCGGCTGCTCGGCGCGAGCACGGTCGGGGACGTGGTGCTGCTGCGGTACGCGCCGAAGGAGTCGGAGGGGCTGGAGGGACCGGAGGAGGGGTGACGGGGAAGGGCGGTGGGGGCGTGGGCCAGAATCGGGGTGCGGCGGGCAGCGCGGCCCGCGGCTCACGATCGGAACGTTAGGACGCCGCAGATGACTCCGCTTCCCCTGCCCGGACCGCTGGTCGACGTGCACTGGCTGGCCCGGCACCTGGACCACCCCGACCTGGTGGTGCTGGACGTGCCGGTCGGCGAGCGGGCGGACGGGGTCGAGCCGGTCCGCGGGGCCGGGGTGTTCGACCTGGAGGGGGCGTTCTCGGACCACAGGAGCGCGCTGCCGCACACCATGCCCTCGGTGGAGCGGTTCACGGCGGCGGTACGGGAGTTGGGGGTCGGCGACCGCTCCACGGTGGTGGTCTACGACGGTGTCGGGATCTACTCCAGCGCCCGGGCCTGGTGGATGTTCCGGGCGATGGGATTCGACCGGGTGGCGGTGCTGGACGGCGGCCTGCCGGCCTGGGAGGCGGCCGGGCTGCCCCGCGGCGGGAGGGCCGGGGACGTCGTGCCCGGGAACTTCACCGCCGTGCCCCGCCCCGGGCTGATCGTGGACCGCGAGGTGGTCCGGACGGCCCTGGCCGATCCGGCGCGGGCGGTGCTGGACGCCCGGACGGCCGGGCGGTTCGCCGGGACGGCGCCGGAGCCGAGGGAGGGGCTGCGGGGCGGTCACATGCCCGGTGCCTTCAACCTGCCGTTCGGGAGCCTCCAGCAGGACGGCCGGATGCTTCCGGTCGCCGAACTGCGGGAGCGCTTCGGTGAGTTGGTGGGGGAGCGGGAGGACCTGGTGTTCAGCTGCGGCTCCGGGGTGACGGCGTGCGTGCTGGCGCTGGGCGCCGACCTGGCCGGGTACGACCGGCTGGCGGTGTACGACGGCTCGTGGAGCGAGTGGGGGCTGCGGCCCGAACTCCCGGTGGTGACGGGGGAGTGAGGGCGGCCGACGGGTGTGCGGCCGGGGTCCTGCTCCCGAGGCCCTGCTCCCGGGGGAGTAGGCCCAAGGACCGGCAGGGCTGAGTCCGGTGGCCGATCCGGGGGAGGGGCGGTCGGGGTCACAGTGGGGGCATGGACAACACCACTGCTCGCACCACCTCCGCCGCCCCGTCCCCCTCCCGCGTCGCCGTCGTCACCGGAGCCTCCAGGGGCTTCGGCCTGGAGCTCGCCAGGGCGCTCGCCGCGGACGGCTGGCAGCTGGTCATCACCGCCCGGGGTGAGGCGGAACTGGCAGCGGCCGAGCGGGAGTTGGCGAGAAGCACCGAGGTCGTGGCGCTGGCCGGCTCGGTGGTGGACGACGGTCACCGGGAGCGGCTCGCAGAGGCCGCCGCCGCGCTCGGCGGCGCCGAGCTGCTGGTCAACAACGCCTCCACACTGGCCGGTTACCCGCTGGACGGGGAGCCGCTGCCGAAGCTCGCCGAGTTCCCGCTGCCCGGGCTGCTGGAGACCTTCGAGGTCAACGTGCTCGGGCCGATCGCCCTCACCCAGCTGCTGCTGCCCCAACTCCGCTCCCACCACGGCTCGGTGCTCAACCTCTCCTCCGACGCCGCGGTCGAGGCCTACGCCGGCTGGGGCGGCTACGGCGCCAGCAAGGCCGCGCTCGACCACGCCTCCGCCGTGCTCGCGGAGGAGGAGCCCGAGCTCCGGGTCTGGGCGGTGGACCCCGGCGACATGCGCACCGTGATGCACCAGGAGGCCTTCCCCGGCGAGGACATCTCCGACCGACCGCTGCCGGTCACCGTGGTCCCCGCCTTCCTCGCCCTGCTGGCCGGGCGTCCCGACTCCGGCCGTTACCGTGCCGCCGACTTCCGGCCCGTGCTCGGGGGCGCACTCGGCGAACCGCCGGTCGGCGTCGGCGCCGTGGCCGACGCCGAGGCCGGTGGCGTGGCCGTCGAATCCGTACCGACGACGGGAGGACACTGATGGCCACCGCCCTGGAACCCGGACTCGACTTCACCGTCCCGGCCGAACTCTCCGCCCGCGCACCGGCGGAGGCCCGCGGCCTGAGCCGCGACGGCGTCCGGATGCTGGTCGGCCGCCGGGCCGGACCCACCACCGAGCACCGGGTGTTCGGCGATCTGCCCGAGGTGCTGGAGCCCGGCGACCTGCTGGTGGTCAACAACTCCGCCACGCTGCCCGCCGCCCTGCCCGGCCGCCTCCCCGACGGGACGCCCGTCACCCTCCACCTCTCCTCGGCCCGGCCGGACGCCCGCGGTGCCCACCTGGTCGAACTGCGACGACCGACCGCCGGCGCGGCGGAGTACTTCCCGCCGGAACTCTCGCCCGCCCGACCGGGGTTGACCGTCACCCTGCCCGGCGGCGGCAGCGCCGAACTGACCGCCCCGCACACACCGAGGCTCTGGTACGCCCGGCTCGCCCTGCCCGCGCCGCTCACCGGCTACCTGGCGACCCACGGCCGGGCCGTCCGGTACGGCTACGTGGACCGGGACTGGCCGCTGAGCGCCTACCAGACGGTCTTCGCCAGCGAGCCCGGCAGCAGTGAAATGCCGAGCGCGGCACGGCCGTTCACCGCCGAGACGGTCGCCCGGCTGGCCGCGCGGGGCGTGCTGACGGCGCCGGTCACCCTGCACACCGGGGTGGCCTCGCCCGAGGCCCACGAGCGGCCGTACCCCGAGTGGTACCGCGTCCCGGCCGTGACCGCCCGGCTGGTCGGCCACGTCCGGGAGCACGGCGGCCGGGTGATCGCGGTCGGCACCACCGCCGTCCGGGCACTGGAGACCGCCGCGGCCGAGGACGGCACCGTCCGGGCGGCGGAGGGCTGGACCGAGGTGGTGGTCACGCCCGAGCGGGGCGTCCGGGCGGTGGACGGCCTGCTCACCGGCTGGCACGAGCCGCGCGCCTCGCACCTCGACCTGCTGGCCGCGGTGGCCGGTCGGCCGCTGCTCGAACGGTGCTACGCCGAGGCGCTCGAAGGCCGGTACCTGTGGCACGAGTTCGGGGACGTCAACCTGTTGCTGCCGTGAGCGGCGGTGGTCCGGTGGCCGAACGGGGCGGGCACGGGCCGGGCCCGGGGCGGTGGCGGTGAGCACGCCGTTCCGGGCCCGGCGGTCGTCTGCTGTCGGTAGGGTGGTGGTATGACGCCGGGTCAACAGGCCCAGCCACCCGACGAGGACCGGGCCCGTGACCCACCCGTACACTCTGCGCATCGCCAAGACCGTCGCCGCCGTGGTCGGCGACCTCCCCGGGCCGGCCCGCCAGGAGCTGCACCAGGCCCTGCTGCGCGCCCAGGCCCACCCCTACGGCTGGCCCCCGGCCGACCGGTACGACCTCGACGACACCGTCCGGGTCGTCACCACGCCGCACGCCATCGTGCACTACGCGGTCGTCCCCGCCTCGCCGCACCTGTGGGTCTTCGCGGTCACCGTGCTGTAGACCGCCGCGAGCACCAAGGGGACGAGGAGAGGGTGGCTAGGGTATCGGCGTGGAGACGAGCGAGCTGGTGATCGACGTGCGGGGCTTCCGGATCGAGTCCGCGGCGGAGTTCGCGGACGCGCTCAGGGCGGTGGAGCCCGAAGCGCTGCCCGGGTGGCGGGGGCGGTCGCTGGACGCCCTCTGGGACTACATCGAGCACCGGGGCTGGTCGGAGCGGATCGACCGCTACCAGGTCCTGGTGGTCCGCGCCGTCCGTGCAGGGCTGTTCGCGGACGGGAACCGGGCGGGCCACGACATCGCCGAGGTCTTCGGCGAGGCCACCCGGGCCCGGCTGGAGCTCTCCGACTGAGCGCCAGGGACACGCGGGAACCGTCTTGCAGTCAGCTGCCTTGCTCATTAAGGTCGTTCGTGTGACTACCGGGTCGGCCTTGGGCCATTCACGAGTGGGTTACCCGGCCTCGGCGTGAGCCCGAGGCGGGTGAGAGCCCCGCCGCTGTTCCGTTCTCCTTGCTTCCGGCGCCCTCGATCGGCGCACCTTCCAACGGATCCCGAGAGCGGAGACCACACCACTGATGACGCACGTCCAGCTCAACCACACGGCCGTCTACGCGAGCGACCGGCAGCGGTCGGCCGAATTCCTCGCCGGAGTCCTGGGGTTGGAGGTCGGCAACCCGTTCGGGCCCTTCCTCCCCGTGGACCTCGGCAACGGCGTGACCCTCGACTACTACGAGAAGCGCGACGAACCTGTGCAGGGCCAGCACTACGCCTTCCTCGTCCCCGACGAGGAGTTCGACGGCATGGTCGACCGCCTGCGGGCGGCCGGGGTCACCTACTACGCCAACCCGGACCACACCGACCCCGGTCGGGAGAACGACTGGTTCGGCGGCCGCGGCGTCTACTTCGCCGACCCCGACGGGCACAACATGGAGCTCATGACCCGGCCCTACGTCCGCCCGTAGGCCGGTAGGTCCGTAGGAGCCCACGTCCGTAGGAGCCCACGAGGGGCGGGCCGCCGGTCCTCCGGTGGCCCGCCCCCTCCGTGTCCTGACGGTGGGTCAGGAGCTGATCACCTCCAGGACGGGGTGGAAGGCGGCGTGGCCGCGGGCGTCGAGGTTGACCGCGAGGCCGACGGCGGCGAGGGGCTGCCAGACGGCCAGGGTGAGGGCGGACCGGCCCGCGGTGACGGCGGCGGTCACGTCCAGTGGGACCCAGTCGGGGGTGGTGGACATCCGTCCGGTGCCCAGGGCCTGGGCGAGGGCGGGGGCGTTGGCCCAGGTGACGGCGGTCTCGGTCCAGGGGGTGGTGGCGGTGGCGAAGGCCTGGAGGGTGGTGAGGGTGCCGCCGGAGTCGGCGACCGCTCCGTGGACCCAGAGGACGGCGCGCCGGACGGTGCCGGGGACGGCGGTGGTGTCGAAGCCGAACAGGGCGCGGCGGCCGTAGCCGCTGTCGGTGGTGTTGGTGTTCTTGACCGTCAGGGTGGTCGCGGTGCCGTAGTTGGTGGTGGCGTAGGAGCCGTCGCGGACGTAGCTGTCCTGGGTGGGGGTCAGCAGGGTCGCGGTGGCGGTGGCCGGGGTGCCGCCGGTGGTGGCGAGGGTGACGGTGCGTCCGGCGCCCTGGGTGCCGCCGAGCTCCACCAGGAGGGTGACGGTGCCTTCGGTGGAGAGCACGGTGACGCCGGGGTCGGTGGTGGTGGGGCGGCCGGTGCCGGGCAGGGTGACCGTGACGGTGGCGGACTGGCGGGACGGGTCGGCCACGGTGACGGTGCGGGTGGCGCCCGCGCCGGTGCCGGTGTCGCGGACCAGGACCGAGCAGGGGGCGGAGGCGGTGATCGGCCCGGCCGTCCCGGCGGCGAAGAAGTTGGCGGCGGTGACGCCCGAGGCGGAGTCCGATATCGCCTGCACGGTACGGGAGTTGGCGAGGGTGGTGACGGTCGGGGCGGCCGCCCTGGCGGCGGTGGCGGAGGGGGTGGCACCGGGGAGCAGTTGGTACTCGTACGAGGCGTCGGTGGGGTCGGTGCCGTGGTCGAACCAGAGGGTGAGGTAGCGGCGGGTGAGCTGCTCGGTGGTGCCGTTGGTGTTGATGTCGTGCCAACTGCCGTTACGGGCCTCGCGCTTGACCTGGAGGGAGGTGCCGGCCGGGAGCACGTACCCGCCGAAGCCGGAGACGGTGACGGCGCGGGCGCCGTCGAAGCGCTGGGACCAGCCGAGGGTGGTGGGCTGGGCGGTGCCGTCCACGGTGAGGGCGTGGGTGCCGGTGGGGCCGAGGTTGCGGTTGTCGACGACGGTCTCCACCGGGGTGCCGTCGGCGCAGCCGATGCCCGCGCCCAGGCAGACGACCGAATCGTCCAGCAGGAACCAGGACTTGCGGCCGGTGAGGGTGGAGGAGAGGCCGCGCAGGTCCTGGCCGACGGCGGCGTAGGTGCCGTCGGTGGCGCCGCCGGCCCAGGTGGAGTCCGGGCGGGGCGCGCCCCAGGCGCCGCCCGCGGCGTCGGCGAGCGGCTTGGCGGAGACGGTGGTGCCGGGCAGGCGGTAGGGGTCGACGGTGGGCCAGAAGGCGTCCGAGTACTGGCCGTTGCCGAAGCCGGCGCCCCACCAGGAGAGCATGCCGTTGTTGCTGTGCCAGCCGCGCAGGTGCTCGCCGTTGCCGGTCTCGTAGAAGGTGGTGCGGGCGGAGCAGAGGCTGAGCGAGGCGGCCCAGCCGGAGCGGCGGACCACGGCGCGGTCCATCGCGAACACGCGGGCGCCGAGCGGTTCGGGGGCGGTGGGGGTGGCGGACTCGGTGGTGGCCAGCAGGGCCTGGGCGCGGGCGAGTTCGGGGACGTCCAGGTAGCCGTTGGAGAGGTAGGGGAGGTAGTACTCGCGGGTGAGCCAGCCCTTCACGGCGGAGCGCCAGGTGGCGGACAGGTCGGCCGGGGCGGCGCCGGAGTCGGCGAGCCGGAGGATGTGGCCGATCAGGGTGTGGCCCCGGGTGTGGTCGTCCTGCTGGAGCTGGAACTGGTCGGTGCTCTGGCGGCCGCGGCTGACGGCCCGTCCGCTGACGGAGTCCATCACCAGGCCGTTGTAGAGGAAGGGCGCGTAGGCGTTGGTGACGGAGTCGAAGACGGTCTGGCGGGAGGGGTCGGAGACCTGCCAGGCGGAACCGGCCAGCAGGGCGAACAGCTTGCTGAGCCCGCCGAGCATCACCTCGCCGTAGGAGCCGGTGTACGGGACCCAGGTGTGCTGGACGAAGGAGCCGTCGGCGTAGAGGCCGTCGCCGGCCAGCACGTACGGGAAGACGGGGGAGAGGGCGGTGGTGGCGGTGGTGAGCTTGGCGGAGGAACGGCCGAGGACGCCGCGCAGGGACAGGACGCGGCAGAGGTCCACCCGGTTGGCTCCGGTGCTGGTGCCGGTGTAGCTCGCCACCCGGGAGTCGGGGACCTGGCGGTCCACGGCGGAGAGCAGGGCGGTGAGCTGGGTGGGCGTCAGACGGTCGCGGACCAGGACGCAGACGTCGAGCAGGGCCTGCGGGGTGCCGATCTGCCAGTCCCACCAGTTGCCGTAGGCGGTGGCGGTGGGGGTGTAGCCGCCGGGGGTGGTGTTGAGGTGGTCCAGGCCGGTGGTGATCGCGGTGGCCAGGGCCTGGTCGCCGGTGAGGCCGGTGCCGGGCTGGGACCAGGCCAGGGCCATGGTGCGCAGGCGGGTGTGCGAGACGGTGACGTTCGCCGAGTTGCTGCCGAGCGGGAGGTCCGGCCAGAGGGCGGTCGCGGTGGGGGCCATGCTCTGGAACTGGGCGCGGGCCCGGTCGCCGAGGGCGGCGAGGGTGGCGGCGTAGGGGGTGGCGGCGGGGTCGAAGCCGGTGCCGGTGAGCAGGTCGCGCCAGCGGAGGCGGAGGGTGTCGTAGGCGTCGGCCGCCGCGGAGGCGGGGGTGGGGGCGGCGGTGAGGAGGAGGGTGGAGGAGGCGCCGAGGGCGGCGAGTTGGAGCAGGCGGCGGCGGGAGAGCAGGGCGGGGCGGGGGGTGGTGGGCTCTGCGGGCATGGGGGGACGTCCTCCGGGGCGGTGGGGGCCGGGGCGGGACGAAGGTAAGCGCTTTCCTGAACGGCCGTCAATGGTGTGGACGGGATGGGGTGAGGCCCTGGTGGGTGGGGTGGTAAGCGCTTTCCCGGTGTGGCCGGGGCGCTCCGTGCCCGTACCTCGGGCCGGAGTGCTCGGAGTGGGGCGGCGCGGGACCTGGCGTGGCGCGGCCGGCTCGGGTCAGCGGCGGGGCGCGCCCGTGGTGGAGCGCAGCACCACCTGTACGGGCGCGTCGAAGCTGCCGACCGTGTCCGCCGGGGAGCGGAGCGCCAGCCGGACCGCCTCGGCGCCCATCAGCGTGAGCGGTATCCGGACGGTGCTCAGGGGAAGGCTCAGGTCCTCCGCGAGCGGTATGTCGTCGAACCCGGCCAGCGAGATGTCCTCGGGCACCCGGACCCCGCGTTCCCGGAGGGCGGCCAGCGCGCCCACCGCGCAGACGTCCGCGAGCGCCAGGACCGCGGTGGGGACCGTGCCGCGCTCGTCACCCCGGAGGAGGTCGGCCATCGCGCGCCGGCCACCCTCGCGGGTGAACTCGGACCGCAGGACCGCGGATTCGGGCAGCGCCACCCCGGCCTCGGACAGCGCGTCCCTGACCCCGGCCAGCCGCTCGCCCGGCACCCGGAGCCGGCTCGGTCCGGTGATCACGGCGAAGTCCCGGTGTCCGAGGGCGAGCAGAGCCCGCGTCAGCTCGGCGGCACCGGTCCGGTTGGCCGGGCGGACGGTGTGGTACTCCGGCCCGTGGTCCGTGACGGCGGCCACCGAACCGCCGCCGGCCCGGTACTCCGCGAGCGCCGCGTCCAGCCGTGCGGCGGCCTCGGGGTCGGTGTAGCCGGACCCGGCCAGGACGATCGCCTGCACCCGTTGGGCGTGCAGCATCCGGATTCCGCGCAGTTCGGCGGCGGGGTCGCCGTCGGTGTTGACCACCAGGGGCATCAGGCCCGCCGCGACCACGGCGTCGCAGGCGCCGCGGGCCAGGGCGGCGAAGTAGGGGTCGGAGACGTCGTGCAGCAGGATGCCCACGGTGGCGGTGCTCGCGCGGGCCAGGGCCTGGGCGGGGGCGTTGGGCAGGTAGCCGAGCGCGGCGGCGGTGTCCCGCACCCGTCCGGCCAGACCGGTGCTGACCTTGCGGGTGGACCCGTTGAGCACCCGGGAGGCGGTGGCCAGGGAGACCCCGGCCTCCCGTGCCACATCGCCCAGCGTCACACCCATGTCCACGGCTCCCGTTCGGCAGGTTTCGGGCAGTCAGGGTACCGGTTGGGCGGGCGGGGCCGGAGGGGGTACGGGTGGTGGCGGGTGGTCGGCCCGTCGGGCGGCGATGCGGTGGGGCGATGCGGTGCGGGGGAGGCCCACGCGAGCCGCCCACCCCCGTGGTCGCTCGCGTGGGCCGTCCGGGACGCGGGAGGCGGTGGCCGACCCGCTTGAGGACCGGGGCGGTGCGGCCTCCCTGGTCCCGGCCGCACCACCCATCCAAGCGCTCGCGCCACCGTGGGGAGCACTGGACGTCCGCACGGGACGACGAGCCGTCGGCCGGGTGATCCCACAGCGGCCCGGCACGTGCGGGGTGGGTCAACCGGCGGTGCCCAGGCGGACGGTGACCAGTCCGGCGGTGACCAGGGCCAGTCCGGCGACCTGGGTGACGGTGAGCTGTTCGCCTCCGAGCAGGGCCCCCGTCAGGACGGCGCCGACGGTGCCGATCCCGGTGAAGACGGCATAGGCGGGCCCGGCCGGGAGGTCGCGGACGGCGAGCCCGAGCAGGTAGACGGCGGCGAGCATGAGGGCGAGGCAGAGCACGGTCTGCGGGAGGCGGGTGAAGCCCTCGGTCGGTTTGATGCTGCGGGACCAGGCGACCTCGACGGCCCCGGCCAGCAGCAGCCAGATCCACGGCACGGTCAACCCTCCTTCGGGGGCGTGTGCCCGGCGAGCTCCGCGCCGAGTTCGGCGGCCCGGGCCAGGGCGGTGGCGGTGGAGTCGAGGTGCTGCGGGAGGCGGTCGGCGAGGGCGGGGTCGCTGAGGGAGTTGACCAGTTCGGCGCTGATCACCTCGGCGTCCTCGATCCCGTAGTGGCCCCGGAAGAAGTCGAGCAGGTAGCGGCCCTGGTGGTCGTAGGGCTCGCGCGGGGTGCCCGGCCCGTACGCGCCGCCGCGCGCGGAGAGGACCACGAAGCGGCGGGGGGCGAGGTCCATCTTCGGGAAGGTCACCTGGTCGATCCAGGCCTTGAGGGCCGCCGGGACGCCGAAGTTGTACATCGGAGCGCCGATCAACACCACGTCGGCGGCGAGCAGTTCGGCGAGCAGGGGCTCGGTGACGGCCCAGGCGCGACGTTCGGCCCCGGTCCGGACGGCCTCGGCGTAGCGGTCGGTCGCGGTGATGCCCTCGCGCAGGAGGGTTTCGCAGATGCCGGTCCAGCCCTCGGTGATCGGCGGGGGCGGGGCGAGGGTCAGGTCGCGGTGCACCACCTGGCCGCCGCCGTTCTGCCCCCAGGCCCGGGTGAAGGCGGCGCCGAGGCGGCGGGTGAAGGAGTCGGTGCGGGCGCTGCTGTCGAGGTGCAGGAGTCGAGGCACGGCGGAGGAACCCCCCAAGGCTCACGGGAAGTGGACGCTCTGTCCGCTTCCGGGTCGGTCTCACCGTACGAGCAAGTGGACGCTCTGTCCACTTGCTCGTTAGGCTGCTCCCGTGACCGAACTGCCGCCGCTGCCGCTCGCCGCCGACCCGCCGCCGAGGGAACGGGCCGACGCCGCCCGCAACCGCGCCCTGGTGCTCGCCGCCGCCGAACGGCTCTTCGCGGACGGCGACCCGTCGGCCGTCACCATGGACGACATCGCCAAGGCCGCCGGCATCGGCCGCGGCACGCTCTACCGGCGCTACCCCGACCGGGCCGCCATCGCCCGGGCGCTCCTCGATGAACACGAACGAGCGCTCCAGGAACGGATGTTGACCGGCCCGGCGCCGCTCGGCCCGGGCGCCTTCGGTGAGCCCGCCCCCACTCCGGCGGCCCGGCTCACGGCCTTCTACGCCGCGATGACGGAGCTGTTGGAGGCCCACGTCCACCTCGCCCTCGGCGCGGAGACCGGCCCGGCCCGCTACACCACCGGCGTCTACGGCTTCTGGCGGCTGCACGTCGCCCACCTCGCCCGCGAGGCCGGACTCGACGACCCCGAGACCGCCGCCGACCACCTCCTCGCCCCGCTGGCCCCCGAACTCTTCCGCCACCAACGCGACCGCGGCATCCCCCTCGACCGCATCACCGCCACCCTGGCCGACCTCGCGCACCGCATCCTGGGACGGGGCTGACGGGGCGTGGGGAACGACGAGCGCGGGAAGGCGCACCGGACGGCACGGGACCAGCGCGTGGCGGAGGCTCCGGTGGTTTCGCCGCCGGAGCCGTGGCGGCGGGTCCTGTTGGCGGCGGTCGGCGGGCTGGTGGCGGTCGGGTTCGCGTCCACGCCGGACGACGGTCGGGACTTGGTGATGGTGGTCTCCCACAACGGACTCGGCCTCTACGACGCCGTGTCCGGCGAGCGGTTGGCCCGGGAGTACGAGCCGGACGACGAGCAGCCGGGGGACGACCTCCGCTGTGACGGGATCGGGCCGTTGGAGGGTGTGCGGGTGCCGACCGCCGGGCTGTTCGGGGGAGGCCTGGACCTCGTGGCCCACGGCGGTTGGAGCCTGACGGTCGATCGGTCCGGGGCGGAGGGCGGGCAGGTGGTGCTCTCGGCCGACGGGGCGGGGCGCCGCGGAGCCCAGGGGACTGCCCGGTGGCGCCTGTTCGACGACCGGGCGGTGGAGCTGCGGGCGGCCGGGTTCTCGCCCTCGGGGCGCACGCTCGCCGTCGCCACCACGGCGGACCTGACGCTGTGGAGCCGGGCCTGAACGGGGCGGTGTGACGATCCGTCAGGGGTGACCCTGAGGCTCCTCGGCGCGTCCACCGCCCTCGTCCTCCGGGGGTCGCCCGCCGACAGGGCCGAGCGCCGCCGTGGTCGGTGTCCCGGTGCCGTGCGGACGGCGGGAGCACGGAGACGGTGGGTCAGAAGCCGCCGATGGTGGCCGCGGCGTGGCTGACGGGGACGGTGTGGGTGGTCCAGGCGGGGCGGTCGCCGGTGCGCAGGTGGAGGAGGAAGGAGGTCGGTTCGGGGAGGTAGTGGGGGACCTCGCCGCGTAGGGCGAGGCCGCTCTGGAGGTGGGTGCTGGGGGCGGTGGCGAGGAGGGTGCCGGCGAAGGTGGTGGTGGCGGGGCGGTGGACGTGGCCGGCGAGGACGCGGGCGACGTGGGGGTGGCGGGAGAGGAGGGCGGCGAGGGCGTCGCCGTCGGTCAGTCGCATGGCGTCGAGGAAGGGGATGCCGAGGTCGGCGGGCGGGTGGTGCAGGCAGACGACGGCGGGGAGCCGGGAACGGCGGGCGAGTTCGGTGTCCAGCCAGGCGGACTGCTCGGGGCCCAGGAGGCCGGCGGGGGAGCCGGGGAGGGAGGAGTCCAGGGCGAGGAGGGTGAAGGAGGCGTGGTCCACCGCGTAGTGCGTCCGGTCCGAGCCGCCGAGGAAGCGGGTGCCGCCGAACTCGGCGAGCAGCGCCTCGGGGTCGTCGTGGTTGCCGGCCAGCAGGTGGAGCGGTAGCGGGTAGCGGTCGACGAGTTCGCGCAGGACGCGGTAGGCCCGCCGGTCGCCGCGGTCGACCAGGTCACCGGTGATGACCACGCAGTCCGGCAGGGGGTCGAGGGTGAGGACGCGGGCCAGGGCCCGGTGCAGGCTCTCGGCGGGGGCGGCGGCGAGGGGGCCGCTGGTGAGGTGCGGGTCGCTGAGGTGGGCGACGGCGGCGGTGATGGTGGTCGTGGATGTGGTCACGTCCGAAGACTCCGGCGGGAGGAGCGGACAGGGCAACCGGTCATGCTCAGGGCGGAAGGGGCGGGTGGTCCTGGCGGGTCCGGGCGGGTCCGGCGGGGGTCGGTTGTGGGGATTTCGTGTCGGAAGTCCGGTGGGCGGACCTAGAGTTGGTGGTCCGGAATTCCGCTCGGTGGTGGGCGGTGCGGGGCGGCGTGGTGCGGCGTGGTGCGGTGCGGTTGGGGGTCGGGACGGGGTGCGGCATCGGATGAAGTCCGGGGCGGAGCGGGGCAACGAGGTCACGGCGAGCGGTTCGGAGGCCGTGGCCGTCGGGGGAGACGCCGAGAACGTGGTGATCGGTGACCACTCGACGTTGATCGTGCACCAGGCCCGCCCGAGGGTGCGGCGGAGCGCGGTGCTGGCGGGGGTGGCCGCGCTGGTGGTGGTCGGGGCCGGGGTGGGGTGGCTGGTGCTCGGGGACCGGAAGCCGGCCGAGGTGCCGATCGCCGCGGTGTGGCCGGCCCGGTTGACGGCGTGTGACCAGACGAGCAGGGCGGCGATGCCCCGAGGCGGGGCGGACATCGGCGCGTTGGACCTGGGGTTCGACAACGATCCGCGGAACTCGGCCGCTTCGCTCGGCGCGGCTTCGTGGAAGGCGGGGCTGCTGACGGTGTCGGTGAGTGCGGTGGACGAGCCGGTGACCGTCACCCGGCTGCGCCCCGTGATCCGGAGGGTCGACACGCCCCCGTACGCCTGGACCCTGTCGCACCCCAGCGGTTGCGGCGGGAACAACCCGCCGGTCTTCCCGGAGCTGGACCTGGACACGGGAAAGCTCAAGGTGAAGAAGCCGGACGGCAGTTGGGTGGAGGTCGGGACGGCGGTGGACGGCATCACCGGAACGTTGGTGGAGAAGGGCGGGACGCAGCTCGTGTTCCTCAAGGTGCTCTCCTGCGAGGCGAGTTACGAGTGGAGCCTGGAGGTCGGCTACGTGGTCGGCGGGGTCGACCGCACCACCAGCCTGGGGCCGTTCCGCTCCGCGGGGAAGCTCGACGGGGTGCCCGCCTACCAGCTCGGACCGCGGAGCGACGGGCCCGGACGCGTGCTCGTCCCCCTGGACCCGGGCAAGGACAGCGTGGACCCGTGCGCGGTGACCGCATGAGGGGGCGCGCTCGGTGGATCGTGCTGGTGGCCGGGGTGTTGGCGCTGGCGGCGGGCGGACTGCTGCTGGCGCGGCTGCCGGGGAGCGAGGGGCGGTCCGGTGGCCGGTTGCCGGAGGCGTGGACGCTCTGGCCGGTGGCCGCGCTCGGTCCGGAGCTCGCGGGCGGCCGGTTCAGCGCGGACCACCTCGCGGCGGGGCCCGAGGTGGTGGTGGCGGTGGGGCGGGGCGAGGGAGGAAGGCCGGGCGCCTGGTACTCGACGGACGGAGTCACCTGGCGGCCGGGCGATCTGGCGGGCCTGGCGGGTGGTCCCCGCTGGGGCGCAGAGATCAGCGGGCTGGTCCGGTACGGGGGCGGGTTCCTGGCGGCCGGGGTGACCACGGTCGGCGAGATGACCCCGGTGTTCGGTGAGACCATCGCCTGGCGGTCGGCGGACGGACGCAGCTGGACCCGGGTGGACGGCCCGCCCGTCCCCGATGGGTCCGGGGCCGGACGCCCGTGGCTGCACATCGACGGGGACCGGGCGGCGGTGGTGGTCTCGGAGCGGGAGATCGCCGTGCTCGGGCCGCAGGACACCACCTGGCAGCGGGTCGAACTCGAGCTCGGCGACTGCCGGTTGAACCGACGCGTGGACCTGGGCGGGACGCCGTCGTTGGCCGGTGCGGACTGCCCGGGTGGTGGTGCGGACAAGGGACGGGCGATGGTGCGGCTCGACGGTTCGTCAGGGAGCAGGCCGGTGCTGCGCGTTCCGGCCGGCGAGACCGGGGCCACGGTGGCCGTCGGTGACGGGAGTGCCGTCGCACTGGTGCGGTACGTGGTGTCGGAACCCGGGGCCGGCAGGACCGAGGGAACCGGTGGGGCCAGTACGGCGAGCGGTACGGCGAGCGGGGCGGCGACGCTTGAGCCGATGGACGGTGGCGGTGGCGACGACGGCGGTGAAGGCGGGGGCGAAGGCGGTGAAGGGGCGGCCGGGGGCCGGACGGAGGTGCGGATCTCGCGCAGCGGCGACGGCGGTGCGCACTGGACGGACGCCGCCCCGCCGCCGTTGCCGGAGGGAGCCGAGACGGGCAGTGGTGCGCCGGTGTACGTGCAGTGGACCGGCCACGGCTACGTCGCCACCGGCTGGGCGCAGGACCGATTGGGGAGCGTGCCGCTGGTCTGGGCCTCCGCCGACGGCGTGAAGTGGAGCGTGCAACGGATCGCCCGGTTCGCCGACGAGGGGAGTCTGGGTGCGCCGGTGGCGTTCCGGGGGATGCACCTGGTGCCCGCCGTCTACACGGGCGGGACGGCGGGGCTGCTGATCTCCGGCGGTCCGCCCCTGCGGGCGGAGGTGACGGGGAGTCAGACGGCTGTGGGCCCGACGGCCGCGGGCCCGTCGACCGGAGCTCCGGTGGCCGGGACTCCTGCGACCGGGACTCCGGCGACCAGGACGCCGACGGCTGGACCGCCGACGATCCAGCGGCCGTCGGTCGGTCCCCCGGAGACCGGGAGCCCGGCGCCGGACAGTACGGGGCCGAGCCTCACCCAGCGGATGGCCGGCACCTGGGGAGGGACGGTGGCCGGCGGGTCCTCGGCCACCGGCGGGACGGTCCGGCTGGGGATGCGGGCGGTGGAGACCGCGAGCGGGCCGCGCCTGTTGGTCGGCAAGCTGACCATGGACAACTGCTCGGCCGACGTCGTGCAGCAGCAGCGCCCGGCAGACGGGACGGTGCCGCTCACCGTCGAGAACGCGAAGGCGGAGGTGGCCGGGACGGTCTTCGGCTCGGCGTCCTGCCCGAGCCGGATCGAGCTGCGCCTCACCGCCGACGGCCGGCTCTCCTGGGTGGACGACCTCACCCGGCAGGGCGTGCTGGAGTCGATGCCGCCCGACTGACCGTCAGCCTGCCGTTCACCCCGCGGGCCAGGTGGGACGGGCCCTGCTCGTCACCGGGATCGGCGTTGCCGCAGCCTGCGGTGTCACGCCGGTGTCCGGGTGCCCACGGCCTGGATGAACCAGTCGAACGCCGGCGCCCGACTCTCCGGCGCCGACCAGCCGTTGATGACTGCGAGCAGCTGGAGGTACCGCTCCCTGCGCGGGTCGTTGGCGGTCTCCAGCCGGGTCAACAACCGCCGCCGAAGGTCGACGTCGTCGGGGCGGCCCAAGACGTCCGCGTACTGGGCCATGACCGCCGCGACGACCCGGTCGGCCCGGGGTGAGCTCGGGTCGATGCCGGCCGCCAGGGCCGGACCGACCTGGTCGAGGACCGCGGCGGTGGGGTCGCGGCGCAGGTGTGTGGCGCCGCCCCGGGCGCGATCGGCCACGTAGTGCTCGGCCATCCGCCGCGTGCAGGCGCGGAAGTCCGGGTCCTGGGACAGCTCGGCGAGCTCGATCCAGGCCTCGACCTGCTCGGCCTCGGGGTTGTCGGGAAGTTCGGGAGTCATCGAGCGCGTGATCCCCGCGAATTCGGGGGTGGCGTCCAGGAGGCCGCCGAAGGCGGTGTCGAGGAAGTCGTCGATCAGCCGTCGGCGTTCGTCCTCGGAGAGCTTGGCCAGCTTGTGCATGAGATCCATCTCCTCGGGGGTGGACCCGCGCTCGGCCACCGCCGTGAGCACCGCGCGCCGCAGGCGCAGCGTCCGGATCTGCACCGCCAGTGCTTCGGCGTGTGCCGCGGCGACCTCGGGAAGGGAGACCTCGCGGTCCACGACCTTCCGGACCGTGGGGAGGTCCAGTCCCAGGTCGCGCAGCGTCCGTACGAGATCCAGACGTGCGACGGCGTCGATGTCGTACAGGCGGTAGCCGGCCGGGCTACGGTCAGTCGGCGGCACGATCCCGCAGTCGGAGTAGAACCGAATGGCCTTGACCGTCAGACCCGTCCGCCGGGCCAGGTCACCGATCGAGTAGAGCGCGCCGTCCATGCCCGTACCCTCGCACCTCCCCCTACCGGAGACTCAAGCCCGTCCGCCTGCCGACGGCGAACCGTCCCTCGTCCACGAGTCCTGACCGTTCCTCCCGGCCGGGCCGGCGTCAGGGCCTGCGGGTGCCGGCGGTCTCGGCGCGGCCCGCCCGGGCGACCGGGAGGAGCAGCAGTCCGCACGCGGCCACCAGCAGCCACCCGGGCCGGGCTGCCGACGCCAGGTCGGCCGGGGCGGCGCCCGTGACCAGCACGCCCGCCAGTGCGATGCCCAGCGCGGAGCCGAACTGCCGTGCCGTGGAGGTGATCGCGCCCGCCACGCCGGCGCGGGCCGGGGGCAGGCCGCTCACGGCCGTGTTGGTGATCGGGGCGTTGGCGAAGCCGAAGCCGATCCCGACGAGCAGGTAGCCGAGCAGCAGCACCGGCAGGGGCGGGCTGCCGCCCCCGTCCAGGGAGAAGAGCCCGAACAGGCAGCCGCCGCCCGCCGTCAGGAAGCCACCGGCCAGCAGGAGCGGCCGGCGCGGGCCGACCCGTGCCGTGAGGCGGCCGGACCAGGGGGCGCAGACGGTCGCGCCGAGGGCCATCGGCAGGGTGGCCGTCCCGGCGGCCAGGGCGGTCCAGCCCCGGGCCTGCTGGAGGTAGAGCGTGGAGAGCAGCAGGGTCAGGCCGAGCGCGACGAAGACCGCCACCGCCCCGAGCACCGCACCGGTGAAGGCCGGGCGGCGGAACAGCCGCAGGTCCATCAGCGGCTCCGCACGCCGGCGTTCCACCAGGACGAAGGCGACGGTCGCGGCCGCGGCCACCGCGTAGGCGGCCAGCGCGGCGGGGGAGGCCCAGCCGATCCGCGGGCCCTCGATCAGCACCCCGATCGACACCCCGACCAGCCCGGCCAGCAGCACCTGTCCGGGCAGGTCGAGCCGCCGGGCCTGCGGTGCGCGCGACTCCGGTACGTAACGGACCGTCAGGACCAGGGCCACCAGCACCACCGGGACGTTGACCCAGAACAGCGAGCGCCACCCGAGGCCGTCCACCAGCGCGCCGCCGGTCACCGGCCCGGCCGCCATGCTCAGACCGAAGACCGCCGCCCAGATCCCGATCGCCCGGGCCCGTTCCCTGGGGTCGGGCATCGCGTTGACCACGATGGCCAGCGCCACCGGGCTGAGCATCGAGGCCCCGATCCCCTGCACGGTGCGGGCCGCCACCAGCCAGCCCAGGGAGGGCGCGAGCGCGCAGAGCAGCGAGGCGGCGCCGAACACCACCAGCCCGAGGCGGAAGACCCGGCGCCGGCCGAAGCGGTCGGCCAGGGCGCCGGAGGTGATCAGGAGCGCGGTGAGCACCACGGTGTAGGCGTCGACGGTCCACGCCAGGGCGTGCACCGAGACGTCCAGGCCGGTGCCGATGGCGGGCAGGCCGATGTTGACGATGGTGGTGTCCAGGCCGACCAGGAACAGGCTGAGGCAGCAGACCGCCAGCACCGTCCAGCGGCGGCGGGCGTCGAGCTCGGGCGGTGGCGGCGGTGCGGACGAGGTAGCGGCGGGGGCACTGGTCGTCATGGTGGCCTCTCACGGTGTGTCAGGACGTTGCCGGCGCCCAGCCTGGGGCCGCGGGCCCCGTCGTGCCCAGGTGCTTTGCCGTTCCTGCAAGGATGACCCCGTGGACGCGGAACTCGAAGAGGTACTGGACGCCATCGGCCCCCGGCTGCGCACCCTGCGCCGCGACCGGGGCCTCACCCTGGAGGCGCTCGCCGAGACCACCGGCATCTCGGTCAGCACACTCTCCCGCCTGGAGTCCGGCAAGCGACGCCCCTCCCTCGAACTCCTCATCCCGCTGGCCCGGGCCCACCGGGTGGCCCTGGACCAGCTGGTCGCCGCCCCCGCCAGCGGCGATCCGCGGGTCCACCTCCAACCGGTCCACCGCCACGACGGCAGCGTGGTCGTCCCGCTCACCCAGTACCCGGGCCGGGTGCGGGTGTTCAAGCAGGTGCTGGCCCCGCGCGAGCCCAAGCTGGTCACCCACGGCGGCTACGAGTGGCTCTACGTCCTGGCCGGCACCGTCCGCCTCATCCTGGGCGAGGGCGAACTGACGCTCCGTCCGGGCGAGGTGGCCGAGTTCGACACCAGCGAGCCGCACTGGTTCGGCCCGGCCGACGACCACCCCGTCGAGGTCCTCCACCTCTTCGGCCCCCAGGGCGACCAGGCCGTGCTGCGCACCTGACCGGCCCGGCCGCCCGCTGCTGCGCTCACTCCGTCCAGGCGGCGGTGGCGGCGACCCGGTCGCGCCACTGCCGCGAGGCGGGGCCGCCGGGGGCCCAGCGTTCGCAGAAGCGCTCCAGCTCGGCGCAGCGCGTGAGCATGGCGGCGCGCCGCTCCGCCCAGGCCGGGACTGGCACCGGTCCGTCGTAGGCGGCGAAGAAGTCCCGGAGGGCGGGGCGGTGTCCGGGATGGTGCATCCGCACGATCCACTCGCACCAGGCCAGGTCCTCGACGGGCGCGCCCGGGTGGGCGAACTCCCAGTCGAGGACGGCGGTGACCTGACGGGTCGCCGGGTCCAGCAGGACGTTGTTGGGCCCGAAGTCGCCGTGCACCAGCACCTGGCCGGGGCCGAGGGCGGGAGTGGCGGGCCGCAGCCGGTGGATCCGTCCCAGCAGGGTGCCGCAGGCGGCCAGTACTTCGGCGGCGTGGCCCTCGTCCAGCAGGTCCTGGCCGGGGCGGCCGGGGAGCAGGGCGAGGGTGAGGGAGCCCTCGTCCGCCGCGAGGACGGGCGGGACGGGCAGCTCCCCGGCCAGGCAGGCCAGCAGCTCGCGTTCCCGGGCCAGTCGTGGCCCGGCGTCCGGCCCTTCGTAGGTCTTGCGGACGTGCGAGCCGTCGCCGACGGTGTGGTTGGTGTAGCCGTGTCTCATCCGTTGCACCGGCCGATGATGGGGCGTCAGCCACCGCCGGTGCCAACGAGTTCCGGTCCCGGAGCTGCCCCGGGGGTCAATTATCGTCAGAATGACGTTAATGGGGTAGGCTCCCCGTCACCGACGACCGAAGGGGCCGGACATGGACGTGCGCATGATCCTTGACCGCGACAGCGTGCACGCGGGTGACGACGTGTCATCGCACGAGCTGGACCACCGGGTGCCGGGTGACCGGACCCTTCGCGAGTTCGCCGGGCGGCTCCCGCAGCCGGGGTTCGTCCCGACCCGCGGCACCTGGGCGGTGTACCAGGTACTCGGTGCCGAGCATCCGTTCGAGGGGTTTCCGCCCCGCAGCGATGCGATAACGACCGTGCCCCTCGCGGTCATCGCCCGGAAGTCGGGTGCGCTGCGCTACCACCTGGACCCGGAGACCCCGCTGTCGGCCCTGGCCGGTGAGGGCGGCCGGGTGTCGGTCTTCTGCCGCTCGTGCCGGAACCAGGACGCCGACGAGGCGTTCGCGGTGATGGCGGAGGGCGGGGCGCCGGGCCCCGTCCACGGCGAGCTCCACCAGGCCATGGCCACGCTTTTCTGGGCCGCGGACGACGCTGCCCGGCTTCCGGGGCGTCAGGACCGGGACCAGGCGAAGGTCTTGGGGAAGCGGGTCGACGCCATGTTCAAGGGCGGGCCACGGGCCCGGGCCGGGTTCCGGGCCTACCTGCGGCGCGAGGTGCGGGGGGCGGTGGTGCTGCCGGGGGTCTACCTCGACCGGCCGGTGAGCAGGGAAGGCCTGGACGGGATCCTGCGCGACCTGATCGCCTGGGAGGAGGACGGCCGTGTGGACGTCTTCTCGGTGGCCTACCACGCGGCCTTGACCCTGCGTGAACAGGGCCGCTACCAGGTGGCGTTCAGGCTGGAGGGCCTCACCGCGGCGGCGCTCCGGGGCGGCAGCCAGGAGTGGACGGCGTTCGCGGAGCACCTGGACGCGCTGCGCAGCCGGGAGGCGGGCCCGGCCCTGTCGGTGCTCCTCGCCGAGCTCGCCGTCCTGGCCGCGCGCACCACCCCGCCCGGGCCGCCGTCCTCCTGAGGGCCGCCCCGGTCGGGCTCGGGTGTGCCCGACCGACGGGCAGCCGGGGCGCGCTGCCCCGGCGGTCCGGGAGGTGGGGGCCTGCCCTACGCTGCATGCCGTGATCGCGAACCCTGCCCCCACCTGCTCGTGCTGCGGTACCCCGGTGCCCGACCAGGAGCAGATCGATGTCCGCTTCGGGCTGCCCGACGCCGCGCTGGAGGTCCCGGAGGAGGCCCGGCACAAGGCCGGGGTCGCCGCCCTGCTGCGGGTCGACGGCGTGGGGAGCTTCATCCGCTGTCTGCTGCCGGTCCGGCTCACCGGCGGGACCGAGCTGGTGGTCGGCACCTGGCTGCGGATCGGTGACGAGGACCTGGACCACGCCCGCCGGAGCTGGGGAAGGCCGGCCTACCGGGAACTCGCCCTCCGGGGCACCATGGCCAACGCGATCGAGCCCTGGGGCGCGGACCTCCACGGAGCCCCGGCCACCGTCGTGGTGCGCGACCCCGACGAGATCCCGTACGTCGACGCCAGCGACGACGCGGTGCTGCACCGCGTCCTCACCACCACCTGGGACCGCGACGACGTCCTCTCCCGGGTGGGCGATCCCCTGCCGGTGCCCGTCCGCACCCCGTTGAACGAGCGCTGGTCCGTCGAACGCACCGGTGGTCTCTCCGCCGCTGTCGTGGACAACACGCACCGCTTCACCGGACCCGGCCGCACCGTGCACGCCGACGTGTTCGCCGACCGGCTGCGCCGCGGCCCCGAGGAGTTCCTCGCCGCGTTGCTGAACGGCGCACCCGCCGTACCGCCGGAGCAGCGGATCACCGAGGACGTCCCGGACGGGATCCGGCACGCCTTCTGGACCGCCGCCACGCACAACGGCCGTACCCAGTACGAGCTGTACGGCTTCACGGTGCACCGCAGCGGCACCGCGGTCGGGGTCGTCTGCCTGTGGGACGAGCCGGACGACCTCGCCTGGGCGCAGCACGTCTGGCGGTCGGTCCGCAGCGAGGATGCGGCGACCGGTTAGCGGTTCGGCTCCGCCGGAGCTGTCCGGCCGGTCATGTGACCGGCTCGGTTGTGGCTCGTCGGTCTGGGGACGGGGCGGGATCGGCGGGGGATGTGTCGGATGCCGAGTGGGGACGGTTGCGGCCGTGCCTGCCGGTGAGCAACGGCCGTTGTGGCCGGTGGCGGGACCATCGTCGGCACGATCACCGCTGCCGCACTCGTCATCCGGCTCCACACCTGAGGCCGTTTCACAGCGCGAACGGCTCATAGGCCAGAGCCCGGTCAAGCACCTCCGCAGCGGTTGCCGCCTGCCCGTCCTCGGGCCAGAAGATCAGACCGGACACGTAGCCGGCCGGGCAGGCGAGAGCCCTGTCCAGCCGGTCCAGCACCCGCGTCATCTCGTCCTCGTCGCACTCAACGTCCATGACCTTCTGCACCAGCGTGATCGCTGTCTCACGAGTCATCGGCAACTGCACCACCCTTCATGAGCAGCAGCACCCTACTCACGCATGATCAGCCGCCCAGTCCGGTGGCCACCCACCCGCGGCGGCACGGTGGGTGTCCGGCTGCCTCGGTTCTGGAGGTGTGATCATGGGCCGATGGAGCATTCCAACCCGTTCAACGTCCTTTCCCTTCGCCATGTCCCCGCGGATCCGGGGTCATGGCGGCCGTCGGCGCGGATCCGTTTGATGATCGACGGGGTGGACGTAGTGGAGACGATCTACCCCGACAGCGATTCGAGCCTCTTTCACGAGATGCTGATCGGCCCGCCCGAAACGTGGCCGCTGAGGGCGGGCGGTGAACCGCGGCGGGTCGAGCTTTCGAACAACTACTGCGATACCGGCTGCTGCGGGGGTGTCTTCGTGACCATGGAGCGGTGTGGTGGTCTGGTGGTGTGGACGTGGGAGAACACCGACGACATCCGGGTGCGGTTGCCACCGGACTCCCACTTCGACGCAGAACTGTACGACGCCGAGCTGGACCGCTTCGCCGCCGACCACAGTTGGGAGGAACCGGTCGACACCGCCGCACGCCTCCTTGCCCGGGAGCTGGCCGTCCTCGACTGGTACCGGCGTTGGAACTGCCCGCCCCCGCCCCCGGGCCTCGGCGTTTCTGTCGGCGGCCGTGGCGAGAAGGCCCACATCGCGATGCGGTTCCGCGTCGAGGACTCGTTCCCCTCGACGGCCTGGCGCCACTACACCATGGCCGTCACCGGGAACGAACCCGTCGAGGACCAGGTCCGCCGGTTCGCCGAACGTATCGCCGGCTCCGACCCGCGTACGTCCGCACAGCCCGGCGCATGACGGGCCGGACAGCTCCTGGCGGTTCGGCTCCGCCGTCGCCGAGGCCCGAGTCGCGTCAGGCGTCGGAGGCGGCGGCCTGCGCCGCAGCTTCCGCGGCCGCCTGGGCCTCGGCGATGGCCTCGGCGCGCAGTTGTTCCTCGGAGGAGCCGAGGCGCCAGTAGCCGGTGAACTCCACCGACTTGCGGTCGAAGCCGCGTTCGCCGACCAGGTGGCGGCGGATCGAGCGGACGGCGGCGGCCTCGCCGGCCACCCAGGCGTACGGGGTGCCCGCCGGGAGTTCGGCGGTGCGGAGGGCGTCCAGGGCCGGGCCGGGGCGGGTGCCGTTGCGGACCAGCCAGTGGATCTCGGCCTCGGCGGCGGTGGTGAGGTCCAGGCGGTCGTCCTCGGTGGGGACTTCGAGGTAGGCGAGGGCCCGGGTCCCGGCGGGGAGCCACTCCAGGATGGCGGCCGCGGCGGGGAGGGCCGTCTCGTCGGCGGTGAGCAGGATCCAGTCGGCCCCGGCCGGGGGGCGGAAGCCGACGCTGGTGTTGTCCTCGACGGCCGGGCCGAGCAGCAGCGCCCGGTCGCCGGCGGTGGCCCGGCCGGCCCAGGCGGAGGCCGGGCCGGTGTCGCCGTGCAGGACGAAGTCCACGTCCACTTCCGGGAGTTCGGGGCGGGCGGCGCGCACGGTGTAGGAGCGCATCACCGCCCGCTGCTCCTCCGGCAGTGCCCGCCAGGCCCGGAACCAGCCCTCGCCCTCCTCCACCGGGACCACCGGCTCCGGCTGGCCGGGGTGCGGCAGGAAGAGCGAGAAGCTCTGGTCCCGTCCGCCGGAGGCGAAGCCGGCCAGCGCCGCCCCGCCGAAGGTGACCCGGAGCAGCGAGCTGCTCAGCCGGGTGGTGCGGACGACCTCGGCGGGGAAGAAGGCGAAGGGCTGGTCGGACATCGTGGTGTACCTCCGGAAGGTGCGAGCGGGCGTCAGGAGAGCTTCTTGGCGCTCTCGATGGCCTTGGCCAGGTCCTCCAGCAGCGGGGCGGCACCCGCGTAGGAGAAGCGCGGGACGGCGTCCCACGGGGTGATCTGGTTGGCCTTGACGGCCGGGAGCTGGGCCCAACCCGGCTTGCCGGCGAGGTCCTTGGGCTGGAGGGCGGTGGAGCGCTTGTCGAGCAGCAGCAGGTCGGCCGGGTACTTGCCGGCGTTCTCCCAGCTGAGCGACTCGAAGTAGCCGCCCTGGTCCAGCTTGTCCGGGACGACGATGTCGACGCCGAGCTCCTTGAAGTACATGAGGTCGGTGCTCATGGCCGGGGCGGAGGCGTAGAAGATGTCGGCGGCGCCCGAACAGGCCAGCACCTTCAGGCCGTTGGCGGCCTTGGCGGCCTGGCGCAGCTTCTCGGCGGCGGCCTCGAAACGGGCCTTGGCGTCGGTGACCTCCTTGGCCTTCAGGTCGGCGCCGAGCGAGGCGGCCAGCTCCGCGTAGCGGCGGATCGGCTCGGGCAGCGGCACCCGGCCGGTGGTGATGGCGACCTGCGGGGCGAGCGGCAGGATCTTGTCCTTGCTCTCCTCGGGGACGTACCAGAGCTGGTCGGCGTCGTACATGTGGGTGACCAGCAGGTCGGGGCGCAGGGCCGCGTACTTCTCGATGCTGAACTCGCCCCAGGCGTTGCCGATGATCTCGATCCTGCCCAGGTCGAGGTTGCCGGCCTGCGGGTCGGGCTTGCCGTCGGTGCCCTTGGTCTCGCCGAAGACGCCGACGATCTGGTCCCGGACGCCGAAGTCGTGCAGCGCGGCGGCGGTGCCGGTGAAGGCGACGATCCGCTTCGGGGCCGACTTGGCGGTGACCTCCTTCTTGCGGTCGTCGGTGAACGACCACGGACCGGAGGCGGCGCCCGCGCCGGAACCGGAACCCGCGGCGGAGGAGGAGTCCTTGGAGCCGGAGCTGCCGCAGGCGGCGAGCACCGCGCCGAGGCCGACGGCGCCGGAGGCGGCGAGCAGACCGCGGCGGGTGAGGTGGGCGGGACCGGCGTGCGTCATGGCGGTGACTTCTCTCGTACGGGCGCGGTGGAGCGGGGAGACGGGGAGGGCCGCGGAGGGCACGCCCGCATTCGGGGGCATGCGGGCGTGCCGCAGCGGGCGGGCCGGGGGTACCGGGAGGACCCGGAGCACCGGCCGCCGATCGTTAGGTTAGCCTAACCATTGTTACTGTCCATCAGGGCGGGGTACCCCCCTGAACTGCACCGGAGTCCGCACGTGTCCTTGACCAAGTCGCCACCGCTGGCCGCGGCGGGCGCCCCACGGCCGCCGGGGCGTCAGGCCCGGCGCGCCGCCGGGCTGTTCGCGGCCCTGCTCCTGCTGCTCCTCGTCCTGGTGCTGAGCCTGGCGGTCGGGGCGAGGCAGTTGGGCCCCGGCGAGGTCTGGCGGGGGCTCACCGAACAGGGCTCGCCCGGCTGGACGGTGGTGCACGAGATGCGCCTGCCGCGCACCCTGCTCGGCCTGCTGGTCGGCTGCGCGCTCGGCCTGGCCGGCGGCGTGATGCAGGCGCTGACCCGCAACCCGCTGGCCGACCCCGGGCTGCTCGGCATCAACGCCGGCGCCTCGGCCGCGGTCGCCTCCGCCATCACCTTCCTCGGCGTCAACTCCTTCGGCGGGTACGTCTGGTTCGCCCTCGGCGGCGCCGCCGTGGTCTCCGCGGCGGTCTACGCCGTCGGCGGCGGCCGCACCGCCACCCCCGCCCGGCTGGCCCTGGCCGGCTCCGCGCTGAACGCCGCGCTCTACTCCTACGTGATGGCCGTGATGCTGCTGAACGCGGCCTCGCTGCAGCAGATGCGGTTCTGGACGGTCGGCTCGCTGGCCTCCGCGCAGACCTCCACCGTGCTGAAGGTGCTGCCCTTCGTCGCGGTCGGCACGCTCCTCGCCCTGGCCCTGGCCCAGCCGCTCAACGCCCTTGCCCTGGGCGAGGATTCGGCCCTCGCGCTCGGCGCCCGGCCCGGCCGGGTGCGGGCCGGCGCGATCCTCGCCGTCGGCCTGCTCTGCGGCGCGGCCACCGCCGCCTGCGGCCCGATCGTCTTCGTCGGCCTGCTGGTCCCGCACCTGGTGCGCGCGGTCACCGGCCCGGACCTGCGCTGGCTGCTGCCCTACTGCGCGGTGCTGGCCCCGGTGCTGCTGCTCGGCTCGGACGTGCTCGGGCGGGTGCTCGGGCGCCCCGGCGAGCTCCAGGTCGGCATCGTCACGGCCGTGCTCGGCGGCCCGCTCTTCCTGCACTTCGTCAGGCGGCCGAAGGCGGTGCGGGCATGAGCACCCCTCAGAAGGCCGGCCGGCTGCGGACCCTGCGCGTCGCCGAGCTGTCCGTGCGCCTGCGCCCGCGCGCGCTGGTGGCGTTCGCCCTGGTGCTGGCCGCGGTGCTGGTCCTCGCCGTCCTGGCGATCGGCACCGGCGACTACCCGATCGCCCCCGCCGAGGTGGTCCGCACCCTGCTCGGCGACGGCGCCCCCGCCCAGGACTTCATCGTCCACGAGCTGCGGCTGCCCAGGGTGGCCACCGCGCTGCTGGTCGGCGCCGCGCTGGCGCTCTCCGGCGCGCTCTTCCAGTCCCTGGTGCGCAACCCGCTCGGCAGCCCCGACATGCTCGGCTTCACCCAGGGCGCCTCCACCGGCGCACTGGTGGCGATCGTGCTGCTCGGCGGCGGCACCTTCGCGCTCTCGGCCGGCGCCGTGCTGGGCGGCGTGCTCACCGGAGTGCTGATCCACCTGCTCGCCTGGCGCGGCGGCGTGCACGGCACCCGGCTGGTGCTGATCGGCATCGGCGTGATGGCCGTCCTCACCGGCGTCAACGGCTACCTGCTCACCCGGGCCGAACTGGTCGACGCCTCCCGGGCGATGCTCTGGCTCACCGGCAGCCTGGACGGCCGCGGCTGGGACCAGGCCGGACCGCTCGCCCTGGTGCTCGCCGTCCTGCTGCCGGCCGTGCTGGTCGGCGCCGGGCGGGCGCTGCGGCTGCTGGAGATGGGCGACGAGGCCGCGTCCGCGCTGGGCGTGCGGGTGCAGGGCGTACGGCTGCTGCTGCTCACCGCCGCCGTCCTGGTCGCCGCCTTCGCGGCGGCCGCCGCCGGGCCGGTCTCCTTCGTCGCCCTGACCGCCCCCCAGCTCGCCCGCCGCCTCTCCCGCGCCCCCGGCCCGAACCTCGGCGGCGCGATGGCCGTCGGCGCGGCCCTCACGGTCGGCGCCGACCTGCTCGGACAGCACCTGGTCGACGGCCGCCAACTGCCGGTGGGCGTGGTGACGGGCGTGCTCGGCGGCGGCTACCTGGTGTGGCTGATGGCCACCGAACGCAAGGCAGGACGGATATGACGGCCCGACAGGAAGAGACCACCAAGGTGACCACCGCTCTCACCACCGCCCCCTCCACCGCCCCCTCCTCCCGGCTCGCGGGGCAGGGACTGACCCTCGCCTACGAGCAGCGCACCATCGCCGAGGGCCTGGAGGTGGCGATCCCGGACAACTCCTTCACCGTGATCGTCGGCCCCAACGCCTGCGGCAAGTCCACCCTGCTGCGCGCCCTGGCCCGGGTGCTCAGGCCCAAGGCCGGCCGGGTGCTGCTGGACGGTGCCGACATCGCCTCGCTGCCGCCGCGCACCGTGGCCCGCACCCTCGGCCTGCTGCCGCAGACCTCCATCGCCCCGGACGGCATCACCGTCGCCGAGCTGGTCTCCCGCGGCCGCCACCCGCACCAGGGCCTGCTGCGGCAGTGGTCCCGCGAGGACGAGCGGATCACCGACGAGTCGATGGCCGCCACGGGCGTCCTGGAACTGGCCGACCGTCAGGTGGACGAGCTCTCCGGCGGCCAGCGCCAGCGGGTCTGGATCGCCATGGCACTGGCCCAGCAGACCCCGCTGCTCCTGCTGGACGAGCCGACCACCTACCTGGACATCGCCCACCAGATTGAGGTGCTCGACCTCTGCGCCCGCCTGCACGAGGAGCAGGGCCGCACCCTGGTCGCCGTCCTGCACGACCTCAACCACGCGGCCCGGTACGCCACCCACCTGATCGCCATGCGCGACGGCCGGGTGCTCGCCGAGGGCGACCCGGCCGAGATCGTCACCGCGGCTCTGGTGGAGGAGGTGTTCCGGCTGCCCTGCCGGGTCATCGAGGACCCGGAGACCGGCAAGCCCCTGGTCATCCCGGCGGCGCGGGCCCGGACCTGACACGGTCTCCACTCTTTGGTGTAGACCAAATGGTTGAGTCCAATCCGGCGTGCTACCGCACAGGGTTGACCCGGTGGTGCCCGAAGTAGCCCGCTCGTTCGATGACGCGGCCATGGCCAACTGGAAGTCTCTGGTCCCGCAAGCACCGCTCATCGGAACACCGGAAACGGGAAGGCACCTCCATGAAGCTCCGTGCACTGGGCCTGGCCACCACGCTGGCCGCCTCCGCGTTCATCACCGTCGCGACCGGCACCGCCGCCCACGCCATCGGCTGCGGCTCCACGCCGGCCGCGGTCAGCCCCAAGACCGCCACCGTCGACGGCCCGTACAACTCCTACAACCTCTACAACGGCCCGGCCACCAACTGTGGCACCCACGGCTCCCCGGTGCCGGACCGCTCCGGTGCCACGGCCCTCTGCTCGGCCAACATCACCGGCACCACCTGGTACTACATGGACACGGTGAGCGGCAAGGGCTGGATCTCCTCGGCCAACGTCAAGCTCTACAGCGGCTACCCGGGCGTGTGCAAGTGAGGTCCGTCTGACACCCCGTCGGACCTCCCGACCTCGGGACCACGAACGGCCCGCCGGTGCACCGGCGGGCCGTTCGTCGTCCCCGGCAGCTACTCCAGGGCCTCGGCGATCCGGCGGAGCGTGGTGCGGTGCACGGCCGGGTCGTGGGCGCCGGTGGTGACCAGTACCTCCTCGGCGCCGGTCAGGTCGACCAGGTGGTCGAGTTCGGCCCGGACCTCCGCCGCCGTCCCGGCCACCTGACCGGCCACCGTGCGGTCGAAGAGGTCCTGCTCACGGGCCGTCAGGGCGGCCGCGCGGACCCGTTCGGGGGAGGGCAGCGCGGGGAAGGCGCCGTCGGAGCGGGAGCGGACGATCGCCCAGGCCTCGGGCGCCAGCAGGTCGCGGGCTTCGGCGGCGGTGTCCGCCACCGCGACGGGAGCGGCGAGCAGCACGCGCGGCTCCGCGCACCAGGGGGAGGGGCGGAAGGCCTCCCGGTACTCGGTCACCATGCCGAGCAGACGGTCCCGGTCGTGCAGCCCGCCGACCACCACCGGCAGCCCGGCCCCGGCCGCGATCCGGCCGCCCTCGCCCATCGCCAGCACGTACGGCGGCACCCGCTCGACGTCGTCCGGCCGGACCCGCACCCGGGGGTGGCGGTCCGTCGTCCCCGCGCCCAACCAGTCGAGCAGTTCGGCGAGTTGGGCGGGGAAGGCGTCCGCCGCCTCCCGCCCGTGGCCGAGCGCCTCCTGGATCGCCTTGGTGAACCCGACCGAGCGGCCCACCCCGAGGTCGATCCGGCCGGGGAAGAGGGCCGACAGCACGCGGAATTGCTCGGCCACCACCAGCGGCCGGTGGTTGGGCAGCATCACGCCACCGGTGCCGATCCTGATCCGCCCGGTCCGCGCGGCGACCGCCGCCGCCAGCACCGTCGGCGCCGACCCGGCGATGCCGGGCACCCCGTGGTGCTCCGAGAGCCAGAACCGGTGGTACCCGGCCTCCTCGGCCGTCACCGCCGTCCGCACCGTCTCGCGCAGCGCCTCCGCGGCCCCGCGCCCCTCCTGGACGTGGGAGCGGTCCAGCACCGAGAACCTGTACCTGGTACCCATGCCGCGAGTCTACGAGGGGCGGACGTCCGGTCGGTGCGTGGACGGTGCTCCAGGGGGCGGCGGGCTGGGCCGGGAGGGGGACGGTGGCGGTCCGGGCCCGCGTGTCCGCTGCTGCCGGGCGGGCGGCTGGCCTTGGATGGTGGCCGGGTGCGCCGCCCCGGCGAACGCCGTGCCGGACGCCTGCCGCAGGAGGAGGAGCGATGTCGGCGACCGAGGGACCCCGGCTCCTGATGGCCCGTCACGGGCTCACCGAGTGGGCCCGGACCGGACAGCACACCGGCCGCACCGACCTGCCGCTGCTCCCGCTCGGGGAGCGGCGGGCCCGGCTGCTCGGGGAGCGGCTGCGCGCCGCCCCCTGGGACGGCCTCCCCGGTGCCGAGGTCCGCACCAGCCCGCTCGCGCGGGCCCGCCGGACCTGCGAACTGGCCGGCTTCGCCGACCGGGCCACCGTCTGGGAGGCACTGGCCGAGGTCGACTACGGCGCGTACGAGGGCCTGACCACCGCGCAGATCCGACAGCGGCGCCCCGACTGGCAGTTGTGGCGCGACGGCACCCCGGGCGGAGAGGACCCGGAGGCGATCGGCGCCCGCGCCGACGCCGTGGTGGCCTGGGCCAGGGAGGGCAGCGGCGACCGGCTGGTCTTCGCGCACGGCCACGTGTTGTGCGCCGTCGCGGCCCGCTGGCTCGGGCAGCCCGTGGGGTTCGCCGCCCGCCTGCGCCTGGGCCCCGCCTCGCTGTCCGTCCTCGGGGTGCAGCACGGCGTCCCCGCACTGCTGCGCTGGAACGACGACGCCCACGTCCAGGCGGACGAGGACGGCCGCGACTGAGCCCGGGCCGCGACTGAGCCCGGGCCACGAGTGAGCCCGGGCCGCGCCGCGGCCGTCACCGGGCCGGCCGGCGCACGAACTACGCGGGCCCGTGATGCACACACCCCGCCCCCTGCACCCCCGCGGCCGGGGTGACCAGGCCGGATTCGTAGGCGAGGACGACGGCTTGGGCGCGGTCGCGGAGGCCCAGCTTGGCGAAGATGCGGGCGACGTGCGTCTTGACGGTGGCTTCGCTGAGGGTGAGGTGGCGGGCGAGTTCGGCGTTGGAGAGGCCGCCGCCGAGGAGGGTGAGGACCTCGCGCTCGCGGGTGGTGAGGGGGGTGAGGTCGGGGTGCGGGGCGGGTGGGGAGAGGGGGTTGGCGAAGCGTTCGACCAGGCGGCGGGTGATGGAGGGGGCGAGCAGGGCGTCCCCGGTGGTGACCAGGCGGACGGCGTTGGCCAGGTGTTCGGCGGTGACGTCCTTGAGGAGGAAGCCGCTGGCCCCGAAGGAGAGCGCGCCGTAGACGTAGTGGTCCAGGTCGAAGGTGGTCAGCATGACCACCTTGGTGGCGGGCGCCTCGGCCAGGATCTGCCGGGCGGCGGCCAGGCCGTCCAGGACGGGCATCCGGATGTCGAGCAGGACGACGTCGGGCCGGGTGCGGCGGACGGCGGCCACGGCCTCGGCGCCGTCGGCGGCCTCGGCCACCACGTCGATCCCACGGGCCGTCAGGATCAGCCGGAAGCCGGTGCGGATGAGCTCCTGGTCGTCGGCGATCACGACCCGGGGAGCGGGAGGAGGGGTGGTCACGGGCGGTCCAGGGGGATGCGGGCGCGGACCCGGTAGCCGCCGCCGAGGCGGCGGCGGGCGTCGAGGTCGCCGCCGTGGACGGCGACCCGCTCGCGGAGGGCGGTCAGGCCGTGGCCGGTGCCGTCCACGGCGGGGGTCGGGCGGGGGCGGGGCGCGGAGCCGGTGAGCACGCTGGGTCCGCCGTTGAGGACCTCCACCCGCAGGGCGTGGTCGGTGTAACGGATCGTCACGTCGGCCCGGCTGCCGTCGCCGTACCTGAGCGCGTTGGTCAGGGCCTCCTGGACGATCCGGTAGGCCGTGACGTCGATGCCGGCCGGCAGCGGGCGCGGCTCGCCGGAGATCCGGACCTCGACCGGCAGACCGGCGAAGGCGATCCGGTCCACCAGGGAGCCGAGCCGGTCCAGCCCGGGCTGCGGGGTGAGGGGCGCGGCGGGGTCCTCCGGTTCGGACCCGTCCTGGGGCGGGGCCAACAGGCCGAGCAACTGGCGCAGTTCGGTCATGGTGCCGCGCCCGGCCGCCTCGACGGCGGCCATCGCGGCGGCGGCCTCCTCGGGAAGGGTGGCCAGCACCTCGCGGGCGGCGCCGGCCTGCACCACCATCAGGCTCACGTTGTGGCTCACCACGTCGTGCAACTCGGCCGCGATCCGGGCCCGTTCGGCCCGGACGGCGCCCTCGGCCGCGGCCGCCCGTTCACGCTCCAGCAGCCAGCCGCGCTCCTCCAGCACGGTGCGGTGCAGCCGCCGCGCACGGCGCAGCGCGAGCGCCAGGGCGGCGGCCGCGAGCACCGGCACGGCGACCGCCACGGTCACTCCCAGCCCCCACATGACCGCCATCCTCGCAGGCCCGGCGGTGACCGTCATCGGCCCGGGGAGGGGGCGTCCGTACATCTCCGGGATGACGGCCGCCGTCGGATGCACCGGGGGAGGGACGCGGGCCGTCCCCCGGTGCTCCTAGGTTTCTCGGCATGACGAACGATCAGGAGGGTGTCCGGCCGCCGGTGGTGCGGTTGGACGGGGTGCGCAAGGCGTACGGGGAGACGGACGCGCTGGCCGGGGTCTCGCTGGAGATCCGGGCGGGCGAGGCGGTCGCGGTGATGGGGCCCTCGGGCTGCGGCAAGTCCACGCTGCTGAACATGGTGGCCGGACTGGACCGCCCGACCTCCGGCACGGTGACGGTGAACGGGCAGGACCTGGGGGAGCTGAACGAGACCGGGCTGGCGCTCTACCGGCGGCGGCAGGTCGGGATGGTGTTCCAGTTCTTCAACCTGCTGGACGACCTGCCGGCCCTGGACAACGTGGCGCTGGCCGCGCAGCTCACCGGAATCCCGGCCCGGCAGGCCCGGCGGCGGGCGTTGGAGCTGATGGACGAGCTCGGCATCGCCGACCGGCGCAACGCCTACCCGGCGGTGCTCAGCGGGGGAGAGCGCCAACGGGTGGCGGTGGCACGGGCGTTGATGAACCGACCGGCCCTGCTGCTGGCGGACGAGCCGACCGGGGCGCTGGACAGCCGCTCCGGCGAACAGGTGATGGACCTCCTGATCGACCTCAACCAGATCGGGCAGACGCTGCTGATGGTCACCCACGACCCGCTGCTGGCCTCGCGCTGCGCGAGCCGGCTGGTGGAGTTCGCGGACGGCCGGGTGGTGCGGGAGAGCGCAGTGACGGACGGTGCCGAGGGCGGCGGTGCCGCGGCGGAGGGCGCCGTGAACGTGCGGACGGCGGCGGACCGGTGAGCGCGGTCTGGCGGGCGGCCCGGGCCGGAGTGCGGCGGCGCAGGCTGCAGATGACGCTGATCGGGCTGGTGGTGTTCGCCGCCACGACCACGGTGGTGCTGGCGGTTGGTCTGCTGGTGGCGCTCTCCGCCCCCTTCGACCGGGCCTTCGAGAAGCAGCGCGGCGCCCACGTCACGGCGGTCTACGACGCCTCGGCGGTGACGGCCGGTCAGCTCGCCGAGCACGCGCGGCGTCCGGGCGTCGAGGCGGTGGCCGGACCGTTCGACACCGTGCCGGTGGCGCTCGCCGTACCACTGGCCGGGGTTCCGGAGGGCGCCTTCGACCTGGTCGGGCGGTCGGCCCCCGGTGACGGTGACGGTGACGGTGACACGGTGGACCGGGTCGAGCTGGTGGCCGGGCGGTGGGCCGGTGCCCCGGAGGAGGTGGTGCTCAACCAGGAGGGCGGGATGCACCGGCCCGAGCTGGTCGGCAGCCGGTTGTCCCTGCGGGACGGCCCCGCGCTGACGGTGGTGGGCGTGGCGGTCTCGATGAGCCGCACCGCCGACGGCTGGGCCCTCCCGGAGCAGGTCGCCGCGCTGCACCCCACGGGGCGTCAGATGCTCTACCGCTTCACGGACTCCGGCACCGAGCGACAGCTGCGCGCGGCCGTGGCCGCCGTCGGCGAAGGCCTGCCCGAGGGCGCACTGACGGCCGTCCGCAGCCATCTGGAGCTGCGGGCCGCGTTCTCCGCGGCGGCCGAGGCGTACCTGCCGGTGATGTCACTGTTCGGCGTGCTCGGCCTGCTGGTCGCGGTGCTGATCGTGGCGAACGTGGTGAGCGGCGCGGTGGTCTCCGGGCTGCGCCACATCGGGGTGCTCAAGGCGATCGGCTTCACCCCGAACCAGGTGCTGGGCGTCTACCTGCTGATGGTCACCGTCCCGGCGGTGGCGGGGGCGGTGCCGGGCACCGCGCTGGGGGCGGCACTCGGCGGGCCGGTGCTCAAGTCCGCGTTCCAGGGCGTGCTGCGGGGCAGCGCGGAGATCGGCGTCGACGCCTGGGTGTACGCGGTCGCGCTGCTCGGCATGCCCCTGGTGGTGGCACTGGCCGCGTTGCTGCCCGCCCTGCGCGCGCACCGGCTCCCGGCCGCCCGGGCGATCGGCGCGGGCAGTGCGCCGAGCACCGGACGGGGGCTGCGGGTCCAGCGGTGGCTGGCCGGCACCCGGCTGCCGCGCGCCGTCGGTCTCGGGCTCGGCCAGCCGTTCACCCGGCCCGCCCGTACGGCGCTGACCCTGGCGGCGGTGCTGCTCGGCGTCACCACCGTGACCCTCACCACCGGCCTGACCGGCACGCTGGTCGGCCTGGGCGAGGTGGGCCGGAGCGACGGCGGGGAGAGGGTCTCGGTCTGGCTCGGGCGGGCCCAATTCGGGGAGACCGCACCGAAGTTGACCGAAGAGGAGGTGGAGCGGCTGCTGCGCTCGACGCCGGGGGCGGTGGGCGTGACGGCGGAGGCGATCACGGAGGTGGGCCTGGCCGGGACCACCGAGCAGCTCGCGGCCTTCTTCCAGCGCGGTGACCCCGACCCGGGTAAGGCCGAACGGCTGGTCGCGGGACGGGCGTTGGGTGAGGCGCCGGGCGAGGTGGTGGTCTCCCCGGGCTACCTGCGGCAGCACGGCGCACGGGTCGGCGACCGGATGGTCCTGGAGCTGGACGGGCGGCGGGCCGAGGCCGTCATCGTCGGGGAGGAGCTGGACGGCGATCCCCGCTTCGTGGAGGTGAGTTGGGCCACCCTGGCGGAGCTGGCCCCGCAGGCCCGGGCGGTCCACTACCAGGTCCGGCTGGCCCCGGGCGCCGACGCCCGGGCCTACCGGGAGACGGTGGCCGCCGCCGACCCCGGGCTGCGCCCCGCGCTCGCCGACGCCGGCACCACCGCGACCACCACCCTGGTGGCCTTCTCGGCGGCCTTCACCCTGCTGCTCACGGCGGTGGCCGCGCTGGGGGTCTTCAACACCGTGCTGCTGAACGGCCGGGAGCGGCGCCGGGACCTCGGGACGCTGAAGTCGATCGGGATGACCCCGCGTCAGGTCACGGTGATGTTCGTGACCTCGATGACCGCGGTCGGCGTGGTGGGCGGGGCACTGGGCATCCCGCTCGGCATGGTGGCGCACCGGCTGCTGGTGGACCACATCGGGGTGGTGGTCTTCCCGGACTCCCTCAAGGAGGTCTGGCACCTGCCGCAGTTGGCCGTGGTCGGGACCTCCGGCGTGCTGATCGCGGTGCTCGGCGCCTACCTGCCCGCCCGGTCGGCGGGGCGGCGGACCAGCGCGGAGGGGCTGCGCGCCGAGTGACGGCCCGTACGGGCCGTACGGACGCGGACGGTGTCGCGGACGACCGACACGCTCCGGGCCCGGATGCGCCGTACCGTCACGGCCTTCGTGGTAAACGAGTGGTGGAAGGGCGCGCTCTTCGGACTGACGCCGGGCGAGGCCTTCCGGCCGGCGCGGCCCTCCGGCGGCACCGGCCTCGTCAACGGGCAACCCAGGAAGGCGGGTTCACAGCTCATGGCACTTCCCGACATGGACACCTCGGTCGGCCACTCCTTCGGCCTGGAGTGCGACGGCGTCGTCATCAAGCAGATCGGCGAGGTCTCCGGCCTCACGGCGGAGCAGGACGTCATCGAGCTCAAGCAGAACACAGCCGACGGCACGTACGTCACCAAGAAGCTGCCCGGCCGCCCCAAGGCGGGCGAGGTGACGCTGACCCGGAGCCTGACCGCCGACAACAGCTTCGAGAAGTGGGTCAAGGACAGCCGCTTCGGCAAGGTGAACCCGGCCCGCAAGGGCTGCGCGATCATCGTCTTCGACCACGAGGGCAATCCGGTCAAGCGCTACGTCCTGGTCAACGCCTGGCCCAAGAGCCTGGAGACCGTCCCGCTCGAGGCCGGTGACGCCGGTGACGCCGGTGTGCTCACCGAGAAGATCGTCATCACCTACGAGCAGATGGACGCGGACTGAGCCGAACGGTGCGCCGACGGCTCGCCGAAGGCGCGTACAGCGGGAAGGGCGGCGAGAGCGTCGGGGCGGCGACGACGATCTCCTCAACCGGGAGAAGGGCAAGCAGCGCGGTCGCCTGTTCGGCGACCGCACTGCCGTTGTCCGGGGCGGGCACCCGCCTGCGGGACTCGTCGATCAGCTGTCGGAACCGCGTCGGACTGCCGCCTGAAGGATGATCAGACGGTCCCTCAGCCCCAGTTCTGCAGCTGCTGGAGCAGGTCGGCGTCGCCCTCGATCCGCAGCGAGTCGCCCGGGATGCGCATGTACATGAGCAGGGCCATCTCACTCGCCGTGCCGTGGATGGCGGCGGTGGGCTTGCTCTCGGCGGCCTCCGCCGCGGTGAGGCGGGTGAAGCGGGAACCGGCGGCGTCCACCGTCTGGCGCCAGGAGCCGGCCTCGGCCACGTGGTAGTCCATGGTGGAGGGCTCGCCCGGCCACGGGACCGTGCCGGTGCAGACGGTGGCGAGGAACTCCTCGACGGCGTCGACCGCCTCGGTCGTCGGCAGCTCCTGCGGGGCGCCGGCGGCCAGTTGGGCGTCGTAGGTGTGGATCAGCGACTCCGGGACGCGGCGGCGGGCCACGGCGGCCACCGTGTGCGGCGAGGCCAGCGGCTCCCACCAGGCCCAGCAGCCCCGCTCCGGGCCGACCTCGCGCAGCGCGGTGAGCAGCTGCTCCGTCGAGTCGGCCAGCCAGGTCGTGAGGGCCTCGCGCTCCCTGGGGGCCGCCAGCCCGTCCTTGCTCGGCCGCTCGTCGCCCGGCGCGGTGTTCCGCACGATGTGGGCCCAGAAGCGGTCCCCCTCGCTGAGGTGGTTCGCCAGGTCGTACAGCGTCCAGCCCGGGCAGGACGGGACGTCGGCGTCGAGGCTGGGGGCCGTGGCGACGGCGTCGCGGAACGCGGCGGACCGCTCGTCGATCCTGCGCAGCAGGGTGGGGAAGTGAAGATGTTCAGTCACGGAGAGCTTGTATCACCCGGACCGGAACTCCCGCACTCGATTTAGGTCCCGGGCGAGATGTCTCCTCAGAGTGCCGGGCCGGCCACGGTTTCGATGTGGGGCGGGGGTTCGAGGGGGAGGGGGCGGGTCAACTCGTAGAGGTCGTCCGGGGGTTCGGCGCCGTCGCGGACGGCGGTGAGGTAGGCGCGGGCCTGGGGGAGGGTCAGGCGGGGGGCGGCCTTGCGGAGGTGGGCGAGGGCGGGCACGGTGCCCTCGGTGGCGTGGAGGGTGCGGACGGCGGCGGCGAGCGGGTCGGGGGAGCGGTGGCCGCGGACGTGCACGAGGTAGTCGTCCACCCAGCAGTCGTCGCTCCACCAGACGGCGTTGACGTAGTGGAGGCTGCCGTCCTCGCCGTCGACCACCAGGTGGCCGCCGTTCCAGCCGACGGCGCGGGGCTCCTCGCGGAGGGCGAGGTCGCGGTCGGTCCGGTCGTAGTGGATCAGCCAGCCGGCGTACGGGATCTCCTTCACCCGCTGGATGACGATCGCGGGCGGGGTCTCGTCGTAGGGCCAGCTCTCCTTCAGGGCGAGGTGGGCTTCCAGGATGGCGACGGCGCGTTCGCTGCTGATCACGTTGCCATCCTGGCCCTCCTGCGGCGCGGGTCAAGCGGGTTTCCGCGGTGGCGTCGCGCGGTGGGGGTTGCACGGTGTCTTGCTTCGCCTGCTATCTTGCATCGCATGGTACCTGGCAACACACAGACGGGCGGGGGCGGTGCCGACCCGTCCGACGGCGCGATCGCCACCCAGCTGCGCAAGGGCGTGCTGGAGTACTGCGTCCTGGCGCTGCTGCGCGACGCCCCGCGCTACGGGGTCGAGCTGCTCCAGGAGCTCGACCGCTTCCCGACGCTGGCGACCAGTCAGGGGACGATCTACCCCCTGCTCTCCCGCCTGCGCCGGGCCGGGCTCGCCGACACCTTCCTGCGGGACTCCGCCAGCGGGCCGTCCCGCCGCTACTACACGCTCACCGAGGCCGGCCGCGCCGCGCTGGACGAGTTCAGCACGCTGTGGCCCGCCTTCCGCGAAGCCGTCGACCACGTCCTCACCCCGGGAGAGAACCCGTGAACAACCCGACCGACCACCCCCTGGTCCGCGAACACCTCGACGCCGTCGCCCGGTTGACCGCCACCCTGCCGGGCGAGCGCCGGGCCGAACTCCTCGCCGACCTGCGCGAGCACGTCGAGGTGGCCCTCGCCGAGGCCGTGGAGGGTGACGAGGCAGCCGTCCGGCAGGTGTTGGAAGGCCTCGGCAGCCCCCGGCGGACCGCCGACGCCGCCCTGGCCGAGGAGGGCCGGGCCCGGCCCGTCGCCGAGGACCGCCGGCGCACCACCCTGACCCTGCTGACCGCCGCCCTGGTCTTCCCGCTGCTCCTGGTCCCCGCCGTCGGACCGGGCCTGGCGCTGGTCGCCGCGGTCGTCGCGGCCGCCCGGGTCGGCCGCTCCCCGCAGTGGACCGCGCCGGAGAAGCGCCGCGCCGCCCTGCTGCTGCTCAGCCCCGTGCTGGTCGCGCCGCTGGCCGTCGCCGTGATCGCCGTGACCACCGCGTACGGCCTGACCCCGACCGCCGTCCTCGCCGCCTGCGTGGTGGGCTTCGCCCCGACCGTGCTCGCCGTGGTCCTGCTGGCCCGCTCCGCCGCCCGGGTCCGGGCCGCTGCCGCCGTGGCCTGAATCCCCCCGGGGGAACTTGACCCTGACACCGTGTGAGGCCGTCGACTGGACCCCGTCGGCCCCACAGGGAGCCACAGGAACGCACGGAAAGAGGACCCCCGCATGTCCGGCTACACCGGTTCAGGCCCGTACTGCTACACCAACTCCCTCGCGATGCTGCTCGGCCCCGCCGCCCCCTCGACCACCGTGCTGGAGACTCTGACCGGCTCGGCGTTCGGCGCCCAGCTCGTCGCCGGGGAGCTCCCGTTCTTCGACCCGTACGGCTGGGACCCGGAGCTCGGCCTGGACGCGGCGGTCGAGCTGCTCGGATGGCGCTGCGACCGCACCGCCGGCGGCACTGCCGAGGAGGCCGTCGAGCGGCTCCGGCGCGCCTGCGCCGAGGACGGGCCGGTGCTCGTCGGACCGGTCGACATGGGCCTGCTCCTCTACCAGCCCGGCACGCCGAACGCGGAGGGCGGCGACCACTACGTGGTGGTGCTGGAGGTCGGGGACGGCACCGTGCTGCTCCACGACCCGCACGGGCACCCGTACGCGACCATGCCGCTCGACGCCTTCACCGCCGCCTGGGAGGCGAAGTCGGTCGCGTACATCGCCGAGCCCTACGTGCTGCGCGGCGGGTTCGTCCGGGAGCGGGAGGTCGGCGCCGAGGAGGCGCTGCGGGCCTCGCTGCCCGGCGCCGTGCGGTGGCTGGCGGGCCGTCAGGACCTGCCCGTGCCGCCCGGATCGCTGGGCGGGGCGGCGGCGGTGGAGGCCCTGGCCGGGCAGGTGGAGGCCGGGCTCGCGCCGGGCGTGCGCGGGCTGCTCCAGTACTTCGGCATCCGGGTCGGCGTCCGACGGCTGGTCGACGCGGCCTCCTGCCTGACCCTGCTCGGGCTGGACGCGGCGGCCGCCGAGGCGGACGCCCAGGCCCGTGCCCTGGGGAGCCTCCAGCACCCGGTGGTCACGGGGGACGACGTGGCCCTGGCCGCCGGGCTGCGCCGCCTGGCCCCGGGCTACGAGCGCCTGCGGCTGGCCCTGGAGGCCGCCCTCGCCGACGGGGCCTCGTCCTGACGGACGCTCAGGCCGGCGGGGCCCGTCCGATCGGGACGGGTCACGCCGCGCGGCGGCGGGTGCGGCGCTGGTACGACCAGGCGGCGGCGCCGAGGGCGAGGCCGTAGGGGCCCATGCCGGAGTAGGCGATGTAGAAGGCGGCGTTCGAGAACCCGTCGGTCTCGAAGGTGAACAGGCCGAAGGCCGAGAGCACCACGCCGATCACGGCGCCGACGCCGAAGACCGGGCCGAGGATGCCGGCGGTGATCCAGGCCGGCGTCAGCGGCAGCCACCGGGGCACGGGCCTGCGGGCCACGAACGGCACCCAGCGCGGGAAGATCCGCCCCCACGGGCTCACCAGCCCCAGCAGTAGGAAGATCCCCGCCCCGGCCATGGCCACCGTGATGTCCACCCCGTGCTCGTACAGCCACATCGACACGGCGTTGAAGGGGTCCAGCTGCCTGCCCTGCGTGTTGTGCTCCAGCTTCGCCAGCAGGCTCGGGTACCCGGCCGGGATGCCCCAGGTGCCGCCGAAGGACCAGTACTGCTTCATCGCCGCGTACGGGAGCAGTGCGATCGCGCCCGCGTAGGCGATCCGGCGGACGCGGGGCGGGGCCGGTTCCACGGTGGTGCTGCTTGTCGTCTCCATGGTGTTCATCCTGTTCCGCAGTCCGGACCGCCGAATCCGCCTGGAGGCCTTACCCCGTCCCCCGCCAGGGGGATCCCCCGTCACCTGGCAAGAGTGCTGATACGACGGGTAGTTGCTCATGGCCGGCGTTCCTCGCCGGGCCGGTGCCGGGCTGGTGCGGGGTGTGGCTGTCGCGGTGTTTCGTTATTTGGATTTCGTGATTGCCGGGCTGTGGCGTAGTGTCGTGTTCACCGACGCGGGGTGGAGCAGCTCGGTAGCTCGCTGGGCTCATAACCCAGAGGTCGCAGGTTCAAATCCTGTCCCCGCTACCAAGGGGAGCCCGGATTCGGCGCGCAAGGCGTGCCGGGTCCGGGCTTCTTCGTTTTCCGGTCGGACGGTGGGTGGGTGGCTGTCGCGTTATTTGGATTTCGTGATTGCCGGGTCGTGGCGTAGTGTCGTGTTCACCGACGCGGGGTGGAGCAGCTCGGTAGCTCGCTGGGCTCATAACCCAGAGGTCGCAGGTTCAAATCCTGTCCCCGCTACGAAGAGGAGCCCGGATTCGGCGCGCAAAGCGTGCCGGGTCCGGGCTCCTTCCGTTGGGTCAGCGGCGCGGGGCGTGGACGCCGGCGGCGCGGAGCCGGCGCTCGGTGAGCGCGGTCAGCCGGGCCGCGACCGGCGCCTGGTCGTCGCGGTGACGGTTGATCAGCTCGTACTGGGCCGAGGCTCGGGACCAGGCCCGCATGCTGGTGCCGTCGCCCAACAGACCGGGGTTGGCGAGGTAGCGGTCGGCCATGGCGGTCGCGAGTTCCTCGATCCTGGGGTCGTCCGGGGACCAGCTCTCGGCCTCCTGGCAGCGTCTGGCCAGGTCGACGAACTCGGGGTCGTCGAGGCCGTGTTCGAGCTGGGCGAGGAAGCCGTCGAACCCGTCCGGCACCATGGCCCGGGCCAGGACCAGGGCCTCGCGCTGCGCGGCCACGTAGTCCGGGCCGAAGCCGAGGCCGGGCATGCGCTCAAGGAGGGCGCAGGCGCGGTCGGGGAGCAGGGCCCGGTCTCCGTCGGCGAGGCGGTGCAGGGTGGCCCGGCGGGCGGTCAACTCGGCTATGCGGTCGGTGAGTTGGCGCTCGGCCTCGGCGAGTGCGGTGGTGAAGGACTCGGGGTCGGCGTCGAGCATCGGGCCGATGTCGGCCAGCGGAACGCCGGCGGCGGCCAGTGTCCGCACCTGGACGAGTTGGAGCAACTCGCCCGAGCCGTACCGCCGGTAGCCGGAGCCGTCGCGCTCCGGCTCGGGGACCAGGCCGAGCTTGTGGTAGTGCCGCACCGTCTTGACGGTGATGCCGACGAATGCCGCCGCCCGGCCGATCGTGACTCCTGCGCTCATCGGTCCAGCTTGCCGCAGAACACCTCGTCGAGGAAGCGCTGCTGGGCGCGCTGGAAGGCGGGGGCGATCGACAGTTCGGCGTCGTCCACCCAGGTCAGCCCGGCGGTCAGGGTCGTGCTGCCGTCGGCGTTGCTGTACATCAGCGCGGCCGAGCCCATGACGGCGCCGTTGTGGTGGAAGACGGTGCCGCCCTCCGTCTCCTGCGCGAACAGCCCCAGGCCGTAGCCGGCCGTGGCCTCCGGGGTGCGCATCTCGGCCAGCAGGCCGGGCGGCAGGAGCCTGCCGCCGTTCAGTGCGGAGAAGTAGGTGTGCAGGTCGCGGGTGGTCGAGATCATGTCGCCGCCGGCGCCGACCCAGGTCGGGTTCTGCCGGGTGACGTCGACGGTCCGCTGCCGCCCGCCGTCCTCGTAGCGGTAGTGGCCGTGGTTGTGGGGCGCGGGGAGCTCCGGCGAGGTGCCCGGTGCCACGGTGCCGGTCAGTCCCAGCGGGCCCGTGACCAGCCGCCGCAGCTCCTCGGCCAAGGTGCGGCCGGTGACCCGCTCGACCAGCAGCCGGGCCAGCACGTAGTTGGTGTTCGCGTAGCTCCAGCCGGTGCCCGGTGCGAACCGCGGCGGGTGGGAGAGCGACAGGCGCACCAACTCCTCGGGCGGGTAGGTGTGGAGGCGGTTGTCCACCCACTCCTTGCCGCGCCAGGGGATGCCCGGTACGACCGTCCCGTCCGGGGCGAGTTCGCCGGTGTGGTTGAAGATCCCGCTGGTGTGCTGCAGCAGCATCCGCACCGTGATCCGCCGGTCGAGCCCGAACTCGGGGAGGTGGTCGGCGACCGGGGCGTCCAGGCCGAGCCCGCCCTCGGCCACCAGCAGGAGCACCGTGGTGGCGACGAAGCTCTTGGTGCTGCTGCCGATCCGGAAGTGACCGTCCGTCAGCGCCGCGTCGTCGTGGCCCAGTTCGCGCAGACCGGCGGCGCCGGCCCACTCGCCCCGTCCGTCGTTCACCCGGAGCTGGACCGAGAGGAAACCGGACCGGGCCAACTCCTCGATCGCGCGCCGCAGTTCCGGACGGTCCTGGTCCTGGCGGGAGGGGGCGGGGGTGGTGAGGTCGGTGGACATGGTGCTCCTTCGCGTCGGTGGTGCCCGGTGCGGCGTCCTGCCGCTGCGACGAGCATCGACCCTGACCCGGGGTCAACCTCAACTGTGATCCGGCCCACAGGCACGGTCGGGAGACGGAAGGGGAGGAAGCGGGGCGCGGGCCCGGGGCCTGATCGGGCCCCGGGTCGGCCGGGCGGGACGGAGCGGACGTGCTCAGGGGCGGTAGAGCTCGTCGATCTTGTCGATCTTGCCGGAGCCCTTCTCGATCGTGACGGCGAACTGGCTGCCGTAGCAGCCGTACGGGAGGCGGACCGAGTTGCGGTCGGTCAGGCAGGTGTCGACGTGCTTCATGAAGTCGTTCAGCGGCAGCTGCTCGGCCTTCAGCTCGCGGAGCACGGAGCTCTTCACCTCGTTGGTCAGCTGGAAGACCTTCACCGGGCCGGTGGCCTCGAAGTAGCCCTCGCCCGGGACGTCGGGGCCACAGCGGAAGACGGTCTCCTTGGCCTTGATCCAGACCGAGGTGGAGTACCCGACCTCGACCGCCTGGATCACCCGGCCGACCCGGGCGGCGTCGGCGGTGCAGTCCGAGGACGGCGTGGCGGTGGGCTTGGCGCTGCTCTTCGCGGCGCCCGGCTTGGCGGAGGCGCCGGTGGAGGCACCCGCGGAGGCACCGGCGGAGGCGCCGGCGGAGGTGTGCGCCACGGGGCTGGCGCCCGCGGTGGGAGTGGCGGTCGGGGTGGTGGTGACCGTGACGGCCGGGGCCGGTGCGGCCCCGGCGCCGCCGCCCTGCGGGCCGCAGGCGGTCAGGGCCAGGCCGGTGGCGGCGAGCAGCAGGGCGGTGGTGGCGGTGGTGGAGAGCTGACGGACTCGCATGGTGCGTCCCCCGAACGGTGAGTGGGTGTTGGTCACCCCTCCACACGGGTGCCGTCCCGGGGCCGGTCGCACCGTCTGACGTGCTGTGACAGGACGCGGACATTGTCACGGGGGCGCGCGGGCGGCGGCGCGTGCTCCCTTGTCGGCCCCCGGGGCCGGTGGTCTGATGAAGTGACCGGTCGCTGCGCCAGGCGGGGGAGACGCCCGTGGCCCGGGCGGCGGTTCGGTCTGACGGTCCACCAGACGGGGTACGGGGCGGCTCGACGGGGTGACGGCGGAGGCGACAAGCGGACGGCAATTAGTCGTCAAGTCGTGGGGGCCATGCTCGTTCCGGCAAGCGCACGACGAGGAGGACGGCATGACGGGTGGGAAGAGCGGCGGGCACGCGGTCGTCGCAGGGGCTGGGATCGGCGGGCTGCTCGCGGCCCGGGTGCTGTCGGAGACGTACGAACGGGTGACCGTGGTGGACCGGGACGCGCTCCCGGAGACGGCGGCCGCCCGGCGCGGGGTGCCGCAGAGCGGGCACGCGCACGGGATGCTCGCCAAGGGCTTCCAGGTGCTGGAGGACCTCTTCCCCGGCCTCGGGGAGGACCTGGTCGGGCAGGGGGCGCTGGTCCGGGACGCGCAGGCGGACGTGCGCTGGTTCAACGACGGGTACGAGATGAAGCAGGCGCACTCCGGCCTGCCCTGTCTGCTGGTCAGCCGGCCGGCCCTGGAGCGCTACCTGCGCTCCCGGGTCGCCGCGCTGCCCGGGGTGGAGGTGCGGGACCGCTGCGAGGTGCTGGAGCCGGTCGCCGACCCGACCCGGAGCCGGATCACCGGCGTGCGGGTGCTGGAGGTCAACGCCGAGCCGGAGCAGCTGGCGGCCGACCTGTTCGTCGACTCCACCGGCCGCAGCAACCGGGGCGAGGCCTGGCTGCGCTCGCTCGGCTACCTCCCGGCCCCGGAGGAGCGGATCGACTCCAAGGTGGTCTACGTCTCCCGCGAGTACGTCCGCCGGGCCGGCGAGGCCGACGCCGACGCGTACGTGATCGGCGCCACGGGCGCGATCCCGCGCGGCGGGGTGGCGCTCAGCGCGGAGGGGGACCGCTGGCTGGTCACCATGTTCGGCATGAACGGCGACCACCCGCCGGTGGACCCGGAGGGCTACCTGGGCTTCGCCGCCCGGCTGGCCGTGCCCGAGCTGCACCGGCTGATGGAGCGTCTGGAGCCGGTCACCGAGCCGAAGCTGATGCGCATCCCGGTCTCCATCCGGCGCCGCTACGAGAAGGTCGAGCGGATGCCGGAGGGCTACCTGGTCTTCGGCGACGCGATCTGCCAGTTCAACCCGACCTACGGCCAGGGCATGACGGCGGCGGCCTGCCAGGCGGAGGCGCTGCGCGAGGTGTACGGCCGGCTGCGCGGGGCGGCCGCCGCCACCGAGTTCTTCCGGCGGGCGGCGCAGGTCACGGACGTGCCGTGGGACATGTCGGTGGGGGCCGACCTGCGGTACCCGTTCGTGGAGGGCAGGCGCACCCTGCGGGTCAAGCTGCTCAACCGCTACGTGGGCCGGCTGCACCGGGCCGCCGCCGAGGACGCCGCCACCGGGCGGGAGTTCCTCTGGGTGGCCAACCTCCAGGCGCCGCCGCAGCGGCTGTTCGCCTGGAAGGTGCTCAGCCAGGTGCTGCGCCCGCGCCCGTCGCGGCCGGCCGCCCGTCCGGCGGTGCGGACCTCGGCGCAGCCGGGGGCCACGGCCACCTGAACGCCGGACCTGCCGGCGGGGACCGGCAGGGACCTGCCGAGGGGGACCGGCGGGGAACTGTCGGTGGGGACCGGCAGGATGGCGGGATGGACGAACACGACGAGGAGCTGTTGCTACGGGGCCGGGTCTACGGTGCCGACCACGGGGCGCCCGACCAGGGGCCGCTGCCCGGCCGGGCCTACCGCGAGCTGGTCGGGGGTCCGCTGGACGGGCTGCTGCTCGACGTCACCGGCATGGCCGAGGACGAACTGGCGGCGGGGGCGGCCCTGGTGACGGAGCTCGGCTCGCACGGCCCCGGCGGCCGAGCGCACTACGAACCGCGCCCGGCCGCCTCGGCCAAGTGGGACTGGGTCGGCGACTCGCTCTGACCCCTGACGGGCCGCGGCCCGACGGACCACTGCGTGACGCCCGGGAGACGGGGGACGGGGGACCCCTGACGACCGGGCGCGGGGCAGCACGGGCGGTGGTGCGGCCCGGTCGGCCCGGAGGGGGCGGGCCTCCCTGGCCCACGGGGGTGGTCAGGGAGGCCCGCCCCGCTGTGCCGTACCCCCGGTCGGTTGGTGGCCGGGGGCGGGTGCCGGGGCCTTCCGGTGGGCGGTCAGACGGTGAAGGCCTCCTGGTAGCCGGGGGTGGCGATCGGCAGGCGGGTGAGCAGCGGCTCGGGGAGGTCGAAGGCGTCCACCAGGGGGAGGGCGTGCCCGGCCAGCCGGGTGAGGGAGCGCTCCCGCAGAGCGGGCAGCTCGGCGGCCTGACGGGGGGTCAGGGCGCCGGTGGCCAGCAGGCCGGTGGCGTGGCGGTCGATCCGCTCCAGGGTGAACAGCCGGTGCAGGTCGGCCAGCAGGCTCCGCGCGGTCGGCTCGGCGGCGGCCTCGGCCCAGGCCAGCAGCGCGGCCCCGGCGTCGTGCTCGGCCCGGGCGGTGACGGCGGCCAGCGCATCGGGCGCGGCGGCGTTCCAGCGGCCGATCGCCTCCCCGCCGGGGGCCTCGCGGAGCAGCAGCCGGGCCCGGCCGAGGTGGTGGCGGCCGGCGGCGGCCAGCAGCGCCTGGCGTCCGGCGGGGTCGCGGAGCGAGTGGTGTGCGGGGCCGGCGGCGTTCGGCACGGGGGGTGCCGAACCGTCGTCGGCAGGGGAGGCCTCCGTGCCCCCGCCGTCCGGGGCGTCGTCGGCGAGCAGCAGCTCGGCGCCGGCCTTGGCCCAGAGGGCGAGGTTGTCGCCCTCGGCGGTGATGGTGCCCTCGATGTCGGCGGCGAGGGCGGTGAGCCCGTTGACCGGGAGCAGGCCCTGGGCGCCGCAGCGCTCCCGGCTCTCCAGGATCAACTCCCTCGCCTGCCAGGTGTTCCAGCCCTTGGTGACGGCCACCTGACGTTCGGCGGCGTCCCGGTCGGCCTGGGCGGCCGGGTCGGCCGGGTCGTGGGCCAGCCAGTCGGCCAGGGTCCGGCGGTGCAGGGCGGTCATCGCGTAGACGGTGGCCAGGCCGTGCAGCAGCGGACCGTGGTGGGTGCGGTGGGCCCAGAGCGGCACCCGCCGGTCCGGCCGGGTGCCGGCGACCCGGCGGTGCTGGGAGTAGCGGACGGCGGTGGCCAGCGCGGCCCGTGCGCCGCCGATCGCTCCGGCGCTCATGCAGAGCTTCCCCGCCGTCACCCGGCCGATCGCGGCCAGGAAGCGCTTGCGCCTGCTGCCGAGGGCGCTGCTGACCGTGCCGTCGTCGGAGAGCCGGCCGTGCGCGCCGGTGAGCAGTGCCTCGAAGGGCAGCACCAGCTGGTCGAAGGAGGTCAGGCAGTGGTCCACCGGACTGCCCGGGCGCTGCGGGAGCGGGTGGACGGTGACGCCGGGCAGCGGATGACCGGTCTCGTCGGTCAGCGGGGTGAGGAAGAGGAAGATCCCCTGGTCGCGCCCGCCGACCCGGAGCCGCGCGGCGACCACGGCGGTCTTGGCGCCGCCGGTGGGGCCGGTGTTGGGCATGAACTTGGCGGCGGCCGGGGTGGGGGTGTGCAGGGTGAAGGTGCGGCCGGTGCGGTCGTAGTCGGCGGTGGTCTCCAGCGCGGCGGCGTCGTTGCCGTGGCCCAGCTCGGTGCAGAGGAAGGTGCCGGTCCGCTCCATCCGCAGGTACGCGTCCAACGGCCGCTTGGGGGAGGCGTCGTGGTCGAGCAGGCTGCCGAGGAAGAGGTTGTAGTGGATGCCGGAGAGCACGGTGAGGGCCCCGTCGGCCGGGCCGGTCCACTCGTGCATGGCGGCCAGCTGCTCGGGGGAGCCGGCCAGGGCGGCGGCGTCGACCGAGGCGTTGACGGCCTGCAACCGCCGGTAGGAGGCGGCGAGTTGCTCGGCGACGGGGTCCTCCGGACGGCGGTGCATCCGGGGGTCGGCCACCAGGTCGCGCCAGGGGCGGTGGACGCGGTCGCGGTCGGGGCCGAAGAGGAGACGGGTCAGCTCGGCGGTGGTGGCGTGCTCCGGGAGGAGCGCGGACCGGCTGTTCGGGATCATGGTCACACATGGGGAATTGATCTACTGTCAGAACGGACACGGCCATGTGAGGGAGATCACGGCGGCGCGCGGGTGGGGCGCGGGTGCCCACCCACCCGCCCCCGGTCCCCTCCCACGCGCCCGGGGCGCCCCGGGCGCGCGGGAGGGGACCGCCCTTCGTCAGCGGGCGGGCTCCGGCTGCCTGCTGACGGCCCGTCGGGCGATCTTGGCCAGGACGGAGGGGTGCATCAGCAGGGAGGACGGGGCGGTCATGTTGGCCACCCGGACGAAGCGGGTCCAGACGTCGGAGTCGTGCCGGGCCAGGGCGAAGACCTGCTGGTTGTACCAGTGCGCGAAGCGGGCGGCGAGCGGCCGGTCGCCCGGGCTCCACATCAGGTCCGAGGTGGTGGAGAGGGACCAGGGCACCTTGATGATCTCGGCCGCCGCGCGCTGGTAGGCCCGGCTCAGACCGGCCGTGCCGGTGCCGGCGGAGCGGTGGCGGCGCAGCAGCGAGCCGAGCGCGTCGGCCTCGATGGCGGCGACGGTCAGCCCCTGGCCGTAGACCGGGTTGAAGACGCAGAGCGCGTCGCCGATCGCGATCAGCCCCTCCGGCCAGCCGGGGTTGCGGTGGTGCAGGCGCCAGGTGCTGCCGGGGTTGGTGTAGCGGCGCAGCTCGTCGTGGCGGCTGCGGCGGGCGATGTGCTCGGCCAGGCGGGGGTTGTCGAGGGTGCGGGCGTACTCCAGGAAGCCGTCCGGGTCGGTGGGCGGGTGCTGCTCGAAGCCGAACAGCGAGCAGACCCAGCGGCCCTTCTCCACCGCGAGCATCGCGCCGCCGCGCCGCACCGAGGGGGCGAAGGTCATCTGGTAGGCGAGGTCGTACTCCTGTGCCTCGGTCGTGCGGTCGAAGACCATGGTGGTGTAGGTGATCTTCGCCTTCACGGTGCTCGTGGCCGACACGGGGAGCCCGGCCCCGGTCAGCCACTCGTCGATGGCGGTGGTGCGGCCGGAGGCGTCCACCACCAGGTCGGCGGTGGCCTCCGACTCCTCGCCCGCCGCGGTCCGGTAGCGGACCGTGTCGATCCGGCCGTCCGGGCCCTTGCCCAGGCCCTGGACGCGGACGCCGCCGAGCAGCCGCACCGGTGCCAGGTCGAGCACCCGGCCGCGGATGCGGCGCTCCAGCTCGTCCCGGGTGAAGCACTGCACCCGCACCCCGGTGGAGGTGCGGGTGGCGTAGCCGGTGGGCAGCAGGAAGCTGATCCGCTCGCCGTAGTCGAAGACCGGGGCGCCCAGCTCCTCCAACTCCCCGCGCAGGCCCGGGAAGAGCTTCTCCAGCACCTCGGCGCCCTTGGCCAGCATCGCGTGCGCGTGGTACCCCTGCGGGGCGCTCGGGTGGGCGCCGGTCTCCCGGCCCACCTCGTCCCGCTCCAGCACCAGGACCTCGGTGAAGTGGTCGGCCAGCGTCCGGGCCGCCAGCAGGCCGGCGTAGCCCCCGCCGATCACCACGGCCCGCTCCCGGCCCGGACCACCCGTGCCCGCATCAGTCATGCCGTTCCCCACTCCTCGGCCTGCCGGAGGCCCGGGCGGGCCGCCGTCCGGGCACCACTTCACCGTGCGGCTCAGAGGGTGATCAAGGGTGAACCGGGGGCGCGCGGAGGCGCACGGCGGGCGCTGACGTGTTGTCAGGGTGCGCTGCGCGTCGAGTCGTCGCGGGCTCAGCGGGACGGCAGCCGGGACTCGATGGCGGCCAGCAGGGCGCGCAGCGCGGCCACGTCGTCCTTGTCGGCCACCTGGTCGCCCGGCCGGAGCCGGACCAGCAGCGTGCCGCCCGGCTCCAGCACCACCAGGGACGCCTCCTCGATCGAGTCGCCGCCCTGGTGGTGCACCGCGACGTCCAGGTCGGCCGGGCGCAGCCCCTGACGGCGGATCATCCGGTGGTCGTACGCCCCGTCCCGGGCCAGCACCGTCTCGGTGCCCTGGAACAGCCGGGAGAACCAGTCCCAGCGGGCGGCCTGGCGCACCAGCACCGCGTCGGTGAAGAGCAGCACGACGGCGCCGAACAGCCCGCCGCTGAGCGAGTTGTCGTCCCCGATCACGGCGTTCTGCACCACGTTGGAGAGCAGCAGCATGACCACCAGGTCGAAGGTGTTCAGCTGGGCCAGACCGCGTTTGCCGACCACCCGGAGCAGCACCAGCAGCGCCAGGTACACCACCACGGTCCGGACCGCCTTCTCGGCGTACGGGACCCCCGCGTCGAACAAGTCCTGCCACACCCGGCCGAGGCTAGGCGTGCCGGGGGCGCCCCACCCCGCGCCGCGCCGGACGGCACCCCCGTGCGGCCCAGCGAGCCCGGTGAGCCCGGCGGCCGATCGAGCTCGGCGAGTGCGGTGGGTGACGGCGTGTCAGCCGCCGCAGGGCGGGGCGTAGGGGAGGTCCTGCGACACGTACCGCTGCCAGACAGCGGGGGTCATGGCAGTGCGGGTGGCGGCGCACAGCACGTCCCGGACCCGGGAGTCCTCGGTCTGCCAGAGCCGCACCGTGCCGTCGTTGCCGCCGGTGACCAGCTGGCCGCGCGAGCTGAACCGCAGGGACCAGACCGAGCCGTGGTGGCCGGTGAGCGGGAGCCCGTGGGCAGTGGCGCGGGCCGGGTCGCCGACGTTCCAGAGCCGGATCTGGCCGAGGTCGTTGCCGCTCGCCAGCAGCGCACCGTCCGGGGTGAAGCCGAGGGTCTGCACGGAGCCGCCGGCGGACAGGGGCTCCCCGAGGACGGTCGGCTTCTCCGGTGCGGAGACGTCCCACAGGCGGATCCGGCTGTCCGTGCTGCCGGTCGCGATCAGCGGCGCCTTCGGGGCCGCGGCCACCGACCAGAGCGGCTGGCCGGTGCCCGAGGTGCCGATCGGGCCGGGCGCCGCCCGGCCCTCCGTCCGCCACACCCGGAGGAAGCCGAGCACGTTCGCGGTGTAGAGGTACCCGCCGCCGGGTGCGGCGGTCATGGCCCGGACCGGCATCCGGTGCGGGTCCAACTCACCGCCGAGCGGGGCGGGTCGGGCCGGGTCGGAGACGCCCCAGGCGTGCAGCCCGCCTGCGAAGGTCCCCTTGCTGAACATGGAGGAGGCGGCCAGTGTCCGTCCGTCCGCGTCGAACGCCAGGGCGTACACCGGTGGCAGGTCCCGGGCGGACGCCGTGCCGAGGCCGACCGGCCGGGCCGGCGCCGACACGTCCCAGAGCCGGACGGCACCGTCGTTCAGGCCGCTGAGCGCGTCGCCACCACCGGTGGCGAGCAGGCCCCGCCCGGAGCTCCCGGGCCGGAAGGCCAGCGCGAGTACGGGGACCTCGAAGCGGGGCAGCGTGGCGAGCGGGGTGAGCCGGCCCGGGTCGGAGACGTCCCACAGGGTGACCAGGTCGCCGGCGGCCGCGGCCAGCAGCCTGCTGTCGTCGCTCACCGCCACCGCCGTCACGGGCTGCCCGCCCTCCGCGACCGCGAGGGTCGGAGGCAGTCTCCAGAGCACCACCCGGCCGTCCGCGCCGCCGCTGGCCAGCGTGCGTCCGGTGGGGTCGAAGGCCAGCGAGCTGACCGCCGAGGAGTGACCGCGCAGCGCGGGGCCGATCACCCGGGCCCGGGCCGGGGAGCCGACGTTCCAGAGGCTGACGTAGCCGGTCTGGTCGGAGGTGGCGAGCAGTCGCGAGTCCGGTCCGAAGGTGACCGCGGAGCCGCCGGAGCCGAGCGGCAGGATGTTGGTGACGTTCGGCCGCCCCGGGTCCGACACGTCCCAGAGCAGTACCCGGCCGTCGGCGCCCGAGCTGGCCATCGAGCGCCCGTCGGGGCTGAACGCCACCTGGGAGACGAGGTCGCCGTGCCCGCCGGGAAGGGCCTTCAGCGCGGTCGGGGCGGCCGGGCGGGAGACGTCCCACAGCTGCAGCAGCGCGTTGCGATCGGCCGTACCCGTGGGAGTGTTGCCGCTGACGGCGAGCACGGCGCCGTTCGGGCTGAAGACGGCGGAGAGCGGCGCCTGTCCGGGGACGGACGGCAGGGTGCTCAGCAGGGCCGGGTGCCTGGGGTCGGCGACGCTCCACAGCTCCACACTGCCGGTCTGGTCACCGGAGAGCTCCTTGACGGCGGTGAGCGCCAGCACCCGGTTGTCGGGGCTGAACCGCAGGCTCGACACCGCGCCCTTCGCGGTCGCGGTCGGGACCGGCACCGACAGTGCGACCGGGTGCCCGCCGTCGGAGACGTCGAAGATCCGCAGCTTGCCGTCCACGCTGCCGCTGGCCAGCAGGGCCCCTTGGGGACTGTAGGCGGCCGACTGCGTGTGGATCTCCTTCTCCTCGCCGACCACGGCCGGGAGCGCGGAGGGCGGGTCGGCCGGGTCGAGCGCGGGCCAGATCCGCAACGTGCCTGCCACGGTGGCGAGTTGGCCGGAAGGGCCGAAGGCGACGCTGTTCACCCGGCCGGGCAGCTCCGGCAGCACGGTGGGCAGCACGGCGCCGGCGTCCGTCATCAGCTGCGTGCGCAGTGCGGGCGTCGGGCGCATCCGGTGGGCGACCAGGTCGAGCTGCGCCGCCAGCGCCCCGTTGCCCGCGCGCTGGCGGTCGGCCTCGGCGCTGACCCGGTCGAAGATCGCGTCGTTGCGCTGTTCGAGGGCGATCCGGCTCTGCTGGAAGGCGAACGCGGCCAGGGCCGAGGCGAGCAGGGCCAGGACGGTGACGGTCGCCACCGCGCCGCGCCGCAACAGCCGGCCACGCCGCCGGTGGCGCCGGGAGGCGGCCAGGAAGGCCGACACCAGCGGCGTGAGGTCCTCGGGGCCCGCGCCCGCCGCCCAGTCACGAGCCAGCTCCAGCTCGGCGCCGCGGTGCAGGGGGGCGGTGTCCTTCCGGCCGCCGCGTTCCCAGGAGAGCGCGGCCTCCTCCAGTCTCTGACGCACCGCCACACCGCTCTGGCCGGCGCCGATCCAGTCGCGGCGCAGCCGCGGCCAGGCCCACATGAGCGCCTCGTGGGTGACCTCGACGGTGACGGCGCCGTTCTCCCGCTCCGCGCCCTGGGTGAGCAGGCGGGCCCGAGTGAACCGTTCGGCGACGGTGGGCACCGCCCGTGGGTCGGCGGCGGCCAGCAGCAGGTCGGCCCGGGTCCGGCGACGGCGGGTCACCTCGCCGTTCTCGCCGATCCTGACCAGGCCGAGGAACAGCAGCCGCGCCGTCCGCTGCTCGGAGGGGTCCAACCTCCCGAACTCCTCCTCGGCGGTGGCCGCCACCGCTCCGTCGATGCCTCCGGTGTCGCGGTAGCTGTCCACCGTCAGGACGTCACCCCGGCGCTCCAGCCAGGTCGCCCGCAGGGCGTGCGCGAGCAGCGGCAGCCGGCCGGCCTCGTACCCGTACCCCTCCCCGTGTCCGCCCTCGCCCTGCCGGGCCGGACCGCGCAGGTCGCGCAGGACGGTGTCGACCAGCCCCGGCCCGACCGTCAGGCCGCCGCGCAGGGCCGGTCGCTCCACGGCGCTGCGCACCTCCGCCTCGGTCATCGGCCCGACGATCACCTGACGGTGTGCCAGGGCGTCGCGCAGGTGCGGGAGACCGGCGCAGGGGCCGTAGAAGTCCGCGCGCAGGCCGTAGAGGGCCAGCGCGGCCGGCTCCCGACCGTCGGTCAGCTCGGTCGGCCCGGTCAGCCCGTCCAACACCGCCGCGAAGCGGTGGCGGGCGGACTCGTCCGGGCAGAGCGTGAACAGCTCCTCCAACTGGTCGACGACGAGCACCGCCCGGCCTCCGGGCGGCAGGCGCAGCCGTTCGCGCACCAAGGCGGAGAGGACCTCGGGCCCGTCCTCCATCGCCCGCCGCACCAGGGCCTCCTCGGCACCGGTGAGGGAGGCGAGACCGGAGGCGAGCACCGCGAGCGGATCGGCGGTGGGGGTGAACAGCAACTGCGGCCAGTGCCGGGAACCGGGCAGTTTTCCCTTGGCCAGGTCCGGCAGCACGCCCGCTCGCAGCAGGGAGGACTTGCCCGTCCCGGAGGGCGCGACGACGGCCAGCGGCCGGTGATCGGCCAGGCAGAGTTCGAGCTGCTCCAGGACGTGGTGGACCAGGGCCTCCCGGCCGAAGAACAGATCGGCCTCCTGTCCGCGGAACGCGCGCAGCCCCGGGTACGGGCACTCCTCGCCGACCGACGACGAGACGGTCCGGACGGACTCCGTGCCACCCGAGTGGTAGTGCTCGTGCACACCGCCATGGACGACGACCATGCTCCCGGCCGACTGGTACACGGTGCCGCGCTCGGCGGCCCAGGCGTTCAGCTCGACGTTCCCGGCCGCTCGCTCGGGGCCTCGGCCGGGTGTCACGGACGTCCGATGGTCGTGGTCACGGTGCCCCCCGCGTTCGACGGTGTGGTCGGCGTTCTCGGCGTGCGGTGCGCTCGGTGTGCGGTGTGGTGCCAGGACCAGTGTGGGTGCCGCCCCCGGCCGTGAACAGGGGCGCGCGGGGCACGTGCCGCGGTGGCCGAAAAGGTGGGAAGCGTGTCATTGCTGACGTGCCGTCGGCCCTGGGAGGGTGGAGGGCATGGAGCAGCGCAGTGTGCTGGTGGTCCTCTTCGAGGACGTGCAGAGCCTGGACGCCACCGGGCCGTTGGAGGTGTTCGCCGGAGCGGGCGGGGTGTCGTCCGGGTACCGGGTGGGCACCGCCGCGCTCGGCGGCGGGCCGGTGCGGGCGGGCAGCGGGCTGCGGCTGCTGCCGGACGCCGACCTGGCCGAGGTGGCCCCGCCGCACACCCTGGTGGTGCCCGGCGGCCACGGCACGCAGCGGCCGGACCCGGCGCTGGTGCGGCGGATCGCCGAACTGGCCGCCGGGGCCGAGCGGGTGGCCTCGGTCTGCACCGGCGCGTTCCTGCTCGGGGAGGCCGGACTGCTGGCCGGCCGCCGGGCCACCACGCACTGGGCGTACTGCGAGTCGCTGGCCCGCCGCTTCCCGGAGACCGAGGTGGACCCGGACCCGATCTACGTCCGGGACGGCCGGATCGCCACCTCGGCCGGGGTGACGGCGGGGATCGACCTGGCGCTGGCCCTGGTGGAGGAGGACCACGGCCGGGAGGCCGCGCTGACCATCGCCCGGCACCTGGTGATGTTCCTGCGCCGCCCCGGCGGCCAGGCGCAGTTCTCCGTCCAGCTCTCCGCCCAACTGGCCGAGCGGCAGCCGCTGCGCGAGCTCCAGCAGTGGATCGCCGAGCACCCGGAGGAGGACCTCTCGGTCCCCGCGCTGGCCGGCCGGGCCGCGCTGTCGCCCCGTCACTTCGCCCGCGCCTTCACGGCCGAGGTCGGCGTCACGCCCGGCCGGTACGTGGACGGCGTCCGGCTGGAGGCCGCCCGGCGGCGGCTGGAGGAGGGGCGGGAGGGGATCGAGGAGGTGGCCCGGGCGTGCGGCTACGGCACGGCGGAGGCGATGCGGCGGGCCTTCGCCCGCACGCTCGCGGTGACGCCGGGGGAGTACCGCCGCAAGTTCGCGGCCGAGCCGGTCTGAGCGTCTCGGCGCTGCTTTCGTCCGCCCGTCCGTCCACCCCCTCTTGATCACGCGGGACACGCGGCCACGCCGCCGCACGGTCATGCGTGCAGTCAGGCATGCGCTCACGCATGCGGTCATCCGTGCGGCACGCACGGGAAAGGAAGGAAGACCTTGAAGATCGCGATCCTGCTCTACGACGGCTTCACCACGCTGGACGCCGTCGGCCCGTACGAGGTGCTCGGCCGGATACCCGGTGCGGAGGTGGTGTTCACGGCCGCGGCGGCCGGTCCGGTCCGGGGCGACCAGGGGAGCCTGGCGCTGGTGGCCGACGCGGCGCTGGCGGAGGTGACCGCGACCGACCTGCTGCTGGTGCCGGGCGGGCCCGGCACGGAGGCGGTCCTGACGGACCGGCAGGTCCTCGACTGGGTGCGGGCGGTCGACGCCACGACCACCTGGACCACCTCGGTCTGCTCCGGTTCGCTGATCCTGGCCGCCGCCGGTCTGCTGACCGGCCGCCGGGCGACCACGCACTGGATCGCGCCCGAGACGCTGGCCGGGTTCGGCGCCCTCCCGACCGAGGAACGGGTGGTCTTCGACGGCAAGTACGCGACCGCCGCCGGGGTCTCGGCCGGGATCGACCTCGGCCTGCACCTGGCCGGGCGGCTCGCGGGGGACGCGGTGGCCCAGGCGATCCAGCTGATCACCGAGTACGACCCCCAACCGCCCTACCGGGCAGGGTCGTTGGCCACGGCTCCGGCGGAGATCGTCGCCGCCGTCCGGGCCGCCGGGATCGAGGTGGACCCGGCGCTGATCGACCCGGCCTCGCCGCTGGGCGCGGTGACCGGGGCCTGAGGCGGGAAGGGGCGTGGGGTGGTGGGGGCGGGGGGGGGGGGGGTGGCCCGCCCCCCCCCCCCCCCCCCCCCCCCGCCCGCGGGGGGGGGGGGCGGGGGGGGGGGGGGGGGGGGGGGGGGGGGGGGGGGGCCGCGGGCCCCCGGGCCCCCCCCCCCCCCACCGCCCCACCGACGCTCCGTCAGGCGGAGGGGTGGGTACAGAGGGTGGTCTGCTGCTCCGGGGTGAACGCCGGGGCAGTGGTGACGCAGACGATGCTCAGCTCGTTGGTGACCACCTTCGGGGTGGAGATCACGGTCGGGCCGGACCGCAGGGCGGTGGCCGAGGAGGCCGTCACCCACGGACTGCCCCAGGCGGCCTGGGTCTTGAGCTCCACCTTGACCAGCACCGGCTCGACGCCGGCCGCGGTGAGCTGGGCGACACCGGCCAGGCCGGCGGGGCTCCGCTCCTGCCAGGCGCAGGGCTGCCCCGCGAACGAGGTCTCGGTGGAGCAGGTGACCGGACCCTTGGTCACGGCGGGTGCGGCGAAGGCCGTGGCGGGTACGGCGAGAAGGGTGGTCATACCGACGACAACGGCTGCGATGCGGGTGCGCATTACGGTGTACTCCCTAGGAATCAAAGGCTTTTGGCCCGACGAGGTGAGTCTTGCACACCGTGCGCGAGTCATCACTGTGTGGAGCGTCACACGCAAGGTAGCCGGGTGAACACCGTGGGCTACCGAGGTGGACGGCCCGCGTCAGTCCGAGGGGTGAGATGAACGGGCGCTGTCCGACGGGTGATCGGACCCGCCGGGCGCCTCGGCGGTGACCACGTGGCCGGCGACCTCGCCACCCTGCCCGCCTCCACCGCGCGGGCGCTGGAGGGGGCGGTCGAGGCCACTCGTGAATGCTCCGGCGCACACCTGACGCTGGCCGTCGGATACGGCGGGCGCCAGGAACTCGTCGACGCTGTGCGTGAGTTGCTGTACGAAGTGGAGGGGAGCGGGCGGCCCGTGCGGGAGGTCGCGGACGGGCTGGCGGCGGAGGACATCGCGCGGCACCTGTACACCGCCGGGCAGCCCGATCCGGACCTGGTGATCCGTACCAGTGGGGAGCAGCGGCTCTCCAACTTCCTTCTGTGGCAGAGTGCTTACGCGGAGTTGTACTTCTGCGAGGCGTACTGGCCGGCCTTCCGGAAGGTCGACTTCCTGCGTGCGGTGCGGGCGTTCGCCGCTCGGCGGCGGCGCTACGGCGCCTGAGGGCGGGCCTGAGGGTTCGTCACTCTGCGTGCTGCGCTGAACCGGTACAGCAAGTCGCGGCGGGTCGGCACGGAGGCGGGGCGGTAGGCCGTACGATGAGCGCGGACCGCCCCACGGCACACGGGACCACCGTCCTGGACGGCCGATGGAATTCGCCATGGCTCCGTCCAGTCGGACGAGTCCCTCACCGTGGTGTGCGCGGCCGTTCCCGACCGGGGCGGCTCGCGTCGGTGGTCCGCCAATCCTCTTCCGAGGTGCCGGGGCGCCGGGTGCGAGCGGCGTTCGGACGGGCGCCTCGCGAGCCCGGAAGCCCTCCACCGTCTCGCGGCGGACCGGGAGCCGGGCTCTTGGCGTTCCCGCGCAGCGGGCTCCGCTCGGGCGGGAAGCCCGCTGCGGCCGCCGACCGCAGCCCGCATTCGGAGCGGATTCCCTGGCCCCCGCTGCCCGCCCCGCGACCGTGGAGAAGGGGAACGCCCTTGCCACGTCAGGGGTTTGGGACTCCGGGAAGGAGTGGCAGCGGGGGCGGACGCGTCGGGGGTCCTCAGGGTGTGGTGCTGAGGGCGCGTGGGGCGGGGGAGGCGGCGGGGGCCGTGACCGGTGCCGCGATCAGCTGGGGGTCGATCACCAGGGCGGTGACGCCGAGTGGTTCGGCCAGGGCGCGCAGTGCCGGTTCGGACAGCCGGGCCGAGGCCTGGCCGGGGCCGAGCAGTGCGGTCAGGCCCTCGGGCCGGGTGAAGGCGACGGCGCAGCGGCCGCCGTCCCGCTGACGGAAGAGTCGCAGTGTGTACGTCCCGCCGCTGCGGCGGACCGGTACGTGGAGGACGGGCTCCTGCGGGGCCGGGGTGGTGATGGTCACGGTGTGCACTCCCTGGGAGGTCGGTGAGGCCGGGTCCGACGCTAGGGCGAACGCCGGCGGGGTCAGCGGTTCCTGACGCTCCGTTGACCGCTGCTGCTCCCGTCCGTACAGGCCCTTGGCGTCCGGAGGGTGACGGCGGGGCGGCCGCCGGAGCCAGTGTCAGGGAAGTGTTGGGATTCGAACAGCCCGCGTCAGGGAAGCGTCAACGGGCGGCTCGGGCGCTGGGGGAGCGGTTTGGCTGGCTGCCACACAGCCGGACGAGCGAGCGAGAGCAGGGGACAGCGGGATGGACGAGCGGGACGGCGGCCCGGGTCGGGGCCTGGACGTGGACCGGGGCGTGGAGCAGGGCGCGGACACGGAGCGGGACGCGCTGCGGCCGCGGCGGATCGTCGTGGGGGTGAGCGGTTCGCTGGGCAGCCTCGCCGCGCTGCACCGGGCGGTCGGGGAGGGGCGGCGGACCGGTGCCGAGGTGCTGGCCGTGCTCGCCTGGCTCCCGCAGGGCGGCGAGATCGGCTACCGCCGCGCTCCCTGCCCGCCGCTGCTGGCGGTCTGGGAGGAGAGTGCCACGGCGCGGCTGGCCGAGGCGCTGGAGGCCGCCTTCGGCGTCGGCGGACCGGTGGGCGTGCGGCTGTCGAGCTGCGTGGTGCGCGGGGAGACGGTACGGGCGCTGACGCTCTTCGCCGACCGGCCGGACGACCTGGTGGTGGTCGGCGCGGGCAGCGGCAGCCGGCTGCGGCGGGGGCTGCGGGCCTCGGTGCCGGCGGAGTGCCTCCGGCGGGTCGTGTGCCCGGTGCTGGTGGTGCCGCGGCCGCCGCTGCAGAGGGAGTGGGAGGGCCGGTCGTGGCGGCACCTGTGGCAACTGCCGGTCGAGGCGGTGCCGGTCACCGGGGCGGGCGGTGTCGTGCGGGAGCGGTGAGGCGGGAGTCGGTCACTCGGTCAACCCTGTTGCGCTGGAGAGGAGTTGGCCAGGTGGGCGGGGTTCCTCGTGCTCGAGGTTGCCGGGATCGGCACGGTGCACAGGTGAACTCTGGTGCGGGAGAGAGGGGTTGGGGTGATCGGGGACGACGAGGGGATGCGGCTGTACCGGGCCCGGCCGGGTGGGCGGACGTTCCGGCCGGCGGTGCGGCGGATGCCGGTGGGGATGTCGCTGGCGCTCGCGCTGAGTGGTGCGGCGGGGCTGGTGCCGACGCTGGCGGTGCTCGGTGAACGGCACGCGACCTGGTTCGCGCTCGGGGCGTTCGCGGTCGGGTGCGCGGTGCTCGGGGCCAACTCCCGGCCGGCCGCCGCGCCGTTGATCGCCGGGGCGGCCTGGCTGTTCTTCAACGGGTTCGTGATCCACCGTCATGCGGTGCTGGGCTGGTCGAGCACGGGTGGCGAGTTCGCCCGGCTGGGGCTGTTCTGCGCGGCCGCGCTGGCCGCGGCGCTCCCGGCGGTCTGGCCCCGGCGGACGGTCCGGGCGGTGTCCGTCGCCCCGCCGGAGGCGGCGGGCGGCGGCCCGCCGGGGTGGACGGCCTGAGCGGACGGGACCCCACCCGTTCCCGACGTCCGCGTCCTGCGTTTCCGGTGGACCGGGTCCGACTGCTCCGAGCTGCCGGGCCCGACCGTCGCGCGTCGGTACCGTCGCGCGTCGGTGAGGCCGTCCGCCCGAGCCGGTGCGGCCCGGGCGGACGGTTCCCGGTGTCCTCAACCACCGTCCGCCCCGGGCTGGTTCACCAGATGGTGCTGAAGCCCAGGCGGACCCGCTCCTGGTCGTTGGCGACGTCGAGCGCCCCGCCCCGCACCGCCGCGGCCTCGGCCGGGCCGAGTGCCCGGCCGAACAGGCGGACGTCGTCGAGCGTGCCCTGGAACAGCCCCGCGACGCCCACCGGCTCGTCGGGGAAGTCCGGCCGGGCGCCGATGTGGATGTTGAACTGGGCGGGCGGGGTGAGGTCACCGGCGGGCCCGGCGGCGGAGGACTCGGGGCCGCCGTCCACCGCGAGGGTGAGCCGTCCGCCGGTCCGCTCGAAGACCACGTGGTGCCAGGCGCCGTCGTTGTAGGCGCCCGGGACGGTGACCGAGCCGGAGCCCTGGTCGGTGGTGGCCGAGGCCCGGAGCAGGCCCTTCTCCGGTTCCGCCCGGAGCCAGAACTGCCGTACCCGGTCGGTGGGTTGGTCGGACATCCCGTAGGCCCAGAGGATGGTCCGGTTCCCGGTGGTGTTGCCGTACCGGAACCAGGCGGTGAGGGTGAGGTCCCCCTCGCCGAAGCGGAGCGAGGGCCCGCAGCCGACCAGCCGCAGGTGGTCGTCCTTGCCGTCGAAGGCCATGGCCTTGCCGCTGCCCCGGGTGCCGAGCTGGGCGCCGCCGTGGATCACGGCGTGGTTGCCGTGGCCGTTCGGCCCGGTGTCGGCGGTGCGGGGGCGCCGCAGTTCGGTCCGCGCCCCGTCCATCGCGTCCTCGGTGAACGCGGTGAAGGCGAGGGTGCCGTGCGGGGTGGTGGTGCCGGTCTCGTACAGCACCGCGACCGTGCCGTCCGGGAGTCGGGCCAGGTCCGAGTAGCCGGAGCGGCCCGGGGTGATCAGGGTGCCGGCGGTCTGCCAGCTGCGGCCCTCGTCGGTGGAGGAGCGGATCGCCAGTTCGCGGCGGTCCTCCAGCGGGTTGGGGCCGAGGCGGGAGGCGCCGGAGTACAGCAGCCGGGCCGGGCGGCCGTCGAGGGCGGGGGAGTGCAGGCGCAGCAGCGAGCCGAAGACCGGGGCGGTGTCGAGGTTGGCCACCGGGGTGAACGGGGCGGCGAAGCCGGTGCCGCCGTCGGGGCTGGTGCTCTCCAGGCGGTGCTCGTTGGTGGTGCAGCGGGTGTTCTCGGAGTTGCGCGCGTTGACGTACAGGCCGCCGCTGCCGGTCTCGGCGAGGGTCGGCTCTGCCGGGTGGGCGCCGCTCTTGGGCGCACCGGAGACCGCGCCCAGCTGCCAGCTGAGGCCGCCGTCGTCGCTGACGTAGAGCTGGATCCCGGCCGTGGTGTCCCGGTCGGCGGTGTGGTCGCCGGCCACCACCAGCCGGTTCTTGTGCGGTCCGCCGGTGAGCTGGACGCCGTGGCCCGGGCCGGTGGAGACCCAGCCCCAGCCGGCGGCCTTGAGCTGCGGCTGCGGGGCGGGGGCGGACCAGTTGGCGCCGCCGTCCTCGCTGCGGACCGCCAGGACGGAGCGCGGGAAGGCGGCGCGGGAGGGCGCCGCCGGGTCGCCGTTCCAGTCGCTGCTGGAGTAGAGGAGGGTGATCCGGCCGGAGCGGGCGTCGATCACCGGGGCGGGGTTGCCGTGCGCCAGCCGGTCGTCGGCGCCGACCAGGACCTGGATCGGGCCCCAGGTGCGGCCGCCGTCGGTGGAGCGGCGCAGGACCAGGTCGTTGTCGCCGACGTCGCCGCAGTTGCCGTCGCGCACCCGGCCCTCGCCGAAGGCCAGCAGGGTGCCGGTGGCGGTGCTCAGCAGCGACGGGATGCGGACGCACTGGTACCCGCCGTCGCCGGGCACGAAGGGGGTGGAGAGCTTGGCCGGGACGGGCGTCACGGCGGCGGCCGGCACCGGAAAGGCGGTGGTCGCGGCGGCCAGCAGGGTGGCGGCGAGCGCGGACGGCCAGCCGGCGCGTGGTCGGCGGAAGGGTGCTGATGACACGGTGATGGGTCCCCCGGATCGTGAACTGACTGCTGGTCAGAACTCTAGAAGGGGCCGGTTTGCGGTGTGCACGGCGGGTCCGGAGTGGGTACGCACCGGTGGACGGGACCACGGACGGTTCGGCCACCGTTCACGGATCAACCACCTGTTGGTGGTGGGCCATTCGGCCGGAGCGAGGACTGTCATGCCCGCCCTGACGCAACCGACCTCCCCCAGGATGGAAACCGTGACCGTATCGCCCGCCGGCCGCTGGCGCCGCAGCCTCGCCCCCTCGCTCGCCGCGGCCACCGCCCTGGTGGCCGGTGTCCTGACCGTCGCCCCGGCCCAGGCGGCCCCGGCGGACGACATCCGGATCAACGAGGTCGTCACCACCGGCAGCGTCAACGACTCGATCGAGCTGTACAACAAGGGCACCGCCGCGGTCGACGTGTCGGGCTGGGTCCTCAAGGACGACAGCAGCTCGTCCGCCTACACGATCGCCTCCGGCACCACCCTGGTGCCGGGCGCCTTCCGGGCCTTCGACGTGTCCGGCTCCTTCGGCCTCGGCTCCAGCGACAAGGCCCGCCTCTACCTGCCCGGCGGCTCCACCCTGGTCGACAGCTTCACCTGGACCAGCCACTCCAACCCGTCCTGGTCGCGCTGCGCCGACGGCACCGGCGCCTTCAAGTCGGCCGCCGTGACGCTCGGTTCGGCCAACGCCTGCGGCACCTCCGGCGGGGGCACCACCCCGGTGGCCTGGCCCGGCGGCTCCACCGTGGCCACCGCCGACGGCTCCAACGTCTTCGGCTCCGACCTCAGCGGCCTGGCCCTGGAGGGCAGCGGCGTGCTCTGGGGCGCGCAGAACTCCGGCAAGCTCTGGCGCATGGTGCCCAACGGCTCCGGCGGCTGGAAGCCCGACACCGCCAACGGCTGGACCTCCGGCAAGACCCTGCGCTTCACCAACGGCTCCGGTGCCCCGGACGCCGAGGGCGTCACCCTCACCTCGGCCGGCGCGGCGGGCGGCGTCTTCGTCTCCAGCGAGCGCGACGGCTCCGGCAGCAGCCGCCTCTCGGTGCTGCGCTACGACGTCTCCGGCACCTCGACCTCGCTGACCGCCACCAAGGAGTGGAACCTGACCGCGGACCTCCCGTCGGTCGGCTCCAACGCCGGCCTGGAGGCGGTCACCTGGGTGCCCGACTCGGCGCTGACGGCGGCCGGCTTCAAGGACGCCTCGACCGGCGCGGCGTACGACCCGGCCGGCTACGGCGCGCACAGCGGCGGCGTCTTCTTCGTCGGTCTGGAGGGCAACGGCTCGGTCTACGGCTACGTCCTCCAGGACTCCGGCGCGTTCAAGAAGGTGGCCACCGTCGCCTCCGGCATGGCCGGCGTGATGGACCTGGAGTGGGAGCCGCAGGCGAACCGCCTCTGGGTGGTCTGCGACGACACCTGCAACGGCCAGCACCGCACCTTCACGGTGAACGCCTCCGGTGCCTTCGCCGTCGCGGCCGCCTACAACCGGCCGACCGGCATGGCCAACCTGAACAACGAGGGCTTCGCGGTGGCCGGCGCGGCCGAGTGCGTCGGCGGCTCCAAGCCGGTGTACTGGTCGGACGACGCCAACACCGGCGGGCACGCGATCCGCAAGGGCAGCATCAGCTGCTGACGCCCCGTCCGGCGCGGCGGTCCCGTCCCCGGGTGGGGGCGGGACCGCCGCCGTCGTTCACCGGGCCGGGCGGACGGGGTGCTTGCTCAGGATCGAGACCCGGTTGAAGGCGTTGATGGTGACGGCCACCCAGATCGCCGCCGAGATCTGCTCCTCCGTCAGCACGGCGCGGGCCTCGGCGTAGGCGTGCTCCTGCGCGGTGTCGTCGGAGGGGGCGGTGGTCGCCTCGGCCAGTGCGAGGGCGGCGCGCTCCTGGGGCGTGAACAGCCGGGTGTCGCGCCAGGCCGGCAGCACGCCGAGGCGCTGGGCGGTCTCGCCCTCCTGGAGCGCCGCCTTGGTGTGCACGTCCAGGCAGTAGGCGCAGCCGTTCAGCTGGGAGACCCGGAGGTTGACCAGCTCGACGAGCCGGCGGTCCAGCCCGGCCTCCGCGGCCGCGACCCGGACCGCCTCGGCGGTGGCGCGCATGGCGCGGAAGGGTTCCGGGTGCTGCTTGTCGATGAACACCCGCCGGGGCGCCGCTGCGGCCGTCGTCACATCGGTCGCGGTGTCGGTCATGGGGACTCCTGTGGTCGGTGGCGATCGTCAACGATCTTCCCATGGCATAATAGTTGAATCTGGAACCATTGGGCTCAACGGGAGGAACTGCCATGGACTATGTCGAGACCGGCACCGGGCAACCGTCGGTCGAGGTGCTGCCCGTGCGGGACGTCCCGCTCGGCGGGCCGCGGTCGATGACGGTGCGGCGCACCCTCCCGCAGCGGGGCCGCACCCTGATCGGCGCCTGGTGCTTCGTCGACCACTACGGCCCCGACGACGTCGCCGACACCGGCGGCATGGACGTCGCGCCCCACCCGCACACCGGCCTGCAGACCGTCAGCTGGCTCTTCACCGGCGAGATCGAGCACCGCGACAGCCTCGGCGTCCACGCCTACGTCCGCCCCGGCGAGCTCAACCTCATGACCGGCGGCCACGGCATCAGCCACTCCGAGGTCTCCACCCCCGCCACCACCGTCCTGCACGGCGTCCAGCTCTGGGTCGCCCTCCCCGGCCAACACCGCCACGCCCCGCGGGACTTCCAGCACCACGCCCCCACCGCCGTCCCGCTCCCCGGCGGTGAGGCCCGAGTCTTCCTCGGCACCCTGGCCGGCGACACCTCCCCGGTGAGCACCTTCACCCCGCTCCTCGGCGCCGAACTCACCCTCCGCCCCGGCGCCACCGTCACCCTCGCCGTCGACCCCGCCTTCGAGCACGGCCTCCTCGTCGACCGCGGCACCCTCGACGTCTCCGGCACCACCCTGGCCCCCGCCGACCTCGGCTACCTCGCCCCGGGCGCCGCCGAGTTGACCCTCACCAACACCGCCTCCACCGACGCCGTCGCGGTCCTCATCGGCGGCCCGCCCTTCGGCGAGGAGATCGTCATGTGGTGGAACTTCATCGGCCGCACCGACGCCGACATCCGCCAGGCCCGCGAGGACTGGGAGCACGGCGACCGCTTCGGAGAGGTCCAGGGGTACCCGGGCGAGCGGCTCCCGGCGCCGGAGCTGCCGAACGTGCCGCTGAAGCCGCGCGGGAACCGCAGCTGACCTGTGGTCTTCCAGCTCGGTGGGTGAGTTGATCCCCTCTGGAGCGGGTGTGTTCTGCGAGCGGCCCGAGTGCGGTGTCGCCGCGCTGCCCGGCCAAGCTCGCCGCGTATCTGGACCAGGGTCCGGCCGCGCACGGCTGGGTGGAGGACCAGGTGTGGACCGCTTCCCGCGTGGCCACGCTGATACGAGGTGACCGGACCGCGCCGGGGGCCATCGCGCTCGACGGGGCCTGGGCGGTGCTGTCGGCTCGGCGTGCTTGGATACGGCGTTCGCCTCGAGCGTGAAGGGAGAAGGGCTTGACGCGCACGACACCACCGCGGCCGCTCGACATCACGACAGCGTTTCCGGAACTCATCGGCTCGGCCAGGACAACCACCCGCCTTCACCCGACCCCCGGAACCCCGACCGTTCACGACAGTTCGGTGGGCGGTCCCCTGCTGTGGCCGACGGACGAACCCTGGCCGGACGGTGAGCCGGGATACCCGCCGGTCAAGCCCGTGCAGACCCTGGCAGACGTCCGCCAGGTGCGGACCCTGCTGACCCAGGCGTGGGCGCGACCGCGTGGCCCGCGTGAGAATCTGCTGACCGTGCAGGAGGACGAGACGGTGACGCGGCTGCGTGCCGGACACGACCCTGCGCTGCTGCCCACCGGCCCGCAACCGCTGATCCCGCTCGCGCAGCTCTACGCCCGTGACGTGCCCGCGCTGACCTTCCCGGAAGGCACCGATCTGCTGCAGGTGCTGTGGGCGCCGGGCCATGACGTCGAAGGCTGCTCGGCCAACGTGCAGCTGCGGTGGCGCCGGGCATCGGATGTGCAGGACCTCCTGCGGACGCCTCCCGAGCCCGCCTATGTCGAGTGCGACGTCCACGTACCCGAGCCATGCGTGCTCCAGCCCGAACCGGTAGGGGAGTTCCCACCGGGCCATCTGCTTGACCAGGCCCTGGGCGAGCGCCTGTACGACTGGTGCAGGCAGCGGTCCGTGAGCTACCAGAGCGACCTGTCCGTCGCTCCCGGCTGGAAGGCGGGCGGGTGGCCGGCTCCTTTCACCTTCCGTGACCCGCCCGAGTCCGACGAGGACGAGGAACGGCAGTGCGGCGAGTGCGGCGGGCCCCTGGACACGCTGCTCACCATCGACAGCGGTGAGTGGGACGGAGCCGGCGGCAGCTGGCGGCCGGCTGAAACGGCCACGGAGAAGCTCGTCGGAGACCCCTACCGGACCCTGCACAAGCCCACCATGATGACCATCGGACGGGGCTACACCCTGCAGGTCTACAGCTGCGTCAACATGCCGGCGCACCTGCCGCGCACGATCGTGCAGTAGCCCGGGCGAAGGCCCCGGAATGGCGACCGGCCAGTTCCCGTCCGTCGGCGATGACCGGCGCGTACTCGGGCACGCCGTCCGGGCACTCGCGCAGTCGGGCAGCGGTGACCAGGTGGATGCGGGAGCTGAAGCGCAGCAGCAGCACGGCGGGAGTTCCGGCACGGGGGGCGCCGCCCTTGGTCAGGCCGGCCTTGACCGGTGGTGGGCGACAACGTGCCTCTCCCCGCTCCTGCGGCCATGGAGGACCGGGCTGGTCAGGCGGTGCCCGGCGGTGTCCGGCGAGGGCCCGGACTGTCCCGGACAGTCCCGGACACCCCGAGACCTTGCTGGGCCACGACGGCGGCGGCGAGGGTGAGGGCCCGCTGGACCAACCGGTTCGGCGACCCACTCACGAGGAGTTCGCTCCATGACATTCCGTCTCGGGAAGACCGCGATCGCCGTCGGCCTGATGGCCGTGGCCTCGCTCTCGGTGCCGGCCGTGTCGGCGTCCGCGGCGCCGTCGTCCGACCTCGCCGCGGTCACCTGCGGCAACGCGTACTGGCCGCACAGCAACCTGGACTCGGGCTCGGGCACGATCTCGGTGAGCAGCGCCCCGGTGCGCACCGGCCCGTACGGAGCGTGCACCGCGGTCGGCTGGTACTCCCAGGGTGTCCAGGTGGACTACGACTGCTACTCCGTCAACGAGTACGGAAACACCTGGACCTACGTCCGGGGCCCGGCCGGCAGCGGCTGGATCTACGACGCCAACCTGAGCAACGGCGGCTCCACCGTCCGCTGCTGACCCTGAATCAAGCGGTGGCGGCTCGAGGGCGATCCCGGGCCGCCACCGACTCACGAGCGGGGACATCAACGACGGAAGGGCCCGGCTCTCACCCGGGCCGAACGCGAGCACCTCTGCTACCGCGGCCGACGCCGTTCCCGGCCGAGGCCGTTCGCGTTTCGTAAGGAGCCGGGCCCGGGGCACCGGCCCGCCGCGTCCGTAGGCTGGGCAGCCCGGTGTGCGGTGCGTGTCGCCGGGTCCCTGGTGAGGTCGTCCGGCGCGGAAGGCTGCTGATGATGTCCGCTGTTCCCCCAACTCCCCTGCCCCTGGCCGAAGTCGCCGAAGTCGCCGAAGTCGCCGAAGTCGGCGTGATCGGCGGGTCCGGGTTGTACGCCCTGCTGGACGAGGTCACCGAGGTGGTGGTGGACACCCCGTACGGGCCGCCGAGCGACTCGGTCCTGCTCGGCGAGGTGGCCGGGCGCCGGGTGGCCTTCCTGCCCCGCCACGGCCGGGGCCACACCCTGCCGCCGCACCGGATCGACTACCGGGCCAACCTCTGGGCGCTGCACTCCCTGGGGGTGCGTCAGGTGCTGGCGCCGTGCGCGGTCGGCGGCCTGCGGCCGGAGTACGGGCCGGGCACGCTGGTGGTGCCGGACCAGTTCGTCGACCGGACCTCGGGCCGGGTGCAGACCTTCTACGACGGGCTGCCGCTGCCGGACGGCACGGTTCCCGAGGTGGTCCACGTGGCGATGGCGGACCCGTACTGCGCGGCCGGCCGCGCGGCCCTGCTGGAGGCGGCCCGGGGCGAGGCCTGGGAGCCGGTGGACGGCGGGACGCTGGTGGTGGTGGAGGGGCCGCGCTTCTCGACCCGGGCCGAGTCCCGCTGGTTCACCGCCAACGGCTGGTCGGTGGTCGGCATGACGGGCCATCCGGAGGCCGTCCTGGCCCGGGAGTTGGCGGTCTGCTACAGCTCCGTCGCGCTGGTCACCGACCTCGACGCGGGCGTGGAGGCGGGTGAGGGGGTCACCCACGCCGAGGTGCTGGAGTTCTTCGGGCGCAACGTCGAGCGGCTGCGCTCGGTGCTGTTCAAGGCGGTCGAAGGGCTGCCGGTGGCCCGCGCGTGCGCCTGCGCGCACGCCCTGGACGGACTGGCGACCGGGCTCAACGGCGTTCCCGGCGCCTGAACCGGGCCCGGCGGGCCGCGCCCAGGCCGGCCCCCACCACGGCTCCCACCACGGCCCCCAGCGCGGTCACCACCGCGACGGCGGCCAGCAGGAGCAGCCAGTTGCGCAGGTAGGGCAGGGGGAGGACGGACGGGTTCCCGCCGTCCTCCCCGGCCCGCAGGACGGCGGGCACCGCGACCGCGCTGACCGCCGCGGCCACCGTCAGCCCCGCGCGCACGGCCGGAAGGCGTACCAGCAGGGCGCCGGCCAGCAGGACCAGCGGTACCCAGAGCCCGTCGTGGACCACCACGGCACCGGCCGACCAGAGCAGCACGTCCAGGGGGTCGGTGATGTGACGGTCGTTCAGCAGTCCGTAAACGCCGTAGCCGAGGAGGGCGGCCCCGGCCGCGCCGGTGGTGAGGCGCAGCGCCCTCATCCGAGCACCTCGATCCGGGAGACCCACTTGGTCTGGAGCACGCCGGGGCGGTTGGGGGCGATGATCCGGGCGGGGTGGCCGTGGTCGGCGTTCAGGACCCGGCCGTTGACGGACAGTGCGAGCAGGGTGAGCGGGTCGCGGGCGTGGGCGGGCTCCATGGTGGTGACGGCGTAGGGGCCGTAGGCCTCCAGGGAGACGATCCGCAGCCGGGCACCGGACGGCACCCGGGCGAGGTCGAGCAGGTCGCGCAGCCGCACCCCCGTCCACTCGGCGGACGCGCTCCAGCCCTCGACGCAGGCGATCGGCAGCCGGACGGTGTGCTGACGCAGGGTCAGCAGCTCGGCGAGGGAGAGCCGCAGCGGGGCGGGGCCGTCGACGGTCAGCCGCCAGTCGGCGGGGACGGTGGTGGTGCCCGCCTGGGCGGCGGTGCGGTTGACGGGCAGGCCCTGCGATCCGAGGTCGGGACGGCGCGGGGCCAGCAGGTCGGCCCCGCTCAGCCAGGGGACGGTCTGCCCGGCCGTGGTCACGGTGACGGCCGCGACGGAGGCGCCGACGGTGCCGAGGAAGGCCCGGCGGCCCGGCAGTGCGGTGCGGGGGCGCCACCACTGCTCGGCGATGGTGACGGCCTTGGCGGCGACGTGCAGCAGCAGGGCGCCGGTGATGATCCAGCCGAGCCAGAAGTGGGTCTGCCGGAACGGGAACGGCCACGGGTACCACTGGAGCGTGTTGAGCAGGCCGGTGAAGAGCTCCAGCAGGGTCGCGGCGACCAGCACGGCGATGGCGAGCCGCTCCAGCAGGTGCCGGAGGCTGCGGGCCGGCGGCCACTCGAACAGCTTCGGGTACACCGTCCACAGCTTGGCGCCCAGCAGCGGGACGGCCGCGATCCCGGCGATCACGTGCAGCCCCTGGGTGACCCGGTAGCCGTTCACCGGCCGGCTCGGCAGGTGGTCGCGCAGCCAGCCGGGCGGGTCCTGCAGGGCGTGGCTGACCAGACCGGTCAGGAAGCAGAGCACGACCGCCGCCCCGAGCCAGCGGCCGATGACCACGGCGGTGCGGGGTTCGTGCAGGGGGGACCGGAAGGTGCCCTCGCGCAGCGGGCCGATCCGCAGGAAGTCCGGCGGCTGCGGCAGGGGGAGGTCGAACCGGCGGGAGGCGCCGCCGGTGGTGGTGTCCTTCATGCCTTCATGAGAGCGCCGATCCGGGCGCCACGGGTGGTGCGACGTGCTTACGGAAGTCGTACGGCGGCTCGCGGCTCCGGCCCGCGCCCGTGCGGCGGTGGCACTCTGACGGGGTGTCCGACACCACGAGATCCGACCGCTCCGCCTGGCCGGCCGTCCTCGCCCTGGCCGCCCTCCTCGCCGCCCTGGCCGCCACGGTGACCGGCGGCGGGACGCTCGGCGACCCGGCCGGCCTGTACGGCTGGTACGCCGTCGACGGGGCGCTGTTCGCGCTCGCGGTCGTCCTGCTGCGCCGGGCCCCGGCGGAGGTGGTGCCGGCGCTGGTGCTGGCGGGCAGCGTCGCCGTCGCGGCGACCGGTCTGCTGGCCCCGCCGCGCACCAGCGACGACGCCTACCGCTACCTGTGGGACGGCCGGGTGCAGGCCGCCGGGCACTCGCCGTACGACCACGCCCCGGACTCCCCCGCGCTGGCCGGGCTGCGGGCGCGGGCGCCGGAGCTGTTCCCACCGGGCGGTGCCTGTGCGGGCTGGGACGAACGGCGGACCGCGGCGGGTGAGTGCAGCAAGGTCAACCGCCCCTCCGTGCACACCATTTACCCGCCGGTCGCCGAGGGCTGGTTCGCGGCGCTGTACGCGACGGGCGGCCGGTTCGGGGTGCGGGCCGCCCAGGTGGGCGGTGCGCTGCTGGCGGTGGCCGTGTCCGGGGCCCTGCTGCTGGTGCTGCGGCGGCCGGGGGCCGGCCCGCCGTGGCGGGCCGCGCTCTGGGGCTGGTGCCCCGGCGTGGCCGTCTGGGCGGTCAACGACGCGCACGTCGACACCCTCGGGGTGCTGCTGATGGTGGCCGGTCTGGCGGTGGCCGCCGGTGGCCGGCCGGTGGCCGGGGGTGCGCTGCTGGGCCTGTCGGTGGCCACCAAGCTGGTGCCCGCGCTGGCCCTGCCGGGGGCGCTCTCCGGGGTGTTCGGCCGACGGCCGCGGGCGCGGGACGCGCTGCTGCCGCTGGCCGCGCTGGCCGCGTTCGCGCTCTCCTACCTGCCGTACCTGTGGGCCTCCGGCCCGGCGGTGCTCGGCTACCTGCCCGGCTACCTGCGGGAGGAGGGCTACCACGAGGGGCGGATGGACCGGTTCGGGCTGCTCCGGCTGGTACTGCCGGACCAACTGGCCTCCCTGGCCGGGGTGGTGGTGATCCTGGCCGCCGCCGGGTGGGTGCTGTTCCGGGGCGACCCGGCCCGGCCGTGGAGCGGGGCGCTGCTGGTGACCGGGACGGCGCTGCTGGTGGCGACGCCGGCCTACCCCTGGTACGGGCTGCTGCTGGTGGCGCTGGTCGCGCTGGACGGCCGGTGGGAGTGGCTGGCCGTGCCGGCCGCCGCCCAGGTGCTCTACCTGACGGGTGGTCAGGGCCAGCAACTCGCCTACGGAGCCGCGCTGTTGGTGGTCGTGGTGGCGGCCCTGGCCCGCCGCCGCGGCCTCAGGCCCGCCGCAGGGCGGTGAAGCGGCGGCCGTGGCTGGTCCAGCGCTCCGACTCGACCAGGCCGGCCGGGCGGGCGTACCGGGCGGCGGCGTCCGCGCCCAGGCGGGCCCAGCGGAACGGCGGGCCGGTCTGCCCGGCGCCGTCCTCGACCCGGACCTCCAGGCGCTCGTCCAGCTCCACCGGCTCGGTCTCGGCTATCAACCGACCGCCGGGGGCCAGGAGTTGGGCCACCCGACGGAGCAGGGCGGCCGGATCGCCGCCGATGCCCAGGTTGCCGTCGGCCAGCAGGACCGCGCGCCAGCGGCCCTCGCCGGGGAGCCGTTCGAAGACCGAGCGGTGGAGCGCGGCGGCTCCCAGGCCCCGGGCCCGGGTGACGGCCGCCTCGGTGAGGTCGACGCCGAGTGCGGGGACGCCCAGGGCGAGCAGTTCGGCCACCAGACGGCCGGGCCCGCAGCCGACGTCCAGCACGGGGCCGCCCCAGCGCAGGCAGCGCTCCAGCACGCTGTGGTCGGCCCGGTCGGGCGGCGCGCACCAGCGCTCCACCTCCAGGCGGTGGCGCGAGCCGTCCGACCCGCGCAACCAGAGCGGCCCACGGCCGGTGCGGATCGCCGGCGTGAACGGGTCGTCGATCCAGGGCCGGGCCGGCGCGGAGGCGTTCACCGGTGCGCCCTCGGGACGGTGGTGATCCGGTCGAGGCAGGCGGCGAACCGTCCGGCCGGTGCCGCGGCGGCGACCTCGGCGGCGGCCCGGGCCGTGTCCACGTCGGTGAGCCGCGGCAGGTGGTGGACACGGAGCCCGGCCCGGTCCAGCCGGGCCAGCAGGGCCTCGCCGGTGCGGTCGGTGGACATCGGGACGCCGAGCAGCAGGTCCCGGGCGAGCCGCTCGGTGGGCCGGGCCAGCCCGAGGGCCCAGAAGCCGCCGTCGGTGGCCGGGCCGTACCAGGCGTCCACCCCCGCGCGGGCGCCGGGAGCCAACGGGCCGGCCAGCGTCGCGGCGTCCACCTGGGGGGTGTCCATGCCGACCAGCAGGGCCGGCGCACCGGGCGGGGCGTGCCCGAAGGCCGCCGCGAGCCGGTGGTCCAGCCCGCCCCCTGCCTGCGGCACGACGGTCCAGCCGGTCGGCAGCCAGTCACCCGGTGCGCCGTCCAGCACCAGCAGCCGCCGCCCGGCCGGCACGGTGGAGAGGGTGGCCAAGGTGTCGGCGAGCGCGGCCTCGGCGAGCTCGGCCGCCTGACGGTGCGTGAACCGGGGGGTGAGGCGGGTCTTCACCCGGCCCGGCACCGGGGACTTGGCGATCACCAGCAGGGTCGGCGGCGGCGCGGCGAGGACCGCCCGCATGTCGTGGACGGCCTGCCGGGTGCCGCGCAGCGTCCCGGTGACCTTCGAACGCCCCGCCCGGGGGCGGTAGTCCACCTCGGTCTCGGCGATCCGCATCCCGGCCGCCGAGGCGGCGAGCACCATCTCCAGCGGGTAGCCCGAGCGGCGGTCCGCCAGCCCCAGGGCCAGCAGCCGATCCCGCCGGGCGGCGCGCATCGGACCGAGGTCGTGCAGCGGCGCACCGGTGCGGGCGCGCAGCCGGCGGGCCAGTTCGGCGTTGGCCAGGCGGGCGTGCAGCGGCCAGGCACCCCGCCCGGTGGGCCGGCGGCGGCCGAGCACCAGGTCGGCGGCGCCCGCCAGCACGGGCTCCACCACCCGGGGGAGCTGGCGCGGGTCCAGCGAACCGTCACAGTCCAGGAAGCACACCAGCTCCGCGGTCGCGGCCAGCAGCCCGGCGTGGCAGGCGGCCCCGAAGCCGCGCCGCTCGGCGTGCACCACGGTGGCGCCGAGGCCGGCGGCGATGTCGGCCGAACCGTCGGTGGAACCGTTGTCCACCACGACCGGGCGCCACCCCTCGGGCATCCGGCCGAGGACCCAGGGCAGCGCCGCGGCCTCGTCCAGACAGGGCAGCACCACGTCGACGGGGGCGGGGAGGGAGGAAGGGTTCACCCTTCCCACGCTAGGGCCGGCCACCGGGCGCGGGACGGAACGGCGTGCTTACGGAAGTGCTACGGGGAGCGTGCCCGTCACCTGGAGCGGAGGCCGGGGCCTAGGCTCGTCCGGTGACCGTTCCCGCTCCTGCCGCCCGCATCCTCGTGGTCGACGACGACCCGACCGTCGCCGAGGTCGTCACCGGCTACCTGCTGCGCGCGGGCTTCCTGGTCGACCGGGCCGCCGACGGCCCGTCCGCCCTCGCGGCCGCCGCCGCCCACCGGCCCGACCTGGTCGTGCTGGACCTGATGCTGCCGGGCATCGACGGCCTGGAGGTGTGCCGCACGCTGCGCGGGCAACCGGGCGGGGCCGGGCTGCCGGTCGTGATGCTCACCGCCAAGGGCGACGAGGCCGACCGGGTGCTGGGCCTGGAGCTGGGCGCGGACGACTACGTGACCAAGCCGTTCAGCCCCCGGGAACTGACGCTGCGGGTCCAGTCGGTGCTGCGGCGCGGCCCCGCCCGCCCCGCGCCGCCCGCCCCGCTGGAGGTGGGCGACCTCGTGCTCGACCCGAACGGGCGCCGCTGCTTCCGCGCGGGCCGCGAACTCCCGCTCACCCTGCGCGAGTTCGACCTGCTGGAGTTCCTGCTGCGCCACCCGGGCACCGCCTTCTCCCGGGAGGAGCTGATGCGGCGGGTCTGGGGCTGGGAGTTCGGCGACCGCTCCACCGTCACCGTCCACATCCGGCGGCTGCGCGAGAAGGTCGAGGACGACCCCGCGGCCCCCGCGCTCATCACCACCGTGTGGAGCGTGGGCTACCGCTTCGACCCGCAGGGAGCTGACCCGACGTCATGAACGACCTCCTGCTCATCGCCGCCTACGCGGCGCTCGGCGCCGGCGTGGCCGGGCTGCTCGGCTGGCCCGCCGTCCGGGCGCTGCGACGGCGTTCGATGGCGCTGTCGCTGTTCGCCGTCGCGGTGGTCACCGTACTGGCCATGGCCTCCGGGACGACGGCCGTCGCCCAGGCGATGTTCCTCTCCGAGCACGACCTCGGCGTGGTGATGACGGTGCTGGCCATAGGAGCCGTGGTCTCCCTGGCGACCGCCGCCGTGCTCGGCCGGCAGGCCGTCACCGGCAGCCGGGCCCTGACCCTGGCCGCGCGCACCGTGGGCAGCGACGGCGGATTCGCCGCCCCCGACCAGCCGCTCAGTTCCGAACTGGCCCAGCTCAGCTCCGAGTTGGCCGCGACCAGCGCCCGGCTCGCCGAATCGCGCAAGCGCGAGCAGACCCTGGAGGCGTCCCGCCGGGAGCTGATCGCCTGGATCTCCCACGACCTGCGGACCCCGCTCGCCGGGCTGCGTGCCATGGCCGAGGCGCTGGAGGACGGGATCGCCGAGGACCCGGCCCGCTACCACGCCCGGATCGGCACCGAGGTGGACCGGCTCACCGGCATGGTCGACGACCTCTTCGAGCTCTCCCGGCTCCAGGCCGGCGCCCTCCACCTCACGCCCGCCCGGATCTCCTGCTACGACCTGGTCGGCGACGCGCTCGCCTGCGCCGACCCGCTGGCCCGCCAGCGCGGCGTCCGCCTGCTCGGCGGGCAGGTCGACCCGGTGCCGGTCGAGGTCGACGGGCGGGAGGTCTCCCGGGCGCTCGGCAACCTCCTGGTCAACGCGATCCGCTCGACCCCGGCCGACGGCGTGGTCGCGGTGACCGCGCACCGGCACGACGAGGAGGTCGTGCTGGCCGTCACCGACGGCTGCGGCGGCATCCCCGAGGCCGACCTGCCCCGGGTCTTCGAAACCGGCTGGCGCGGCGGCAGCGCACGCACCCCGCACCTGATCGAGGGGGCCGACGGCGGCGAACGGGCCGGCGGTGGCGCCGGGCTGGGCCTGGCGATCGTCCGGGGCATCGCCGAGGCCCACGCCGGCACCGCCACGGTGTCGAACGTCGAGGGCGGCTGCCGGTTCGAGATCCGGCTGCCCACCGCCGGCCAGCCGGCCTGACCGGCTGCCCACTGCCGACCAGCCGGCCTGATCCCGCCCCGGGGCCCGGGCGGTCCGGGCGACCGGACGGTTCAGCTGGCCGGGGCGCCGACGGCGTCCCGCTGCGGCGCGGTGGCGAACTCCGCCATCCCCTCGGCGAAGCCCACCGTCGGCAGCCATCCCAGCTCGCCGCGCAGCCGCGACGAGTCGGCGGTCACGTGCCGCACGTCGCCGAGCCGGTAGCGGCCGGTCACCTCCGGCTCCGGACCGCCGACGGCAGCGGCGAGGGCCCGCGCCATCTCCCCGACGGTGTGCGGCTCCCCGCTGCCGACGTTGTACGCCCGGGCCGTGCCTCCCGGCCGTCCCGCCACCGCGGCCAACGCCGCGGCGTTGGCCCCCGCCACGTCCGCCACGTGCACGAAGTCCCGCCGCTGCCCGCCGTCCTCGAAGACCTGCGGCGCCTCACCCCGCGCCAACGCCGAGCGGAACAGCGAGGCGACCCCGGCGTACGGGGTGTCCCGCGGCATGCCCGGCCCGTAGACGTTGTGGTAACGGAGCGTCAGGACCCTTCCGCCGCAGGCCCTCGCCCAGGCCGAGGCGAGGTGCTCCTGGGCGAGCTTGGTGACCGCGTAGACGTTCCGCGGATCGGCCGGTGCCTCCTCCGTGACCAGACCGGGCCGCAGCTCCTCGCCGCACTCCGGGCAGGGCGGCTCGAACCGGCCGGCCTCCAGATCGGCCGAGGCGCGCGGCCCCGGTGCGACCGCACCGTGCTCGGCGCACTCGTACCGGCCCTCGCCGTACACCACCATCGACCCGGCCAGCACGAGGTCGCGGACCCCGCGCCGGGCCATCGCGGACAGCAGCACCGCGGTACCCAGGTCGTTGCAGCCCACGTACTCCGGGGCGTCGTCCAGGTCGACGCCCAGCCCGACCATCGCCGCCTGGTGGCACACCGCGGACACCCCGTCCAGCGCACGCTCCACCACGTCCCGGTCCCGGACGTCCCCGCGCACCCGCTCGACCCCGGCCGGCAGCTCGGGCCACCGGCCCGACCCGCCGTGCGCGGCGGGCAGCAACGCGTCCAGCACCCGCACCCGGTGCCCTTCCGCCACCAGCCCGGCGGCCACCGCAGAACCCACGAACCCGGCACCGCCGGTCAACAGAACGTCCATACCCGGACGCTACGCCCGCCCCCGGCGGTCCCGGGGCAGCCATGACCGGCCGTCAGCACACCGTAAGATCCGGCCCGTTCCGTCCGGGCGGAGGTCCGACGGCAGCGGGGCCGGGTCACCACCGGGCGATGAGCGGGGTGTCCGGTCTGTGCTGCTGCCACTTCTCGTTGAGGCGGGTGAGGCGGGCGGGGGCGCCGATGCCGCGCACCGTCGTGATCCGGCCGTCCGCGACGTCGAAGGTCACGGCACCGATGACCCGGCCGTCGACCACGAAGAGGAGGGCGGGCGCCCCGTTGACGGGTGCGTAGTGGACGGCGGGCGTGCCGCCGGCGAGCCGTCGCTTCGCGGGGGTGGGACGGAAACCGGCCCGTGCGAGGGCGGCGACGCGCTGCGGGGTGTCGTACCGCAGCAGCGTCTTGGCCAGGCCGGCGGCGTTGGAGTCGGAGACCGCGGTCGCGTCGTCGGTGAGCAGCGCCACCAGGCGTTCGGTGCGGCCGGAGGAGGCGGCCGCGAAGAACTCCTCGACGACCCTGCGGGCGGACGCCGGGTCGGCCTCGCCGCCGCCGCGGCGTGCGGTGGTGATGTGGCGCCGGCCCCGGTGGAGGTGCTGCTGGCTCGCGGACTCGGTGATGTCGAGGATCCCGGCGATCTCGGCGTGGCCGTAGGAGAACGCCTCGCGCAGGACGTAGACCGCCCGCTCCAGGGGGGAGAGGCGTTCCATGAGGGTGAGTACGGCCAGGGAGACCGATTCGCGCTGCTCGAACGTGTCCGCCGGGCCGAGCATCGGGTCGCCGTCCAGGAGCGGTTCGGGCAGCCAGGCCCCGACGGTGCGCTCGCGGCGGACCCGGGCCGAGCGCAGCCGGTCGAGGCACAGGTTGGTGACGACCTTGGCCAGCCAGGCCTCCGGCACCTCGATCCGCTGCCGGTCGGCGGCCTGCCAGTGCAGGAACGCGTCCTGCACGGCGTCCTGGGCGTCGGCGGCGGAGCCCAGCAGGCGGTACGCCAGCGAGGCCAGCCGGTTGCGGCTGGCCTCGAACCGGTTGGTGTCGAAGCCGTCGGTGGCGGTGCTGTCCACGAGGGTCACCCTAGTGAGGTGGCTACCCGACCGTCCCCCGCGGGTGGAGGGTCTCCGTCCGGGGCGCCTCCTGCGGCGGGGCGGCCAGGCGGTGCCTGCGCCGGGGCAGGCCGAAGGTCGGGTGCGAGGTGGTCCACAGCGACAGCCCGACGATGCCCGCCTTGATCCGGGCGGCCTTGCGGCCGCCCAGGTACTTCGGCTTCGCCCGCGCCTGCTGGTCGACCATCTGCAGGATCCCGTCCCGCCGCCCGAGGCTGATGTGGTTGCCCAGGTACTCCAGCTTGGTGCGCGCGATCTCACGACCGGTCAGGTGCCCCACGATCGCGGCCGTGGCCTGCATGCCGGTATAGCCGGCCGTGGCGCAGGACATCGGCAGCGGCAGGCCGTTGTCGCCGATGGCGCGGGCGCTGTCGCCGACCGCGTAGACGTCCGGGTGCGAGAGCGAACGCATGGTGCGGTCGACGACGATCCGGCCGTCCTCGTCGACCTCCAGCCCGCCGGCCGTGGCGAGGGGGCCGACCGCGAACCCGGCCGTCCACACGGTCGCGTCGGCGGCCAGGGCGGAGCCGTCGGCGCACAGCACCCGCGTCGCCTCGACCGCCTCGACGCCGGTGTGCTCCAGGACGGTGATGCCGAGCCGGTCGCAGGCCCGGCGCAGGTGGCCGCGGGCTCCGGTGGAGAGCGGGGCGCCCAGCTCGCCGCGGGCGAGCAGCGTCACCGACAGGCCGGGCCGGGATTCGGCGATCTCGGTGGCGGTCTCGATGCCGGTCAGCCCGTCGCCGACGACCAGGACGGTCCTTCCATCGCCGCGCTCCTCCAGGCGGTCCAGGTGCTCGCGCAGGCGCAGCGCCGCCGGGCGGCTGGTGACGTGGAAGGCGTGCTCGGCCACGCCCGGGACGCCCCGGTCGGCGGCGTGGCTGCCGAGCGCGTAGACGAGCGTGTCGTAGCCGAACTCGCCGCTGCCGCCGTCGGCGTCGGCCACCGCGACGGCCCGGCGCCCGGGGTCGACCGCGGTGACCCGGGCCAGGCGCAGCCGCACCCCGGTGCCCGCGAAGACGTCGGCGAGCTGCGGGGCCTCGATCTCCTGGCCGGCAGCGAGCTGGTGCAGCCGCAGCCGCTGGACGAAGGCCGGCTCGGCGTTGACCACGGTGATCTCGGCGTCCGCCGGGGGCAGGCGGCGGGCCAGGGTCCCGGCCACGTAGGCCCCGGCATACCCGGCGCCCAGAACGACGATGCGGTGCTTCACGGTCTGCTCCTGTCGGTTCGCTTGGCTCTCGGGTACTTGAGCGGGGCAGCGGCCCGATTGCTGACAGGAGCCGTGTGTGATGTGGGCCACACGGCCGTGGTGTACGGGTCGCCTCCGTCGGGCGCCTCGGTGGACGGCGCCCCGCGCGCTTCGAACCGGCCGTCCCTGGGCACCTCTCCTCGCGGAGACGGACGCACACGCACCGTCGTGAACGAGGAGAGCGCATGAACCAGCCCGCGCACCAGCCCGAGCACCAGCCCGAGCACCAGTCCGAGCGCCAGGACGAAGCCCTCCGCCGGTCGTCCGCCTTCCTCGTCGACGAGGCCCTCGGATTCCTGTTCCCCGCCGCCCTGCGCGCCGCCGCCGACGTCGGTGTGGCCGACCACCTCGCGGGCGGCCCGCGCACCCCCGCCGAGCTCGCCGCGGCGACCGGGACGGACGCCGGCAACCTCCACCGGGTGCTGCGACTGCTCGCCACCCGGGGCGTGGTGACGGAGGGTCAGGACGGGCGGTTCGGGCTGACGGAGGCGGGGCAGGCGTTGCGCAGTGACGTGCCGTACTCCGCACGGGCCGCCGTCCGGATGCTCACCGACCACACCATGTGGCGGCCCGCGGGGGAGCTCTCGCGCTGTCTGACCGAGGGCGGCACGGCCTTCGAGGGCATCTTCGGCATGCCGTTCTTCGACCACTTCGCCAAGGACGAGCGCACCGCCGCCGTCTTCCACGTGGGGATGGCGGCCATGTCGGACGCGGAGAACGCCCCGATCGCCGCCGCCTGCGACCTCCCCGACGTCGGTACGGTCGTGGACATCGGCGGCGGCCACGGCGGACTGCTGATCGAGGCCCTCCGCCGCCACCCGCGCCTGCAGGGCGTCCTCTACGACCAGCCACACGTCCTGGCCGGCCACCGGCTCACCGACGCCGACGGGATCGAAGGCCGCTGGACCCTCGCCGAGGGCGACTTCTTCGCGGCCGTCCCGCCCGGTGACGTCCACCTGCTCAAGCGGATCACCCACGACTGGGACGACGACCAGTGCGTGACCCTCCTCGAACACTGCCGCCGCGCCCTGCACCCCGGCGGCCGCGTCCTGGTCCTGGACGCCGTCGTCCCCGAGGGCAACGCCCCGCACCAGTCCAAGACGCTCGACCTGATGATGATGGCCTCCCTCGTCGGCCGCGAACGCACCGCCGCCGACTTCGCCACCCTCCTCACCGGCGCCGGCCTCCGGCTCTCCCGCATCATCCCCACCTCCACCGTCCTCTCGGTGGTCGAGGCGGTCGCGGCCTGACGGGTCCTCACGGGGCCTCACGGGGCCTGGCACGGCCCACGGTGGCTTGCGCGGGGATCCCGCGCCGCAGGAGTGTGTCCGGGGCGGATCGCGACAGGGCGGGGGAGCAGAAGGTGTGCAGCATGGGTCTGGCCGCCAAGGAAGCGGCGATCGCCCGCTTCGTCGAGGAGCACCCACGGGCGGCCGATGCCGGCCGTGGGCACCCGGCCCTCCGCGGCTGTGAGGACGTTCGGTGGTCGGAGTACCCCGAGTGCCCGGCCGCGATTCCGGTGCTGCTGCACGCCCTTCTCGATCCGGGCGCCGCACCCGAGGCCAGGCGGGTGCTCACCAACTCCGTTCTCAACAGCGTCAGGGAGATGAACGCCGCCATGCCGGCGGTGCTGCCCTTCCTGCTGCGCCTGGCAGGCGACCCGCACGTTCCCGCGAGGGAGGACTTGCTACGGCTCGTGGTCGCGGCCGCAGGGTTCTCGAAGCCGGTCGACGCCGGGAACGAGGGCATGGTGCAGTGGTTCGGCAGCGACGAGGATCATCCCGAACGTGCGCAGTGCAGGGCGGTCTTCGCGGAGCACGCGCGTGTGGTGGCGGTGCTGGCGGAGCAACTGGACGGCCCCCACTACCGGTTGGAGCTCCGGCAGGCCGCCGGGCTGCTGTGAGGTGCCGGCTGGGGTGTCCGCGCTCGTCGCGGTCCGGGCGGTGGTGGGCGAGGCCGGAGTCGAACCGGCACAGCGATGCGGGGGCTTTACAGGCCCTTGGGCTCTCCAGTGCCCAGCTCGCCCTTGTTCGGTGAAGGGAGCGGAGGAGGTGGGGGTCGAACCCACACGGGTGCTCACGCACCCCAACGGTTTTCAAGACCGCGGCCGGCGCCACCTGTCGGCTGGCTCCTCCGTGAACTGCCTTGTGCTGCGCTGCCGGACGAGGATTCGAACCTCGAACTTCCTGATCCAGAGTCAGGCGTGCTGCCAGTTGCACCATCCGGCACTGCGGGGCGGCGGTGAACGCGAAGGCCGCCCGGAAGGGGTGGTCGTTCCCCTCGGGCGGCCCGGCACGTGACGGTGCCGGTCTACCGCGTGGAGGGATACCCCTGGCTCTGCTGTGAGCCCGAAGAACGCTGATACGACTGGCCGTTGCTCATGACGTGCGTTCCTCTCCGTGGCGGTGGTGCCGGGCTGATGTGCCTACTCTGCGGCAGGCCGGCCGGTCGGGGCAACCGAGTTTCGCCAGGGTGCTGTGCAGGTTCACCAGCTTCGCCCGCGTCCTCGCCGCTCGTTCACGCCGGAGTTCAAGCCCGGTTCCGAGCGTCGCTCGGCACGGCCGAGCTCGGGCGGTGGCCCGCTCAAAGGCGGGACCACCACATGCTGTTGTCTTCTTCGATTCCCTTCCACACCATGTGCAGGGTCCCGTCCACCTCGCCCACGGCGGGGCCCCGGGAGGTGCCTACCGAACCCATGTTGATCTGGCCGGTGAACGCGGTTCCGTCGAAGAAGGAGAAGTAGATGCCCTGGTCGTCCTCCGCGCCTTTCCAGGCGACCGCGAGCCGCGCTCCGTCGACCGCGACCGACGGCCCTGCGCTGGTGCCGACCTGCACAGTTCTGTTCCCGCTGGCCAGCGCCACCGTGTACACGAGATTGCGCTGGTCCCGCCAGTCCTGTTCCCCGTCACCGATCGACGAGAAGTAGATTCGCGGGTCGTCGTCGATGCCCTTCCAGAACATGAAGAGCCGCCCTTGGAACTCGGCGAGCGCCGGCGAATCCGAGGTGCCGACGCCGTTCACGTTGCGCTGCGGCGCCCAGACACCGGACCGGAAGTGGGAGAACCAGATGGAACTGTCGCCGCGGACCCCTTTCCAGGCCAGGTACGGAATCCCGCTGAACAGGGCGAGAGTGGGGCGATGGCTCGATCCTGCGCCCCTGACGTCGTCGGGCTGGGACCAGCCGGTGCCCACGTCGATGGATGTGTGGAGGCCCTGGTCGTCCCCGCTTCCCTTCCAAGCCATGATCAGCCCGGTGGAAGTTCCGTCCCCCTTCGGGAACCCGGCGAGCGCCGGGCTGTGCGAGGACCTGAAGCCCTGCCGGATTCCCGCCTGCGGCGTCCACCCACCGGCCTCCAGGTGCGATGCGTAGAGGGTGGAGTCGTCGCGGCTGCCTTTCCACGCCATGTGCAGGGTATTCGTCACCCAGTCCAGTCCCACCGATCTGGTGGCGGTCAGCGCGGGGCGGTCGGAGGTGGCCCGGTCGCCGATCGAGACCTGGGGCGACCAGCCGTACAGGCTGCGGACCGCGTCGATGCTCTCCGCGTCCACGAGCGAAGTGTTGCGGTCGATGGGGAACATCAACGAGGAGGGGTCGTCCGAGTGCGCCAGACCCAGGACATGCCCGATCTCGTGGAGGGCGACATTGAACAGGGAGCTTTCCGTCCAGGTTTCGACGAGATCGAAGTGAAGCTTCCCGCGCGGCGGGAACTCCGCCGAGGCCAGCGTGCCGCCGACGGTGCCGAAGTGGGGATTGGCGAGCAGCGTTTCGAAGGCTGCGTGGATGTCACCACCCGTCGGCGTCGGCGTGAACGTGAAGAGGCCGCCGACTGCGGACTGCCAGGTGCTGAACGCGGAGGAGATCGTGGAGATGACTGTCGCGGGAGGGAGTGTCTGGCCCATGGGGCCGATCATTCTCGCGAAGGTCGGGTCGATCGAGAAGGAGAGTGCGCGTTCGGGCCAGCGGCCCCACGGCGACCCGAAGGTTTGGATCTTGGTGTCCGAATCCATGGCGTCCGGGACGCCGCACCTGCCGTACACGGATTCGAAGCCGGCCTGCTCGCCGAGCGCCCTGAGGGACGCGACGCCGTTCGCCTCGCACAGGGTGCGCAGGCTCAGTGGGACCTCCGGATGTCCGATCCTGGAAGCGATCTGTCGTAACTGCATGATCTTTCCTTGCTCTTGCCGGTGAGCCTAGGCGGAACCCTCGACGGGTTCACCGAGTGGGATCTTCGACCAGATGGCCACGTGCCCGTCCGGCGTCGATCTCCTGCCGACGCACAGCCACAGCGTCGTTCCTTCGTCTCGGTGCGCGTGGCCGGGCCGAATCGACATGAGACTGACGGCCAGCAGGTCGCCGCTCCGGCCTTCCCTGGGCAGCGAGGGGTCACCGGCGCCGAGTTGGGTTTCGACCCGGAGATTGATGCGTGCATCGTGGATGGTCACGCCGCCGGGGTAGTCCCTGGAGAAATTGATGGTGAGCCCATCGTTCTCGCCGTGTACGAGTGCGCGACGAAACGGCCCACCCTCCTGCGTCCGGTAGGCCTTCTGTTCGAGAATCAGGTCTGATGCCTGCGCATTGACGACGGCTGCTTCGATCGTCACCCAGCCATCCTTGTCCTTGTCCAGGAAGACGTCGCTGGTCACTTGGCCACCCGCTCTCCGCTTGCGATGCGACTGGGGTCCGTGCACGTGAACGGTGCACGGTGCTCCGCCCAGTCTGCGACCGCGACGCGGAGGCGGCACTCCGGCCCGGAGGGCCACGAGTTACCCGACTCGGACCAACTCGATGCGGCTGAGCTCGTGCCGAGGTGCGGGTCGTCGGAGGACTCGCCGCAGGCGGGCGGTGAGGCTGCGGATCGACCAGATCCAGAGTCAGGCGTGCTGCCGGTTGCACCATCCGGCACTGCGGGGCGGCGAAACGCGAAGGCCGCCCGGAGGGGGTGGTCGTTCCCCTCGGGCGGCCCGGCGGGTCTGTGGCAAGATCACGGAATGCTTCGACTCACGGACTTCATCATCGACTGCCCGGACACGATGGCGCTGGCGGCCTTCTACTCCGAGGTGGTGGGGCTCCCGGTCAAGGAGGACAGCAACGAGCACTGGGCCGGTATCCGGTTCGGCGAGATCGAGCTGGCCTTCATCCAGGTCGAGGACTACCGCGCCCCGCAGTGGCCCGACAGCGAGCACCCCAAGCAGTTCCACCTCGACTTCGAGGTGGACGACATGGAGGGTGAACAGCGCCGCGTCCTGGCCCTCGGCGCGACCCTGCAGCGGGACTGCGTCGGCTCCGACGGATACGGCTTCCGCGTCTACACCGACCCCATCGGCCACCCGTTCTGCCTCTGCCGCAACAAGGGCGTCGTCTGGGTCGACGGGAGCCCCACCTGGCCCGGGCGCGGCTAGGCGTCGGTGCCGTGCGGGGTCTTCTCCCAGCTGAACGGTGACACCGCGAGTTGGTGGAGGGCCCGCCAGGCGGCGACCGACCAGAGCACCGAGTAGACCGGGACGAACACCGCCTGCCAGGGGCCCGCCAGGCCGGCCCGCCTGGCGGAGGCGTAGGTGATGCCGATCCAGGAGGCGACCGAGAGCGCCTGGGCGGCCAGGACCGGGACCACCGACCCGGGGTCGTTCGCCAGGGCGAGGAGGGTGAGGGCGGAGGCGACCGGTTGGAGTGCCGAGGTGAGCGGGGCGCTCGCGACGACGCCGAGTAGGGAGAGCAGTCCGGAGACCCGGAACCGGTGTGCGGTCCGGTGCGGGTGCCGGGTGTGCACCACCGCCGTCAGCAGGAAGCCCTTGAACCACCGGGTCCGCTGGCGCATCCACGGGCCGAGCCGGCCGATGGCCTCCTCCCGGGTGACGGCGTCGATCGTCTCGACCCGCTTGCCGAGTGCCGCGCACCGCATGCCGAGGTCGGCGTCCTCGGTGACGTTCCAGGCGTCCCAGCCGCCGAGTTGACGGAGGGCGGTGGTGCGGAAGTGGTTGCTGGTGCCGCCGAGCGGGATCGGCATCCCGAGCCGCACCATGCCGGGCAGGACGAACGTGAAGCGCAGCGCGTACTCCAGTGCGGACTGCCCGGTCAGCCAGTTGACCTCCGCGTTCCGGAACAGCAACTGCGCCTGTACGCAGGCCAGTCGCTCGTCCCGCGCGGCGAACCGGGCCGCCACGCGCCGCAGTTGGTCCGGCTCCGGCCGGTCCTCGGCGTCGAAGATCACCAGTAGCTCGCCGCGGGCCAGCATCAGGCCGAGGTTCACCGACCGCGGCTTCGTCTGCGGCGGACCGGACGGCAGGTGGACGGTGCGGACGAACGGCGGCGGGTCGGCGGCCAGGACCGCCCGCAGGGTGTCCGGGTCGTGCCGCTCCAGTAGGACCAGTACCTCCAGGCGGTCCGGCGGGTAGTCCAACGCGCCCATCTGCCGCACGAGTTCACCGATCACCGCCGCCTCCCGGTAGGCGGGGACCAGGACGGTGTAGGACGGGAGCTCCTCGTCCGCCAGTGGACGGTCGGGGGTGGAGCCGACGTGTCGCATCCCGGCCACCGCGATCACGGCGTGCAGCAGGCTGTACGCCGTGGACAGCGCCGTGAGCACCAGTAAGGTGGCCGTCGGCGCGACCACCACCGCGGACAGCCCGCCGAGGCCGGCCACCGCCGCCGCCCACAGCTGCCAGCGTGCGAACCCCGACTTGGCCGCCAACTCCGGCTGGGCCTCGGCGAATCCGTTCGCCATCAGCTCGGCCACCTCGGCCGACCGCTCCACCAGGATCCGGTCCTGCTCCGGCGCGTCCGCGCTCCGCAGTGCCTCGACCACGTCCGTGTCGACAATCCCCGCCATGACGCAGCTTCCTGACCCCTCGTCGAATACCGGCCCGACGATTGTCATGGCCGGTCAGGCCGACGGGGTCGGAACGCCCTTCTCGTGATCATGACTTGCGTCACGCCGCACGGCCGGGAACCCGGCGGGCTCGGGCGGGCTCAGGCGGGCCGGGTCTCGGCGAGGGCGGGGATGCCGGCGGCGCTGGGGAGGATGTGGGTGTGGGGGTGGGAGGCGAGGTAGGTCTCGTCGACCTTGCCGGTGAGCACGCCGACCACCACGCCGGCGCCGGAGTTGGTGCCGGCCTGGAGGTCGACGGCGGTGTCGCCGGCGGCGAGGACGGCGCGGACGTCGAGGACGCCGGTCTTCTCCATGGCGCGGTGGATCATGTACGGGGCGGGGCGGCCGCGGCCGACCTCGTTGGAGGTGACCACGGCGTCGAGGTTGCCGCCCTCGCCGGTGGACCAGCCGATGGCGGCGAGCAGCGGGACGGCGACGTCGTCGCTGAATCCGGTGGTGAGGGCGACCTTGATGCCGCGGGAGCGCAGCTCGGCGAGGGCCTGCTCGACGCCGGGGAGGGGCTGCGGCGGGGTGGCGAGGTAGGCCTCCCGGAGGTGCTCGGCGAAGGCCCGGTAGCTCTCCTCGACCAGTTCGGGGGTCGGGGTGCCGCCGCCGAGGCGGACCAGGGCGTCGATGGCCTCGCGCTTGTCGGTGCCCATCCAGGTCTGCAGGTCCTCGTCAGCGACGGCGACGCCGTTGCGCTCCACGGCGGCGCGCAGCGCCCGGTAGACCGCGCCGGCCTCGTCGATGGTGGTGCCGGCCATGTCCAGTACGGCGAGCTCGATCACGTGTCAGTCCTCTTCGGTGCGGTGGTGGGGCGTGGTGGGGTAGCGGCCGGCGGTGGTGCGGCCTTCGATGGTGTTCTCGATGGTGAAGGTGGCCATGGCCGGGAGGTAGCGGTCGTCGCCGTACTCGAGCGGCTCCCCGTCGCTGGAGGAGGTGATCCGGCGGACCCGCAGCAGGGGTTCGCGGGGCCGGACCTCCAGCAGTTCGGCGTCGGCGGTGCCGGCGGCGATGGCGTCGATGGTGTGCCGGGCGCGGTACAGGTCCACGCCGCGGCGGAGCAGTTCGGCGTTGACCGAGCCGGAGTCGGGATCGAAGTCGAACAGGTGCTGCCCGACCTCGCCGACGAAGCTGGAGCGCTCCAGCATCGCGGGGACGCCGTCGAGCAGCCGCAGCCGGACCAGCTCGACCACGAAGTCCGCCTCGGTCAGGCCGAGTCGGGCGGCGGCCGGCTGGGAGGCACGGCGGCGGGAGACCTCGATCGTCCGCTGTCCGGGCTCCCGGCCGATCGACTCGGCCCACTCGGTGAAGGAGAGGAAGGTCGCGAACGGCTGCGAGGGCGCGGTGCGGCGGGCGACCGGCGGGCGGCCCCGGCCGCCGACGAGATTGCCCTCGCGGCGCAGTGCGGCCAGGGCCTGGCGGACCGGGCCCCGGGAGACGCCGAACTCGGCGCACAGCTGGGACTCGCTGGGCACCGGCTCGCCCTCGGGCCAGGCGCCGCTGTTGATCCGGTGCAGGAACTCCACGCTGAGCCGCTGGTGCAGCGGCCCGTCCGAACTTGTCTTCACAACTCGACTATGACACTACGTCGCCGGAATCCCAAGAGGCGGCCCGAGGCTCGATTTCCCAGGTGAACATCTGGTGTCGCCCCGATGAGCAGAAGGAAAGTTGTCTATACAGCCATTGACAGAGGTTCGGGTCGGAGGGAAGGCTGGCCGGCATGAGCACCGCACCTTCTGACCTGGTCGTCGTCGGAGCCGGCATCGTCGGCCTCGCGCACGCCTTCGAGGCCCTCGCCAACGGACTGTCCGTCACCGTCGTCGAACGCGACCGCCGCCCGGTGGGCGCGTCCGTCCGCAACTTCGGACACTGCTGCATCGGTGCCCAGCAGGGCGAGCTGCTCGACATCGCCCGCCTCTCCCGGGGTGGTTGGCTGCGTGCCGCCGCGGCCGCGGGCTTCTGGGCGCGCGAGGCCGGCGCCCTGGTGGTCGCCCGCTCCGAGGCCGAGGCGGCCGTCCTGGAGGAGCTGCACGCCGACCGCGGCGGCGACGCGGTGCGGCTGCGCAGCGCCGCCGAGACCGCCGCGGCGCTGGGCCGCGCGACCACCGGCGACCTGGTCGGCGGGGCCTTCCTCCCCGACGACCTGCGGGTCAACCCGCGCGAGGCCGCGCCGGCGCTGGCCCGCTGGACATCCGAGCAGCCCGGCGCCCGCGTCCTGTGGGGCACCGCCGTCACCGGCGTCGAGCCCGGCACCGTGCACACCAGCCGCGGGCCGGTGCACGGCCGTCAGATCCTGGTCTGCGTCGGCCACGACCTCGACCACCTCTTCCCCGAGGTCGCCGAGCGCCACGAGATCGAACGCTGCCGGCTGAACATGGCCCGGGTGAAGGCCCCCGCCACCTTCCGCACCGACTCCGCCGTGCTGACCGCCACCTCGATGCTGCGCTACGACGCCTTCACCGGGCAGCCCTCGGCCGCCCGGCTGCGCGAGGAAGTCCTGGCCCACAGCCCGGAGTTGGTGGAGATCGGTGCCAACGTCATGTTCACCGGCCTGCCGGACGGCACCATCCTGGCCGGTGACTCGCACCACTACGACGCCACCACGCCGCCGTTCCTGGACGAGCGGGTCTCCCGGCTGCTCCTCGACGCCATCGCCGACGTCCTGGGCGTCGAACACCTGGAGGTCCTCGAACGCTGGCAGGGCGTCTACGCCAGCAGCGGCCGGGGCCCGCTCCTGGTCCGCGACCTCGCCCCCGGCGTGCGGGCCCTCTCGGTCACCTCGGGCGTCGGCATGACCCTCTCCTTCGGCCTCGCGGCCCGCACCTTCGCCGGGACCCTGGAGCCCACCGCCCTCTGACCGGCCGGTTCGGCGGCGCCCGCGTCAACGGGGCGTCAAGAACGGGCGTACGGGCGCAAGGAGCGCGTCAGGGCAGCCGGGCGGGCGGCGGCCCGGGGCCTAGGTTCGACACGGAGGGAGACGGAGCGGTCCGTGGGGGACGCTCCCCCTCCAGATCGGCGGAGCCCCCTCCGCCGGGACACCGGCCACGGCCGGGTGAGGGGAGCAGGCGCGGCGGTCGGCCGGTGGGGCCGTGCGGGGTGAAGGGCCGTCAGTGGGGACGGCCCGGCCGCACGGCACGGTACGGCCCGCCGCCGCGCCTCCGGCCTCACGGCGACCGGTAGGCGGCCGTCGCGATCCGCAGCAGGGAGCGGATCAGCGGGTTCGGGTCGTCCTCGTTCCACGCCAGCACCACCGGGCTCGGCTCCACCTCGGGCAGCGGCACGGCCGCCAGGCCCGGCGGCAGCTCGTGCCCCAGCGGGGCCAGGCCCACCGTGCCGTTCCAGAGCACGGCCTGCCGGCACTCCTGCACGGCCCGCACCACCGGGCCCCGCCGCGGTGCGCCGCCGCTCCAGTACGCCGCCCACCGCGGGTCGGTGCCCTCGGGGAAGCGGAACCAGCGGCGTCCGGCGAGGTCGGCGAGGGTGAGGTGGCCCCGGTGGGCGAGCGGGTCGTCGCCGCGGAGCACCGCCCCGACCGGGTCGGCCCGCAGCCGACGCACCGTCAGACCGGTCTCGTCGAACGGGCCCCGGGTCAGCGCGAGGTCGACCTGCCCGGTGCGCAGGCCGCAGGTGGGGTCGGTCAGATCGGCCTCGCGGATCCGGATCTCGACCTCCGGATGGAGCTCCCGGAAGGCCCCGGCCAGCCGTACGGCGCCCGGGTCGGTGCCGTCGCCGAGCAGTCCGACCGTGACCACGGCGGGGCCGGCGGCCGCCGCCACCCGGGCCCGGGCCGGCTCCGCGCGGCCGAGGAGCCCGCGCGCCTCCGCGAGCAGCACCACGCCCGCCGGGGTCGGGCCGACGCCCCGTGGGGAACGGTCCAGCAGCACCGCGCCGAGCTCCGCCTCCAGCTGCCGGATCGCCCGGCTCAGCGCGGGCTGGCTGATGTGCAGGCGCGCGGCGGCCCGGCCGAAGTGGCGCTCCTCGGCGACCGCGACGAAGTACCGCAGGGTCCGCAGCTCCATGCCGCGACGATACCCGCGGGGGTCGGGGCCGGGACGGGGGTGGCCGCGGAGGTGGCGCACCGCCGGCCCCCGGAAGCGGTGATACCCGTGGCGCATCGCCCGTTCCGGAACGGGTCTTGGACGGCCGCGCCGCCCCGGCGGTGGAATCGGGACATGAACCACGAACCGCTCCCCGACCCGGCCGTCCGGGTGGCCGGCACCCGCGAGATCGCCCCGGACCTGCTGGTCGTCCCGGACGGCGGCGTGCCGCTCGTCCCCAACATCGGCATCGTCGGCGGCACCCGGGCCGTCCTGGTGGTCGACACCGGCCTCGGCCCGGACAACGCCGAACGGGTGCTCGCCCTGGCGGAGGAGGTCGCCCGGGGCCGCCGCCTGTACCTGACCACCACCCACTTCCACCCCGAACACGCCTTCGGCACCGAGGTGTTCGCCGGCCGGGCCACCTACTTGGTGAACCGGGCCCAGGCCGAGGAGCTGCGCACCCGGGGGCCGGGCTACCTGGAGATGTTCCGCGGCCTGGGCCCGGCGGTCGCCCGCCGCCTGGACGGCGTCACCCTGCCGACCCCGGACCGGGTGTACGACGACGGGGACGGGTACCAGCTCGACCTCGGCGGGTGGACCCTCCCATGGGGGGAGGGTCCACGATGGGGGCGTGCACGAGGAACAGCTCACCATCGGGCGCTTCGCCCGCCTGTGCCGCCTGAGCGTCAAACAGCTGCGGCACTACGACGACACCGGCCTGCTGGCACCCGCCCGGGTGGACCCGGCCACCGGCTACCGCTACTACGACCCGGCGCAGGCCCGCGACGCGCTGACCATCGCGCTGCTGCGCGGGATGGACCTGCCGCTGGCCGTGATCGCGCGGGCGCTGGCGGCCGGGCCGGGGCAGCGGGCGGAGATCCTGCGCGCCGAGCGGGACCGGCTGGCCGAGCGGATCAGCCGGGACCGGGCGCGGCTGGGCATGCTGGAACGCCTGGCGGAGGGCGGCCTGCCCGGGTACCAGGTGACGTTCGTCCAGGAGCCGGAGCTGCGGCTGGCGGTGGTCCGGGCCGACTGCGCCCCCGAGCGGATCGGGGAGGCGTTCGGGGAGTGCGTCGGGAGGCTGCTGCCCGCGCTCGCCGGAGCGGGGGTGCCGTGGGAGCCGCCGCTGTGGGGGCTGTACCCGGTGGACCTGGTGGAGCCGATGCGGATCGCGGTCGGCGCGCGCACGGCGGCGGACGTCGGAGGGAGCGGGCTCGATGTCGAGGTGCGCCCCGCCGGGTTCGTCGCCGAGACCGTCCACACCGGGCCGTACGCCCAACTCCCGCTCGCCTACCACGCGTTGTTCGCCGCCGTCCACGAGCGCGGACTGCACCCGGTGGCCCCGGCCCGCGAGGCGTACCTCGTCGGACCGCACGAGGCGTCGCAGGAGGAACTGATGACCCGTCTGGTCGTCCCGGTCCGTGGGCACGAGGAGCAGAGCGAGCAGAGGGAGGAAAAGGCATGAGCACGGTGGTGGAGGTGGAGGCCCGGGGCGGGCAGCACTGCGAGACGACGGCGCTGGGGGTGCTGCTGAGGCACGAGGGGATCGACCTGTCAGAGCCGATGCTGTTCGGCCTCGGGGCCGGGCTGTCCTTCGTCTACTGGGACGGCAAGGCGATGGACTTCCCCTTCCTGGGGGGACGGGTCAAGCCCTTCGAGCTCACCCGCAACCTGGCGGACCGGCTCGGTCTCGACCTCGTGGTCCGGGAGACCGCCTCGGCCGGGAAGGCGTGGGAGAACGTGCGGGCGGCCGTCGAGGGCGGGCGCCCGGTGGGGCTCCAACTCGACAGCCACCACCTGGAGTACTTCACCTCGAAGGCGCACTTCGCCGGTCACGTGGTCGCCCTGTACGGCTACCGGGACGGCCGCGCGCTCCTGGTGGACACCGAGCAGCAGGGCGGCGCGGTCTCCACCAGCCTGACCAGCCTCGCCGAGGCGAGGGCGGCCCGCGGCCCGATGGCGGCCAGGCACCGCTCCTTCACCCTCACCGCCCCGCCGACGGTGCAGGACCCGTACCGGTGGATCGTGCCCGCCGTCACCGCCTGCGCCGAGGCCTTCCTCCACCCGCCGATCGCCAACCTCGGCCACCGCGGCATCGCCAAGTCGGCCGGGCTGGTGCGGGGTTGGCGCGAGCGCGCGGAGGACCCGGAGCGCGACCTGCCGCAGGCCGCCCTGCTGATGGAGCGGGCGGGCACCGGGGGCGCGCTGTTCCGCAACCTCTACCGCGACTTCCTCGCCGAGTGCACCGGCCTGGTCGACAGCGACCACCTCCGCACCGGCCACGCCCTGTACGCGGAGGCGGCCGGGCTGTGGACGGAGGTGGCGGCGCTGGTCGACCGGGCCGGCGCTCCGGATGGCCGGCCGGAGCTTGACCGGGCCGCGCTGCTCCTGGGCGAGTTGGCCCGGATCGAGCGCGAGGCGATGGAGGCGCTGAGCCGGCTGGGGCCCTGAGCGGACCGATGCGATGGTGGGGTCAGGCCGTGGTGCGGCGGTCCGTGGTGAGGAGGCCGAGGCCCTCGCGGGTGGCGGCCACCACGACCCGGTCGCCGGGGGAGAGCAGGTGGGTGGGGGCGGGGTTCCAGAGGAGTTCGGGTTCCGTGGTGTAGGAGTTGGTGAGGTCGGGCCGGCGTTCGGCGGGGTCGGCCAGGTCGATGGCCAGGATGCGCCAGGAGCCCGGGAGTTGGGCCTCGCCGATGGTGCGGTCGGCCAGGTGGGGGTTGTCGGTGACGTCGAGGGCGGCGACCAGCAGGACCTCCCGGCCGATGGCGATGGCGCCGAGGACCTGGCGGCCCATCATGGCGGAGGAGAAGGCGGGCGCGGCGAGGAAGGAGACGCTGCGGCTGCGGGTGTCGGCCTGGGGGTAGGAGTCGCGCAGCGCACGGTAGACGTCGTTGGCGAAGTCGTCGTCGAACAGCCGCAGGACGACCCGGAGCCGGGGGTCGCTCTCGCGGGCGGCCAGCGCCGCCTCCAGGTTGGTGCCGTCCTCGCTGGTGAGGGCGAGCAGGGCCCGGCTGTGGCCGATCCGGGCGGCGTCCAGGACGCCGTCCTGGGTGGCGTCGCCGATCACCACCGGGACGTCGTAGGCGCGGGCCCGGGCCACGCCCCGGGCGGTGGGGTCGCGGTCGACGCAGACCACGGGGATGCCCAACTCCCAGAGCCGGTCCAGGACCCGGCTGCCGATCCGGCCGAGACCGACCAGCACGACGTGGCCGGTCAGGCCGGCCGGCGGGCGGCGCAGGGCGGTGGCGGAGCGGAAGGTGCCGAGGGCGTCCAGGCTGAGTGCGATCAGGAACGGCATCAGCAGCATGCCGCTGACCGCGGAGACCAGTTGCAGCGCCTTGCCGCCGTGGCCGGCCTGCTCGGCCGGGTCGGCGATGCCGAGCACGTCGAGGGTGACCAACCAGGCCGCGTGCAGCGGGGGTTGGCCGGTGAGCTGCCAGTTGAGGCCGGTGAGCACGAGCAGCAGCACGGCCAGCCCGGTCAGGGCCCAGCGCAGCCGGGGGGTGAACAGCTCGGCCAGCCGGAGGCGGTGGAGGCCGGGCAGGCGGCGGGGGCGGGGCGGGGCACTGGGGCCGAGGAGCTCCAGGACGGTGCGCGGTCCGGTGGCCGGGAAGTCCGCGGGGCCGGGAAGCACCACCTGGGGGGAGCGGGCGCCGGGGAGGAGGGGAGCGGCGAGGACCGCGAGTTCGGTGCCCTCCGGGCGGGCGCCGGGGTCGAGTTCGGCGACCCGCAGCAGCCGGCCGTCGACGGGCAGGGCGTGGGTGTGCCCGCCCAGGACGGCGGCGACCAGGGCCGGGGCGGCGGTGGAGGAGGCGGACAGCACGGTGGTGGAGGCCTTGAGCGAGCCCGGGGCCAGACCGGGATCGCGGGCGAGCGCGGCCCGGTCCAGGAGCTGCTCGACCCGGGTGCCCAGCCGCCGGTTGAAGACCCGCACCACCAGCCGCAGATCGGGGTTGAGGCGGCGGGCCCGGAGCGCGGCCTGCAGGTTGGCCTGGTCGTCCTCGGAGGTGAGGGCGAGGGCGGCGGCGCTCCGTACGCCCGCGGCGGCCAGCGCCGCGAGGTCGGTCTCGGCGGCCTCGACGGCGGTGACCCGCAGGTCCGGGTCCGCGGCGAGCGCGGTGATCTGCGGGCCGTGCCCGTGCAGCCTGGAGGTGAGGACCACCACGACCTGCTGCCGGTAGAGCGTGGCGAGTTCGAGGGCCAGGCGGTGCGCGAGCGCGTCGTTCCCGCAGACCACCATGTGCCCGGACGGCTCCGGCGGCTCCTCCGGGACCCGTGGCAGGGGGAGCGGCAGCGGCGGCTGCTCGAACCGGGGCGGCTGGGGTGGGATCACTGTGCTCACCGGGGAAGTCTCGCCGCTCGTGGGGCCTGTGGACGCTCCTGAGGAGGATTGTTGACGACCTGTCACCTGGAGGCCGGCCCTCCGGCCTGTGTGCGGCCGGCGGCCGGACGGCCGGCGGAACCCTGGTGGCGGTCCCCCGGGCGGGGCTCAGGGCAGCAGCAGGCGGCTGCCCGGGGGGAGGGCGCCGGTGCGGGCGGCCTCGGTGAGGTGGGTGAGCAGGGCCGTGCGGAACTCGGCGGCCGCGCGGCTGAGCGGGACCTCGCGGCCGTGGGCGACGGCGATGGTGCGGCCGAGGCCGGGGCGGGCGAAGGGGCTGACGTGCAGGCCGGAGCGGGCGGCGACCATGCCGGGGAGGACCGCGGGGCCGAGGCCGGCCCGGACGGAGGCCAGGACGGCGTCCATCTCGCCGCCCTCGACGGCGTAGACGGGCTCGAAGCCGGCCCGGCGGCAGGCGGCCAGCGTGGTCTCGCGGACGTCGTAGCCCTCGCGGAACATCACCAGCGGCCGGTCGCGCAGGTCCTCGATCCGGGCCCGGCGCCCGGCGGCCGGGGCGGTGGCGGAGACCAGCACCAGTTCCTCGTGCAGCACCTCGGTGACGGCCAGCGCGGCCGGGCCGCCGCCCTCCGGCGGGACCACCAGGGCGAGGTCCAACTCGCCTGCCTCCAGGGCCCGTTCGAGACCGCGCGAGCCGCCCTCCCGGAGCTGGAGGTCGACCCCGGGGTGGGCGGCCCTGAAGGTGCGCAGCACGTCCGGCACCAGGCTGACGCACAGGCTCGGCGGGGCCCCGAAGCGCACCCGGCCGCGCCGCAGCTGGACGGTCTCCTGCACCGCGCGCCGGGCCGACTCGGTGTCCGCCAGGATGCGCCGGGCCAGCGGCAGCAGCGCCTCGCCCGCGTCGGTGAGGGTGGCCCCGGTCCGCGAGCGGTGGAACAGCTCCGCCCCCAACTCCCGCTCCAGGGAACGGATCTGCTGCGAGAGCGAGGGCTGCGCGACCAGCTCCCGCTCGGCGGCCCGGGTGAAGTTGCGGGTCTCGGCGACGGCGGTGAAGTAGCGGAGCTGCTGGAACTGCACCCACCCATCATAGGCACTGCCTATCGTCAGGACCGGAACCATGTCTTGGACGCACCGTGCCGAAGGTCCCTACCGTTTCCGGCATGGCACTCGCGACTCGGACGGGCGGACGCCCGTCCACACCGGCGGTCCTCTGGCGCTCGACCCTCGGCAAGAAGGCGGTCATGGCGGTCAGCGGGCTCGTCATGCTGCTCTACCTGGTGGCCCACATGCTCGGGAACCTCAAGGTGTTCTTCGGGCCGGCGGACATCAACGGCTACGCGCACTGGCTGCGCACCCTGGGACAGCCGCTGCTGCACTTCGGCTGGTTCCTCTGGCTGGCCCGGGCCGTGCTGCTCGCGGCCGTGGTCGCGCACGGCGTCGCCGCGTACCAGCTGAGCCGCCGCGACCTGAAGGCCCGTCCGGTCAAGTACGCCCACACCCGCCGCCGGGCGAGCTACGCCACCCGCACCATGCGCTGGGGCGGGGTGATCCTCGGGCTGTTCATCGTCTGGCACATCCTCGACCTGACCACCCTGACGGTGAACCCGCTGGGGGAGGAGGGCCACCCGTACCAGAACATCGTGGCCTCCTTCTCCACCTGGTACGGCGGCGGTGTCTACTGCCTCGCCGTGCTCGCCCTCGGCCTGCACGTGCGGCACGGCTTCTGGAGCGCCGCCCAGACCCTCGGCGCCAACAACCCGCGCCGCGACCGGGGGTTGAAGCTCGCCGCGAACGGACTCGCGCTGCTGCTCACCGCCGGTTTCCTGTCCGTCCCCGTCGCCGTGATGACCGGAGTGGTCCGATGAGCTCCACCGAGAGCACCTACCTCGACTACACCCTCGGCGCGCCGATCGCCGACACCGCCGCCCCCGGCGGCCCGATCGAGGAGCGCTGGGACCGGCGCCGGTTCGAGGCCAAGCTGGTCAACCCGGCCAACCGCCGCAAGCACACCGTGATCGTGGTCGGCACCGGCCTGGCCGGCGGCGCGGCCGGCGCCACCCTGGCCGAACAGGGCTACCACGTCGTGCAGTTCTGCTTCCAGGACTCCCCGCGGCGGGCCCACTCGATCGCCGCCCAGGGCGGCATCAACGCCGCCAAGAACTACCGCAACGACGGCGACTCGGTCCGCCGCCTGTTCTACGACACCGTCAAGGGCGGGGACTTCCGCGCCCGGGAGTCCAACGTGCACCGCCTGGCCCAGGTCTCGGTGGAGATCATCGACCAGTGCGTGGCCCAGGGCGTCCCGTTCGCCCGCGAGTACGGCGGCCTGCTGGACACCCGGTCCTTCGGCGGCGTCCAGGTCTCCCGCACCTTCTACGCCCGCGGCCAGACCGGGCAGCAGCTGCTGCTCGGCGCCTACCAGGCGCTGTCCCGGCAGATCGCCGCCGGGAACGTCGAACTGCACGCCCGCACCGAGATGCTGGACCTGCTGGTGGTCGACGGCCGGGCCCGCGGCATCGTCGCCCGCGACCTGGTGACCGGCGAGCTGACGACCCATCTGGCCGACGCCGTGGTGCTGGCCACCGGCGGCTACGGCAACGTCTTCTACCTCTCCACCAACGCCAAGAACTCCAACGCCACCGCGATCTGGCGGGCCCACCGGCGCGGCGCCCTGTTCGCCAACCCCTGCTTCACCCAGATCCACCCCACCTGCATCCCGCGCAGCGGCGACCACCAGTCCAAGCTCACCCTGATGAGCGAGTCGCTGCGCAACGACGGCCGGATCTGGGTGCCGAAGGCGAAGGGCGACACCCGCCCGCCGGCCGCGATCCCGGAGCAGGAGCGGGACTACTACCTGGAGCGGATCTACCCCGCCTTCGGCAACCTCGTCCCGCGCGACATTGCCTCCCGGGCGGCCAAGGTGGTCTGCGACGAGGGCCGCGGCGTCGGCCCCGGCGGGCAGGGGGTCTACCTGGACTTCGCGGACGCCATCGCCCGGCTCGGGCGGGACGTGGTGGAGGCCCGGTACGGCAACCTGTTCGAGATGTACGCGCGGATCACCGCCGAGGACCCGTACTCCGCGCCGATGCGGATCTACCCCGCCATCCACTACACGATGGGCGGGCTCTGGGTGGACTACGACCTGCAGACCACGGTGCCCGGCCTGTTCGCCGTCGGGGAGGCCAACTTCTCCGACCACGGCGCCAACCGGCTCGGCGCCAGCGCCCTGATGCAGGGCCTGGCCGACGGCTACTTCGTGCTGCCGCCCACCCTCAACCACTACCTCGGCTCCACCCCGCTCGCCCCCGTCCCCGCCGACCACCCCGAGATCGCCGCCGTCGAGGCCGAGACCGCCGGCCGACTGGCCCGCATCCTCGCCGTGGACGGCGACCGCACCCCCGACTCGCTCCACCGCGAGCTCGGCGAACTCCTCTGGGACGAGTGCGGGATGGCCCGCGACGAGGCCGGGCTGCGCCGGGCACTGGCCCGCATCCCGCAGCTGCGCGAGGAGTTCTGGCGGCGCGTCAAGGTCCCCGGCAGCGGTGCCGAGCTCAACCAGGCCCTGGAGAAGGCCAACCGGCTGGTCGACAACCTGGAGCTGGCCGAGCTGATGTGCCTGGACGCACTGCACCGCACCGAGTCCTGCGGCGGCCACTTCCGCACCGAGAGCGCCACGCCCGACGGCGAGGCCGCCCGCCGCGACGAGGAGTTCTCCTACGCCGCCGCCTGGGAGTTCACCGGCACCGGGCGGGCCCCCGTGCTGCACCGCGAGGAACTCCACTTCGAACACGTCCACCCCACCCAGCGGAGCTACGCGTGAACCTCACCCTGCGCATCTGGCGCCAGCCCGGCCCCGACGCCCCCGGCTCCATGACCACCTACCAGGTCTCCGGCATCAGCCCCGACATGTCCTTCCTGGAGATGCTCGACACCCTCAACGAGGAGCTGATCCAGCGCGGCGACGTGCCCGTCGCCTTCGACCACGACTGCCGCGAGGGCATCTGCGGCGCCTGCGGCATGGTCATCAACGGCCGGGCCCACGGCCCCGAGCGGACCACCACCTGCCAGCTCCACATGCGGCACTTCCGCGACGGCGACACCATCGACGTCGAACCCTGGCGGGCCGGCGCCTTCCCGGTGGTCAAGGACCTGGTGGTGGACCGCACCGCCCTGGACCGCATCATCGGCTCCGGCGGCTACGTCACCGCCCCCACCGGCTCCGCCCCCGAGGCGCACGCCACCCCCGTCCCCAAGGAGACCGCCGACCTCGCCTTCGAGCACGCCGAGTGCATCGGCTGCGGCGCCTGCGTGGCCGCCTGCCCGAACGGCTCGGCGATGCTCTTCACCGCCGCCAAGGTCGTCCACCTCAACGTCCTCCCGCAGGGCGCCCCCGAACGCTCCTCCCGGGTCCGCGCCATGGTCGACACCATGGACGCCGAGGGCTTCGGCGGCTGCACCAACACCGGCGAGTGCGCCACCGCCTGCCCCAAGGGCATCCCCCTCACCGGCATCTCGGTCCTGAACCGCGAGCACCTCCGCTCCCTGCGCGGCTGACGGGGCCCCAGCGGCCCGCGCCGAGGCGGCCGGTGACGGGTGCTCAGTGCTCGGTGACGTCGACCCCGCGCCAGAAGGCCACCCGGCCGCGGACGTGCTCCGCCTCGGGCAGCGGGTCGGCGTAGTACCAGGCGGCGTCGGGGTTGGTCCGCCCGTCGACGTCGAGGGTGTAGTAGGAGGCCGTGCCCTTCCAGCCGCACATGCTCGTGGTGTCGGACGGGAGGAGGAACTCCCGCCGGACCGAGTCGAGCGGGAAGTAGTGGTTCCCCTCGACGACGACGGTCTCGTCGCTCCGGGCGATCACGGTGTCCTGCCAGCGCGCGGTTGCCATGCGCCGATTCTGGCGGGGGAGGGGCCGGGTTTCAACGCCCGGTGCGGGCCGGGCGGCGGCGGACGATGAGAATGCGGTGAGATCGGCACGGCCCGGAATCCGCCCCCACCATGCCGCTGAGCTGCGCACATGACCGTCCGGTGAGGCATTCTGCGGCATCGGCCGGCCCGGATTCACAGGGAACTGCGAGATTCCGGTGCCAGGGTCTGACTCCTCGGCGGCGCCCGGCCGCCCGGTACCCCCGGAGAGGAGTCCGCCATGGCCGCGGTCGCCCCGCCGCACGCTCCGCCACGCCGCTTCCCCGTCGCCACCGTCCCCGCCGCGGTGGTGGCGGCGGTCGTGATCGGGGCGCTCGGCGTCCTCGCGCTCTGGTGGCAGGGCACCGGCGCGGTCACCGGCGCGGCCGGGTGGCTGACCGGGGCCGGGCGGATCACCGGGCTGCTGGCCGGGTACGCGGCGCCGGTGCTGCTGCTCCTGATGGCCCGTCTGCCGTTCCTGGAACGGGAGGTCGGCGCCGACCGGCTGGCGCGCTGGCACGCCTTCGGCGGGCGCTACCTGGTCGCCCTGGTGACGGTGCACGTGCTGACGGTCGTCTGGGGCTACGCGCTGACGGACGGTCAGGGGCCGCTCGGCGAGGGCGTGGAGATCGTGTTCCACTTCCCCGGGATGCTCAAGGCCGCCCTGGGCACCCTGCTGATGCTCGGCACCGGCGCGGTGTCCGCCCGCGCGGCCCGCCGCCGGATGCCGTACGAACTCTGGTTCCACCTCCACCTCGCCGCCTACCTCGCCGTGGCGCTGGCCTTCGGCCACCAGCTGGCCACCGGCGCCGACCTCGGCGGCGGCACCCCCGGCCGGGCCGTCTGGTACGTGCTCTACCTGGGCACCGCCGCCGCGCTCGGCTGGTACCGGCTGGCCCTGCCGTGGCTGCGCGACCGGCGGCACCGGCTGGTGGTGGCCGAGGTCCGGCCCGAGGGCCCGGGCGTGGTCTCGGTCTTCCTGACCGGCCGGCGGCTGGACCGGCTCCGGGCCGAGCCGGGCCAGTTCTTCCGCCTGCAGTTCCAGGCGCCCGGGCTGCGCTGGGCCGCCAACCCCTACTCGCTCTCCGCGCCGCCGCACCCCGGCCACCTGCGCTTCACGGTGAAGGACCTCGGCCCGCACAGCGCGGCGGTGGCCACCCTGCGCCCGGGCACCCGGGTACGCGCCGAGGGCCCGTACGGCGCCTTCACCGCGCGGCTGCACCGGCGGCCCAAGGTGCTGCTGCTCGGCGCGGGCGTCGGGATCACCCCGCTGCGCGCGCTGTTCGAGACGCTGCCGGGCGAGGTGACCCTGGTGCAGCGGGCCGGCCGGCCCGAGGACCTGCTGTTCACCCGGGAGCTGGCCCTGATCGCGGCCCGCCGGGGCGCCCGGGTGCACGCGCTGACCGGCAGCCGGGCCGAGGTCGGCGACCTCGGCGAGGCGCTGCGCCGGCTGGTCCCGGACCTGGCCGGGCACGAGGTCTACCTCTGCGGGCCCGGGCCGATGACCGCCGAGGCGGTCCGCTCGCTGCGGGCCGCCGGGGTGCGGGCCGGCCGCATCCACCACGAGTCGTTCGCGTTCTGAGGAGCCGTCATGCGCCGAGCCGTCGTCACCGGGACCGCCACCGCCGCGGGGGTGGTCCTGCTGCTCTCGCTGAAGCCGCACGACAGCACCCCGCCCGCGGCGGTCGGCTCCGGGGCACCCGCCTCCGGGACACCCGCCCCCGCCGCCTCCGGGGACGCCTCCGACGCGTCGGCCACCACCCGGTCGGTGACCGGTGACGCCGTCGACACCCGGTACGGGCCGGTGCAGGTGAAGGTCACCCTGACGGGTACCAGGATCACCGCCGTGGAGGCGGTCCGGTACCCCTCCGAGGACCGCCGCGACCGGGAGATCAACTCCTCCGCCGTCCCGGTCCTCAACCAGGAGGCGATATCCGCCCAGAGCGCCGACATCGACGTGGTGTCGGGGGCCACCTACACCAGCGACGGGTACGCCCGCTCGTTGCAGAGCGCCCTCGACCGGGCGGGCCGGTGAGCACGGGACCGGAGCGGACCGTGAAGCACGCCGAGCACGTGATGGGGACGGTCTTCTCGGTCACCGTACGGGACCCCGGCCCGCGCACCGCCGCCGCGCTGGAGCGGCTGGTGGCCCGGCTGCACGAGATCGACGCCCGCTTCTCCACCCACCGGGAGGGCAGCGAGATCAGCCGGCTGGCCCGGGGCGAGGCGGAACTGACGGACTGCCACCCCGAGGTGGCCGAGGTGCTGGCCCGCTGTGCGGAGACCGGGCGGGAGACCGGTGGCCGGTTCTCCGCCCGGCCCGGCGGACGGCTGGACCCGAGCGGCTGGGTGAAGGGCTGGGCGGTCGAGGAGGCCTGCCGGATCCTGCGGGCCGCCGGCTCCCGGCAGCACTGCGTGAGCGGCGGCGGGGACGTCCAGACGACGGGCGGGCCGTGGCGGATCGGGGTCGCCCACCCGCTGCGCCCGGGCGCGCTGGCGACGGTGCTCACGGGACACGACCTCGCCGTGGCCACCTCCGGGACGGCGGAACGCGGCGCCCACGTGCTGGACCCGTCCACCGGCCGACCGGCCCTCGGCTTCGCCTCGCTGACCCTGGTCGGCGACCCCGGTACGGGCCTGGCCCGCACCGACGCCTGGGCCACCGCCGTCTGCGCGATGGGCCCCGTACCCGGCCTGGCCTGGGCCGGGGAACGTCCCGGGGTCGAGGCCTTCGCGGTCCTCCCCGACGGCGCCCTGCTCCGCACGCCCGGCCTCGCCCGGCACCTCCCGCCGGCCGGGCCCGCGGACTGGGCGCTGCGGGTCGCGACCTGAGGACCGGGACCTGCGGGCCGGGCTCTGCGGGCCGCGGGCCGGGGTTCGTGGCCGGGCGCGGGACGGGCGGACCATGGAGGTGGACGCGCCGGACCGAGGAGCACACCATGACCGGAACGATCGTGGCCGGGTACGACGGTTCTCCCGCGAGCATCGCCGCCGCGGGCTGGGCCGCGCACGAGGCGGGGAAGCGGAAGGTGCCGCTGCGCCTGGTCCAGGCCTGGCCCTGGGCCGGCGAGCACGTGCTCGGCCGCGAGGACGCGGTGCGCTGGGGCCGGGAGGGCCTGGCGGCGGAGGCGGACGGCCTGCGGGAGCGGGGCGGCGGCACCGAGGTGACCGGCACTCAGGTGCCGGGCGATCCGGTGGACGTCCTGGTCGAGGCGGGGCGGGGCTCCTCGATGCTGGTGCTCGGATCGCACGGCCTCGGTGCGCTGCGGGGCTTCCTGACCGGCTCGGTCAGCCGCCGGGTGCTGGGCCGGGCGGACTGCCCGGTGGTCCTGGTCCGGTCGGGCGAGCCGGTCGGCGACCGGGCCGGGGCCGAGGTGGTGGTGGGCCTGAGCCTGCGTCACCCCGGCGAGCGGTCCGTGGACTTCGCCTGCCGGACGGCGGCCGCGCGCTCGGCCCGGCTCCGCGTGGTGCACGCCTGGCACCCGGCGGGCGGGAGCGACTACCTGGCGTTCGCGTCGCTCGGCCCGGCGGAGGCGGAGCTCGACCGGGACCGCCGCCGCGCCGTCGCCGAGGCGGTGGCCCCCTGGCGCGGCCGCTACCCGGGCCTGGAGATCACCGAGTCGGTGGTGCCCGGCCCCGTCGCGCTCACCCTGCTGGACGCCGCCGCCGGACGGGGCCTCCTGGTGCTGGGCCGCCACGACAGCCACCTGCCGGTCGGCACCCACCTCGGCTCGGTGGTCCAGGCGGCCCTGCACCACGCCCAGGGGCCGGTCGCCGTGGTGCCCGAACACTGACGGGCGGCGCGGCCGGGGCCGTCTGACGGGCCGTCGGGCCGCTGGCTAGGGTGGTGCTGCCCGGACCCGGCGCCCGGTGCGGCGGGGTGCGGCGGGGTGCGGCGGGGCACGGTACGGGCCGGAGGAGGCAACGGATGGGTGGGGACAGGGCGCGGACGCCGCTGCCGCAGCTCCGGCTGGACGAACTGCTGGAGGAGCTGCAGGCGCGGATCGACGCGGTCCGGGGGACCAGGGACCGGGTGCACAGCCTGATGGAGGCCGTGCTCTCGGTCGGCCGGGAGCTGGACCTGACCCAGGTGCTGCGCCGGATCGTGGAGACCGCCGCCGAGCTGGTGGACGCCCGGTACGCGGCGCTCGGGGTGGTCGGGCCCGACGGCGCGACGCTCTCGCAGTTCCTGACGGTCGGTCTGACCGAGGAGGAGATCGCCGGGATCGGCCGCTACCCGACCGGCCGGGGGCTGCTGGGCGAGCTGATCCACCGTCCGGAGCCGCTGCGGCTGGCCGAGTTGACCGCCCACCCGGCCTCGACCGGCTGCCCGGCGCACCACCCGGAGATGCGCACCTTCCTCGGCGTGCCGATCCGGGTCCGCGGCGAGGTGTTCGGCAACCTCTACCTCACCGACCGGCGCGGCGGCCAGGAGTTCGACACCGACGACGAGGCGGTGATCTCCACCCTGGCGGTGGCCGCCGGAGTGGCGATCGACAACGCCCGGCTGTACGAGGAGGCCCAGCGGCAGCAGCGCTGGCTCGCCGCCAGCGCCGAGATCACCCGCAGCCTGCTCTCCGGCGGTTCGCGCTCCGAGGTGCTGGAACTGATCGTGGAGCGGGCCCGGGAGATCGCCGGGGCGGAGCTCGGCGACGTCTCGGTGCCGGCGGGCCCGGGCCGTGCTCCCCGTCCCGGCGAGGCGCTGCGGGTCGAGGTGGCCGCCGGGGGCGAGGCGGCGCGGCGGCTGGGCCTGACGGTGCCGATGGCGGAGACCCTCTCCGGGCAGGCCTTCGCCCGGGGCGTGCCCGTCACCACGCCCGACCTGGCCGGCGACCCCGCGCTCTCCGGCGGCCCGCGCCGCTTCGCCGGGCTCGGCCCGGCCGTGGCCGTCCCGCTCGGCCGCTCCTCCGGGCAGGTGGACGGGGTCCTGCTGCTCGCCCGGCACAGCGGCGAACCGCCGTTCACGGAACGGGAGATCGGCCCGCTGCTCGGCTTCGCCGACCAGGCCGCCCTGGCCCTGGAGCTGGCCTCGCGGCGGCGCGAGGCCGAACAGCTCGCCATGCTGGAGGACCGCGACCGGATCGCCCGGGACCTGCACGACCTGGCGATCCAGCGGCTGTTCGCGACCGGGATGACGCTGCAGAGCGCGGCGCGCCTGATCGAGCACCCGGGCGCGGCCGAGCGGGTGCTCCGGGCGGTGGGCGACCTGGACGAGACCATCAAGATCATCCGCTCCACCATCTTCGGCCTCCGGGCCCGCGACGAACCCGGCCGGGACGGCCTGCGGGCCAGGGCCGTCCGCACGGCGGAGGCCGCCCAGGCCGTCCTCGGCTTCGCCCCCCAACTCGCCATGGAGGGACTGCTCGACACCGACGTCCCGGCCGAGACCGCCGAGCACGTGCTCGCCGTCCTCGGCGAGGCCCTCAGCAACGCCGCCCGCCACGCGGGTGCGAAGCGGGTGGCCGTCTCCCTCCGGGCCACCGGCAGCCGCGTCCTGCTCACCGTCGAGGACGACGGCACCGGCATCCCGGCCGGCGGCCGCCGCAGCGGCCTGCGCAACCTCGCCGAACGGGCCGCCCGCCTCGGCGGCACCTTCGAGCTGGAGACCCCGGCCGGCGGCGGCACCCGGCTGGTCTGGACGGCCCCGCTGGAGCTCTGAGGCCCCGCCCCTCGGCCCGTGCGCCGGCCGTCGCACCGGTGCCGCACCGGTGCCGCACCGGTGTCCGTGGCAGGCTTCCGGGTCATGGACAGGGACGGTGTGGACGTCGGCGCGCAGCGCGCGCCGCTGCTGGTGGTGGACGCCGCGAACGTGGTGGGCTCGGTGCCGGACGGCTGGTGGCGCGACCGCCGTGGTGCGGCGCAGCGGCTGCGGGACGCCCTGGCCCCGGTCGCGGAGCACGGGTTGGCGCCCGACCGGGTCCCGGGCCGGTCGTACGGCGGCCCGCTGGAAGTGGTCCTGGTGGTGGAGGGGGCCGCCCGCAGGGTGTGCGGGATTCCGGGGGTGCGGGTGGTCGACGCCCCGGGGAGCGGCGACGACCGGATCGTCGAGCTCGTCGGGGCGGCCCGTACCGCCGATCCGGAGCGGGCCTGTCTGGTCGTCACCGCGGACCGCGGACTCCGCGCCCGGGTCACCGCCCTCGGCGCCGAGGTGGTCGGCCCGCGCGCCGTCCGCCCCGTCTGAACCTCGGCGTCCCCTCCGGCCGGAGCTACGCGGAGCGGCGGCGGGGCGGGTGGGCGGGCTGGTCGGCCAGGGCGTCGGTGGCGATCAGGGCGGCCTGGACGCGGCGTTCGACGCCGAGCTTGGCGAGCAGGCGGGAGAGGTGGTTCTTGACGGTCTTCTCGGTGAGGTAGAGCCGCTGGCCGATCTGACGGTTGGTCATCCCCTCGCCGACCAGGGCCAGCACCTCGCGCTCGCGGCTGGTCAGCAGCGGGTACGCCGGCTCCTTCGGGGTGGCGTCGCTGCGCAGCCGCCCGAGCAGCCGGGTGGTGGCGCCGGGGTCGAGCAGGGACTGGCCGGAGGCGACCGTGCGGACGGCGGTGATCAGGTCGGTGCCGGCGATCTGCTTGAGCACGTAGCCGGCGGCCCCGGCCAGGATCGAGTCGAGCAGGGCCTCCTCGTCGTCGAAGGAGGTGAGCATCAGGCAGGCCAGACCGGGCATCCGGGAGCGCAGTTCGCGGCAGACCGTCACCCCGTCGCCGTCGGGCAGGCGCATGTCGAGCACGGCCACGTCGGGCCGCAGGGCCGGTACCCGGGCGAGGGCCTGGGCGGCGGTGGCCGCCTCGCCGATCACGCTGATGCCGGGCTCGTCGTCCAGCAGGTCCCGCACGCCCCGGCGGACCACCTCGTGGTCGTCCAGCAGGAACACCGTGATCCCGGTGGGGTCCTGGTCGTCGCTCATCGTCCCTCCTGGACGCGGGCCCGCAGCCGGGCGTGGATCCTGCGAGGAGTATCCGCCGGACGGCCGGGGCCGGGACAGGGCCTTCCGACCCTGTCCCGGCCCGACACCGCGTCAGGCCCGCCCGGCCCGCCGGTGGTTCAGTCGTGCGGCACCACCGCGACCGGCGCGTGCGCGTGGTGGAGCACGGCGTGGGCGGCCGGGCCGAGCCGCATCCCCACCGGGTGCGGCCGGCGGCGTCGGCCGACCACCACCAGCGCGGCCTCGTGCGAGGCCTCCACCACCGCACCGGCGGCCGTCCCGGCCCGGGCGTCCAGGACCACGGGCACGTCCGGGTAGCGGTCGCGCACGTCGGCGACGGCCTTCTCCAGCAGGTCGGCCTCGATGGTGCCGAACTGCTCCCAGGTCTCGTGCGGCGGCACCCAGCCCGCGTACCCCCAGGAGGCGGGCGGCTCCCAGCCGTGCACCGCGCGCAGCCCGGTGCCGAGCGACCCGGCCTGGCGGAAGGCGAACGCGAGCGTCTCCGGCGACGGGTCCCGGCTGTCCACGCCGACCACCACCTCGCCGGTGCGGTGGATCTCACCCGTCCAGTGGACCTCGTCGTCCTGCGCCGCGTCCGACCGCCGGACGGCCGAGGCGCGCACCAGCACGGTGGGCCGCTCGCACCGGGCCGTCACGGCCAGGCCGACCGAGCCCACCACCAGACCGGCGAAGCCGCCCAGCCCGCGCGAACCCAGCACCAGCAGCTCGGCCCGCTCGGCGGCCCGCACCAGCACCTCCGCCGGAGCACCGCCGACCAGCAGCTCCGTCCGCACCGTCAGCCCGGGGCTCACCCGGTGCGCCTCGTCGGCCGCCTCGTCCAGCAGCCGCGCCGTCAACCCCCGGACGCCGTCCGGCTGTTCGGGCGCCGCGTGCACGTCGTCCAGCCAGGTCCGCACGTGGCCGATCCACAGCTTCGCGCCCCGGCGCACCGCCTCCTCCGCGGCCCACCGCACCGCGGCCCGGCTCTCGGGCGAACCGTCGACCCCGACCAACAGGCTTCGCTCCATGGCGGATACCCTCCTCGTCCTCCGGCCCCGGAGCACCGCGCTCGGGGCCGGGACCAGCTTCCGCCCGGGACGGACCCGGCCCCCAGGGCCATGAGGGCCCCTCCACCGGGGTCGATGGTCCCGACCGGCGCCGACCGGCCCGGCGCGAACGGGTGGAGTGTCAGGGCCTCACACTGGACCTCCGCCCGGCGCGGACCCCTCCTCCGGTTCCCAGTCGGGGTGTTCGCGGGCGGCCCAGGTACGGGAGACGGTGCCGGTGCGCATGCCGCGGCGGGCCTCGGGGTCGCGGACGGCCAGCCAGACGTGGCCGGTGACGGCGAGGGTGAGGGCGGTGGCGAGCCAGTCGTGGACGAAGGTGGCGCCGGTGCGCACCGGGAGCGGGGCGAGGTGGGTGAACCACATCAGCAGGCCGGTGCCGAGCATGACCAGGACCGCGCCGGCGGTGAAGGCGGCGTAGAGCTTCTGGCCGGCGTTGAACTTGCCGGCCGGGCGGTGCGGCGAGCCGTGGCGGACGGCGTGCAGCCAGGTGCGGTCGGCGGCGGTGAAGCGGTTGAGGCGGGTGAGGTCGGCGCGCAGGGCCCGGGAGACCAGTCCGAGCAGGAGCGGCACCGGGAGGAGGAGGCCGGCCCACTCGTGGACGGTGCGCACCAGGCCCCGGCGGCCGACCAGTTGGGACAGTGACGGGAGGTAGAGGACGGCGGCCGTGGCCAGGCAGGTGAGCATCAGGGCGGCGGTGGCCCGGTGGACCCGGCGCTGGGCGGGGGTGAAGCGGCGCACCCGGCCGGGCGCCGGGGCGGGCTCAGGAGGTCGGGGCATCGTCGCGTCCGTTCGAGCGGCCGACCCAGGCGTCGGTGTCGTAGCCGCGGTGCTCCCAGTAGCCGGGTTCGACGGCGGGGGTGAGGGTGATGCCGGAGAGCCACTTGGCGGACTTGTAGAAGTACATCGGGGCGACGTACAGCCGCACCGGGCCGCCGTGCTGGTGGCTGACCGGGGCGTCCTGCATCCGCAGGGCCAGCAGGACGTCCTCGCGGCGGGCCTGATCGAGCGTCAGGCTCTCGGTGTAGGCGCCGTCGAAGCAGCTGAACCGGACGGCCGCGGCCCCGTCCCGCACCCCGGCGGCGTCCAGCAGGTCGGCCAGGCGGACGCCTTCGAACGGGGTGGCGGGCACCCGCCAGCCGGTCACGCACTGCACGTCCCGGACGATCCGCCGCTGGGGCAGGGCCTGGAGCTCGGGCAGCCGGTACGTCGTCGGGCGGTCCACCAGACCGTCGACGGTCAGGGTGTAGTCGTCGGCCGTCCGGGGGCGGACGGAGTCGACCACCGAGTAGTACCGGAAGCCGCTGCCGCCGGGCAGCAGCCCGGTCACCCCGGTCGGGTCCTTGCTGACGACGGCGTCCACCCCGCGCTGCAGCCACGGCCCGGCCGCGACCCCCGCCGCGCCGAGCCCCAGCATCGCCAGCACCACCCGCCGCCCCACCGGTGCCCCAGCGGGCTCCGTTCCGTCCTCGTGCGTCATGGGTCCGATTCGACCAGCTGGGGACGCCGGTGACCAGGGAAGGCGGGGGGACGTCAGACTTTCGTCACACCGTCCCGGCCGGGGTGCCCGTCCCGGTGGTGTCGTTGAGGTCGTCGAGGAGGCCGGCCTGGTGGGTGAGGACGCCGCCGAGGATGGAGCGGGCGACCTTGAGGAGGTCGGCGAGCTCGGGGGTGGTGAGGCGGTAGTGGACCGTCGAGCCCTCGCGGCGGGTGGTGACGAGCTGGGCGCGGCGCAGGACGGCGAGCTGCTGGGAGAGGTGGGCGGGTTCGACGCCGACCTCGGGGAGCATCTCGGCGACGGCGTGCTCGCGTTCGCTCAGCAGCTCCAGGACGCGGATGCGTACGGGGTGGCCGAGGGTTTTGAAGAACTCGGCCTTGAGCTGGTACAGCGGCGCGCGGGTCACGGACGGCGCGCGGTGCTGCGCGTCCTTCACGTCGTCACCGCCTCGGGATGGGGCTGGTCCTGGGAGTGCGTCATCACCCGAGACCTTAGCAACCGCGGCTGTGCGAGGGCCCTCCCGCGGGGCGGGAGAACGGGGGAGGCCCGGGGCACGGGCGGCCGTGGTGGCGGCGCCTCCCGCACGCCCGGGGCGACCGCACGTCCCCGGACGGGCGCGTGGCGGTCGGCGTCGCCGGCCGGATTCCCGAAGACCCGCGCATCCGGGCCTCCTCCATCCCTCGCAGTTGCCAATCTTAGCAACTAGTAAAGTCATGCATGCAAGGCCCCCCGCGTTCCCCGTACCGGGCCTCGCTCCCGGCCGGGGTCAGTGGCGGTTGCCGAGGGCGAAGAGCAGGATGACGAAGCCCGCGAAGAGGTGGGTGCCCGCGATGTAGACGGAGGCGCGGATCCACATCTGCTTCCGCCGGGCCTTCTCGTCGCGCACGCCGTCGGTCTCGCTGCGGGTCACGGTGGGGGCTCCTGTCATCGGGCGGTCCTCGGGGCGGTCTTCGGGTGGGTGGCGTCGGTGAGGTGCTCGGCGCGGGCGATGGCCTCGGGGGTGGTGGCCAGCACCAGGCCCTCGACCTCCAGGGCGTCGAGGACGCCGAGCGCGTCGAGGGTGCGGCGGTGCTCGTCCCGGACGCCGGAGACCAGCACGAGGACGCCGCGGCGCCGGAGCTTGGTGATGGCGTCGGCGAGGACGAGGGCGCCGGTGGAGTCGATCGCGGTGACGTGGGAGAGCCGCAGGACGACCGCCCGCAGGGGGGTGGTCTCGGCGAGTTCGAGCAGGAAGCGGTGGGCGGCGGCGAAGAACAGCGGGCCGTCGATCCGGTAGGCGGCGATGTGCTCGGCGAGCAGGGCCTGTTCCTGTTTCCGGTGTCCGCCCGGCGGAGGGCCGGTGTGCAGCGGTTCCTGCGCGAGGGCGGCGGTGCGGGCGACCTGACGCAGCGCCAGCACCCCGGCCACCACCAGGCCGACGATCACGGCGGTGACCAGGTCGAAGGCGAGGGTGGCGCCGGCGGTGAGGGCCAGGATCGCGGCCTCGCCCCGTCCGGCGCGGGCGATCGCGCGCAGCGAGGCGACCTCGACCATCCGGACGGCGGTGGCGATCAGCACCCCGGCCAGGGCGGCCAGTGGGATGCCGGAGACCAGCGGTGCGGCCGCGAAGACGACGACGGCGAGCACGGCGGCGTGGGCGAGGGCGGCCAGGCGGGAGGCGGCGCCGGAGCGGACGTTGACGGCGGTGCGGGCGATCGCGCCGGTGGCGGCGACGCCGCCGAACAGCGGGGCGGCGAGGTTGGCCAGGCCCTGGCCGAAGAGTTCGCGGTCGCTGTCGTGGCGCTCGGAGACGCTCATCGCGTCGGCGGCGGTGGCGGACATCAGGGACTCCAGGGCGGCCAGGGCCGCGACCGCGAGCGCGGCCGTCGCCAGGTGCGGTACCGAGGAGGGGTCGAGGAAGGCGAGGGAGGGTGCCGGGAGTCCGGAGGGGAGGTGGCCGATGGTCGCCACGTCGAGGTGCGCGAGGCCGGCCACCGCGGTCGCGGCGACGACGGCGAGGAGGGAGAACGGCACCCCGGGGCGCAGGCGCGCACCGAGCAGCATGACCAGCGCGACGCCCGCGGCCAGCCCCGCGCTCGCCGGGTCGGGGTGGAGGGTGAAGTCGCCGAGGGCCTGCCAGGCGCCGGCCAGCACGTTCCCGGCCCCGCCCGGCTCCACCCCGAGGGCGGCGGGGACCTGCTGGAGGCCGATCACCCCGGCGATCCCGAGGGTGAACCCCTCCACCACCGGGGCGGGTACGTAGGCCATGAACCGTCCGGCGCCCGCGAGCGCCAGGGCGATCAGCAGCAGGCCGGAGAGCAGACCCACCGTCAGGACCCCGGGCACGCCGAACTCGTGGACGATCGGCACCAGCACGACCGTCATCGCGCCCGTCGGCCCGGAGACCTGGAAGTCCGAGCCGCCGAAGACCGCGGCCAGCGCCCCGGCGACCACCGCCGTGGCCAGCCCGGCCTCGGCGCCCGCACCGGAGGCGACGCCGAAGCCGAGCGCGAGCGGCAGCGCCACGATCGCCACCGTGAGGCCGGCCAGCAGGTCCCTGCGCGGGGAGCGCCCCATCGACCTCAGGGCGGCCCTGTCCGGCAGGACCGCGCGCACCCGGGCCCGGGCGCGTCCCGCCACCGGCTTCCCCGCCGCGCTCACGCCGACCTCTCCTCGGGGCCGCGCAGCTGGGCGAGGAGGTGGCCCTGGTCGGTGATCATCGTGGTGAGGATGCGGCGGGCGGCCCGCAGCAGCTCGGCCACGTCCGGGGTGCTCAGCTCGTAGACCACGGTGTTGCCCTCGCGGGTGGCGGTCACCAGGTTGCTGCGGCGCAGCACCGCCAACTGCTGGGAGAGGCTGGAGGCCTCGATCTCCAGCGCCGCGAGCAGGTCGCGGACCGGCAGCGGGCCGTCCTGGAGCAGCTCCAGCACGCGGATCCGGGCCGGGTGGCCGAGGGTGCGGAAGAACTCCGCCTTCAGCTGGTAGAGCGGAACGGCGGCCACGGCCGTCAGCCCTCCTCGTCCGTGGCGGGGGCGAGCGCGATGCCGTACTGCCCCGCGATCCGCAGCAGCTGCCTGACCCGCCCCTGGTACGCCTGCACCCCGTCGTCGTCACCGGCCGTCCGGGCCAGTGCCAACTCCCTTCGTGCCTCAGCGAGTTGATCCCGCAGTTCCTGGTCGAACACGTCGCTCACCGTTCGCTCCTCCCTCGTCATGCCGACTGCATCATCTAGGCATGTGAAGAATTCTTCAACTCGCGATCACCGACTACGGAGAGTGAGGTAGGGTGAGCGCGACGTGGCGGGCACGAGGAAGGGCAGGTCATGGACAGCACCCCCTGGCGGGAGCGGTCGGTCGTCGTGACGGGCGGGACGCGCGGCATCGGGCGGGGGATCGCCGAGCGGTTCGCCCGCCTCGGGGCTGCGGTGGTGGTGACCGGCCGGGACGGGGCGGCCGCGCGGGAGGTGGCCGGGGCGCTGGTCCGGTCGACCGGCGGGCGGGTGGCGGGAGCCGCGGCCGACCTGCGGGACCCGTCGGCGATGGAGGAGGTGGCGGCCCTGGCGGAGCGCCTGCACGGGCACGTCGACGTCCTGTGCGCCAATGCCGGGATCTTCCCCGAGCGGCCGCTGCGGGAGATGACGGCGGCCGACGTCGACGAGGTCCTCGCGGTCAACCTGCGCGGCTCGATCCTCGCCGTGCGGGCCTGCCTGCCCGCGATGGAGCGCGCGGGGCACGGGCGGGTCGTCCTCACCTCCTCGATCACCGGCCCCACCACCGGATACTCGGGCTGGTCCCACTACGGCGCCAGCAAGGCCGGCCAGCTCGGCTTCCTGCGCGGCGCGGCCCTGGAGCTGGCCCCGTCGCGCATCACGGTGAACGCGGTGCTGCCGGGGAACGTGCGCACCGAGGGCCTGGACGCGCTGGGCGAGGACTACCTGCGCCGGATGGCGGCCTCGGTCCCGCTCGGCAGGCTGGGGGAGCCGGCCGACGTCGCCCACGCCGTCTGCTTCCTCGCCTCGGACGGGGCCGCGTTCATCACGGGGCAGACCCTCACGGTGGACGGCGGCCAGACCGTGCCCGAGTCGCTGGAGGCCTTCGCCCCCGCCCCTGCCGCCGCCGTCACCGCCGCCGTCACCGGCTGACGAGGCGTCACGGCTGGTCAGCCGGTGCGGAGTTCGCGCTCCAGGGCGGCGATGGCGAAGGCGTCGGGAGAGGCCTGCTGCCAGCGGGGGCGGCCGAACATGATGTCGGCGGAGATGCCGTTCAGCATGGCGACGGCGCGGATGGTGAAGTCGACGGGGTCGACGGGGGTGAACTCGCCGCGGGACTGGCCCTCCCGGACGACGGCCTCCAGCCGGGCGTCCCAGGTGTCGGAGAGCTCGGTGAGGAGCTTGCGGCCCGCGTCGTCGTGCCGGCGGGCGAACATGTGGGTCCAGAGGCCGTAGCGCTCGTCGCCCTCTCCGCGCGGGAGGTAGTAGCGGACGAACAGGGCCAGCTTCTCGGTGGCGGTGGCGGCCTGCTCGGCGGCCTCCTCGAAGCGGGCGCCGAGGTCGGCCTCGCTCCAGGCGAGGACCTCCAGCAGGAGCCGGTCCTTGCGGCCGAAGTGGTAGAGGATGTGGCCGGTGCTCATCCCCGCGCGGGCGGCGATGTCGGCCATCCGCACCCCGGCCGGGCCCTTCTCGGCGATGGCGCCGATGGCGGCCCGCATCGCCCGGCCCCGCGCTTCGTCGCCGCTCGGCTGGCGCTTCCTCTCGACCATGGCCCCGTCCTGGTTCTCGTCGACCTAGACCATTAGTCTAGACTGAAAATCTAGTCAGTACGTTCCCTGCTGACCCGACCTGCCAGGAGAGACCCGCAATGACGCGCGGATTCGATGTTGTGGAAGCCGGTATCGCCAGCCTGCGCGCGGCACTGGAGAAGGGCGAGACCACCGCGGTCGAGCTGCTGGAGGCGTACCTCGCGCGGATCGAGGCGTACGACCGCCCCGGCACCGCCACCGCGCTCAACTCCATGGTCGTGATGAACCCCGAGGCCCGCGCCGAGGCCGAGGCCTCCGACGCCCGCCGCGCCCGCGGCGAGACGCTCGGCCCGCTGGACGGCATCCCGTACACCGCCAAGGACAGCTACCTCGCCAAGGGCCTGACGGCGGCGGCCGGTTCGCCCGCCTTCGAGCACCTGGTGGCCCAGCGCGACGCCTTCGCGATCGAGCGCCTGCGGGCCGGCGGCGCCGTGCTGATCGGCCTGACCAACATGCCGCCGATGGCCAACGGCGGCATGCAGCGCGGGGTCTACGGCCGCGCGGAGAGCCCCTACAACGCCGAGTGGCTGACCAGCGCCTACGGCTCCGGCTCCTCCAACGGCTCGGGCACCGCCACCGCGGCCTCCTTCGGCGCCTTCGGCCTCGGCGAGGAGACCTGGTCCTCCGGCCGCGCCCCGGCCTCCAGCAACGCGCTCTGCGCCTACACCCCCAGCCGCGGCGTGATCTCGGTCCGCGGCAACTGGCCGCTGGTGCCGACCATGGACGTGGTGGTCCCGCACACCCGCACCATGGCCGACCTGTTCGAGCTGCTGGACGTCGTGGTGGCCGACGACGCGGAGACCCGCGGTGACCTGTGGCGCGCCCAGCCGTGGGTGGAGCTCCCGGCCGCCTCCGAGGTCCGCCCGGCCTCCTACCCGGCGCTCGCCCCCGCCGACGCCGCGGCCGCGCGCGCCGCGCTGGCCGGCAAGCGGGTCGGCGTCCCGACGATGTACATCAACGCCGACCCCGAGGCCGGCACCAACCCCGAGGGCGGCATCGGCGGCCAGACCGGGCAGCGGGTCGACACCCGCGCCTCGGTGATCGCCCTGTGGGAGGCCGCCCGCCGGGACCTGGAGGAGGCCGGCGCCGAGGTGGTCGAGGTCGATTTCCCGGTGGTCTCCAACTACGAGGCCGACCGCCCCGGCGCGCCCTCGCTCCTCACCCGGGGCCTCGTCAGCCGCGACTTCCTCAAGGTCGAGATCGAGGACCTCTCCGCCTGGGCCTGGGACGACTTCCTGCGCGCCAACGGCGACCCGGCGCTGCCGAGCATCGCCGAGGTGGACGCGGACCGGATCTGGCCCAAGCACCAGGGCGAACTCCCGGACCGCTACGCCGGGTTCGACGACACCATCGGCGAGTACCCGTGCTTCGTGGCGGAGCGTCCGTACGCCTCCTTCACCGACATGCCGCACGTCGAGGAGGGCCTGCGCGGGCTGGAGGAGACCCGCCGGGTCGACCTGGAGCAGTGGATGGACGGGCTCGGCCTGGACGCGGTGGTCTTCCCCGCGCTGGCCGACGTGGGCCCGGCCGACATGGACGTCAACGAGGCCTCGGCCGAGCTCGGCTGGCGCAACGGCGTCTGGGTCGCCAACGGCAACCTGGTGCCCCGGCACCTCGGCATCCCCACCGTGACCGTGCCCATGGGCACCATGGCCGACACCGGCATGCCGGTCGGCCTGACCTTCGCGGGCCGCGCCTACGACGACAACGCCCTGCTGGCCCTCGGCGCCGCCTTCGAGGCGACCGGCGAGCGCCGGACCGAGCCGCTGCGCACGCCGCGCCTGCCGGCCTGACCCGCGGCGGGGGGGGGGGGGGGGGGGGGGGGGGGGGGGGGGGGGGGCGGGGGGGGGGCGGCCGCGCCCCCCGGCCCCCCGCGGGGGGGGGCAGGGGACGAACAGAAACCCCAGCGCCGAAGAACAACCACACCCCACCCCA
>NZ_JBITBY010000005.1:0-352727 GCF_044452665.1 Kitasatospora sp. NPDC051853 | reverse complement strand
GCGCGCGGGGGGGGGGGCGGGCGGGGGGGCCCCCGCGGGGGGGGCGGGGGGGGGGGGGGGCCCGGGGCCCCCCGCCCCCCCGCCCCCCCCCCCCCCCCCCCCCCCCCCCCCCCCCCCCCCCCCCCCACCGCCGTGTCACCGCACCGCCGCACCGCCGTGCCGCTGTGCCGCCGTACTGCCGTGCTGCCGTTCGGACGCTTCGCGGCGGATACGTCCACGGAGCGTCGGTGGCAGGTGGTATGACGGTGCGGAGCCTGGAGGTGGTCCGTCATGACCCGGTACTGCGTCGATCCCGTCCGGTACGAGCTGATCGCGACCTGGGGGAGCGGGGAGGGCGACCTGGCCGCCCGGGTCGCCGCCGTCCCGGTGGGCACCGACCTCGCGGGCCTGTCCCGGCTGGCGAGCGTGCTGACGCAGTTCTCGGCCGCGGCCTGGCGCACCTACACCCACCCCGCCGGGGCCGCGCACTCCCTGGAGCCGGGCAGCGAGGGCTGGCGCCGCGAGCGGGAGCGCGAGGCCTTCGCGGAGGTCGCCCGCGCGGTGGCCGATCCGCACCTGCCGCACGGCGGCTCGATCACCGTCTCCTACAGCCCGCTGGTGGAGAACGCCAACCGGATCGGCCGGGCCCTGCTGGCGCTCGGCGTCCCCGAGCTGACCGAGGCCGTCCGGGCCGACGTGGGGGCCGAGCTGGCCGGGGTGGAGGCCGCCGAGCTGGGAGACCTCACCGGCCGGGCGCAGCAGGCCGTGCTGCTCTCCCGCGAGGACGCCTCGCCGGTCCAGGTCGCCGCCGCCGACCGGCTGTTGGAGCGGAACCCGTACGGCCCGGCCGCGCTCTTCTCCGAGGTGGACCCGACCGCGGCGGCGGTGGCCGCCGCCCACTGGCTGGCCGCCGCGGCCGAGGCGGCCGCCGCCGTCTCCGGCCACCCGCTCTCCGAGGTGGTCCGGGAGGCCGACGCCGTCGAGTCCCTCCCGTACGAGACGCCGACCCTGGTGCTGGAGCTGATCGAGGCCGGGGCCTCCCCGTACGACGTGGTCACCGGGCTGGTGCGGCACGCCATGCGGGTGGCCGACGGGGTGCTGCCCGATCCGGCGGCCTTCCGCGAACAGCTGGAGGAGGCCGAGGAGTTGCTCGCCGCCTATGCGGAGGAGGACGAGGAGGACGACGGCGAGGGCACCGACCTGCGGCTCACCCCGCTGGACCCGAAGCGCCCCGCCCGTGACCTGCTGGAGGACCTGCTCACCGGGATCCAGGGCTGCTGGCTGCTGCACGACGAGTACGCCGAGCCGCTGGACGGGGGGAGCGGGGACGAGGAGGCGGCGGCGGAGGGCGAGGAGGCCGAGGAGGCCGAGCAGCGGCAGGACCGGTCGCGCGAGGCCTTCGCCGCCCTGGTCCGGGCCATCGCGGCCCAGCAGCACGACCGGTTGGTCTGACGCGGGCGGCACGTCTTGCCTGACCTATCGAAAATCGATAGATTCCCATCGTTGATCGATGGAGGGATGGGTCATGGGACGGTTCACCGTGCGCGCGCTGCGCGCCGTGCTCGGGGTGGTGTTCACCGGCACGGTGCTGCTCCAGGTGCTGATGCTGTGGATGGTGGTCAGCGGCAGCGATCCGGAGGACGGGTCGCTGCCGCTGACCCCGCTGCGGGTGATCGTGGTGCTGGGGATGGGCGCCGCCCAGGTGGCGCTGTACTGCGTCTGGCGGCTGGTCGCGATGGTGCGGCGCGGCACCGTGTTCTCGCACGCCGCCTTCCGCTACGTGAACGGCGTGATCGGCTCGATCGTGGCCGTCGCCCTGCTCTGGTTCGCGGTCACCGCGATCAACGCGCCGGGCCAGCGGGAGGACCCGGGCGTCACGGTCATCATGGCCGGGATCGGCCTGGCCATCCTCGGGGTGGCGCTCGTGGTGACCGTGCTGCGGATGCTGCTCGCCCAGGCGACGCAGCTGCAGGCCGAGTTGGACCAGGTGATCTGATGCCGATCGTGGTCGACATCGACGTGATGCTGGCCCGGCGCAAGATGTCGGTCGGCGAGCTCGCCGACCGGGTCGGGATCACGCCCGCCAACCTGGCGGTGCTCAAGAACGGCCGCGCCAAGGCGGTCCGCTTCGCGACGCTCGCCGCGCTCTGCGAGGCCCTCGGCTGCCAGCCGGGCGACCTGCTGCGCTGGGAGTCCGACGAGGAGGCCCTCGGCGGGTGACGGTCCCTCAGGCCCGGCGAGCCCGGCAGGCCCAGCAGGTCCGGTCAGATGACCCGGACCTGCTGGGCCTGAGGGCCCTTCGGGCCCTGGTTCACCTCGAACTCGACCCGCTGGCCCTCCTCCAGACTGCGGAAGCCCGGGCCCTGGATCTCCGAGTAGTGCACGAAGACGTCGGGGCCGCCGCCGTCCTGCTCCAGGAAGCCGAAGCCCTTCTCCGCGTTGAACCACTTGACCGTGCCCTGTGCCATCCCGCGTGCCCTTCCGTCCCGCCCACGCCCGGTTCGCCGTGGTCGGCGGTGATCATCCCCGGGGGCCCGGGGCGGAAACCCCGGCGCCACAGGCCGACCCGTACGGGTCAGCGGTCGTCCGGTTGCCGGCGGGCCTGGGCCGTGCGCGGGCCCTTCCGTGGGGGGTGGCCGGATCCTAACGTGGCGTCATGGACAGGGTGCGGGTGGACCGTTCGGATCCCGGCGGGGTCGTCGTGGTGCTGCGCGAAGGAACGGGGCCCCTGGGAGTTGCCGTCCGGCGGTGGCCCGGTGAGGCGGGGAGCGGGGCCCTGGTGGCCGCCGTCGTCGGCTTCCCGCTCTACCTGGCCATGATGGCGTACGACTTCGGGCCCGGCCCGATCTGGGCGGCGGTCGGGGCCGCAGCCCTTCTGGGGGCCCTCTTCTGCACGGGAACGACCTTGTACGGGGCCTTCCGGGAGGTGACCCGGCTCCGGTTCTCGCCCGCCGCCGCCCCCGACACGCTGGTCGTCGTCCGGGGCACCCGGGTGGACCCGCCGAGGCCGCTCGCCGACGTGCAGCGCGTCTGGATCGAGGACCGCCTGGTGGAGTCGACCCTCAACCCCCGCAAGCCCGTGGCCGCCAGGCTCACCCTGTTCGTGCTGATGAGGGACGGCCGGCGGGTACGGCGGGCCCTCCTGCCCCCGTCGCAGGCCAACGCCCGAGCCCTGCACGGTGAGTTGGAACGGATCCTCACCCCGGTGGGCATCACCGTGGACCTGGTCGTCGAGCGTTCGAGGGCGTCCACGGTCCCGGGCGGCGGCGGCATCTGACGCGGGCGCACGGGGGCGGCGAACCGTCCGGTGTTCAGCGTGCGGTGCGTGCGGTGCGCATGGCGCGCAGGAGGTCGGCGGCGGCCTCGGGCCAGTGGGGGTGGTCGAAGGTGAAGCCGGCGTCGAGGAGGCGGGTGGGGACGACCCGGCGGCTCTTGAGCAGGAGTTCGGTGTCGGAGCGGAGGGCGAGGGCGCCGAGCCCGGCCATCCAGCGGGTGGCGGGGAGGCCGACGGGGACGCGGGCGGCGGTGCGCAGGTCGCGCATGAAGGTGCGCTGGGGGAGCGGGGTCGGGGAGGAGAGGTTCACCGGGCCGGTGAGGTCGTCCCGTTCGGCGAGCAGCAGGACGGCGCGGACGAAGTCGTGGCCGTGGATCCAGGACATGTACTGGCCGCCGCCGGCGATCGGGCCGCCGAGGCCGAGGCGGGTCAGCCGGAGCAGGAGGTCGAAGGCGCCGCCGCGGTCGGGGCTCATCACCATGGCGGTGCGCAGCGCGACCTTGCGGGTGTGCGGGGTGGGGGCGTCCTGCTGGGCGCGTTCCCAGGCCTTGGCGATCTCGACGCTGTAGGACCAGTAGGCGGGGGCGTCCGGTTCGCCGCCGCCGAGGACGCCGGTGGCCTCGTCGTGGGCGGGGGCGGTGCGGTGGGCGTAGACGGTGGCGGTGCTCATCTGGAGCCAGACCCGGGGCGGTCGCGCGGCGGCGGCGACGGCCTCGCCGACGACCCGGGTGGAGTCGACCCGGGAGTCCATCATGGCGCGCTGGTTGGCGGGCGTGTAGCGGCAGTTGACGCTCCGTCCGGCGAGGTTGACGACCAGGTCGCTGCCGTCGATCAGCCGGGCCCAGGGGCCGAGGGTGCGGCCGTCCCAGTGGACCTGGCCCGGGCGGGCGGGGCGCCGGGAGAGCACGGTGACCTGGTGGCCGGCGGCGCCGAGTTCGCGCTCCAGCAGCATGCCCACCTGCCCGGTGCCCCCGGGTATCACGATCTTCATCTGCTCCTGCTCTCCTCTGGATGGGGAGGAGCTTAACCAGATCAATTGAACGCGTTCAAGTCTGGCTGTCCGCGAGGGCCGGTCCGTCGGGAGTCCGCCGCGGCCGGACGCCCCGGGGGAGGGATTCGGGCCGCACCGGTGACGGATCGTGCGGGGTTGGCTACGCTGACCGCCGGTCGGCATCGGCGGGGCACGGGGACACGGACGGGAACGGGGACGGGGATGACGGTGCTCGGTCCGGGGACGCGCGACGCGGTGCGCAGGGCGATGGCACGGCCGGTGTGGGAGCAGCCGTTCGACGCCCACCCGGCGGACTCCCTGCGGGACCTCGGCCTGCGCCACAGCACGGCCGCCTTCGTCTACGGGGCGCGCGGGCACCTCACCCCCGAGCAGCCCGGCGGAGCGGCGGCCGTCGACCTGGAGGCCGTGTACCTGGCGGCCGGCTACCACGCCGCCCGGCTCGCCCGGCTCCCGGGCGATTCGCCCTGGGACGAGCCCGCGTTCGAGGCCCTCTTCGCGGTCGTGCTCGCGGTCCGCCCGGAGGTCGTCCCCGAGGGCTTCCGCGAACTGACGGAGGAACACCCGCCGCGCCCGGCCCCCGCGTACGAGATCCTCAACCTGGTCGCCGCCGGGCTCTACGAGGCGGCCGCCGCGGCCGCCGACGAGACCTCGCTCGCCCTCTCCGTCGGCCTGTTCGGCGAGGCCCTGGCCGGCGCCGGGGGCAGCACCGCCGAGCCGCACGTCACCTTCAACCTCGGCTCCGCCCTCCTGGCGCTCTCCCGCCTCGACCGGCCCGCCCTCGACCCGGCCGGCCTGCGCCGCGCGGCCCTCCACCACCTGCGCCGCTCCCTCGCCCTGCTGCCCGCGGACGACCCGGCACGCGGCAGGCTCACGGCCGCGGTGGCCGACGCCCTGGCCCGCAACGCGTAGACGCCCCGGCCCCGCCGACGAAGTCGGTTGCGCCGGACGGGCCGGGCTGTGCAGACTCCCCCGGATCACACGGGGAGGGAATCGAGATGGGATCCACCGCGGCTCAGCCGGGAGCTTTCGTGCTCGCACCGGACAGCCGGGCGCTGCTGGACGGAGGGCTCACGCCACGGGCGCGGCTGCTGTACGCGACCCTGATCGCCGCTCGGTCCGCGGACGGCGTCGGGCCGGCGGAGTGTCAGACCCTGGCCGGGCTCACCGATCCCACCGCCGCGCGGCAGGCCATGGACGAGCTCGTCGCCGAGGGCCTGGTGGTCCGCACCGATCCGGCCGACGGGACCGGCGAGACCGAGCCGGCCGCACCGGCCGGGCCGACCGTGCGGGTCCGGGGTACGGCCCTGCACGAGTGCAGGGCCTGCCGGGACTGCGGGGAGTGCGCCTGCCCCAGCTGGAACACCATGCGCTGCTGGTCCTGCTGGCGCGCGAAGTGCGTACGGGACGAGGCACGGGCGGACATCGCCCGCTGGCGGCGGCAGCGGGAGGCGGGCGCCACGTACGCGTACGGGCGGAGCGGGAGCCGCCTGCACCGGTGGGACTGTCCGACGCTGCTGACCGTCGAGGACAACCTCGCCACCATGGAGGAGTCGCTGACCCGGCCCCACGGCCAGGGTTACTGGCGCCGGCTGCCGCAGCTGTACACGGCCGAGGAGCTGCGCCGCAAGACCAAGGTCCGCCGGTTCTGCCTCACCTGCGCGCCCGAGCCGGATCCCGTCCGGGAGGGAACCCGACAGCCGCCGTCCTGACGGGCCGTCACCCTGACGGTCCGCCGCCCGTTGAGGTGGTTCGGGGCGGCACGCGGCGGTGCCTCCGCAGGTGGTGGCCGGTGCCGGGTGACGATGGCGGGGGCCGAGACCGGGAGGAGCGGGTGGATGACGATCGACCGACGGGGGTTCCTGGGCGCGTTGGGGCTGGGCGGCGCGCTGGTGGCGACGGGCGGCGGCACGGCCCGGGCGGCGACGCCGGCCGACGGGCGGGCGGTGCCGCCGGACTGGGCCGCGTTGAGGGCCCGGCTGGACGGGCGGCTGCTGCTCCCCGGTGACCAGGGGTACGCGGTGGCCCGGCTGAGCTACAACGAACTGAACGACCGTCAGTACCCGGCCGCCGTCGCCTCCTGCACCTCGGCCCGGGACGTCCAGTGGTGCCTGGACGCCGCCCGGGGCCACGGGGTGCCGATCGCCGCCCGCAGCGGCGGCCACGGCTACCTCGGGTACAGCGTGCCCGCCGACGGTCTGGTGATGGACCTGCGCCCGATGGCCCGGGTCGAGGTGGACGCCGACGGCACCGCCCGGGTCGGCGCCGGGGCCCGCCTGATCGAGGTCTACGCTGCCCTGGCGGCGGCCGGCCGGCTGCTCCCGGCGGGCTCCTGCCCGACCGTCGGCGTCAGCGGGCTCACCCTCGGCGGCGGGATCGGGGTGGTGGCCCGCGCGTACGGGCTGACCTGCGACCGCCTGGTGGGCGCGGAACTGGTGACGGCCGACTCCCGGGTGCTGACCGTCTCCGAGGAGTGCGAGCCGGACCTGTACTGGGCGCTGCGCGGCGGCGGTGGCGGCAACTTCGGTGTGGTCACCTCCTTCACCTTCCGCACCGCCCCCGCACCCGACCTCACCGTCTTCGCCCTGCGCTTCCCGGTCGGTTCGGCGGCCGAGCTGGTCGGCGCCTGGCAGGAGTGGATCGCCGACGCCCCGCCGGAGCTCTGGTCCAACTGCGTGGTCTCCGGCGGCACCCCGCCCACCGCCCGGGCCGGCGGCTGCTACGTCGGCCCGCCGGCCGAACTCGCGCCGCTGCTGGACGCGTTGGTGGCCCGGGTGGGTGTACGGCCGACCAGCCGCACCGCGCAGGCCAAGAGCTACCTCGACGCCATGAAGTACATGGCCGGCTGCGCCAACGACACCATCGCCCAGTGCCACCCCGTCTCCGAGGGCGGCCGCCTGCCCCGGGCCTCCTTCGTCGCCGTCTCCCGGATGCTCGGCTCCGCCGTGGACGCCGGCCGCCTGGTCGCCCTGCTCGACGGCCGCGCCGGGCTGGACCTCCTGCTGGACTCGCTCGGCGGCGCCGTGGCCGAACTCGCCCCGGACGCAACGGCGTTCCCGCACCGCTCGGCCCTGGCCTCCGCCCAGGTCTACGCGAGCGCCACCCGCGCGGACCAGGCCGCCGTCACCGCCTCGGTCGACGCGGTCCGCGACGGCCTGGCCACCCTCGGGGCCACGGGAGCGTACGTCAACTACATCGACGCGACCCTCCCCGACTGGGGCACCGCCTACTACGGCGCCAACCTCCCCCGCCTGAAGGCGGTTTCGAGCGCCTACGACCCGGACGGCGTCTTCACCTTCCCGCAGTCGGTGGCCCGGGCCTGAGCCCCGGCGGGGCTCAGGCCCGGGTGCTCAGCAGGTGACGGCCGGCCGCTCGCGCACCACCAGGTCGGTGCGGCCCGCGGTGGCGTCCGCCCACAGGACCCGGGTGCCCCGGTCGGCGACCGGCGTGTACTGGCCGCCGCGGTTGCAGGAGTAGCGCTGCGGGGTGCCGCCGCCGATCGGGAGCTGCCAGATCTTGGGCAGGTCGGCGTTGGTGACGCGGCGGCCCTTCGGCCAGGTGAAGCCGTGGGCGAAGGTGACGGCCCGTTCGGAGGCGGTCAGTTCGCTGATCGGGCGCGGGTCGGCGGCGCTGCCGGTCAGCAGGTCGGTCACGCCGGAGCCGTCGAGGGCGGCGGAGCGGATCGAGGTGCCGCGGCTCCGGTCGCTCGGCGTCTGGAGCCAGAGCAGCCGGTCGGCGGTCAGCAGCGTGCGGGCCACCTCGCTCTCCTCGGAGCCGCTCGCGCCGACGACGTACCGGGCGAGCACCGCACCGGTGGAGAGCGAGCGGACGGTCGGCGCGTACACGGTGCGTTCGCCCTCCTGCCAGCGCTCGACGAAGGCGAGCAGGTCGCCGCGGAGCGAGACGGACTGCCCGCTGTGGCCGTCGGGCAGCGCGAGCGGGGCGGCCGGCGCACCGTCCACCGAGAGCCAGGGCAGGGTGCGGCCGGTGCTGAAGTCCAGTGCCTGGAAGGCGATGTGGCGGCCGGCGACCCGGACCTCCGTGACCTGCCGCCCGGGGGCGCCGTACACGGTGCGGGTGGCGCCGCCGTCCAGCGGGCGGACCAGTACCGACCACTCGCGCGGGGCGGAGCCGGTCGAGCCCTCGGCGATCCAGGCCGCGAGGGTGCCGTCGGTGGCGGGGTAGCCGTGCGAGAGCTGCTCGCCCACCGGGCTCAGCTGGACCGGCTCGGCGGAGCTGCCGACCCGCCCGGTGAGCACGCGCAGGTAGCCGTCCGCGCCGGTGGCCATCACCCAGCGGCCGTCGGCCACGTCCGGCCAGTTCGCCGTGCCGTCGGTGAGCGGTCCGAGCACGGTGCGGCTGTCCATGCCGATCCGCCGCTCCCAGCCCTCCTTGATCCCGTGCGCGTCGAAGGCGGCCGTCACCGAACGGAGTTGAGCGCGCGTCAGGCCCATCGAACGCCCGGCGGCGAGCACCGCGTTGCGCGCGTCGACGAAGGTGTCCAGCGGGGTGAGGTACTCGGTGAGCGCCCGGTGGACCAGCCGGTCGGCGACCAGCGGGTCCAGGGTGCGCCGGATGTCCCAGAGCGCGCCGCTCATGATGTCCGAGTTGTCGTGCACGGAGTCCTCGGAGAAGTCCACCGGGAAGCCGACGTAGTCCTTGACGGTGGAGCGGCCGGTGTCGAAGCGGCGCTCGGCGCAGGCCTCCGGGGTGCCGGTGCGGCAGAGGGACTCGCCGAGCAGCGCGGCCCGCGGGTCGGTCATCGGCATGCCGAGCGCGGTGACCTCCACCGCGTTGCCGAAGTAGTCGGCGATGGCCTCGTCGAGGGCGCCGGACTGGCCGCGCAGGACCAGCTCGGCGGTGTTCTCGACGATCCCGTGCGTCATCTCGTGGCCGGCCACGTCGAGCGCCGCGGCGAACGGGTAGAACTTGGCGTTGCCGCCGCCGTACGTCATCCGCCCGCTGCCCCAGAAGGCGTTCGGCAGGCTCTCGCCGCCCCAGCGGGTCACGTTCACCACGGCGTCGATCGGGCCGCCCTTGCCGTCGATCCCGTTGCGGCCGAGCCGGTCGTGGAAGAAGTCGTACACGGCGGCGGAGTTGCGCTGCGCCTCGGCGGCCCCGGTGGCGGCCAGCGAGGCCGGGAAGTCGGGCGTCGGCGAGGAGACCGGGCCGACACCCTCGGGCAGCGGGCCGCCCACCTCGTACTCGTCCCGGCCGCCGGCGTCGTGGACGGTCAGCCGGGCGGGGCGGGTGAGGTCGATCAACTGGTAGGTGCCGTCCGGGAGTCGGGCGAGGTTCACCGGGACCGGGCGGCCGTGGACGTCCGGCACGGTGCCGACGGCGGGTTCGAGGCCGGCGGTGGCGGCGCGCTCGGGGCCGGTGGCGGCGCGCTCGGGGCCGGTGGTCGCGTGCTCGGGACCGGCGGTGGCGGCGGGTTCGGAGCCGGTGCGGCCCGGGGTCCGGGAAGCGACGGAGAGGGCGACCGCTCCGCTGCCGGCGTCCAGGTAGACCTCGCGGGCCCTGCCCTCCCAGGCCTTCGGGTCGGTGCCGCGCACGGTGAAGTGCCGGGCGAGCCTGCCACCGCCGCCCGGCAGCACGACCTGGCCGCGGTCCACCGCGGTGACGCCCGCCCGGGCCGGGCCCTCCGCGACGGTGCCGAGCGCGAGGTCGCGCAGCAGGGCGTCCGGTACGGCCTGGGCGGCCTGGGTGGCCGGGGCGGTCAGGCCGGTGAAGTACTTGCCGCCGACCGACTCGACGCGCCGCGCGTCGCCCTCGCCGGTGAGGTGGACCAGGTACGCGGAGCCGAAGACGGGCAGTCCGCCGTGCCGCTGCTGGAACCTGATGGTGCGTCGGCCGTCCGCCGAGCGCTCCACCCCGGCCACCACCAGCTGCGCGGGGTCGACGCGGTAGCGGTCCGGGTGGGCGGCGAGGTGGGCGCGGGCGGCCTCGGCGTCGTCGGCCCCCGGGGCGGGCTCGTCCACGCCGGTGACCAGCTGCGGGGCCGCGGTGCCCGTCCCGGCGACCAGCCCCGGCACGGGGTCCGGGTCGGTGGCGGCGAAGGCCGGCGGTGCGGTGACACCGGCTCCCAGGGTGAAGGCCACGGCGGTGCCGAGCAGTAGGGGCGTACGGGGACGTCGGTGCACTACGGGCCCTCCCTCGGGGACGGCGGGCCGGTCGCCCGCCTCAGGACGAACATAGGTCATTTTCCTTCATATGTCGATGGACTGCATATGTAGGCAGAGTGCGGGGCGGGCGCGAACTGGCTTGGGGCGTGCGGGAGCTGACGGCGCGACGGAGAGGTCGGGCCGGTGGGTGCCGGAAGGGCAGGGGGGTCAGGAGGGCGTGACGACCTTGAGGATCTTGCCGCTCGCGCCGGCCGTGACGTAGCCACCGCTGCTGTAGTCGCCGGAGACGTAGTAGCGGATGGTGATCTCGTTGGCGAACCAGCCGTAGTCCACGATGATGTAGCGGGACTTGGGCTTGTCGACGCCGAGGCGGTTCTGCGCGGTGGCCATCACGGTGGGGACCTGGTTCCAGTCGATCTTCGTGAGGTCGACGGTGTCCTCCCCGGAGCTGAGGGTGCCGCCCGGCTTGGTGGTGACCTTGCCCGCGCGGAAGCTGACGTCGTCGTAGCGCTTGGGGTTGTCCTTGGTGACCACCTTGGCGCTGGCGTGCTCCGGATAGACCGTCATGTCGGTGATCACGGTGCTGCCGGTGGCGGCCTGGATCGAGGCGACCAGGGCGCGGGCGCCCTCCGGGGTCAGCAGGTCCACGCCGGAGTTGGTGACCGGCGGGGCCTTGGTGGCGCCGGTGGCGGTGGCGGCGGGGGTGGACGGGGTCCCGCCGACGGTGGTGCTGCCGGTGGTGGTGCCGTTCGTTCCCGCGCCCACGGTCTGCTGCGAAGTACCGTTCGCCTTGCGGTTGTTGGTGGTGCCGGTGCCGGGCTTCAGCCAGCCGTGGGTGATCGACCAGCCGAGCAGCCCGACGGTCGCCACACCGGCCACCGCGGCCGCCACCAGGGGGCCGGCGCGGCGCCGGGTGGGCCGCTGCCGCTCGGGCGGCTCCGGCTGCTTCCAGGGCTGTTGGCCACTGCCTCCGGCGTGCGGAGGGAACTGGTCGTGGGGCGCCTGGTCGTGGGGCACCTGGCCGTAGGGGACCTGGTCGCGGGGGCCGGTGGATCCGCTCGGGAAGGGCGAGGGCCCGGAGGTGGCGGTGGGCGGCCAGGACGGACCCGACGGGTACCCGTGTTCGGGAGCGTTGGCCTGGGTGGGCGTGTACGGGATCGGCCCGCTCGTCAGGGTCGGCCACTGCTGGGCGCCGCCGAGCGTGCCGTCGATGCCCTGCTCGGCGGCGGCGAACAGCCGGTCGAGCTCGGCCGCGTCGGGCCGCACGGCCGGGTCGCGGGCCAGCAGCGCGGTGAGCGTGCGCCCGAGCGGGCCCGCCTGCACCGGCGGCGGGAGCGGCTCGTCCAGGACGGCGGCCAGGGTGGCCAGGCTGGTGGCGCGGCGCAGCGGGTGGTGGCCCTCGACGGCCACGTACAGCATCATGCCGAGCGACCAGAGGTCGGAGGAGGGGTTCCCCTCCTGCCCGCGGATGCGTTCGGGGGCGATGAACTCCGGCGAGCCGATCAGCGAACCGGTCGCGGTCAGGCTGGTCGAGCCGCTCAGCGCGGCGATGCCGAAGTCGGTGAGCACCGGGGTGCCGTCGGTGCGCATCAGCACGTTGCCCGGCTTGACGTCGCGGTGCTGGATGCCGGCCGCGTGGGCGGCGCGCAGCGCGGAGAGCACGCCCCGGCCGATCCGGGCGGCCTCCGGCGGCGAGAGGCGGCCGCGGCCGATCCGGTCGTGCAGCGAACCGCCGGTCACCAGCTCCATCACCAGCCAGGGGTGCGGGAGTTCGGGGGTGTCGACGATGTGGTAGATGATCACCACGTTGGGGTGCTGGAGCCGGGCCAGGGCCTGGGCCTCGCGCAGCACCCGCTCGCGCAGCTCGTACGCGGCCGCGGGATCGGCGGCGAGCATCGCCGGATCCGGCGGCCGGACCTCCTTGAGCGCCACCTCGCGCTGCAGCACCGTGTCCCGGGCGCGCCAGACCAGGCCCATGCCGCCGCCGCCGAGCCGCTCCAGCAGTTCGAAGCGCCCGTCGACGAGCTGGCCGCCCGGCCCCCCAGTAGTCATGGCGGCCATCGTAGGGGCTCGGGCGGACAGCTCTCGAACACGCCGGAGACGGTGCTTGGCGGCCAACGGTCGGTCCTGGACGAACCGCCGGCCGCAGACGGCTTGTCGGCTCCGGGGTGCGGTCTCAGCGGTGGCGCAGGTAGGCGGCGGCCGTCCCGCGCAGGCGCTCGTGCAGGCCGTCGTAGGCGCGGGTGCGGCCGAGGACGGACTTGGGGAGCTTGGCGGCCATCGTGTAGTTGGTGTCGCAGACGTTGGCGGCGGGGGCGAGACCGGCCTGGCTGACCAGCTGGTAGGCGTCGAGCCGGTCCAGGCCGAGCAGGCCGGAGGTCCACTCGACCAGGTCGTGCTGGCTGATCCGGAAGGCGTCCTCCAGGGGGCGGGCGGAGCCGGTGGTGATCAGGAAGTCGTCGTTCTCCAGGCGCGGCCAGGCCGGGCCCGCGCCCTTGACCAGGTCGACCACCACGGTGGTGCGCATGGCGGCCTCGACGGCGGTGCCGCAGACCTCGCCCTCGCCCTGGCGGGCGTGGCCGTCGCCGATGGCGAGCAGGCCGCCCTCGACGTTGACCCGGAAGTAGGCGGTGGTGCCGGCCCGCATCTCGGGGGTGTCGAGGTTGCCGCCGTGGGCGCCGGGCGTGATGGAGGCGAGCACCTCGCCGCCGGCGGGGGCCACGCCGACGGTCCCGTGCATCGGGTCGAGCGGGAGCGCGACGGTGAACTCGCTCGCGCGGGCCCGGAAGTGGCAGAGTCCGGCCTTGAGGTCCAGGTCGTAGATCCAGACCCGCTCCTCCAGCGCGGGGTGGAGCATCGCGGTCTGGTGGGTGGCGGTCAGGGCGCCGAAGTGCGGGAAGGTGCTGGAGATCCCGTGGTCCCGGGCCGGGGTGATCTCCACGAAGTGCACGGCCAGCAGGTCGCCCGGCTCGGCCCCGGCCACCGCGATCGGGCCGGTGACGGGGTTGAGGTAGGGGAAGACGCAGACCTGGCTGGGCAGGTCGCCGGTGCCGCGCACCTTGCCGCCGAAGCAGTCCTCGGTGGTCAACTCCACGACGGTGCCCGGTCGGACGGTGACCAGCGGGGGGCGGCCGCCGAAGGTGTAGGCGTAGTCCTCGGGGGCGGGGGAGAGGTGGACGGTCTCGGGCAGGGTGCTCACTGGTGTTCTCCGGCGCTCGGGGTGTTGTCTGCGTTTTCCGTGCTCTCCGTGCTCTCGGCGACGGACAGCCGGGGCCTGCGGCCGGTGGCCATCAGCCCCACCAGCACGATCGCACCGATCAACAGCCAGACGAAACCGAGCCGTTGGGCCACGATGTCGGCGTTGACGATCACGTAGGCGAGGATCGCGAAGCCGAGCGCCGGGGCGATCAGGTGCCGCCAGTAGTCACGGCTGCGGTTGCGGACCAGGTAGTGGACCACCACGGCCACGTGCAGCACCAGGAAGGTGGTCAGCGCACCGAAGTTGACCAGGGTGCTCAGCAGGGTGATGCCGTCGTCGCGGGAGGCCGTGTAGAGCCCGAGGACCAGGGAGATCCCGGCGGTGAGCAGGGTGGCGTTCACCGGCACCCGGCGGGTGGGGTGCACCTTGGCTAGGAAGGAGGGGAGTTGGCGGTCGCGGGCCATCGCGAACAGCAGCCGGGAGGTCGCGGCCTGGGCCACCAGCGAGTTGGCGAAGCCCCAGGCGACGGCGGTGGCGACGGCGGTCACGGTGGCCAGCCAGCCCCCGGCGGCGGTGCGGGCCGCGTCGTAGAAGGCGGTGCCGTTCGGGTCGCCGTCCCGGATCAGCGCCTGGGGGTCGGTGACCAGCAGGGAGGCCACCCAGGTCTGGGCGATGAACAGGGTGCCCGCCAGCAGCAGTGCGGCCACCATCGAACGGCCGATGGCCTTGGCGGAGTCCCGGTTCTCCTCCGCCAGGGTGGAGATGCCGTCGAAGCCGAGGAAGCTGAGCACCGCGATGGAGACCGCGCCGAAGGCCAGGCTCCAGGAGAAGGTGTGCCCGTCGTAGAGCGGGGTGAAGTCGAAGCCGCGCCCCTTGCCGGCGGCCAGCGCGATCACACCGGCCGTCACGAACACGGCCAGCACCAGGAGTTCGCCGACCAGCACGGCCTTGTTGACGCGGGCGGTGGTCTCGATGCCGAGGTAGTTGACCGCGGTGTTGAGCAGCACGAAGCCGATCAGCCAGAGCCAGACCGGGATCGACGGCACCAGCGAGTTCATCGCCACGCCGGCGATCAGGTACAGCAGGCCGGGCACCAGCACGTAGTCGAGGAGGATCATCCAGCCGGACAGGAAGCCGACCGGGGCGCCGATGCCGCGCCCCGCGTAGGTGTAGACCGACCCGGCCATCGGGAAGGCCCGGGACATCTGGGCGTAGGAGAGCGCGGTGAACATCATCGCCACCATGCCGAGGACGTAGGCCAGGGCGACCATGCCGCCGGAGCCCTGGAAGACGCCGCCGAAGATGCCGAAGGGAGCGATCGGCACCATGAACACCAGCCCGTAGACGAGCAGGTCACTGAAGGTCAGGGAACGGCGGAGCTCCTGCCGGTAGCCGAAGCTCTCGACGCCCCGGGACGCGGGTGTGTCGGTCATGGGAGCAGACAGTAGGGCCAACTATTTCCATATGGAAGAGTTTCTGCGGAGCTTCTGCCCGGCTCTGCCCGGCTCGGATTTTCCTGGCTCAGCTCAGGACGGTGAAGGTCGGGCCTTCGGCGCGGGCCAGGTGGACCGCCGACCGGAGCAGCGGGTCGGCCGCCGCCCGGCCGAGGTGGTGCGGCGTCAGGCCCTCCTCGCGGGTGGCCAGTTCCGCCAGCAGGTGGAGGCCCTCGTACAGGCCCACCGCGTAGGCGTCCAGCACCGGCGCCGACGGGCCGCACAGCGCGCGGTGCCGTTCGCCGAGCCGTCGGCGCGGCTCCTCGGCCAGGGTGGAGAAGGAAGGCATCGCGGCGTACAGCAGCCCGGTCTCGTCGCCACCCAGGGCGAGCAGCCCGTTCTCCTCCAATGCCGGCGACAGGCGCACCAGTCGACGGTCCAGTCCGCTGCGCCGCAGCACCCGGTTGAACTCCACCAGATCGCGGCCGACCAGGCTCAGCAGCACCGCGTCCGCCCGCGCCGCGCGCAGCGCGTCGACCAACTCCCCGGCCCGCTGCCGGACACCGCCGAAGCCCACCCGGCGCTCCAGTGCCACCGTGGCACCGGCCGCGGCCACCAGACGGGCGGCGGCCCGGTGGACGGAGCGCGGCCAGATGTAGTCGTTGCCGACCAGCGCCCACCTCCGGATGCGGTGACGGTCCGTCAACATCGTCACTGCAAGGGCGAGTTGCCCGACCGGATCGACCCCGGTGCAGAGCACCCCCGGCCGCCGGGAGCCGCCCTCGTGCGGGGGCGTGTACACGTACGCCAGCCGACCGGTCGCCAACGCCTCCACCGCCCGGTGCACATCACTGGTGTGACACCCCGCCAACGCATCCAGCGCCCCGGCGGCGAGCAGCGGCCGGAGCACGGCGGTCACCGCCTCGGGCGTCCCGCCGCCGTCGACCAGCACCAGGTCGAGCGGGCGGTCCCTGACCCCGCCGCGCACGTTCACCTCGTGGGCGGCGAGCAGGGCACCGTCCAACGCCGACGGGCCGGTCAGCCCGAGCAGCCCGGACTGCGGCACGACCAGGCCCACGCGGAACGCGTCGTCCGCCGCCCGCTCCGCGTGCAGCGCGTCGAGCGGGTCGACCAGCCTCGCTTCCAGCATCACCGGTGCGAGTATGGTCGCGATGTCGGCTCCGGGAAAGACCCGCCGACCTCGCAGGCAGAAGGGCAGGTCCGGATGACCGCGCACGGCACCCCAGCGGCCGGGACCACGGCGACCGCGACCACGGCGGACCTCGTCCCGGCGGCCGGCACGGCGGAGGCAGGGGCGGCCACGGAGAGCACCACCGGCCCCCTGCTGGTCGAACTCGTCGCCCTCGCCCACCGTCGCCTCACCACCGGCCTGGCCGCCGCCCTCGCCGAGGAGGACTGCACCGTCGACCAGTGGCGCGTCCTGCGCGCCCTCGCCGACGGCGAGGGGCACCCGATGGGCGAGTTGGCCCAGACCCTGCTGATCCCGCAGGCCAGTCTCAGCCGCCTGGTCGACGCCCTCGCCGACACCGGCCTCGTCTACCGCCGCCAGGGCGACCACGACCGCCGCCGCATCACCGCCCACCTCTCCCGCCAGGGCTGCACCCGCCTCACCCGCCTCGACGCCCTCGCCGCCGCCCACGACTCCGCCGTCCGCAGCACCTGCGGCGCACTCGACCCAGCAGGAGCCCTGGCCTGCCTGACCTGAGTCCGCGATGGCGCAGACTTGATCACACCGGTTCGGCGAGTAGTGAAGGCGGAGAGCATGGGGACGTGGGGCTTCGGGCCGTTCGAGGACGACTCCGCCCTGGACTTCGTCGACCACCTGCGCGAGTCGTCCGCCGGCGAGGTGGCGGTGGAGATCGAACGGGCCGTCCGTTCGGTCGCCGAGGGGCAGGACCACATCGAGTACTCGGAGGGCGCGTCAGCGGTCGCGGCAGCCGCCCTGCTCTCCGGCAGGTACCGCGACGACCTGCGCGAGTACCCGGTCGGGGTCCCCGCCCCGACGCCCGAGCTCGCCGAACTCGCCCTGCGAGCCGTCGAACGGGCCCACTCCGAAGGCAGCCACCTGTGGGAACTGTGGACCGAGAGCGGCAAGTACGGCGAGGTGTGGACGTCGCTCGCGCCGGTGCGGGCAGGGCTGCTGGAGGCGGTCGACCCGGTTCAGTCCGACTCGCTGTTCTGACAGCGGCCCTGCCTCGTTGCCAGGTGGTCGAGCGAACGTTGAGCCAGTTGATCCGCGCCTGCCGCAACGTCCGTGACCACAAGCAGTTGCCCGAGGCCCATCTCAACCGGGCAGCGGTCGCCCTGACGACCCGTCGGATCGCAGTCCACCCGGCCACCGACGTCGGGCGGTGCAGCCGGGCGGCATGACCGCAGGTCAGGACCGGCCGGACCGCTGACAGTGGGCGTTGGCATCATGACCGCATGGACTTCGAACTCGCTCCGCCGGCCGGTGTCGGTCCTCTGCAGATCGGTATGAGCCGGGAGGCGGCCAACGGTGCGTTGGACTCGCTCCGCGACCTCTCGTCGGTATCGGAGTCGGACCGTCCAGGGCAGCACATCTTCCGGCCCAGTGGGCTCATGGTCGCGATCCACTGCACCCGGGGCCGCCTCGAATCCGTTGAACTGGGCAGCCCGGCCCTGAACGCCACCGACCGTGTGAGGTTCCGCGACGTTGACGTCTTCGCCCTGCCGGCCCGGGAGGTGGTCACCAGCATGCGCGTACACACCCCGATCCACGCGGACCCCGAAGATACGGCCTCCTTCATCGCCCCTGACCTCCTCCTGAGCTTCTGGCGCCCGTTCGCCGCCGATGACGACCCGGAAGAGGAGCAGGGCCACTACTTCAGTTCCGTTCTCCTGGCCCGCCCCGGCTACTACGACACCCCGGCCGAAGCCGAGGAACGGCTCCGCCGGAACCGCTGAGGGGACTTTCCACACGCCAGGAGCCGTCCGCACCCGCCGCCCCGTGTCAGAGCATCCGCTCGGCCCTCGCCGCCCGTGCGAGGAGCGCCTCGGCCTCCTCGCGCCGCCCCTGTGCGGCCAGGATCCGGGCCCGGTACTCCATCGCGTACCCGTCGCCGAGCTCCTCGGCCCGCAGGAACGCCTCCACCGCCCGCGTCAGGTCGCCGCGGTCCCGGAAGGCCACGCCCAGGGCGGTGATCGGGAACGCCTCGTCCTGCCCGAGGATCACCGGCACCCAGCGCTCGACACCGGCCGTGTCGCCACGGTCGAGCGCCTGCTTGACCAGGCCCAGCATGGCGTCCGGATCGCCGAGCGCGGCGGCCTTCTCCCACACCACCTGCGCACGGTTCGCGTCGCCGGCCGCCATGTACAGCATCCCCAGGTTGTACCCGGCCACCACGTTCCCGGCCTCCCACGCCCGGCCCCACCAGTGCAGCGCGCCGGCCTGATCACCCGTCAGGTGCAGGGCCGCCCCCAGGTTCCCCATCGCCACGTCGTCGCCCAGCTCCGCCCGGGCCGCCAGCGCGGCCAACTCCTCCTCGGACGGCACCTCGTGCTGCTGAGCGGCCGGCAGACGGGCCGACACCACCTCGTCGCCCGGCTTCGGCCGCCTGCGGAACCACCACACCATCAGCAACCACTCCAGAAGCCGGTCCGCACCGGTCCCCGTCACGAGGGGCGAGCGGACATCCGTCACGCGGTGATCATGCCAGCTCCACCACCGAACGCAGCCGCCGGGTCCCTCGGCCCGGGCGCGGCCCGTACGCCTACGCCGGGAGCCCTCGCAGGCCCGCGCCGGCGCGCGTGCTCCGTGCCGGGTTCAGTCCCACCAGAAATCCCAGCTGCGGCTGTGGCCGAGCTGTTCCGCGTACGCCGCGAGGGTGTTCGGGCGCCGGCCCTGCCAGATGGTGTCGGGGCAGAACGCGAAGTGCTCGGCGGCGACCAGGAGTGCGTCCTCGGTCGTCGTCGGTGGTGCGGCGACGCTCAGGTGGAGGGTGGAAGGGCCGACGGTGACGACGTGGGCGCCGAACCGCTCTTCCCAACTGGCGAGGACTGCGGAGAACTTGGCGGTGTCGTTGTCGTAGTTGAGCGGCCCGTCCCAGCTGGCGGCGGTGAGCGCTCCGGTGCCGGAGTCGGAGGCGACGAGCCCCAGGCGTACGTTCGGCCGCCGGAGGACGAAGGCCTTGGCGTGCTCGGCGGCCGCGGCGGCAGGAACGTCGACCGGGGGGAGGGCCGGTGCGAGCCCGGGCCAGGAGCGCCCGAACGGGGCGGTGACGGCCAAGCGATCCGCGGGCGACAGGACATCGGTGTCCTCGTCGACGACGGTGTAGTCCTTCCACCACCCTTCGAGGAGTTCGGCCGCGTCGTGGGAGCCGGGGGCGGACATCCGCTCGGGAAAGAGCTCCCCGGACTCCCAGGGGCGGAACTTGTCGTCGTAGGGACGCGCGGCGTCGAGCAGGAGCGGCCACAGGCCCGTACGGCTCCGCTCGGCGAAGAGCCGCTCCCACAGCTCGAAGGTGGCGGGCCCGTCGCTCATCCACATGGCCAGGACGGATCCGTCGCCTTCGTCCGACCTGATCATTCGACCGGGTGGGAGAGGGGTCTCGACGGCAGACAGGAGCTCGGGGGTCATGAGCGGATGCTAACTCCGGCCCCTGACGGTGGAGGCGACGCGCCCGCCTCCACCGCGGCCATGGCCCGCCTGCGCGTTCCCCGGCCCCGTGGACGACCGTGAACCCCGTCGCCAACCTCCGTGGTCAGTACACCTGGCCGAGCGGCAGGCCCAGGAACTTCACCGGAGCCAGCTCCAGGAACTTCGCCATCGCACCGGCGAGCCGCTCGGCCTCCGGGCTGCCGGGCTCCGCCGCCATGCTGCGGAACGTCAGCTCCAGCGCCCGGTCGCCGTCGCGCACCAGCAGCGTGGTGATCCGGCCCTGCTGCCCGACGGGGCCGGCGAGCATGGTGCGCATCAGTGCCTCGTCGCCGAACCGCTGCTCCACCTTGAGCGGCTCGCTCGAATCAGCGGCAGGGTCCACCACCTCGACGGTGATCTCCTGGTCGCCGATGCTCATCGTCCAGGCGGCGCACTCCGAGTACACCCGCCGCATGTCGGCCATCCAGGACACGGCGGCTCCCGCTGCCCGCTCCGAGACCCCCTCGTCGACGACGATCGAGGAGTCCGCGTTGATGAACGAGGTCCTGACCTCCCGCGCGGCCTTGTCGCTGAACGCCCGGTTCAGCAGTGCCGTCAGCTCCGGGGTCGAAGCGGTCATCGGCGGCGGGTCCTCGTCGGAGGAGGGCGACTCCAGTTGCGTGAAGTCCTCCAGGCCGGCGCCGGCCAGGTCCGCCGCAGTGACCAGCAGCTGCTCGAGGTCCACCTGCGAACTGTCGGATATACCCATGGAATTGCCCTCCGTTGAGCGGTGGATGGTGCGGACGATCATCATCGTAGTCCGCTGCGACGCAAGATGATCACGGATTGCGCAAGCCCAACGTGCTGGTCAGCACGATGATGTGAGTTCCCATCAGAAAGGTCTGGGTGGCTCGTCATTGAGAACAACCCGGGCTGTGCGGCAGTGCCGAACGAACGCGGGCCCCGCACTCGGTCCCTGACTGCCCGCTCTCGATCTCCCGAGCGGATCGCTCGTGACGGTCCTCCGGATCTTTATGATCACCGCATGATCGAAGGCGAGTTGGTACGACTGCGGGCGCTGCGCGCCGAGGACGTGGACGCCCATGTGCGGTGGCGCAACGATCCGGAGGTGGTGTACTGGGCCACCGGCGGTGACCCGCACTTCGGGCCGATCACGCGGGAGTCCCTGGAACGTTTCCATGACGGCAGGCTCCGTCAGGACCCGCGTGTGGAGGCCATGTTCACGGTGGAGGACCTGGCCGAAGGGCGTCCGATCGGCAGTGTCAGCTACCGTGACCTCGACCCGTTCGCGGGGCGGGCGACCGTGGGGATCCTCATCGGCGAGCGTGACCGCTGGGGTGGTGGATACGGCTCCGAGGCACTGCGGCTGATGCTGGGGCACCTGTTCGGGGCGTGCCGGCTGCGGCGGGTCGAGTTGGACACGTGGAGCGGCAACGAGCGCGCCATCCGGGCCTTCCGCAAGGCCGGCTTCGTCGAAGAGGGGCGGCGACGCGCAAGCGTGCGGGTGGGTGAGCAGTGGTACGACAGCGTGGTTTTCGGGCTGCTCCACGATGAGTGGGCAGAGCACATCGCGCCTCACCGCACGCCATCCCGTAGCGGCGGCTGACGGGGTGTCGGCTGCCGCGTGGTGTGCTCAGTCCGTGAGGAAGGCGCCTTCGCGGCAGGCACGGCAGACGAAGACGTAGCCCAGCTGGCCGCCGAGGTTCATCGCGGTCCGTACGGAGATCCCTTCCTCCAGGTGCGCCGCGAATTCCATTGTGCCGGTGCAGGAGGGGCAGCTGGGCAGTCGGTCGTCGTCGAGGTAGGAGGGGCTGCCTCCGAGTGACCCGAGCACTTCGCGTTGCTTGCCGAACCGTTCTCCGGGTTCCCGCTTCCATCCCGAGCGGGCGAGGTCGTACGCGTCGGGCGTGGTTCCGTCGTCACCGTCCTCCTCCTCGGGGTCGAGCGTCACGACGTGGGTGCGGATGGCCGAGGTGACGGGCAGCAGCGTCACTCCCGTGCCGGGCACGGCCGCCGGCCGCAGCTCCTCCCGGGGGAACAGGTGGACCCGGTTCGCGCCGGAGGTCGCGTCCCAGAACTCACACGCGCCGGGGTCGTTCTGGCACACGAACACCGACAGGACGCCGTCCCGGACGGGGAGGTGGGCGAAGAACTGCAGCGGCTCCCCGCAGCAGGAGCCGCACACGGGCCAGGTGAATCCCGCAGGGACCAGCGGCACGCCCCCGGTGCGGGGGACGTCGGAGTCGGCCGGTGCCGTGCCGTCGTGGATCATCAGAGTCGTCTGCACGGCGAGAGCCTACGGACGGCGCACGACACGGGAGCCTGCACGGCGTCCACTCCAGGGCTGCGACGGCCGCTGTGACGGACGACACTGTACGTCTCCGAGTGCTCCCCCTCGGTCCCGGGCACTGCCCAACTGCCGCACTGCTCCGTACACCTGGCGATTCTCGCGCTGTCCGGAACCTGACGGACGGTCCGGCCGAAGGGCGCGGGTGCTGGTGGCCGAGCCTGTACGTTGAGCGCGTGCGCGGACCGGTCGGTTGGGGGGAACGGGCCGGCTGGAGCCTGCTCGGCGCCCTGGCCTGCCTGCTTCCGGCCGCGGCTGCCCATGCCGCGGCGGGGGGCGCGCTGCCGGGCCTCGGCGTCCTGTCGCTGATGCTCGCGGTCCTGGCCCTGCCCGGCGCCGTGATCTCCGGCAGCCGCCTGCGCCACCGCTTCGAGGCGGCGGTCGCGGTCCTGGCACTCCTTCAGCTCCTCCTGCACGAGTCCTTCCACCGTCTCGCCCCGATGCCGTCCGGCGGCCCCGGCCCCGGCCACGACACCGGCATGGCCGGTATGGCGGGGATGAGTGGGATGGGCGACATGACCGGGATGCCGGGGATGGACATGGCCGGTACGGCCACCGCCGTCCACGGCATGCACGACACCCACGGCATGCACGGCTCGATGGCCGCCTGGCACGCGGTGGCCACCGTCACCAGCGCCGTCACCCTGATCCACGGCAGCCGGCTGCTGCGCCGGCTGGCCGCCCTGCTGCCCGCGCCCCGGCTTCCGCTGCTCGCCGCACTGTTCACCGTCCCCGCACTTCCCACCCCGCCCCGGCCGGTCTTCGCCGAGCCGGGCCTGCCGGCGATCGGTGTCCTGCTCGCCCGGTCCCTGTCGCGTCGGGGGCCGCCGCCCGCCCGGGCCTGACGTCCCCTCGGGCGTCGGGCCCGGCCGCCCGCCCGGGAGCGCCCGTAGGCGATTCCGCGCGCGGCCCGAGCGACCACAACCGACGCCTGCCCCGCGCCCGCACGACCGGGCGCGCGACCCCAGGGGACACATCACCATGTCTTCGACAACCGAACAGCAGCCGACCGACGCCTCCACCCCGGAGGCGGAGGCCGCCGTACCCGCGCGTTCCTGGCGCGAGGTCAGACCGCTCCTCGCCCGGCTGCACTTCTACGCCGGCATCCTCATCGCGCCGTTCCTGCTCGTCGCGGCCGTGACCGGACTGCTCTACACCTTCACCCCGCAACTCGACCGCCTGGTCTACGAGACCTGGCTGACGGTCGACGAGCCCGGCGGCGCCGTCCGGCCGCTCGCCGAGCAGATAGCCGCCGCCCGCCAGGCCTACCCCGAGGGCGAGCTCGCCTCGGTGATCACCCCGGCGGGACCGGAGGACACCACCCAGGTGGTCCTCTCCCTCCCCGAGCTCGGCGAGAAGCAGCTCACCGTGTACGTCGACCCGTACACCGCCCAGGTGAAGGGCGACCTGGTCACCTGGTTCGGGTCGACCCCGCTCAGCACCTGGCTGGACGACCTGCACCGCAACCTGCACCTCGGTGACTTCGGCCGTCTCTACTCGGAGACCGCCGCCACCTGGCTCTGGGTGGTCGTCCTCGGCGGCCTCGCGCTCTGGCTGGGCCGGGCCCGGGGACAGCGCGCGGCGAGCGCGCGCGGCGTCCTGCTGCCGGACCGTGCCGCGAAGGGCGTGCGCCGGACGCGGAGTTGGCACGCCGTCACCGGTGTCTGGCTGGCGCTCGGGCTGCTCTTCCTCTCCGCCACCGGCATGACCTGGTCGCAGTACGCGGGCGACCGCTTCGGCCAGCTGCTGGACGTGGCGAAGGCCCGCACCCCCAAGCTGAACACCACCCTGCCCGGCGCCCTGCCGCCCGCCGCGGACGCCCCGGCCGGCGAGCACGCCGAGCACGGCGGCGGCGCGGCCACGGCCCAGGCCCCGGCCGAGCCGGACCCGGCCGCCTTCGAGGCGGCCCTGGTGACGGCTCGCGCCGCCGGGCTCGACGGCACCGTGACGGTGACGCCGCCCGCGAAGGCGGGCAAGGCCTGGACGGTGGCGCAGAACGACAACACCTGGCCGGTCCGCTACGACAAGGTCGCCGTCGACCTCTCGAAGGGCGCCGGTGCCGGCACCGTCACCGCCCGGACCAACTGGTCGGAGTACCCGGTGCTGTCCAAGCTCACCAAGCTCGGTGTGCAGGGCCACATGGGACGGCTCTTCGGCCTGGCCAACCAGCTGGTGCTCGCCGCCCTCGCCATCGGACTGACCGTCCTCACCGTCCTCGGCTACCGGATGTGGTGGCAGCGCCGCCCCACCCGCGCCGACCGTGCAGCCCGCTTCGGCAAGGCGCCCGCCCGCGGCGTCTGGCGGCGCCTCCCGGTCACCGCCCTGGTGCTCGGCATCCCGCTCACGGTCGCGCTGGGCTGGGCCCTGCCGGTCCTCGGCGTGACGCTGGCCGCCTTCCTCGTGGTCGACGTCGTCACCGGCCTGGTGCGGCGCGGCGTCTCGACGAGCTGATCCGTCCGGCGGGCCGGGGTGCGGGCGACCACCGCCCCCGGCCCGCCGGGGCGCGACCGCAATTCGCTGTCGGCGGCGGCTCCGGCCCCGTACCCTCCCGGGGGGCCGGACGCCGTCCGGCCTCGTGCCGTTCCACCGTGCCGTCCCACCGTGCAGCCCCGGAGTCCGACTTGAGCGTTCGCATCACCGCGTTGACCGACCCCCAGCCGAGCGCCTCCGGCTACCGACTGGTCTGGCTGGCCGTCGCGGAGGAAGGGCATCCGGTCGGATCCGCCGCGCTGCGGATGTTCACCGGGCCCGGGCAGGACCACGCGGCGGAGCTGGACGTCCAGGTGCACCCCGGCGAACGGCGGCGGGGCGTGGGATCGCTCCTGCTGGAGGCGGCGGTGGCCGCCGCACGCGAGGACGGCCGGCGGAGCCTCGCCACCTGGGCCGGGGCGGACTCCCCGGCGGCGCTGTTCCTGCCGGCCCGGGGGTTCGAGGTCGTGCAGACCTACGTTCACACCAGGCTGCCGCTCGGCGAGGTCGACCTCGGGGAGGTGGTGGCCGGGATCGAACAGCCGCACCCCGGCTACCGGTTGACCTCCTGGGAGGGCCTGGTGCCCGACTCCCTCGCGGCCACCTTCGTGGCCTCCCGCCGCGCCATGGACGACACCCCGACCGGCGGCGCGGACTCCGGCACCATGGTCTGGGACCTCGACCGGGTCCGCACCGCCGTGACGGCCGTCGAGCGGCGGGGGGACCGGCTGCACACCGTCGTCGCCGTCGACGCGTCGGACGGTTCGATCGCCGGCTTCACCGAACTGGTCGTCCCCGGCGACGGCACGGGCGACGGGCAGCACTACGGCACCGGTGTCCTGCCCGGGCACCGCGGCCACGGCCTGGCCCGCTGGATGAAGCTGGCCTCCATCCACCACGCCCGCCGGCAGTACCCGGACCTGGCCGGCCTGTTGACCGACACCGCGGACGACAACCCCTTCATGCGCCGCATCAACGACTCGCTCGGCTACCTCCCCACCCACACGGCCCACGAGTACCGACTCGCGCTGTAGGCCGGCTGGCGGCCCGGGTGGTGGCCGGGAAAGCGGGTGACGGTGGGGCGGGGCGGGCCCTAACCTCTGCGCATGACATCGCTGTTGGACGGGTTGGACGACGTGCAGTGGGTGCGTGTGAGCGACACGTGGGGGCTGCGCGTCCGGTCGGCCGTCCCCGGACTGCTCAGGCGCCTGGAGAGTGCCGGGCCGGACGAGGCGTGGTCCGTCGGCGCGGACCTGCGGGGAGTTCTCATCCATGACCACTCCGGCGGGTACTTCTGGACCACGGAGTACGTCGTCCCCTTCCTCAACCGCCTCTGCCGCTCACCGGACGGCCACGTGGTCGCGACCTCGGTCGAACTGCTCACCGAGATCGCGTGCTCGCAACCGTTCAGTGCCGAGGTCGAGGCGGGCAACGAGGGCATGCTGGAACGGATCCAGGCCGTACTGCTGCAGGAACGGCCCTTCTACTACGGCCTGCTGACGCACCCGGACCCTGGGGTGCGCAGTGAGGCGGTCGAGTTGGTGTCCGTCATCGACGCGGGGGCGCAGCGGCGCACGGACGCGCTGGAGCGGATGTGGCGGACCGAGACGGAGGAGAAGGTCCGTCAGGTAGTGGCGCGCGAGCTGAACATGTCCCTCATCCATCCCGATCGGGGCTTCGGCGCGGACGTGCCGATGTGACGACCGGCGGCTCGCCGCCGGTGGCGCCCGCTACCCCAACGGCCTGCTCGGCGTCGCCATCGACCGAACCCCGGGGGCGGGTGCGCGGTGCTTTCACCGCGCGCCCGCCTCACCGTCGAACTTCCTCGAGACGGGTCACCGCGGGTGGGCCGCTGTGCCGGGGGCGGGCGTCGCGGACCCGTCCGGTCCGACGGCCGTTCAGTAGGTTTCGTCCTCGCCCTCGCCCTCGTCGTCCTCGGCTTCGATGCCGTAGCTGTAGTCCGAGACGAGTTCGTCGTTGCCGTCCGAGAGGTGTGCGGTGTCGCCCTTGTCGTTCCAGATGGCGCGTCCGCTGTCGTAGGAGTAGCCACCCCATTCGGTGTGGACCTCGTTGGTGTAGACGCGGATCCGCTGGCCGGCCTTGAGCGTGGTGCCGGGCGGGAAGACGAAGCTCTGGCCGGGGTCGTCGGCGTAGAGGTGCCAGCCGGAGATGTCCGCGTGTGCCGTACCGCGGTTGACGATCTCGACGTACTCGTCGGCCTGGGTGTACTTGACCCCGCCCTTGTGGTGGACGTCGGAGATCACCACGTCCGGGACGCCGACGCGTGAGAGCGAGGCGACGATGTCGGCGCTGTTGGAGCCGTTCTCGGGGCTGAGGAACTTGTTGACGATCTCGCCGTTGCGCTTGAAGCCGGTGATCACGGCGGCGTACGACTCGCCGTCGATCACGACGCTCTCCGGGGAGACCCGCGTGGGCAGGTCGACCTCGTCGTCCGGGCTGGGGCCGGTGTTGGGCGTCTCGAAGTGGTGGAACCTGAAGCTGAAGTCGCGGTCCTTGTCGTCCTCCTCGAACCGGATGTGCACCACGAGATCGACGTCGAACCGGTCGACGCCGTTGCCGAAGATCGGGAAGTTCTGGTGGGTGAAGGTGCCCAGCGTCGCCTCCGGGCCGCCGGCCTCCGCCTCGACCGTGCCGCCGGAGAACGAGTAGCCGCTCTTGCCGCCCGCACCCCCGGCCGGGGTGCCCCAGGAGATGTGGCTGGTGTTCAGCCCCGAGACGCCCGGCGGAGCCGGGGTGATGGCCGTCCAGGTCCCTGACGTCGTGATCTTCGACATGCTCTGGCTGCTCCTCGGTCCGGTGACGTCGCATCGAGGTCCACTGCGCGCGCGATGCGACGTCACCTGTGGCCGGTGCCCCTGGTGGGCACCGTTCCCGGCCATCCTATGTACACAATCAGTTGCCATGGGTTGCGCTGCGTGACCGGGCGTGTTGCCCGCACGGCCTGCTCGTCGCCTTCGCCCTGACCGGCCTCCGGTGGGAACGCGTGGGCGCGAAGCCGTTGTGGCCGCTGTCATGACGGTGTGTCAGACTCCCGCGCATGCATGGGGACACGGGGACGAACAGCTACCAGCGCCTGGCCGTGCGGCTGCACGAGCTGGGCATGATCACCCGCCGGAAGGCGGACGAGGGGATCGCGTACACGGAGGGCTGGAGCGAGCCGGAGGAGCGGCGGCGGACGGAGGAGCTGACCGCGGTGCTGGAGGTCTGTGACGTGGCGCTCCAAGTGCACGGGGAGGACGTCGACTACGCGGAGGGCGCGTACATCGACATCATCGAGGACGCCGTCCGGCTGGGCGGCGGGGTGCTCACCGTCACGGACGTGGAGCTGCTCGGCGAGGTCGGCTCCTCGCGTGACCTGGAGTTCAAGGTCGACGGCGAGCCGAAGTCCTGGCGGATCGAGCAGGAGTCCGACGACTACCTGGACATGGGCGCCGTCGAGGAGGGCATCGTCGACCTCGTCCCGGGCGGCGGCGATCCGCGGGTCTTCCACCGGATCCCGGGGGACGGGAGCGGCTGCGACGACGACTACTACCTGCTGGCCACGCCCGCCCACGCGGCCTTGCTGCAGGAGGAGTTCGGGATCCGCCTGGAGGTCCGCGGCCCCGACGGGCTGCCCGTCTACGACGGGTAGCCTGCCGGGGCCGCGGCCAGGGATGGGGGTCGGTCAGCCGCGGAAGTCGGCCGGGCGCTCCGGGGAGGCCTCCGCGAGGGCCTTGGTGACGGCCTCGACGCCGGCCCGGAGGCCGTAGACGGGGGTGTCGGGCTGCTGGCGCCAGGACTCGTCGATGGTGCCGGAGTCGACGGTGTCGAAACCGAGGGCGTCGATGAGGTCGCGGACCAGCTGCTTGGCGGCCGGGTCGTCACCGGCCACCGGGAGGGCCAGCCGGTCCGGGTCGCCGGCGGGGAGGGGGCGGTCGAGGATGTCCTGGGCGTAGGTGCCGTTGAAGGCCTTGACCACGGGGTGGCCGAGCCGGCGCTCCACCCAGCGGCTCTCGGTGATGCCCTCGTCCTCGATGCCGGCGATCCGGCCGTCGCGGTTGCGCGGGTAGTAGTTGTTGGTGTCGATCACCACGAAGCCCTCGGCCGCGCCGGCGAACAGGTCGTCCGGCAGGTCGGGGATGTTCTTCAGCGGGATGGTCACCACGACCAGCTCCGCGCCGGCCGCCGCCTCGCCGGCCCGGACGGGGGTGGCGCCGGTCTCGGCCGCCAGCTCGGAAAGGGTCTCCGGGCCACGGGAGTTGGCCACCGAGACGTCGTGGCCGAGGGCGGTGAGGCGGCGGGTCAGGTTGCCGCCGATGTGGCCCGCGCCGATGATGCCGATCTTCATGGGGTGTGCTCCCTGCTTCGTGGGTCGGTGGGCCTTGGCAAAGGGGAACGGCAAGGGGTTCTGCAAGGGTGGTGCGGCTCAGGCGAGGGCGCTGAGCTCGGCGAAGTCCGCGTCGTCCAGGGTGACCAGGGCGCCGCCGAGGTTCTCCTCCAGGTGGGCCACCCGGGAGGTGCCGGGGATCGGCAGCACGACGGGCGAGCGGCGCAGCAGCCAGGCCAGCGCGAGCTGGGCCGGGGTGGCGCCGAGGCGGCCCGCGATGGCGTCCAACTTGCTTCCGGGACGGGCGAGTTCACCGGTGGCGATGGGGAACCACGGGATGAAGGCGATGCCCTCCGCCGTGGCGTGGTCGAGCACCTGCTCGGAGGCGCGGTCGACCAGGTTGTAGCGGTTCTGCACGGAGACGATGGTGGCGTGCTTGCGGGCCTCCTCCAGCTCCTCCACGGTGACCTCGGAGAGGCCGAGGTGGCGGATCTTGCCCTCCTGCTGGAGCTGCGCCAGCTCGCCGAGCTGGTCGGCCAGCGGCACCTGCGGGTCGATCCGGTGCAGCTGGTACAGGTCGATCCGCTCCACGCCGAGGTGGCGCAGGCTCAACTCCACCTGCTGGCGCAGGTACTCGGGCCGGCCGACCGGGTGCCAGCCGTTCGGGCCGGTGCGGGTCAGACCGCCCTTGGTGGCGATCACCAGGTCGTCGGCGTACGGGCGCAGCGCCTGCCGGATCAGGTTCTCGCTGACGAACGGGCCGTAGGAGTCGGCGGTGTCGATGAAGGTGACACCCAGTTCGACCGCGCGGCGCAGCACCCGCACGGCCTCCGCCGGGGCCTCCGGGTCGCCCCAGACGCCGGGGCCGGTGAGGCGCATCGCGCCGAAGCCGAGCCGGTTGACGGGAAGGTCGCCGCCGAGGGCGAAGGTGCCCGAGGCGTCGGCGGGGCGGGAGGTGGACGAGGTGCTCATGGAGCACTCCTCTCGGTCGGTCTCACGGTGCGTCAGCGGCCGGACGTGCACGGTGGTGCGCGTCACGTGGATGCCGAACCGAGGGCTCCGGAGGAATGTTCCCGTGTTGCCGCAACATTGCGGCGCTCCGTCCGGTCGCCACCGCCCGGCGTACGGGAAGGGGGCCGGAGGCGAGTGCCGCGGTGGCCGTGGCCGACACCCGCGCGGGCTCCGGAGCGCGCACCGCACCCTGACCGAACCCGCCCGCTTGTTCTTCACGCTCTGACCGAGGTGGCCCACCTCGAACGCACCCGGAACTACCTGCGACCAGGGGATGTCACCGTCGCCGTGCGCCTGTGGCGGGACCACGTCCGCCGCTCCCAGCGGCAGCAGTGGCACGACCACGAGTGGGGCAACGTGCACTGGTACTGCTGCGGCAATCCCTGGGAGGCTCGCGCCCTCCTCGGTACGGTGGTGAACGCGATGTCACCCCGGGGCGCCCGCGAACTCCGGAAGATCATCAGCCGGCTTGACGTCGCCTACGGCATCCCCCTGCCGCCGCATGACGGCGAAGGGCCGCGGCTGGTGGATCCTTCCGCGGCTCGAGCGGCACCGTCCCTCAAGGCGCCCGGAAGAGTTCGTCCAGGTGGTGGGCGAGGATCGCCAGTGCGGCGTCGCCCGTCCGCTGGCCGCCCAGCACGCTCGAGCCCAGTCCGTTGACCATGGCCAGCAGTCCGGCGGCGGTGATCTCGGCGTCCTTGCCGGGGTCGATTTCCCCTGCCTGCTGGGCCGCGCGGATCTGCTTGGCGAGAAAGCCCTCCAGCTGTTCCGGTTGCCGAGCGCCGTGCGCTTGCAGGACCTCCGGGTCGTTGAGCACCAGGGTGTAGTAGGCGGCGTAGGTCCTGGTGATCCGCCGGCTTTCCGGATCGGTCGGCAGGATGCACGACAGGAGCGCGGTCACGATGGCGCGCGGGGTGGGCGGGGTCCCGGCCGCGCCGATCCACTTCTCCATGCGGGCCTGGAGTTGGGCACCGAGCCTGGTCAGCGCGTCGAGCAGCAGCCCTTGCTTGGTCTCGAAGTAGTACTGCACCAGCCGTAGGGAGACGCCGGCCTCGGCCGCGACGGCCCGCATGCTGGCCGACTGCAGGCCCTTCGTGTCGGCGATCCTCAACAGCGCCTCGGCGATCTGCCGTCGGCGCTCCTCGTGGTCGACCATGATCCCACCTCTCTGGTACACCCGTATCATGCCGTGATGCACATGTACCATGCGAATTGGTGAGTTCAGGAACGACCGGGCCCGAACCCGGTTCCTTACCGCGTACGAGCAGACCCTGGCCGAGCTGTGGCCGGGGCCGCGGACGGCACTGGACCTTCCGACCACGTTCGGGACCACTCGCGTCTACCGGACCGGACCGCAGGGCGGCGAGCCGATCGTGCTGCTGCCCGGATCGGGCGGGAACGCGCTGATGTGGCACCGGTACATCGACACGCTGGCCCGGCACCGTCCGGTCATCGCCGTCGACACGGTCGGCGAGCCGGGTGCGAGCGTGCAGACCGGCCCGATCCGCGACGGCCAGGACGGCGCCACCTGGCTGGACGAAGTCCTGGCAGCGTTAGAGGTGACGGACGCTCAGCTCGTCGGCTGCTCCTACGGCGGCTGGCTGGCGGTCAACCACCAGATCCACCGCCCCGGACGGGCCGCGTCCCTCGTCCTGGTGGACCCCGCGGGCTTCGCCGATTTCGGCCCGCGGTTCTACGCCTGGCTGATCGCCGGCGGGCTCGCCGCCGCCGCACCCCGCCCGCTCCGCCCCCGGCTCGCCCGCCTGGTCGGCAACAGCGCGATCCTGGAGCACGAACTGATGGGCCTGATGCGCGCGTCGATGGGATTCCGCCGCGCACTCCCGGTGCCACCGGTCCTCTCCGACGAGGAGCTGCGCCGCCTGCGCGTTCCCTCGCTGTTCCTGCTCGGCGCGCGCAGCGCCATGCACGACTCACGCAAGGTCGCCGATCGCCTCGGCAGGCTCGTGCCCTCGGCCAGGGTGGAGATCGTGCCCGGCGCCGGCCACGCGCTGCCGACCGACAAGCCCGAGCTGGTGGCCGAGCGGATCCTCCGGGCCGTCGAGCAGTAGCGCCACCGGGGCAGCCCCGACCGCTGCTGTCACGGAGCTTGCCTCAGGGATGACGTCGGCAGTCAGGGCGGGACGATGGTCAACCCGGTCTCGGGGCAGCAGCCGTCGAGGAGTTGACCTTCGCCGGCGCGGACACCGTCCTCGCCGTGCTGCGGGAGCTCTGCCCGCAGTACGTCGACGGCCGGCTGCCGGTGTGGGTCCGCAACCTCTCCTACCGGCTGCTGCTGCTCCAGCGGCCGGACGAGCCGGAATTGATGCGTGAGGCCGCGTTCGACCTCCGGTGCAACGGCCCGGACTGGGACGACGTCGCTGCCGGACTCCTCGCGCGGGCCGAGGAGTTGGAGAGCAGCTGAGGTGGGGGAGCGGTCGTGGGCTCCCGCACCGGGGCGCGGCGTTCACTCCGTCGGCCGCACGGCTCCTCCGGTGATCCGGTGGCGGCGGGTGCCGTCGAGGTGGAGGACGCGGTCGGCGCGGGCGGCCTGGGAGGGATGGTGGGTGACGGTGAGGAGGGCGCCCGGGCGGCGGCGGAGGGCGGTCTCGACGCGGAGGGCGGTGGTGGCGTCGAGGTGGCTGGTGGCCTCGTCGAGGACGAGCAGGCGGGCCGGGCTGAGGAACGCCCGGGTGACGGCGACGAGTTGGCGCTCACCGGGGGAGAGGGAGCCGGCCGTGACCTCGGCGTCGAGTCCGCCGTGACGGCTCGTCAGCTGTCCGGCGCCGAGGGTGCGCAGGGCGTCGGCGAGTTCGGTGGTGGGGCGGTCCGGTCCGGGCCAGCAGAGGTTGGCGCGCAGGGTGCCGGTGAAGACGTAGGGGTCCTGGGGGAGCAGGGTGCGGAGGGCGGCCTGCTCCTCCGGGGGGAGGATGCCGGCCGGCCGGCCGGAGAGCAGTACCTCGCCCCGGTCCGGGGCCAGGATCCCGGCGGCGACGGCGGCCAGGGTGGACTTGCCGATGCCGGAGGGGCCGACCACGGCGAGGGACTCGCCGTCGCGGAGCGTCAGGTCGAGGGCGGTGAAGACCGGCTCGGCGGAGACCCCGTAGGAGAAGGCGGCGCCGCGCAGTTCGAGGGCCGGAGAGTCGGGGATGGGGGATGAAGTGACCTGTGGAGTAGGTGAGTTGGCGGGGGAGGCGGTGGCCGCCAGGCGGCCGGCGGCGACGGACATCCGGAGCCAGGACGGGCCGAGGCCCTGCATCAGCAGGCGCAGGGCGGGCTCCAGGGTGCCGAGCAGGTAGGCCAGGGCGCCGAGCAGTGCGCCGGTGGTCAGCCCGTGGCGCAGCAGTGCGGGGGCGGTGAGCACCAGGAGGGCGAGGGGGCCGTGCACCCCGAGGGCGACCAGGAGGTGGCGGACGGCGGCGAGCCGGGCCAGGCCGCGCCCGGCGGCCTCGTTGGCGGCGATGTCGGCCAGGACGCGTTCGACGGCCTGCTGTTCGGCGCCGCAGGCGACCAGGTCGCGCAGGGCCGTGGTGGCGTCCAGCGTGGAGCCCGCCAACTGCTCCTCGGTGACGAAGAGTTCGCGCTGCCGCCGGGCCATCCGAGGTGTCAGGACGGCGAACGCCGCCAGTGCCAGCAGCAGCGGCAGGGCGACCGGCAGGACGGCGGCGGGGGCGAGTGCGGCGGTGCCGACCAGGACGGCGGCCACGGTGAGCAGGAGGTGGGAGACGAGCAGGAGTTGACCCGCCAGGCTGTCGCGTACCGCCTCCACCTGGCGGGTCACCTGGGCCACCGCCACGGCCGCCGCGCCCTCGCTGTGGCCGCGGGCGGTGGTGGCCCGGCGGAGCAGGCCGGCCGAGGCGGTGGCCAGCAGACGGTCCCTGGCCGGTTCGACGGTCCGGGCGAGCGGACCGTAGGCGCGGCGGGTGGACCAGGCGGAGAGCAGCGCGGCCGCGGCGAACAGGCCGAGCCAGGCGGCCGCCCGTCCGGGGTGGTGGGCGAGGAAGCCGTCGTCGACGGCGAGGGCGAGGGCCTTGCCGGAGAGCGCGGCGGGGGCGGCGGAGAGCACGGTCCAGCCCGCCAGCGCGGCCAACTCCCGGGCGCTGCCGGTGAGGGCGGTGCGGAGCAGGGCCATCGCGGGCCTGGTGGCGGCGGTGGCGGTGGCGGTGCTGGGGACGGCGGTGGTGGTCACGGGTGGCGGCCCCCTGGAACGGTGATCGGCGCGGCGGGTGTCCGTGCTGCCGGGGTGTCGTCCGGCTCGGGTGCGGGGGTGCCCTCCGGGCCGGGCCGCGCGGCGTCGTCGGACGGGGGGTCCGGGACGTCCTCCTCGGTGGGTGCGGGGTCACCGCTCGGCCGGGGATCCGGGTCGGACTGCGCGGCGTCGTCGGACGCGGGGACGGGAAGCTTCGCCTCTGCGGGCGCCGGGCCCCCGCCCGGCCGGGGCGGCGGCGCGTCCTCCGGCGCGGGTGCCGGGGCCTCCTGCGCGAGTTCGGCGGTGAAGAGCGCGCGGTAGGAAGGGGACCGCCACAGCTCCCGGTGCGGGGCCATCGCCCGGACCCGGCCGTCCTCCAACCAGGCGACCAGGTCCGCCCGTTCGGCGACGGTGGCGCTCCGGGTCGCGCAGAGCCGGGTCCGTCCGGTGGCGTGCAGCGTGAGCGAGTCCAGGACGGCTCCCTCGGTGGCCCGGTCCAGGCTCGCGGTGGCGCCGTCCAGGACGAGGAGGCGGAAGGGGCGGCAGAGGGCCCGGGCCAGGCCGGTCCGCTGGCGCTCGCCGCCGGAGAGCGGTGCGTCGGCGGTCGGGGTGCGGTAGCCGGACGGCAGGCGGCGGAGGAAGGCGTCGGCCCCGGCGGACCGCGCGGCCTGCGCCAACTCCCGTTCGCCGATGGAGGGGTGGCCGAGGGTGAGGGCCTCCGCGACGGTGGCTCCGTACAGGACCGGGTCGGGGAAGGCCACGGCGACGGCGGAGCGCAGCCGGTCCGGCCGGACGGTGCGCAGGTCGGCCCCGTCGAGCCGGACCCGGCCCGCGTCGGGCGCGGTGAGCCCGGCGGCGAGTGCGGCCACCGCCGAGGTGGCCCCGTCGTCGGAGCCGACCACCGCCACCCAACTCCGGGCCGGCACCGTGAGGTCGAGGGAGCGGAGTGAGGGGTGCAGCACCACGTCGTGGAACTCCAGCCGTCCGGCCCCGGCCGGGAGCAGCCGGGTGCCCGCCACGGGGGCCGGTACGGCGCACAGTTCGGCGATCCGGACGGCGCCCGAGCGGGCCCGGGCCAGGTCGAGCAGGCTCTGGGCGGCGCCGAACCCGCCGAGTCCGATGGTCGCGTACGCCATCGCGGCGGCCAGGCCGCCCGGGCTCAGCCGGCCGGCCGCCAGCTCGGCCCCGGCGGCGGCGAGGACCGCGACGTGGGTGGCGGGGGCGAGCAGTCCGACCTTCCAGGCGGTCTGGCGCTGGCTGCGCCACAGGCCGTGGCCGTGGCGGGAGAGTTCGGGCAACGGGCCCAGGACCCGGGCGAGTTCGGGGCCCTCGGCCCCGGCGGCGCGGATGTTCCGTGCGCCCCGCAGGGCCTCCACCAGGCGGGTGGTGATCGCGGCCTGCGCCACCTGGTAGGCCTCGCCGTGACGCGCGGTGCGGCCGACCTGACGGCGCACCAGCCACCAGCCGGCGGGGGCGGCGACCAGGAAGGCCAGGGCGGGCCACGGGGCGAGCAGGCACAGGCCCGCCACCGCGCCGACGGCGGTCACCACCTGCGCGGCGGTGTACACCACGGCGGCACCGGCCAGCCCGGCCAGCGGGGCGCTGCCCGTCAGCCGCGCCGCGAGGTCCCCGGCCTCCGGACGGGCGGCGGTCCGGGGGGAGGCCGCTCCGGGGCCGGTGGCCACCAGGTGGCGGACCGTCGAGGCGCGGAGCGCGGCCGTCACGGCGGCGGCCCCGCGCGGCGCGGCGTACTGCGCGCCGGACTCGGCGAGGGCGAACACCGCGACCAGGAAGACCAGTTGGGCTCCGGCTCCGGTGCCCTCCCCGGCCAGTGTGCGGTCGACCGCGCGGGCCAGGAAGCCGGGCAGCAGCAGGGTGCAGGCGGTGCTGGCTGCCACGGCCAGGCCCAGCGCGACCGTCCAGCGGCGGCCCAGCAGGAGGACGGGGCGGAGGGGGGAAGGGCGGGAGGTGCGCGGGCTCGGCACGGGCGCTCCGGTGGGACCGAGGCGGGCGGTGGGAGAAGAAGGGGACGACGGACGACGGACGGCGGGAACGCCGAAGCCGGCCGTGCGGCGGACCGCACGGCCGGCGGGGTGCCTCAGAGGCAGAGCACGGTGCTGACGGTGCTGTTGGTGCAGTTCACCACGGACAGGGAGCTGATGACCGAGCGGTACTCGGTGGTCTCCTCGGGGGTCTCCAGGGCCTGCAGGTCGAGGATCGCCATGGCTGTCTCCTTCGGTACTGGGTGGAGCGTGGGCTTTCCGGCGGTCGCCGGAACTCGTGGGGCGGCATGACCCGGCCGCGACGGGGTCCCGGGCCCGAAGGCCCGTGCGGGGGCGGGCCTCAGAGGACCGCAGGGGGCCTCAGGGCCAGAACGGCATCGGTGCGGTGCCGTCGTAGACCGAGGCCAGGGCGGTGAGCACACCGGCGGTGCCGGTCGCCAGGTCCATCGACAGGCGGAGCAACTGCTCACCGGGGAAGGCGGGTCGACCGTGGTGCGGCAGCACGTGCCAGGCCAGGCGGCGGACGTGCCGGGCGATCAGTTCGTCGGTCCGTCCGTCCGGGGAGCGCTCCTGGGCGAGCAGGGCGATCAGCCCGGCGCGGCCGTTGAAGAGGTTCGGCTGGACGATGAACTCGGGCTCGGCCGCCGCCCGGACCAGGCCGACCCGTTCGGCCAGCCCGTCGTCGGGACGGAGCCGCAGGAGGGCCTGGGCGACGGCGGCGATGCCCGCGCTGCCGGCCTCCAGGTAGGGCAGCACCCGGCTGCCGTCGTCCACTTGGAGCGTGCCGTCCTCGGCGAGGACGCAGTGCTCCAGGTCCCGGTCGAGCGCGGCGCGGGCCAGGTCGAGCAGTTGCGGCCGGCCGGTCTCCTGGTGGAGCCCCAGCAGCAGCAGCGCGGTGCCGCTCGCCCCGTGGAGCAGCCCGGTGCGGGCGCCCTTCGGCGCGGCCGCGCCCAGCCGCAGCGCCGAGACGGCCTGGTCGGCGCTGTGCGCGGCGGCGGTGAACAGCGCGCGGTCACCCGTCAGCCGGGCGAAGTGCAGCTGGGCCAGGCCGATCCCGGCCGCGCCGGAGGAGAGGTCGGGGCCCCGGCCCTCGGGGTCGTCCTTCTCCAGACGGGTGATCAGGTCGAGTGCGGCGTCCCGGTGGCCGAGCCGTTCCAGGGCCCAGGCGGTGCCGTGGGCGCCGACGAACAGCCCGGGGCGGCAGGGCTCCCGCCGGACGGCGTCGAGCAGCCACTCCACGTGCTCCGGGACGGGCGCGGCCCCGACGGCGTGCAGCGCCCAGAGCACTCCGGCCGCGCCGTAGGAGAGGCCGAGGCCGTCGTGGGTGAACTGGGCCGGATCGCCCGGGAAGAGCCGGTCCTCCCGCTCGGGGGTGGCGCTCGCGGTGACCGCGGCCACCAGCCCGTCGCGCAGCCGGGGCCAGCTCGCCGCCTCGCCGTCGAACAGGGCTTCCACGGCGGCGAGTTCGAGCTCCCGCTGCTCCCCGCCCGGATCGCCGGTGGCGGCCGTGGCCAGGTAGCCGGCGGGCAGGGAGAAGCGGGTCTCGGCCTCCCGGACCAGCGCCGCGCCCTTCGCCGGGTGCAGCACGGTGAGCGGCAGCAGCGGCAGGAAGGCCCACAGGCGCAGCGCGGCCAGCGCGTGCTCGTCGATCGCGAACCCGGTCAGGCCCGCCGGGGGTGCGAAACCGGCCGCGCCGAGCGCGGGGCGGACGAACGCCTCGGCGGGGGAGGCGAGTTCGAAGTCGACGAAGACCACCGAGCCGTCGTCGCGGACGATCAGGTTGCGCGGGTGCAGGTCGCCGAAGACGATGCCGCGGCCGTGGATGGCGCGCATCCCGCGCTCCACCTCGCCGAGCACCGCGAGCACCTCGTCCCGGTAGGCGGCGACGGTCGCCCCGTCCGCACCGGGGTGCACCAGCGGGTAGCGCTGCCCGAACCACTTGTGCAGGCCCTCGCCCTCGACGTACTCCTGCACCAGGAAGCGGTGCTCCCAGGCCGTCAGGTCGCCCAGCACGGCGGGCACCGAGTCGAGCCCGGCCAGGGCCTCCAGCACCTGCTGCTCCCGGGCGAGCCGGGTGACGGCGTCCTCGCCGCGCTGGTCCAGCCCGGCGTACGGGCGGCCCTCCTTGAGCACCACCCGGTCGCCGCCCTCCCGGCGGCGGGCCAGGTAGATGCCGCCGCCGTTGGAGAAGTGCAGCGCCCGCTCGACCGTGAACGGGAAGTCGTCCATGCTGGCGCTGCCCGCTCCGGCGACGGTCTCGCGCAGGATCTCCGGGACGGGTGCCCAGTCGGGCAGGTCGAAGGCGGCCCGCCGGACGTCCGGCCGCAGCCGGCCGGACGGCTCGCGCAGGGCGAGCACCAGCTCGCCCTCCTCGTTGCGGCAGAACTGCTCGGTGAACGCCCCGTAGCGCAGGTAGAGCGGGCCCTTGCGCCAGCGCAGGTCGCTGAGCACGTACGGGCCGGGGGCGCCGTCCAGCGCCTCGTCCAGCTCGGTCAGACATCGGCCCAACTGGCCGTCGTCCACGGGGTAGAGCGTCATGAACTTGCCGCTGGAGCCGCGGGCCGCGTACTTGGCGTTCTGGGTCTGCACCAGGACCGGGCTGCGCAGGAACTTGAAGGCCAGTCCGTTCGCGTGGCAGTACGGGCGCACCAGGTCCAGGATCCGCTGCGCGTTCTCCGGGCGGGCGGAGACGTGCACCTTCCAGCCCTGCTCGGGGATCGGCAGGTCGGCGGGCCGGTGGCCCACCCAGACCTCGCGCAGGCTGCGCACCCAGCCGCTGGGCGCCGGTTCGGCGGTGGCGGGGAACTCGTCGCGGGAGGCCCACTGGACCGGTGAGTCGTAGAAGACCGGATCGGCGTAGGAGTACGCCTCGTAGCGCATGTCCATCGTTTCGCTCCAGGGCGCGTTGGCGGACGGAGGGCGGCACCGGACCGGGCGCGGGGAGGGGCGCTGGGCCGGGTGGAACGGCACGGGGTCCGGGTGCCGGCGAGAGAGCGCGGGGCGGAGGTCCAGCGGCGGCCGGGACGCGGTCCGAGGGAGTGCCTCGGGAGCTCGGTCCGGGCCGGGGGTGAACCGCCCACCGAGAGTCTGGGGCGGCCGGTGCACGGCTCGCCAGTGGTCCTGGCGTGGTTGGCCGGATTCAGCGGGCGCATGCCGGGAGCACGGGTCGGACGGGTGGGGCGCGGAACATCGTGTGCGACTGATCGTCAGGCCTGGTGCCGGTGGGCGCGGACGGGGCCGGGGCCTGGCATTTGCCGACGGCAACGGTGCCACGGGGGAGCGGTCTCCCGGGCGGGGTACGGCCGCTCCGCCCCACCGGCGCACGGGTGCGCGTCGCCGGATTGGCGGAGCGCACGGCTCCGGTGCGGAGCCCCCGCCCGGCCGCCGCTGTCCGAGATCCGACCGGCGCACCGGCGGCGCGGGAGGCGTGCGCACGAGCCCCGGAGCCGCCCGAGGTGGTGACGGGCACCGTGAACGCACCCGGCCCACCCGGATCATCCGATGGGATGTCGACCCGCCTGCTGGTAGGGATGGTGACCGGCCGTCAGGCCGGCGGTGTGCCCCGGACCCGGAGGTGGGCGGATGGACCGGTTCGACCAGCAGGACAGGACCCGATGTCGGCGATCGGCGGCGGAGCGGGAGGTGCGCCTTGGCGGGATGTGACGAGCGGGTGCTGCGGGCGATGGTCGAACTGGCCGACACCTTCGGCGAGGACTTCGACGCGGTCGGCCACCTCGGCCGGCTGGCCGAGTGCGGCGCCGCCCTGTTCTCGGTGGCCTCGGTCGCGGTGGTGCTGACCGGCACGGGCGGGCGGCTGCACTGCGCCGTCGCCACCGACGGCCGGGCCCGGCTGCTCGGCGGGGTGGAGGCCGAGAGCGGGCAGGGGGCGGTGGCGGCCTGCCTGCGCAGCGGCCGCGAGGCCCGCTTCCTGGAGGGCCAGGACCCGCTGCACTGGCCGCTGTTCGCGGCCGCCGCCGGGCGGTCCGGGGCCCGGGCCGCGGTGGGCCTGCCGCTGCGCCACCGCGAGCGGGTGCTCGGCGGCATCGGCCTCTACGCCGACTCCGAGGCCGCCCTGGCCCCGGATCCGTTGCGGGTCCTGCGGGCCTTCGCCGAGGTGACCGCGATCGGCGTGCTGCGCGAGCAGTCCGCCCGCCACCAGGCCCGCACCGCCGAGCAGTTGAGAACCGCCCTGGCCAACCGGGTGGCCATAGAACAGGCCAAGGGCTTCCTCGCCCACCGCCTCGGCACCACCCCCGAGGCCGCCTTCGAACTCCTCCGCAGCTCCGCCCGCTCCCGCGGCCAGCGCCTCACCGACCTCGCCGCCGCTGTCCTGCGCACCCCGCCGGACGGCCAACTGCCCTTGCCCTGAAGCCGATCAGCCGTTCCTGAACGGGCCGTGCAGGGCCGCCCACTGGAGCAGCATGACGGTCTTGGCGTCGTCGATCCGGCCGTCCAGGGTCATCGCCAGGGCCTCGGTGAAGGGGAGTTCGAGGACCTCGATGTCCTCGCCGTCCTCCGCCAGGCCGCCGCCCTCGCCGGTCCGGTCGGCCGGGGTGTAGGGGGCGGCGAAGAAGTGGAGGCGTTCGGTGACCGAGCCCGGGCTCATGTAGGAGTCGAACACGTGGGTGAGCGGCCCGAGTTCGACGCCGAGCTCCTCGGCGCTCTCGCGGCGGATCGCGGTGGCCGGGTCGTCCGCGTCCAGCAGGCCGGCCGCCGCCTCGACGAGCATCCCGTCGGGGTGGCCGTTCACGTAGGCGGGGTAGCGGAACTGACGGGTCAGCAGCACACGGCCGCGCTCGGTGTCGTAGGGCAGGACGACGGCACCGTTGCCCCGGTCGTAGGTCTCGCGCTGCTGGGACTCCCACCGCCCGTCCCGGCGGCGGTAGTCGAAGGTGGTGCGGCGCAGCACGTGCCAGCCCCGGGAGGTGAGCTCGACCTCGCGGACCCGCACGCCGGGGTTGCGGTCGAGGTCGCGGCCGGCCAGGTCGAGGCCGGTGCGGCCCCGGTGGTCGGGGGTGGTCGTACCGGGGAGCGGGGCCGTGCTCGGCGACTGTGCGGTCATGGCGGCTACCATACAGGCAGAATCGTGCAAGAACGGGAAAGAACGGGAACGGACATGCTGGCTGCCGAACGGCGCGACCACCTGCTGGAGCTGCTCGCCCGCACGGGCAAGGTGCTGGCCAAGGAGGTCGCCGCCGAGCTGGGCATCTCGGAGGACAGTGTCCGCCGCGACCTGCGCGACCTCGCGGCGGAGGGGCGGTGCCAGCGGGTCTACGGCGGGGCGCTGCCCGTCTCCCCGGCCGTGGCCGACTACGGCACCCGGCAGGCCGTCGCCCCCGACGGCAAGCGGAAGGTCGCGGCACTGGCCGCCGCGCTGGTCCGCCCCGGCGGCTCGGTCATCCTCGACGGCGGCACCACCGCCCTCGCCGTCGCCCGCGCCCTCCCGAAGGGCCTCGCCTGCACCGTCATCACCCACAGCCCGACGGTCGCAACGGCCCTGATCGACCACCCGGGCGCGGAGATCTTCCTGCTCGGGGGCCGGGTCTTCAAGCACTCCGCGGTCACCTGCGGCGCCGCCGCGGTCGAGGCCGCCCAGAACGTCTCCGCCGAGCTCTGCCTGCTCGGCGTCACGGGCGTCCACCCCCGGGCCGGGCTGACCACCGCCGACGCCGACGAGGCCGCCATGAAGCGCGCCCTGGCCGGCCGGGCCGCCGACACCTACGTCCTCGCCTCCTCCGAGAAGCTCGGCACGGCCTCCCCGTACCGGGTCCTCCCCTGGGAGAAGGTCACCGGGGTGATCACCGACGCCGACCGGGGGCACACCGTGGTGGCGGAGCTGACGGCCCTGGGCGTCGAGGTGCTCACCGCCGGCTGACGGCGGGTCACGACCGGTACTCCGCCGGGGGCAGGCCCCGACCGGGCTTCCGTTCCGGCCGGTGGAGCACGTACCGTCTGCGGATGACCATCACCCCTTCCCATGCCGACCGTGTCCGCGGTTCCCTGCTCGGCGGCGCCCTCGGCGACGCACTCGGCTGGCCGGTGGAGTTCCACCGGCTGGAGCGGATCCGCGACGACCACGGCCCGGCGGGCGTGACCGGCCTGCGGGCCGCGGGCCGCCCGGGGGACCGGTCGGGGGACATCACCGACGACACCCAGATGACCCTGTTCACGGTCGAGGGCCTGCTGGCGGGCGGTACCCCGGCCGACCTCCACCGCTCCTACCAGCACTGGCTGCTGACCCAGCAGCGGCAGGGCCCCGGCCCGAAGCCCGCCTCCCCGCTGCTGGCCCACGCCTTCCTCTACGCCCGCCGCGCCCCCGGCAACGCCTGCCTCAGCGGACTGGAGGACCACCCGGAGTTCCTCCCGCCCGTCCCCACCGGCCAGGTCGGGCCGGTGAACGGCCACTCCAAGGGGTGCGGCACCGTGATGCGCTCGGCCCCGTTCGGCCTGACCGGGGCCGGGCCGTCGGCGGCGTTCGAACGGGCCGCCCAGTGCGCCCAGTTGACGCACGGCCACCCCACCGGGCAGCTCGCGGCGGGCGCCTTCGCGGCGCTGGTCGACCGGGTGGTGGCCGGCCTGCCGTTGCCCGAGGCGCTCGCGGTGGCCGTGGAGCTGCTGGAGCGTCACCCGAACGCGACGGAGACCCTGGAAGCCCTCGACCGGGCCGTGCGGATCGCCGCCGAGGGCCCGCCCTCGGCGGAGGCGGTCGAACGGGTCGGGCTCGGCTGGATCGCCGAGGAGTGCCTGGCCATCGCGGTCTACTGCGCCCTGACCACCTCCGACGCCCGCTCCGCCCTGCTGCTCGCCGTGAACCACTCCGGCGACAGCGACTCCACCGGGGCGGTCTGCGGCAACCTGGTCGGCGCGCTGTACGGCGCGGCCGCCCTGCCCGCCGACTGGCTGGCGGCGGTGGAGGGGCGGGAGCTGGTCACCGAGACGGCCGACGCCCTGGTGGCCTCCGCCTGACGGGCACTCAGTCCTCCGGCGCGAGGAGTCCGTCGATGCTCCGCCGCTCGTGCGCGGCGAGGGCACGGTAGTGCTCCTCCCCCGTGCGGTCGCCGACGTGGGCGGCGGCGGCGACCGCCGCCCGGAGGGCGACCAGGGACAGCCCGGCCACCTCGGCGGCCTGCCGGTCCGCCTCCGTGAACACCTCGGCCGCCAGGGCGGGTTCGGCGGCACCCGCGAGGAGGAAGAGCTCGGCGACGTACATCCGCCCGAGCCCGACCTCCCGCCACCCGTCGACCTCCGCCAGCGCCCGGCGGCACTCGGTCAGCGCCTCCCACCCGGCCGGGTGGTGGCCGGCCAGGCGTTCCAGCTCGGCCAGGTCCAGCCAGGCCGAGGCCCGGTCGCGCGCGCCCACGGCGAAGACGAGGGACTCGCGCCGGGCCTGGGCCGCCTCGGCGAACGCGCCGAAGTCGGCCAGCCAGGAACGGAGTTCGCCCAGGGTATCCTCGTCCCGCTCCTGCCCGGCGGCCCAGGCGTCGAGGAGTTCGCGGGCAAGCCCGTGGTCCCCCGTCATCCGGGCGCGCTCCACCAGGGTGAGCGGGTCCTCCCCGGCCGGGTCGGCCGGGAAGCGCGAGCGCATCGCCCCGAACCAGCGGGCCACCTCCTGCTCCGACAGCCACGGCTTCCCGTCCTCGCCGAGCAGCCGCTCCACCAGGGCGTCCCGCTCCGGGTGTTCGCCGGCCCGGACGTGGGCCAGGGTCGCCTCCACACCCGCCGCGCACAGCGCCTGGACGTCGTAGCCGCACCAGGTGTCGAAGTTGGCCCGCTTGATCTCCCAGTGCAGCCAGACGTCCTCGACCACCCGGTACTCGGCGAGCAGCAGCCCCGCGAGCGTGGTCTCGTCACCCAGCCCCTGGGACGGCACCCCCCGCCGGCACTGCGCCTCCTGCCCGGCCAGCCACCGCACCAACTCCACGTCCCCCGGCCCCCGGTCGTACTGCAGCGCCCACAGCACCCGCGCCCGCCGCACCGCATTCCGGTCGTACCCGCTCCCGTCGTCCCCGACGGCCGGCTCGTAGCGCAGCTCCTGCCACGCGGCGGACGACTCCCGCATCCGCCCCAGTTCGTTCGACATCCGCCCAGCATCGCACCGCCCCCCCCCGACGCCCCCGGCATCGGGGCGACCCCGCGTCAGTCCCCGGCGTGCGGGCCGTAGTTGCCCGCGGCGCGGGCCGGGTGGGGCATGATCGGGCCGACGTCCCTTCGACTGCGAACCGGATCGGTGGCCGATGCCTGTTGAGATACGTGACTGCTCCTTCCGGTACCGGAGGGGAGTCGAGGTCCTGTCAGGGCTGAACCTCCGGTTCGGAGCGGGATGCACCGTGCTGCTGGGGCCGAACGGGGCCGGCAAGTCGACCCTGCTGGGCCTGGTCTCCTCGGTGCTGAGGCCGACCTCCGGCCAGGTCCGCCTGGAGGGACCGGGCGGGTCGGCCGGGCTGGACACCGGCCGGGCCAAGGACCTGAAGGAGTACCGGCGCAGGGTCGGGTGGCTGCCGCAGCAGGTGCGGCCCGTGCCCGGGTTACGGGTCCGGGAGCAGGCCGCCTATGCGGGATGGCTCAAGGGGCTGTCCCGCCGGGAGGCCTGGGAGAAGTCCTCCCGGGCGCTCGAACAGGTCGGGCTCTCCCCACTGGCGGACCGCCGCAGCTCGGAACTCTCCGGAGGCCAGCTACGGCGCCTGGGCATTGCGCAGACCCTGGTCCACGGAGCCCGGTTGGTCCTGCTGGACGAGCCGACGGCCGGCCTCGACCCGGTCCAGCGAGGCGTCCTCCGCGAACTGATCGCCGAACTGCGCCACCTCACCTCCTTCGTGGTCTCCACCCACCAGACCGAGGACCTGGCGGAGGTCTACGACGAGGTCGTCCTGCTGGACCGGGGCGAGATCCGCCACCAAGGCCCCGTCGACTCCTTCCTCGCCCTCGCGCCGCCCGGGGTCACGGCCGAACGCCGTGCCGAGTCCGCCTACGCCGGCCTCGTCGTCGGGGAGGTCTGACCGATGCCCTGGCACACCCTGTTCCGCACCTCCGCGGCACTGCGCTGCGCGCCCGTCCTGTACGCGTGGATCGCGATGTACAGCAGCGAGCTGACCGGCTGGGTCACCGAGGGCTACTGGCCGTCGGCCGCGGCACAGAGCGCCTTCCTGCTGAACTTCACCGTCCCCGCCGTCGCCGCGTGCGGCGCCTGGGAGGCCCTCAAGGTCCGCCGTTCGGGCGTCCTGGGCGCGGCACCGTCCCGCTCGGCCACGACGATCGCCCTGTCGGCGCTGGCCCCGGTCCTGGCGATGGGGGCCGGGGCGGTCCTGCTGGCCCTCGCCCTGCTCGCCCCGCGGGCGGACGGCCTCCCCGGCCGGTCCACCGCGCTCATCCTCGCCACGGAGCTCCTCGTCGTGCTCGCGCATGCCGTGGCCGGCTACGTCCTGGGGTCGGCCCTGCCCCGGATGCTCGCGGTCCCGCTGGCACTGATCGGCGGCTTCGTGTGGATGGCCTACCCGGCATCCTTGAACACCTTCTGGGTCCGGCAGCTCAACGGCCGTAATCTGAGCGAGTGTTGCGCGCTCGACCAGGTGCCGTCCCCACGGGCGGTGGCGTCCGTCCTGCTGACCGTCACCGGGCTGGTGGCGGCCGGCTGGATCCGGCTGCGGTTGCGCGGACACCTCCGCTGGTCCGCTCTTCCGGCGCTGGCGGTAGCCGTACTGCTGGGGGCGTGGATCGCCGCCCCGCTCGGCCACCAGGCCTCCACGGCAAGGCCGTTGAGCGAGCGGAGCTGCACGGACGGCGCACCCCGGATCTGTCTGTGGCCCGAACAGCGGCCGGAAACGGCGCGCATCACCACCTGGTCGGTCCAGGCCGCCGAGCGGCTGAGGGCCGCCGGCCTCACACCACCGGCCACCGTGACGCCGCTCACCGTCCGCCCGGCCGAGGACGAGGTCCGCGTCCTGGTCGCGACGTCCCTGGTGCCCGGTCGGCTGCCGCAGTGCGCGCACCAGCGCGGGGCACGGTGGCCGGGCGCCGGAGCGGTCGCACCGCTGTCGGTCTGGCTGACGCTCACCGCCGGAGCCACACCCGGCTCGGTGGAAGGCCGCTACGGCCGGCCGGCGGTAGCACGGGTGAGCCAGATCATGACCCTTCCGGCGGCCGATCAACTGGCCTGGTACGAAAGGAATATGGCGACACTCGACCGCTGCGACCTCGAACCGGTGCTGGAGGCGGCACGGTGATCTGGTGGATGCGGGTGCGGTGCGTCCCGGCCGTGGTCGTCGGACTCCTGGTGTGCGGCGCCCTGGGCATGGCCGCCGACTCGGTGACGGTGCCGATCCCGGTCGTCGTCGGAGGGCTGACCTTCGACCTTCCACTGCCCTCCGTCCTGCCGGTGCTGCCGGTCTGCCTGATCCTCCAGGGGCAGGAACGGGCCCGGCGGGAGCTGGAGGAGGTGGCGGTCAGAGCGGTCGGCCGGTGGGACGCCGCCCTGATGGCCACGGCCGTCGCGGTCTCCGCCCTGGCGGCCGCCGTGGCCTCGGCGGCGGGCGGTGGCACCGCGGCCGTCGCCCTGGCCCGGGACTTCGCGGGCTACCTCGGATTCGCCCTGCTGATCCGGTACCTGGCGGGGGCGTACCTGGCGTCCGCGGCCGTGGCCGTCCTGCCCTTCGCCTGCGCCTCCTTCGGCTTGACGCACAACCGTCCCGGCGTCTGGGCCTGGCCACTGCACGAACCCTCGTCCGTGACCGCCGGTGCGCAGGCACTCCTCCTGCTCGTCGCGGGCGCCGTCACCCTCGCCCTGCCGCCGGTCCGCCACCACCGCGGCGGCGGGGCTGACTGACCGTCACCGACCGGCGCGCGGCGGGGGTCAGCAGCCGCTGCCGGTGGTGGAGCACGCGGTGCCGGAGGCCCCGCCGACGGCCAGGGTGATGAGCTGTGGTGCGGGGGCCGCGCAGCATCCGGCGTCGCCGTCGGCCGCCGGGGTGGGCCGGTCGAAGAGGCCGGCGCCGCCGCAGACCCCGGTCTCGGGGAGGGTGAGTTCGACGCGGGCGGCGGCGTCGTGGTCGCCGGCGAGGTGGGCGGCGACGGAGCGGACCTGCTCGTAGCCGGTGAGGGCGAGGAAGGTCGGGGCGCGGCCGTAGGACTTCATGCCGACCAGGTGGACGCCCTGTTCGGGGTGGGAGAGCTCGGCGACGCCGTGGGGGTAGACGGTGCCGCAGGAGTGCTGGTTGGGGTCGATCAGCGGGGCGAGGGCGGTCGGGGCCTGGAGGCGCTCGTCCAGGCCGAGGCGCAGCTCGTCGAGGAAGGACAGGTCGGGCCGCAGGCCGGTGAGCACGATGACCTCGTCCAGGCCCTCGGTGCGGACGCCGTCCTCGGAGACCAGGGTGAGCTTGTCGCCGGTGCGCTCGACGGCGGCGGTGCGGAAGCCGGTGAGGGCGGTGGCGTGGCCGTTCTCGACGGCGGTCTTCGCCGCCTGGCCGAGGGCGCCGCGGGCGGGCAGTTGGTCGGCGGAGCCGCCGCCGAAGGTGGAGCCGGTGATGCCGCGTCGCAGCACCCACACGGCGTGGGTGCCGGGCTCGGCCGCGGCGAGGCCGGCGAGGGTGGCCAGGGCGGTGAAGGCGGAGGCGCCGGAGCCGATGACGGCGGTGCGGCGGCCGGCGTACCGGGCGCGGACGGCGGGGTCGTCGAGGTCGGGGACGCGGTAGGAGATCCGGTCGGCGTTGGCGCGCTCGCCGAGGGCGGGCAGGCCGTCGGCCCCGGCGGGGCCGGGGGTGGACCAGGTGCCGGAGGCGTCGACGACGGCGGCCACCGTCAGGCGTTCCTCGCGGCCGTCGGCGTGGGTGACGTGGACGGTGAAGGGCTGCTCGTCGCGGCCGGAGTCGACGATGCGGTCCCGCCCCGCGCGGGCCACGCCGGTGACCGTCGCGTCGTAGCGGACCGCCCGGCCGAGGGCGTCGGCGAGCGGCTGGAGGTAGCGCTCGGCCCAGTCGGCGCCGGTCGGGTAGGCGGTGGGCTCGGGGCGGGTCCAGCCGGTGGGCGCGAGGAGCTTCTCGGCGGCCGGGTCGACGAGTTCGGCCCAGGTGGAGAACAGTCGTACGTGGCCCCAGGCGCGGACCGAGGTGGCGGCGGACGGCCCCGCTTCGAGGACCAGCGGGGTCAGGCCGCGCTCGGTGAGGTGGGCGGCGGCGGCCAGGCCGATCGGGCCGGCGCCGATCACGAGCACGGGCAGGTCGGTGGCGGAGGTCATGGCGGTGCTCCCCTTCGAGCTGTCTGGCAGGCAGGTGGGCGGTTCGGGCTTCCCGCCTGATTCGATGAACGTCGATGTGCTGGCGAGGTCGACCTTGCCACCCCGTATCGACGGATGTCAACATAGACACATGTCGAATCCGGAGCTGACCGTCCTCGCCCCCGAAGCCGTGCCGTGCTGCGCGCCGATCACCTCGGCCGAGCTGTCGGCGGAGGACTCGGTGGCGATGGCGGCGATGTTCAAGGCACTGGCCGATCCGGTGCGGCTGCGGCTGTTCTCCAAGGTCGCCTCCCACGAGGGCGGGGAGGCGTGCGTGTGCGACATCCAGGACGTCGGGGTCTCCCAGCCGACCGTCTCCCACCACCTCAAGAAGCTGCGCGAGGCCGGGCTGCTCAGCAGCGAACGGCGCGGCACCTGGGTCTACTACCGCGTCGAGCCGTCCGCCCTGTCCGCCATGTCGGCACTGCTCGACCAGCACCGCTGACCCGTCGTCACCCCGAAGGAGCCACGCCTTGCACGTCGCCCCGCTGCTCGCCGAACACGCCGCCCAGGTCCTCGCCATCTACCAGGCCGGCCTCGACGAGGGGAACTCCTCCTTCGAGACCACCGCCCCCGGCTGGGCCGACTTCGACGCCGCCAAGCTCCCCGCGCACCGCTTCGTCGCCCTGGACGAGAACGGGGCCGTCCTGGGCTGGGTCGCCGTCAGCCGGGTCTCCGACCGCTGCGCGTACGCGGGCGTGGTCGAGCACTCGGTCTACGTCCACCCCGGGGCGCGCGGCCGGGGCGTCGGCGGCGCACTGCTGCGCGCGCTCGCGGAGTCCACCGAGGCGGCCGGGATCTGGACCGTCCAGTCCGGCATCTTCCCCGAGAACACCGCCAGCCTCGCCGTCCACGCCAAGGCCGGCTTCCGCGTCATCGGCACCCGCGAGCGCATCGGCCGCCTGAACGGCGTGTGGCGCGACGTCCTGCTGGTCGAACGCCGCAGCCCCGTCGTCGGTTGACCGGCTGACCGGCTGTCAGGCCGCACCCGCCGCTCTTCCCAAGCCGGTCGGCAAGGGGCAGGCTGGAGGGGAGGCCGTTCCGGTGATCCCGTCGGCGGGCCCGGGCCCGGGGCCGCGGCCTCGCCGACCGACGCCCTCGGGGGGTGGCGGGAGGAGTGCGAGATGACCGGACAGGCAGTCACCACCGAGACGCGCTGGCACCTCGCCGGCGATTGGTTCGACACGTGCAAGTGCGCCATTCCCTGCCCCTGCACCTTCGCCCAGCCGCCCACCTACGGCGACTGCGACGGCATCCTGGTCTGGCGCATCCGTGAGGGCACCTACGGCGACGTCCGACTGGACGGCCTCAACGTCCTGATGCTCGGCTCCTTCACCGGCAACGTGTGGACCCGCGAGCACACGGACCCGTACGCCGCCGTCTTCTTCGACGAACGCGCCGACGAGGAGCAGCGGGGAGCACTGGGGGCGATCTTCGGCGGCCAGGCCGGCGGATGGCCCGCGCAGTTCGGCGGGATGTTCGGGGCCGAGATGCGGGGCATGGAGTTCGCGCCGATCGAGGTCACCGTGGACGAGGACCTGGCCTCCTGGAGCGCGGAGATCCCCGGCCGGGTCCGGGCGGCCGTCGAGGCCCTGACCGGTCCGACGACGCCCGAGGGCGCACGCGTCCAGGTCCACAACGCCCCGGGCGCGGAGGTGGGGCCGGGTCAGGTGGCCACCTGGGGACGCGCGACCACCGACCGGGCGGAGGCCTTCGGCTTCAGCTGGGACCGCAGCGGACGATCGAGCAAGCACTTCCCGTTCGACTGGAGCGGCCCGTCCTGAGGAAGTGGGGTGGGCGGAGGCCGTGGGCCTCCCGGACCTCCGCCCACTGCGCTACATCATCGCCGTGTCACCCGGCGTCAGTCCCGGCAGCAGCCAGCTCTGGAACGGCGCCAGCACCGCCAGCACCAGGAAGACCACTCCGGCCACCCGGGCGAGCAGCGCGCCGTGCCGCCAGAGCTTCTCCAGGAAGACCACCACCGCGATCCCGGCGATCGCGGCCACGTTCATCACGCCCAGCGGGATCAGCACCACCATCAACGCCCAGCAGCAGCCGAGGCAGTACCCGCCGTGGTGCAGCCCGACCCGCAGGTCCCGCAGCGGCGGCCGGTAGTCCGCGTACCGCATCAGCTGCGCCATCGGGCTGCGGCAGTGCCGCAGGCACACGTACTTCAGCGGGCCGAGCTGGTACAGCCCGGCCAGGGCGAAGGCCGTCGCGCCGATCCACTTCCCGGCCTCCGGATTCCGCTCCACCAGGTCGCCGGTGAGGGCGAGGCCGCCGTAGGCCAGCAGCCCGAAGGCCGTCCAGACCAGTAGGTAGCCGCCGAGGAACTCCGTCGTGCGCACCGCCCGTCGGGCACCGCTCGACTGCCGGGCGATGCCCCGGGCCCAGGTCAGCGCCACCGGTGCCACCGAGGGCAGCATCATCGCCGCCATCATGGCCAGCCACAGCAGCAGGAACAGCGGCAGCGCCATCCCCATGGTGCCCGGCTCGATCCCCATGTCCCGGGCCTGCGCGACGGTGAGGACCCAGGCCAGGGCCGCGATCAGCACGATCAGCGCCCACGCCACGGCCAGGTCCCTGACGGGCATCAACACCCCGGTCCGCAGCGGCTGTTTCTCCACGGTGACGGTACGCATGGTGCTCTCCTGCCTGGTCCTTCCAGGACAGCACAGCTGCGCCGCCCGCACCTGCTGCGGTGGCACCTCCTGCGGTGGCAGGTGGCCGACGGCGGGTCAGAGCAAGGGCTTGAGCTGTTCGACGGCGGTGCGGGCGGTGCGGCCGACGCCGATGAGGGTGGCGGAGGCGGGGCCGGTCCAGTCGCCGTAGCCGAGGAAGTGGATGCGGGGGTCCTCGGTGGAGCGGGTGCCCTCGGTCGGGATGCGGCCGTCGGTGCGGGTCAGGTCGAGGGCGGGGAGGTCGGGGCGGAAGCCGGTGCACCAGATGACGGTGTCGCAGTCCAAGGTGGTGCCGTCGGCCCAGGCCACGCCGGTGGGAGTGAGGCGGTCGAACATCGGACGGGACGTCAGTCCGGCGGTGCGGGCGGCGCGGACGGGCGGCACGGCGACGATGTCGCCGAGGTCGGAGATGCGGGGGCCGCCGGCCTGGACGCGGCGGGTGGCGATCTCGAACAGGGCGCGGCCGTCGATGTCGTCGGGCAGGTAACGGGCCGGGCGCTGGGTCACCCAGCGGACCTCGGCGGTGGCGTGCAGGTCGGCGGCGATCTGGGTACCCGAGTTGGCGCCGCCGACCACGACGACGCGCTGTCCGGCGAAGTCGGCGGCGGTGCGGTAGTCGTGGGTGTGGAGCTGACGGCCCGTGAAGTCGGCTCGGCCGGGGACGGACGGGAGGTGGGGGCGGTCCCAGTTCCCGGTGGCCAGGAGCACGGCCCGGCTGCGCCAACTGCCGTCATCGGTGGTCACGGTGATGCCGTCGGCGTCGCGGGCGATGGCCTCGACCCGGACGGGGCGGTGGACGGGGAGGTCGTAGCGCTTCTCGTAGTCGGTGAGGTAGGCGACGACGTGGGCGGCGTCCGGGTACTCCTGGCCCGCCTGCTGCGGCATCGGGCGGCCGGGGAGGGAGGAGTACCCGGCGGGCGAGAACAGCCGCAGGGTGTCCCAGTAGTGCTGCCACGCGCCGCCGGGCGCCGGGTTGGCGTCCAGGACCGCGAAGTCCAGCCCGGCGCGCCGCAGGTGGTACCCCGCGGCAAGGCCGGCCTGGCCCGCGCCGACCACCAGGACCTGTGCGTGCCGGGCGGCGCTCACTTCGAACCGGCCGTACGGCGGCGGTGGCCGAAGACCAGCGCGACCAGGGCCAGGCCCAGGGCCCCGCCCAGGAGCTGCGCGCCGATGAAGCCGGGGACCGAGCCCGGGGCGATGCCGGCGAAGGTGTCGGTGAAGGCGCGGCCGAGGGTGACGGCGGGGTTGGCGAAGGAGGTGGAGGAGGTGAACCAGTACGCGGCGCCGATGTACGAGGCCACGGCGACGGGGGCGAAGCGCAGAAGGTCGCGCCGGGCGAGGCCGAAGATCAGGAAGACCAGGCCGGCGGTGGCGACGATCTCGCCGAGCAGCAGGTGCCCGGCCGAGCGGTCGTGCGTGGACCAGTGCACCAGGGGGTTGCCGAACATGGCGTCCGCGAGCACCGCCCCGCCGATCGCGCCGGTGGTCTGGGCGGCGATGTAGGCGATGACCTGAGCGGGCGTCAGGCGCCGGTCGGTCCACCACTCGGCGAGGGTGACCACGGGGTTGAAGTGCGCGCCGGAGACGGGGCCGAGGAGGAGGATCAGCACGCCGAGGCCGAAGACGGTGGCCAGGGAGTTGGCCAGCAGCTGGAGGCCGACGTCCTTGGTGAGCTCGGTGGCCTGGATGCCGGAGCCGACCACGACCGCCACCAGGGCGGCGGTGCCGACCAGTTCGGCCGCCACCCGGTTCGGCAGCGGGACGGCCGGGGGCTCGGTGGCGAGGGGCTCGGCCTCGGTGGTCTCGGGTCTGGCCTCGTCCATGGTGTTCAACGCTGTGGTGCTCCTCGTGCGGGGGTGGTCAGCAGGACCGCTTGAAGCCGGCCTCGGCGGTCAGGCGGGCGGTGGATGCGAGCGTGGCGAACTCGGCGGCCAGGGCGGTGAGGGCCTCGGGCCGCAGCGAGTAGTAGGTGAACCGTCCGCAGGGCTCGGTGTCCACCAGTCCGGCCTCGCGCAGGATCTTCAGGTGGTTGGAGAGGTTGGTCTGCTTCGCGCCGGTCTCCTCCACCAGGTGCGTCGTGCACAGTGCCTCCCGGGAGAGCAGGGAGACGATCCGCATCCGCAGCGGGTCGGCCAGTGCCCTGAGGACCGCCGTCGGGTCGGCGGCCGTGCCGTCGGCCGGGGCCGTGGTTGCATCACTGTCGACTGACATCACCATGGGCTGATACGTTACCCGCGTCGGACTCCCGAAGCGAGCCCCGGCCCCTCCCCGGCTCCGCGCCCCGCCGCCCCGGGCGCGAGCTCCCCAGCGCACCGAAGGAATCCGCGATGACCACCGCCCCCGCCGCGTCCGTGCTGTTCGTCTGCATCCACAATGCCGGCCGCTCCCAGATGGCCGCCGGCTTCCTGCGTCACCTCGCCGGAGACCGCGTCGAGGTCCGCTCGGCCGGCTCCGTCCCCGGCGACCGGGTCAACCCCTCCGCCGTCGCCGCGATGGCCGAACTCGGCATCGACATCTCCGACCAGCGGCCGAAGGTCCTCACCACCGAGGCCGTCCAGGCCTCCGACTACGTGATCACCATGGGCTGCGGCGACGCCTGCCCCTACTTCCCCGGGAAGCACTACCTCGACTGGCAGTTGGACGACCCGGCCGGTCAGGGCGTCGAGGCCGTCCGTCCGATCCGCGACGAGATCAGGGCGCTCATCGAGGGCCTGATCGCCGAGATCGACGCCACGGCCACGGGCGGCCGGAACGCGTGACCTCCGGGCCCGGCGGCACCGTCGGCCCCGTCGGCGGCGCCTCACCGCGGGAGGCGGAGCGAGGCGGCGCGTTGGAGGAGGTGGTCGGCGGGGTGGCGGCGGCGGTGGGGGAGGAGCCGGCGGTGGAGGCGGGCGGCGGCCGAGTGGGCGCGGCGGGAGGTGAGGAGGGGGTAGACGTCGAGGAACTGGTGCCAGGTGGCGCAGGCGGCATCGAGGCGGCCGGCGGCGAGTTGGCGCTCGGCGAGCTTGCCGAGGACCAGCGCGTGCGAGCGGGTCTCGGTGCGCGGGCGGCGGGCGGCGGAGGCCTCCAGGGACTTGATGGCTCCGCTGAGATCGCCCAACTCGGCCTGGACCAGGGCGTGGTGGTGGTCCCAGGCGGCGCGGTGGTAGTCGCCGACGGCCGGGGCCGGGCCCTCGATGCGGGGGAGCAGGTCGAAGGCCTCGTGGACGTGCCGCACCGCAGCGACCCGGTCGCCGGTGGCGGCTTCGGCGAGGGCGAGCTGCCCGAGGACGGAGGCCCGTAGGCGGGTGGCGGTGGTGGAGAGGCGGAGCTCGGCGGCGGCGCGGGCCAGGCTGAGGCTCTCCTGCGGGTGGTTGAGTTCGTAGGCCTGGGCGGCCATCGCCCGCAGGGTCATGGCCTGGGCGGCGGGGTCGCCGCACTGGCGGGCGAGTTCCAGGGCGAAGCGGTAGAAGTGCAGGGCCAGGCCGTTGAGTTCGTCGTCGAAGTGCATGAAGGCGCAGAGGTAGCCGAGCCGCGAGGCGGCCGCCAGCACCTCGGTGTGCCGCACCGGCGAGGCCGCGGCGGCCAGCATGTCGGGGACGGCGGAGGAGAGGAAGGCGGCCAGCGCGGTGCGGGCGTGGCCGCCGCCGCGCAGCTGGTCGGCGGAGGAGAAGACCGGCAGGAGGAGGGCGAGGAGGTGGGGGCCGGCCGGCGGCCCACCGTGATCGGAGCCGTCGGGGCCGCCGGAGCCGTGGGAACGGAGCCCGAGGGTGCTGCCGGGCGGGGGGAGGGCGGTTGCCCGGGCGGCCGACCGGGCTTCGACGGTTGGTTGGTAGGTGAGCACGCTGCCGTCCCGGTCGGGGCTGAGGGCGGCGGCGGCCAGGTGGGTGAGCAGGGAGCGGGGGCTGGCGGGCGGCGCACCGGCGGCGCGGACGGTGTCGGAGGGCCCGCCGCCGTCGAAGCCGGCTTCGGCCAGGCCGACCGTGCGGCCGAGGCGTTCGGTGAGCGCGGCGCAGACCAAGTGGGCCACCGGGCCCCGGGGTTGGGTGCCGGTCAGCCACTGGTGGACGGAGGCGCGCTGGTAGGCGACGCCCCGTAGGCCGGACTCGGCGCCGATCCGGTTGACCGCGCGGGCCAACTGGGCGCCGGTCCAGCGGGATTCGAGCAGGAGCTCCCTGAGACGGACGTTCGGAACGCGGTGGACTGCCACCCGCCTGCACCTCCTCGACGGGCCGTCGGAGCGGACGCGGCGGTGAGGGACGCCGCACGACTCCGGATGCCTACGAAGAGGTTAGGGCACCCAGGGGGCCAAGACGGACAGAACGGACGGGAATTGACGGGGCGGAACTCTTGACACCTCAGTGACCGGGGAAGCCGCACGGGGCACCCGCAAGGTCGCACCATCGAGACGACCGGGTGCGCCGAGGTGCGCGCCCCGGATGGGAGGGAGCTCCGCGATGACCAGCGCACCACGGCGGACGGCCGACCGTGTGGGCACCGTCCACCTGTTCCCCGGCCAGGGGGACTTCGGCCTCGGCCCCCTGCTCCGGGCCCTGCCCGCCGTGCCCTCGCTGCGGCGCGCGCTGGCCGGGGTGTTCGAGGAGGCGGACCGGGCCGCACCCGAACTCGGGGTCGTGCCGATCGGCCCCCGACTGGCCTCGGCCACCCCGCCCAGCGCCCGGGAGCTGGCCGCCGAGATGCCGGGCACGCTCCAACTCGCCCAGTTCGGCGTCTCCTTGGCGGTGCACCGGGCGCTGGAGGAGGACGACGTGGTGGCAGGGCGGTTCGTCGCCGTCAGCTTCGGCGAGATCCCCGCACTGACCGCCGCGGGCTGCTGCTCGGTCGCCGACGGAGCCCGACTCGCCTGCCGCCTAGGGCAGTTGCTCACCTCGCACGGCGGCGGCATGGCCCTGCTGGGCGCCGGGCCGTTCGAGACCAGGCGCCTGCTCGGCCGGGCCGGCCCGGAGGCGGCCCGGACCGTCCTGGCCTGCGTCAACCACGCCGGGGAGACGGTGGTCTCGGGCCCGCTCCCCGACCTGGAGGCCGCCGAGCGGTGTGCCGCGGCACTGGGGGTCGCGGTCCAGCGGCTCCGGCTGCCGTTCATGAGCCACCACCCGGGTCTCGCCGAGGAGGCCGCCGCGTTCGAACGGTACGCGCGGCAGTTGCGGTGGGAGCCGCCCCGCCGTCCGGTCTTCTCGGCGGTGGCCGGGCGCCTCCACCGGGCGGATACCGACCTGCCGAAGGCGTTGGCCGCCTGCCTGGTCAAGGCCTTCTCGCTGCCCACCGTGCTGCCCGCGGGCCTGAACGGGGCCACGCTCGCGGTGGAGACGGGCACCGGGGGCGCGCTGGCGGGCGCGGTGCGCGCCGTCACGCCGGGGGTACGGGCGCTCGCGCCCCTCGCGGTGGGGTTCTGGCCCGCCCTCCCCAGCGCTCCCGGCACCGCACCCGACGGTACGCCAGGTGCCGCACCGGACACGGCCCGCGCCTTCGACGCGCCCCGCACGCGGGCCGCCCGCGCCGCTGCCCGCCCCCACCGGGCCCACCGCCCTCCGTCGACCCCCGCCGGGAGGAACCCATGACCACCACGGCCCCCGCCGGACTCCACGCCCGGCTCGCCCCCCTGCTGCCGCCGGACCGGGCGGCCCGGCTGGCCCGTCTGTTGGACGGCCCCCTGCTGCGCCGCCCGTCCGCCGCCACGCCCGACGCCGGCGCCCACCGCCGCCTGACCCGGCTGGCGGCCCACCTGCCGCCCGCGCCCGAGGTGCTGGCGGACGCCGAACTCCTGGCCACGCTGAGCGAGTTGACGGCACTGGCGGACCCCTCGCTCTACCAGACCTTCCTCTCCCACTACATCCTCTGCGTCGGTTCGCTCACCCTGCTGGGCGGCGCCGAGGCCGACCTCCACGGCGAACTCGCCCACGCCCGGACCAAGGGCTCGTTCATGGTCACCGAGATCGGCGAGGCCTCCAGCCACCTGCGCATCCGCACCGAGGCCCGCTACGACGCCCGGCGCCGCGCCTTCACGCTGCACACCCCGGACGCCGCCGCGGCCAAGTTCTCCTCCGTCGCCGCCCCCGGCCTGCCCCAGCAGGCGGTGGTCTGCGCCCGGATCGTGACGGACGCTCAGGAGGGCGGGGAGGACGGCGACGGTGGGGAGGACCGGGACGGTGGGGTGTTCTCCTTTCTGGTGGACATCACCGGGGCCGACGGACGGCCCGCCCCCGGGGTGAGCATCTCCGGCCCGGTGACGGTGGACGCGCTGCCGCTGCCGTACGGCTTCGTCCGCTTCGACGGTGCCGAGGTGCGCCACGACCGCTGGCTGGCCGACGGTGCGACGATCGACGAGCTCGGTGCGGTCCACGACCCGAGGGGCGGCCAGGACGCCCGTCTGCAACGGACCCTGAGCTGTGGTCAGGCCCTCTGGGCGACCCTGCCCTCGGCGATGGCCGCGCTGGCGGCCCGGTCCGCCGCCACGGTGTGGCGGTTCAGCTCGGTCCGGCGCAGCCACGGCCGTCTCGCCCCGGGGCGCCCGGTGCTGGAGTACCGCACCCAGCAGCACGCGGTGCTCGGCGCGCTGGCCACCGCGCACACCCTGCGGGCCTCCGCCCGGGCGGCGCTGGGGGAGTGGGCGGCGCTGCGGGCGTCGGCGCCGGCGTCAGCGCCAGCGCCAGCGTCGGCGTCAGCGCCGGTGCGGGCCGGTTCCGCGCCGGGCGCGGTGATGACCTTCGCGCCGTGGGCCGCGGTGGACCGGGCGCTGGCCCTGCGCAAGGTGTACAGCACCCGGGCGGTCGCCGGGACCGTCGACGAGCTCCAACACCGGTGCGGCCTCTCGGGGTTCTTCGGCGAGAACCGGCTCTCCGAGTACCTCGGACTGGCCCGCGCCTTCGAGAACGCCGGTGGTGACAACACCCTCACGCTGCTCGACGCCGGTCGCGCCCTGGCGGAGGGCCCCGTACACGCCGACGGCCCGCCCGCGCTCGCCGCTCCCACCGAGGCCGGCTGGTGGCCCGCCGTGGTCGCCGCCCTCCAGGACCGCATGGCCGCCGACCTCTCCCGGGCCCGGGAGGAGCGCCGGAGCACCGGGCACGAGGGGCTGGACCTCTGGAACCCGCTGATGGCGGACGTCCTGCTGCTGGGCGAGGTGCACGCCGCCCGCCTCGCGGCCGACGCCGCGTCGGCCTGGGCAGTGGAGGACACCCCCTGCGCGGCTGACCTCGCCGCCGAGCTCGCCACCGCCCTCACCGCCCTCGACGGCCTGCGCCAGGCCCGCCGCCTGGCCGGCCCGCTGCTGGCCCACGGCGTCCTCGCCCCCGACGCCGTCCGGGCCCTCCCCGCCGCCATGGACACCCTCTGCGACCGGCTGCTGCCCCGGCTCCCGGAGGTGGTCGCGGCCCTGGACCCCGCCCCGGGCGGTGCCGCGCTCGACGCCCCGGAGTACGCCGCCGCGGTGATCGAGCGTCACGCCCCCGCCCCCATCAGCCGTCTCACCGCCCGGATCGGCAGGACCCCGTGAGCCGACGGGGTCCCGGGCCTCGGCCGGCCCCGAGCCCTGGCCGGCTCCTGCGCCCCGGCAGACCCGGCAGACCCGGCCGCCCCGGCAGGCCTGGCCGACCCCTGAGCACCGGAAGGACACCGTGAACCGCACCCCGCAGATCGGCATCCTCGGCATGGGCACCCACCTGCCGTCCGCCGTCCGCACCAACCACGACGTCGCCCGCGAGGCCGGAGTCCCGGCCGACTGGATCACCGAACGCACCGGCGTGCTCGAACGCCGCACCGCCCGCCCCGACCAGGCCGCCTCCGACCTGGCGGCCGCCGCCGTCGCGGCCGCCTGCCGGGCGGCCGGTCTCGAACCCGGCCGGCTGGACCTGCTGGTCCTGGCCACCTCCACCCCCGACGAGCTCGGACCGGCCACCGCCTGCCGGGTCCAGGCCCTGACCGGCGCGGTCAACGCGGTGGCGCTGGACGTCAGCGCCGCCTGCTCGGGCTGGCTGTTCGCGGCGAAGGTCGCGCACGCCTGGCTCGCCACCACCCCCGGCGCCCGGTACGCGGCGGTGGTCGGCGTCGAGGCGTACTCCAAGTTCGTGGACCCGGCCCACCGGGGCACCGCCGTGCTGTTCGCCGACGGCGCGGCGGCGGGCGTCCTCGGCCCCGTCCCGCACGGCGGCTTCCGGGGATTCCGGCTCGGCTCCGACGGCCGGGGCGCCCACCACGTGCTGATCCCCGGCGGCGGCAGCCGCATCCCGGCCAGTGCGCAGAGCCTGGCGGACGGCCGCCACCACATCCACATGGACGGCCGGGCGGTCGGCGGCTTCATCGCCGAGATCTTCCCGCGGATCGTCGAACAGGCCCTGGCCGAACACGACCTGGAGCTCAAGGACATCGACGCCGTCATCACCCACCAGCCCAATCCGCTGCTGCTGCGCACCGTCGCCGACCGGATCGGCATCCCCGCCGACCGCCTGCACATCACCGGCGACCGCACCGGCAACATCGGTGCCGCCTCCGCCCCCTACGCCCTCGCCGACGCGGCCGCCCTCGGCCGGCTGGCGGACGGCGCCCGGGTGCTGCTCTGCGTCTTCGGCGCCGGTCTCACCTGGGGCACCGCGCACCTCACCTGGACCGGCGCGCCGAGCCACCACACCCACCTCACCGCCCGCGCACCGCGGCGAAACCCCGTTCCCCGCACCGCCGTTCGGCCCTGACCGGCCGTCACCACCGGAGGTACCCCCGTGACCATCCTCGACCGCTTCCGCCTCGACGGCCGCCGCGCCCTGGTGACCGGCGCCTCCCGGGGCATCGGCCGTGCCGTCGCCGTGGCGTTCGCCCAGGCCGGTGCCCACCTCGCGCTCTCCGCCCGCACCGAGGCCGCCCTCAAGGAGACCGCCGAGCTGGTCGCCCCGTACGGACCCGAGCCCGTGCTGGTGCCCGGCGACCTCGCCGACACCGCGCAGGCGGCCCTGGTCGACCGGGCCGCCGAGGCGCTGGGCGGCCTGGACGTCCTGGTCCACAACGCCGGCACCCTGCCCGTCCAGCCGGACGGCAGCCCCGTCATGGCCCCGCTCCAGTACCTGCCGCAGTCCGCCTGGGACCAGGTGGTCGCGGTCAACCTCAACGCCACCGCCGCGATCTGCCGTCACGCCCACCCCCACCTCGCCCGTTCGGACGGGGCCAGCCTGCTGCTGATGTCCTCCGTGGCCGGGGTGGTCGGCACCCCGCTGATGGAGGCCTACGCGGCGACCAAGGCCGCCCAGGTGTCGCTGGCCCGCAGCCTCGCGGTCGGCTGGGCGCGCAGCGGCATCCGGGTCAACGCGCTCTGCCCCGGCTGGGTGCGCACCGACATGACCGCCGCGGTGCAGGCCGATCCGGCGCTCACCGCCTGGCTGTTGGCGCACGTGCCGGCCGGGCGGTGGGCCGATCCGGAGGAGGTCGCCGGGGCCGCGCTCTTCCTCGCCTCGCCCGCCGCCTCCTTCCTGAGCGGGCAGGCGGTGGTGCTGGACGGCGGCCTCTCGGTCCCCGACGGGGGCCTGGCCGGATTCCCCAAGCCGCCCTCGCCGTTCGCCGCTGCCGTCGCCGCCGGCTCCGCAGCCGCCGGTCCTGCTGCCGTCGGTTCTGCCGCCGTGGGTGCCGCTGCCGCTGCCGCCGCTGCCGTATGACCGGCGCCGAGCGGGGGCTCCGCACCGCCGTGGTGGCCGCGGTCGGCACCGCCCTGCCGCGCCGGGTGGTGACCAACGGTCAGGTCATCGCCCGGGGCGGGCTGGACAGCACCGACGAGTGGATCGCCAGCCGGACCGGCATCCACCGCCGCCGCCTGGCCGGGCCCGGCACCAGCACCGGCGACCTCGCCACGGCCGCCGCCCGCGCCGCCCTCGAAGCCGCCGACGGCCGGGGCCCGTACCCCGACCTGGTGCTGCTCGCCACCACCACCCCCGACCGCCCCTGCCCCGCCACCGCCCCCGAGGTCGCCCACCGGCTGGGCCTCGGGCCCGTCCCCGCCTTCGACCTGGCGGCCGTCTGCTCCGGCTTCCTCTACGCCCTCACCACCGCCAACGCCCTGGTGCGCAGCGGAAGTTGCCGTGCACCGCTGGTGGTGGCGGCCGAGAAGTACTCGGCGATCGTCGACCCACTCGACCGTGACACCGCCCCGCTCTTCGGCGACGGCGCCGCCGCCGTCCTGCTCCGCGCCGGGTCCGTCGACGAGCCCGGGGCCGTCCTGGCGGGCGACTGGGGCAGCGACGGCGGCGGCAGCGACCTGATCGCGGTCGAGGCCGGCGGGACCAGGCTGCCCGCCGACGGCCGGCTCCCGCGCGAGCAGCGGTACTTCCGGATGAGCGGCCGTCAGGTCTACGCCCACGCCGTCCGCCGGATGGCCGCCTCGGCCGGGGCGGCGCTGGCCGCCACCGGCTGGCGGCCGTCCGAGGTCCGGGCGTTCATCGGCCACCAGGCCAACCAGCGCATCCTGGACGCCGTCGCCGACCGGGTCGGCATCGCGCCGCCGCACCGCTTCGGCAACATCGGCGAGGTCGGCAACACGGCCGGCGCCTCCATCCCGCTCGCCCTCGCCGACACCCTCGCCCGGGGCCTGGTCGCCCCCGGTGCCCCCACCCTGCTCACCGCCTTCGGCGGTGGCCTGACCTGGTCCTCCGTCACCCTCCGCTGGCCGGACGCCCCCGTCCGTGCCGTCGAACCACCCGACCGCCCCCGCCACCCCGCCGCCGCACCCGACCCGCTCCCCACCGACACCGCACCGCTCCGCGCTCCCCAGGAGGTCAGCACACCGTGAACGCCACCACCGACCCCGTCCGCACCCACCTGGTCACCCTGCTCACCGAGAAGTTCGACGCGCCCGCCGACGCCGTCGCCGACGCGGCCGCCCTCCAGGACCTCGACCTGGACTCGCTGGCCCGGGTCGAACTGGTCGTCAGCCTCCAGGAGCACTGGGGCGTCGCCCTGGACGACGACGCCGACTCCGCCGCCGACGTCACCGTGGCCGACCTGGTCGGCCGGGTCAGCGCCCTGCTCGCCCGGTCCACCCGCCCGGCCGGGCCCTCGGAGTGAGCACGGCCCCTCCGCACCCCCGGGCCCGGTCCCGCACCCCTCTTGCGGTCACCGGGATCGGACTGGTCACCCCGGCCGGGGTCGGGACCGAGCAGAGCTGGCGGGGCGTCCTCGGCGGCCGCCCCGCCGCCGCTCCCGATCCGCTGCTGGCGGGCCTGCCCGTGGTCCTCTCCTGCCGGGTGGCCGGTGACCACCTGGCCCTGACGGGCCGTCGGCAGCCCTGGCGGCTGGACCGGGCCGCCCACTTCGCACTGGCCGCCGCCCGGCAGGCCGTCACCGACGCCGGACTGGACCCCGCCGACTGGGACGGGGCCAGGGTCGCGATCGTCCTCGGCTCCGCCGCCGGAGGCGTCGGCAGCTACGAACGGGCCGCCGACCGCCTCCGCACCCAGGGGCCGGGCGCGGTCTCCCCCCTCACCCTCCCCGCCTTCCTCCCCAACATGGCCGCCGGCGAACTGGCCATCGACCTCGCCGTCACCGGCCCCGTCCTGCACACCGCCACCGCCTGCGCCTCCGGCGCCACCGCCGTCCAGACGGCCGCCCTGCTGCTGCGCGCCGACGCCTGCGACCTCGCGCTCGCGGGCGGGGCCGACGCCATGGTCACTCCGGTCTGCGTGGCGGGCTTCGCCCGGATGCGGGCGCTCTCCCGCAACCCCGAACCCGCAAGCGCCGCGCGGCCGTTCGACGCCGACCGGGACGGTTTCGTGATCGGCGAGGGCGCCGGTTTCCTGGTGCTGGAACGCCAGGCGGACGCCGCTGCCCGGGGCGTCCGCCCCAGGGCCCTGCTGCTGGGTGCGGGCAGCACCGCCGACGCCCACCACGCGACCGCCCCGCACCCCGAGGCGCGCGGCCTCGCCACCGCCGTCCGGCTCGCCCTGGCCGAGGCCGACGCCTCCCCGGAGGACGTCGACCACCTCAACGCCCACGGCACCGGCACCCCCCTGAACGACGCCACCGAGGCCCGGATGATCGCGGACCTGTTCGCCCGCCGTCCACCCTCAGTCACCTCCGCCAAGGGCACCATCGGCCACACCATGGGCGCCGCCGGAGCCATCGAGGCGGCCCTCACCGCGCTCACCGTCGAACGCCAACTCGTGCCCCCCACCGCCGGGTTCACCACCCCCGACCCCGACACCGCCCGGATCGACCTGGTCCGCGCCGCCCCGCGCCCGCAGGCCGTCCGCCTCGCCCTCTCCACCTCCGCCGGATTCGGCGGCCACAACACGGCGCTGGCCTTCGCCCCGGCGCCGTGACGATCCGCTGCGCGATCGGTGCGACTGCACCCCCAGGGCGCTTCCGCAGGACGGTGAGTGGGGACACTCCCGAAGCCGTCCGACATCCGATCCGTCCAAGGAGCAGATGGGCCATGGCAGTTCACCTCACCGCAGCCGAACTCCGCCTCCTCCACGGCATCGAGGAGACCCTGCGTCACACCGACCCCACCCTCGACCGCCTCCTCCGCCGCCGGCCCGGCCTGCTCCGGCGGCTCGCCTGCCGGCCGCTGCCGCTGGTCCTCACCGTCCTGCTGCTCTCCCTCCTCGCCGAGGCCTGCACCGTCCTCGCCGTCCTCCGGACCCCGTGGGCGGCGCTGCCCGCCGTCCTCGCGGGCGCCGTGGTGGTGGCCGCCTTCCGTCGGCTGGCCGGCCTGCGGATGCGCTGAACCGCCGCACGGCCGATGCCCCGCCGGTGGTTCCGGCGGGGCATCAAGCATGGTCGTCGGTGCGGGAGTCAGGGGTGTGCGGCGGTCTTCGCGCCGGGGTGGCGGTGGAGCCAGTACGGGTTGTCCCGGGGCAGTCCGGCGCTGACCCGGCCGTACATGCCGAAGGTGGCGATCAGCAGGCCCATCACGAAGCTGAAGATCACGTTCGGCATCCGGAACGCCAGCACGTTGGCGGAGCGCTCCAGCAGCGCCAGGTTGACGAAGCCGCTGACGACGGAGAGGGTGCCGACCACGATGTTGACGGTCGAGGCGGTGTTGCCGCCGATGACCGCGCCGGCGATCAGCACGGCGGCGACCACCAGGGAGACGACGCTGAGCAGCCCGTTCGAGGACAGGCCCGCGACGTCCTCGCCGTCGGTGCTGAAGAACGACAGTCCGTCGGCCAGCCCGAGGCAGCCGAACACCAGCAGCACCGCGCCGCAGAGCCCGGCACCGATCCGGTAGACCTGGTTGAGCCGGTGGTCGACCGGCAGTTCATCCTGGAGTTTCACGGCGAGTTCCCTTCTCCCGGAGACCCGGAGGCGTTCCGGCCCTCCACCGGTGACGGTCCTCCCGGACCCGGCGGACGGGCACTCGCAGCGCTCGCGCAGCGTTTCGCCCCGGGGTCGGGTCGGGTCGGGTCGGTTGGTCCGGGTCGGTCCGGGCCATCCGGGCGGGGGCGCGGCGTCGAAGGACGGCTACCCGCCCGCGACACCCGCGGGCTCCTCTCCCCGACCACGGAGGTCACCACGATGGATCGTCGACTGCTCAGGACGGTCGGGGTCGCCACCGCCGCCTACGGCGTGGCCGTGGCCGCGTGGCCGGTGGTCCTGGCGAGCCCGTCCGGCCTGGCCCCCGGCGGGCGGGTGCCGCGTGACGTGGCCACCTGCCTGCGGCCGCTCGCCCTCCGCGACGCCGCCTGCGGCCTGGCCATGGCCCTCGCCCCGGACGACCGCAGCCTGCGCACCGCCACCGCCCTGCGGATCGCCTCCGACCTCTCCGACGCCCTCACCCTGACCACCACCCTCCCCGGCCGCCGCCACCGCACCATGGCCCTCACGGTCTCGGTCGGCTGGGCCGCACTCTCGGTCGTCGGCCTGGCCCGGACCCCTCGGCGCGCCTGACCGCCTCGCGCCCGGCCGTCCCGCTGCAGGGGAGAATCGCTGCACCAACGCTGCGCTTCGCACCGTCGCATTGATTCGCCGCACTGTGGCGACGTGACCGGAACAGTGATCGCCGAGCGGCAGCAGCCCACCCTCCCCGAGGGCCGGACGGCCCTCGTCGCGGCGGTGGCCCGCGGCGACGAGGCCGCCTTCGCCACGCTCTACCACTCCCTCGCCGGGCCGGTGTACGGGCTCGCGCTGCGGGTGCTGCGCAGCACGGCCCACGCGGAGGAGGTCACCCAGGAGGTGCTGCTGGAGATCTGGCGCACCGCCCCCGCCTACCGCCCCGAACGCGGCACGGTGATGACCTGGGCCCTGACGATCGCTCACCACCGGGCGGTGGACCGGGTCCGTTCGGTGCGGGCCTCCTCCGACCGGGAACTGCGCTTCAGCCGCCAGGACCAGCCGCTGCACGCCCCGTCCACCGACCAGGTCGAGCACCTGCTGGACGCGGAGCGGGTGCGGTCGGCGCTGGCGGAACTGACCGCACCGCAGCGCGAGTCACTGGTGCTGGCCTACTACGGCGGGTACTCGCAGCGGGAGATCGCCGTACTGCTGGGGGTGCCGCTCGGCACCGTGAAGACCCGGATGCGGGACGGGCTGCGCCGACTGCGGCCGCTCGTCCGCCCCTGACGGCCTCAGAACCTCATGGCCTCAGAGCTTCGGAATCTCATGGCCTCGGAACCCCACGGCGGAGGGCCGGGGCGTCGGCGGCCTGCGGGTCCTCCCCCTCCGGACGTGGGATGGTGGCGTGTCATGAGGGATCGTCAGGCCGGGGCGCCGGAGCACGCGACACCCGGGCCGTCGGACGGCCCCGGGGCCGGACTGCCCACCGGGGCGGTGGCCCGGCAGCTCGGGGTGTCCCCGACCACCGTCCGTTCCTGGGAGCGCCGTTACGGCCTCGGCCCCGCCGAGCGGGCCCCCGGCCACCACCGACGCTGGAGCCCGGCGGACATCGAGACCCTCGCGGCGATGTGCGCCCTGACCGCTCGCGGCGTCCCGCCCGCCGAGGCGGCCCGTGCCGTCCTCGCGGAGCGGGAGGCACCCGCGGAGCACGACGCCCCGGCATCCCCCGCGGACAGCCTCCGGACGCCCGCCGGCGGTGACCACACCCTGCGGGTCGGCGCGGTCCGGCCGGAGTGCCGGGGGCTGGTCCGCGCCGCCGTGCGCCTGGACTCCGCCGAGGTCGCCGCCATCCTGCGGGAGACCGTGGACGACCTGGGCGTGGTGGAGGCCTGGGGCGAGGTGATGATGCCCGCGCTGCGGGCGGCCGGCCGCAAGTGGGCCCGTTCGGGCGAACAGTACGTGGAGGTGGAGCACCTGCTCTCCTGGCACGTCTCCACCGTCCTGCGCGCCGAGGCCGTCCGCCCCGGCGCCCCGCGCCCCGTCCCGCCCGTCCTGCTGGCCGCGATGCCCGACGAACAGCACACCCTCCCCCTGGAGGCGGTGGCCGCCGGCCTGACGGCCCGTCGGATCCCGTTCCGCATGCTCGGCGCGGCCGTCCCGCCGCGCGCCCTGCTGGACGCCCTGGAACGGACCGGCCCGGCCGCCGTCATGCTCTGGTCCCAGCACCCGAGGACCGCCGACGCCCACCTGGTCCGCCACGTCCTCGCCACCGCCTGGGGCCCGCGCGGCGCCCGCACCCACGCCCGCGTCCTCGCCACCGGCCCCGGCTGGCACCGCGGCGACCAACCCGCCGGCACCGCCGGCCCCCGCTCCCTCCCCGCCGCCCTCGACCTCCTCGAACGCTCCCTCACCTGAGCCCGCCGGTCACCCGGAGGGTCAGAAGCCGGTGTCGTAGGTGTAGAGGGCGGTGTGGTCGAGCATGTCGGCCGGGGTGACGTTGTTCCAGGGCTGTATGTATACCTTGGGATCGGCTTCCTTGCTGTACCGGGGATCCGCCCCCTCGGGCTGGCGTGATACGCCCTGACCTGCATAGACGTTGTGGTCCCGTTTTGGGACGTAGTACTACCGTGTTGAGAATCCTGGATCACTACCCACCCCCTATGAGGGGCTTGCCCTACGGATCCCCTACGGGCTCGCGGGCCGCAGAGAGGGCCTACCGCCGCGCCGGCTCCGGCGTGCCCGGGTGTACAACACACTCCGAGCCGTCGTCACCAAGGCCGAGCACGCCACGGCCTGACCCCGCTCGCCGGATCTGATCGGGGGCAGCGGGCGGTGCCCGATCAGTCCTATCGTTCCTCCCAGAGATCGAGAACCGCGCCGAGCTGGAGGAACCGTGCCTGAGGAGCCGCTGCATACCCGGATCGCCCGCGAGCTCCGAAAGCGCATCCTCGACGGCGACCTCCAGCCCGGCGATCCGGTACCCGGCGAGAACGCCCTCATGGAGCAGTACAGCGTCGCCCGCGAGACCGCGCGCAAAGCCCTCGCCACGCTCTCCGCCGAGGGCCTCACCGAGGCCCGCCGCGGCTCGCGCACCCGGGTGCGGGCGTTCCGGCCGATCCTCCGGCAGGGCACCAAGCGGCTCGACCGTTCCGTCTGGGGAGCGGGCCGCTCGGTGTGGGACCTTGACCTCGACGGCCGGCCGCTAGAGGTCGACCAGCTGACGATCCGCGAAGAGCCGTGCCCGGAGCACCTCGCCGACGCGCTCAGCCTCACTGCCGGCGACCCGCTGTGGGTGCGTGAGCGCCGGTACCTGGTGGACGGCGAGCCGGTGATGCTCGCGACGTCCTACCACCCGGGGGCGATCGTCGCCGGGTCGGCGATCACCCGCGAGGACACCGGGCCTGGTGGTGCACCGGCGCGCCTGGCTGAACTGGGGTTCGCGCCGGTGCGCGCCCGAGAGCAGGTTCGCACCCGGATGCCCCTGCCGGATGAGGCAGCGGCGCTCGCGCTCGGGCCGGGGACGCCGGTGGCGCTGATCGTGCGGGTGAGCTGGGCGGATGGCGGGGTGCCGGTGGAGGTCACCGAGATGACGTTGGACGGGTCGCGCTACGTGATGGAGTGGGAGTTTCCGGTGTGACGCAAGGGGCCTGATGGGTAGTCAGCAGGGCGTTGACGTCTCTAGAGAACTAGCCGAAGCTCTCTAGAGACCCCAGGGAGTTCAGGGGGCTCCCCGCCCCGGCCGCCCTGCTGGCGAGCTGCACGACCGGGACGGGTTCCGCAACACCGAACGGCCCCGTCGGGCCAACCGGCCCGAGGGCTCCGCACGTTGTGAGGAGAACCCATGATGACCACCGCACCCGAGCGCCCGCCCGGCCCCATGGCCCCGGACACCCTGCTCGACCCGCGCACCCTGCTGACGGACCGCCAGTTCGCCAGCGTCGTCACCACCATCCTCGACAACAACCCCGGCATGACCGAGAACATGGCCGAGCGCATCACCACCGAGGGCCTCCGCTTCACCGTTACCGCAGCCCTCACCCCCGGCCACGCGATGGCCCCCAGCCGGATCGTCGACGAGGGCTGGCACTCCCTCATCCTTCACACCGAGCTGTACGCCGAACTCTGCGGCGTCTTCGGCCGGTTCGTCCACCACAGCCCCGGCTACTCCCCGGACCACTACGACGGCGACGTCCTGGAGGCCACCCAGGCCGCCATCCGCGCCGCCGGGTTCGAGGTCGACGCCGAGCTGTGGCGGGCTCCGGACGACGAGAGCCTTGTGGCCGTCGCGGCGAACTGCCAGCACGCCCCGGCCGGCGATGGCCCCGTCAAGCCGATGCCGACGCCCCAGCCGCCCTGCCACAACAAGTAGCGCGGCAACTCGCCCCGGCCGCCCGGTTGCTGGGCGGCCGGGGCTCCCCAGGCGTACGCTGCTGCCGATCGAGGAGGTGACCACATGGAGTGGATCAACCCGAAGTACGCCGAGGTGGTAGCCGAGCTCCAGCGCCCGCTCACCTTGGACCAGCCGCTCTACGGACTCCCGCCGGCCGAGGGCGAGCCTGTTCAGGCCCGGGGTTTCCTCATGGGCCCGGCCCAGTCTGAGGCCAGCTGAGCCCAGGCCGTACGAAACCGCCCCGCTCTCCTTCGGGAGGGCGGGGCGGTGTCACAGCTCGGCATCTTCCCCGCCCCGCGCCCGGGCCCCGCACTACCGTCTCCCCAACTCTCAACCGTCCCAGGGGGACCATGCCCCGTCGCACCACCGCCACCACCCTGCTTGCCACCGCGCTCCTCGCCGCCACCGCGTGCAGCAGCAGCCCAGCCCCGGCCCCGGCGGCCGCACCGCCCGCCGCGACCACCCCCGCCGCCGCGACCACCCCCGCCGCCGCACCGAGCGCACCGCCCGCCAGCAGCTCCGCCGCGAAGCAGGCCCCCGACGCCAAGGCCGTCACCGAGCGCCTCGCCAAGGCGGCGTTCGACGACACCCGGGTGAGCAACTCCCCGAAGGCGGCCGAGGACGCGGTGCAGAAGCGGCGCGACTCGATCAGCTACGGCGGGACGGTGGAGGTGTTCGCGACGCCGGAGGACGCGGAGGCGTGGATCAAGTACGTGGGTGCCGCGCAGTCGGCGTTCGCCGGGTTGTCGACGCCGGACCACCTGTACCGGTCGGGTGTGACGGTGGTGCGGGTGTCGCATCTGCTGACGGTGGATCAGGCGAAGGCGTACGAGGCCGCGATCCGCTGACGCCGGGCAGCACGAAACCACCCCCGCTCGGCTTCGGCCGGGCGGGGGTGGTTGCTCAGCAACTCCAGGGGTATCAGCGGAAGTCGTAGTCCTCGTCCATGCCGTTGGAGAGCCAGATCTCCTCGGCCACGTCGGGCGCGAGGCCCCCAGAGTCGGCGTCTTCCTCAAGGTCCTCGCTATACCACGCGCCCTCGGAGTGGTTCTCGCCGATCGTGCATCGGCAGGGATGGACCTTCTGGTCGGGTACGCCGTCGCTGAAGCTGTTGACGATGCGGTCGTGGGCAGGTCCGGTTGGCATGGCCCGATGCTGGCGAGTCCGGACAGCACGAAGCCGCCCCCGCCCGGCCCGCTGGGGTTCCACCGGTGCCGGCATACCTACGCGGGCGTGCAGCTGCTGGCTGGCGAGGACGTCGTCTCGCTGTCCCACTGGATGGGGCACTCCTCGCCCACCATCACCTACAGCACGTATGCCCACTTCATGCCGCAGCGGGATCGCCGCGGCCGGGACGCGGTCGACGCGTGGCTGAGCAGCCACTGGAAATGGATCTCTACGTGGGCTCTACGGCCCCCTGAATCTGATGGTCAGAGCGGCCCACCCGGTGGCGGAAGTGCCACGGGTGGGCCGCTCCTTCATTCAGCTGCGATTGATATTCATGCAGCTCAGGTGCCCTGGTTGACGTTAGGTCAGAAGCCGGTGTCGTAGGTGTAGAGGGCGGTGTGGTCGAGCATGTCGGCCGGGGTGACGTTGTTCCAGGGCTTCATGGTGTCGTTGAGGTCGACCACGTTGGTGGTGCCCGCGGCGGGGAGGTAGGGGGAGGAGGGGTGGAGCTTCTGCCACTCGGACCAGAGCTTGTCGATGAAGCAGTGGTGGAGCCAGAAGACCGGGTCGTTGGGCGACATGCCGGTGCTCATCATGCCGCCGACCCAGACGTGGACGCGGTTGTGGAGGTTGACGCCGCGCCAGCCCTCGAGGTTGTTGCGGAAGCCGGCCGAGGTGCTGTTCCACGGGGCGGCGTCGTACTCGGCGATGGCGAGGACGCCGGTGGCCTCGGTGCGGGTGGGGAGTTGGGCCACCGAGGTGCCGAGGGAGCGGCGCAGGTAGTTGCGGCTGTCAGGGCGGACGGTGAGGGTCCAGTTGCCGGTGGAGTAGGCGAAGGGGCCGGTGGTGACCTGGCCGTCGCTGCTGCGGCCGTTGCCGCCCATGAAGTCGGCGCCCCAGATGGTGGCGCCGGTGGTGCGGTCGGCGGTCCAGTCCCAGTAGGGGAGGGTGACGCTCGGGTCGATCGCCTGGAGCGCCTGCTCGAACTGGAGCAGGAAGCGGCGGTGCCAGGGCAGGAAGGACGGCGAGCGGTGGCCGACCCGCTCGCCGTTGTCGGTGTCGCTGACGATGAACTGGTTGTGGGTGCTGACGAAGGAGTCGTAGCCGCCGTTGGCCTTGAGTGCGAGCACGGCGTTGACGAAGGCGCGCTTCTCCTGGGCCGTCAGGGTCGCCTGGTTCTTGCGGACTGCCATGAGTCCCCCCTTGTACGAGAGTTGGTGGTGGTGGAGAGGGTGTGCGGGTCAGGCGACGGCGACCGGGACGAGCGTGGCGCCCTGGAGGTCGTTGACGGCGGCGCGGGCGAGCGCGCGGGGCGTCGCGAAGGTCTGGTAGTGGTTGACCACGCTGATCCAGCTGCCGTCGGCGTTGCGCATCATGTGCAGCTCCTCGCCGTCGATGCGCACCTCGTAGCCGGTGCCGCCGCCCTCGCCGCCGGTGGTGCCGTGGTGGTGGCCGCCGGTGTGGGCGACCGGGCGGCCCTGGATGCGGCGGCCGTGGAAGATCTCGTCGAAGGTGTCGGACGCGCCGGGGTCGGCGGCGGTCGCGGAGTCGCCGCCGGGGCCGACCAGGCCGAGCCCGAAGGCGCCGGCGGCGGCGGTCAGCGCGACGGCCGAGCCCTGCAGCATCCGACGGCGGGTCAGTTCCGAGGTGTGGGTGGTTTCGGACATCAGAGTTACCCCCTTGGGCGCACCGGTGGTGTTGGGGCGCCATTCATCAAGCAGTGCAGAAACGTTAATGCGAAGGAATCTCAAGATCACCCTCGCTGTTTCGATGCTTTCAAGCGGAGGTGGCCTGCGGAACTGCCGATCGGCGGGGGTCGATAGGAGGTGGCCTGATCGAGCCACCGGACCCGGGGCCACCCCTCGGGACGGGCCGTAAGATCTTCATGCTCTTCACTGAATGATCATCAGAAGAGGAATGATCTTCACTCTGTGTAGCCGGTGCGCCGAAGATCCTTCTGTGGCGCCCCCGGGGGCGTGACCTGCGGTGAGCTCGCTCACTGCCGAAGGATGGCGCGATGAGGAGCACTCACGATCATGAACCGGTCACGGAACGTGTCATGCCCCGGTCGGTTCGCCCGCAATCCGGTCGGCGGCGGCGCGCATGGCCCCGGCGCGGGGGTTGCCGAGGGCGGTGAGGAGCTCGGCTGCGCGGAGCCAGGAGGCCCGGGCGGCGGCGCTGTCGCCCAGGTCGTGCTGGGCCCGGGCCAGGTGGTCGAGCACCTCGGCCTGGTTGTAGTGGTTGAGGACCTCTCCGTAGAGCCGCAGCGAGACCTCGAAGTGCCGTACCGCCTCCGGGAGTTCACCGAGGCGGTGGAGGGCGTAGCCGATGCTGTCCCAGGTGGCGGCCTCGCTGAAGGTGTTGCCGGTCCGCTGGAGCAGCGGCAGGGCCTCGCGGCAGCTGGCGATGGCCTCGCGGTGCCGGCCGAGGAGGGTCGAGTACCAGCCCACGGCGTTGAGCTCGCGGGCGACGGGGTTGGGGTCGTCCAGGGTCCGGTAGATCGCCAGCGCGGCCCGGGCGTGGTCGAGGGCCTCCGCGTGCCGCTGCTGCCTGCCCCGGACCCAGCCGAGGCTGCGGAGCGCGTTGGCCCGTTCGAACGGGGCGAGTTGGCACAGGTGGCGCTCGATGTGGCCGAGGGCCAGATCGGCCTCCTCGCTCCGTCCCGCCTCGGAGAGGGCCCGGCCCAGGGCGGCCGCGGCCTGGCTGATGGCCACCGGGTCGTCCAGCAGGAGGGCGGCGTCCAGGGCCAGTTGCTGGATCTCGATCTCGTCGGCCCACTGGCCCAGCGCGGAGAAGTAGGGGACGCAGTCCTGGGCGAGGCTGCTCCGGAAGTGCAGCAGCCGGGGGTCGTCGTTCCGGCGCAGCGCGGCCAGGATGGTGCGCTCCTCCTGGCGGAACCAGGCGAGCGCCCCTTCGCGGTCGTCGAACGGCAGCAGGACGACGCCCGGCGCGGGCGTGTGGTCCAGCTCGTGGATGGTGCGGGTCTCCCAGGCCCGGACGGAGGCCCGCGCGTTGTGCCGCAGGTAGTCGAGCAGGCGCAGCTCGGCGGCGTACCGGTCGTCCCCCTCCTGGTGCAGCAGTTCGGCGGCGTGCTCGCGCACCAGGTCGTGCAGGACGAACTGCCCGGCCGCGTCCCGGCCGAGCAGACTGGTCGAGATCAGCGAGCGGAGCAACCGCCGTGCCCGGGAGGGCGGTTCGGCGGAGGCGGAGGCCGCCGCCTCGGTGGAGAACGAGGGGCCGGGCAGCACCGCGAGGTGGCGGAAGAAGCGGGCGGCCTCGGGGTCGAGGGCGCGGTAGGACCAGGAGAAGACCGCCCGGACGTCGGTGTGCGGGTCGTCGGTGGTGAACTCGTCCAGGCGGGTGCGGGCCCGGGTCAGTTCGCCGGCCACCGCCCGCAGGCCGAGGGCCGGCTCGGCGCCGAGGCGGGCCGCCAGGATGGCGACGGCCAGCGGCAGCCGCCCGCAGAGCTCCACCAGTTCGGCGGCGGGGGCGGGTTCGGCGGCCACCCGTCCGGTGCCGATCCGGGCGGCCAGCGCCGCCAGGCCCTCCTCGCCGTTCCACGGGGCCAGGTCGACCAGCACGGCGTCGTCGGTGGCCGCCAGCCCGGTGAGGTGGTGGCGGGAGGTGATGACGGTCAGACAGGTCGCGGACCTCGGGAGGAGGGGGCGGAGCTGCTGCGAGTCGCGGGCGTTGTCCAGCAGCAGGAGCATCCGGCGGCCCGCGATCCGCTCCCGGAAGGCGGCCGAGCGCCGCTCGACCCCCTCGGGGACCTCGGCGGCGGGGACGCCGAGGGCGCCGAGCAGGCCGGACAGGGCCTCGGCGGGGTCGAGGTGGTCGCCGGAGGGGTCGAAGCCGCGCAGGTTGAGGTACAGCAGGCCGTCCGGGAAACGGTCGGCGTGGCGGTGCGCCCAGTGCACGGCCAGGCTGGTCTTGCCCACTCCGGCGAGACCGCTCACCGCCACCAAGGGCGGGTGGCCGTCGGCGGTCAGCGCGGCAGCGGCGAGGCGGGCGAGGGGCTCCGCGCGGCCCCGGAACGACCGGAGGTCGGGCGGGAGTTGACGCGGCACGGGGAGGGGCGTCGGTTCGCCCGCGTCCCTCGCGTCCGCAGCCCCCGTCGCGCCCTCCTCTCCTGCCACGCCCTTCGTTCCCGCAGCCCCCGCCGTTCCTGCGGCTCCCGTTGTTCCCGTCGCACCCGCCGTCCCCGTCGCGGCGGCGGCAGGCGCGGTGGCCCCGGTGCGGGTGGTACGGGCGGTGCGGGCGGCCTCGGTGAGGGTGCGGCGCTCCTGCTCGTCCAGCGGCAGGGCGTCCAGCAGCTCGGCCAGGGTGCTGAGCCGGGGCACGCTGCGCCCGCGCTCCATGTCCCCGATCGCCCGCACGCTGACGCCCGACGCCGCCGCCAGCCCCTCCAACGTGAGCCGGGCCCGTTCGCGCGCCCCCCGCAACAGCCCGCCGAACTCCGTCCGCTCCACCTTCGTACCCCCTCGACCCGCCCCCGCACGGAGATCATCTCACCGACCGGCCCGGGAACTGCCCGCGAACCGCCTGCCGACTGCCTGGTCACCGGGGGGCCGGCCGGGGAGGCTGGGGGCGGCAGAGCCGGGGGAAGGAGTAGCAGCGGTGGAACACCTCACCACGTCCATGGTCGGCCGGGAGGGCGAACGGGCGGTGCTCGCGGCGTTCCTGACGGCTGCTCAGGGCCAGGCCCTGGTCCTCAAGGGGGAGACCGGCGTCGGCAAGAGCGCCCTGCTGGAGCACACCGCGCAGCGGGCGGCCGCCACCGGTCACCGGGTGGTCCGCGCGGTCGGCGTCGAGGCGGAGTCCGAACTGCCCTTCGCCGGCCTGCACCAGCTGCTCCACCCACTGCTCCCGTACGCCGAGGGGCTGGACGCCGCCCACCGGACCGCCTTCGACGTGGTCTTCGGCCGGAGCCGGGAGACGCCGCCGTCCGTGATGACCCTGGGGATCGCGGTGCTGGACCTGGTCGCCGTCGCGGCGGAGCGGGAGCGGCTGCTGCTGGTGCTGGACGACGGGCAGTGGCTGGACGCGGCCAGCACGGAGGTCTGCGGGTTCGTCGGGCGGCGGCTGGCCGGCACCACCGTGAAGCTGCTGGCCGCGCTGCGCCCGGAGAGCTCGGCGGGCTTCGACGCGGCGGCCCTGCCGCTGCTGCCGGTGCCGCCGTTGGACGGTGCCGCCGCGGAGCAGCTGCTCGACGGACGGCACCCGGCGGTGGACCCGCGGGTGCGCCGGCAGGTCCTGGACCAGGCCCGGGGCAATCCGCTCGCCCTGCTCGAACTCCCCGCCTACCTGGGCGGGTTGGCGGAGGGCGAGCTCGGCGCCGGGCAGTCGGCGGTGCCGCTGCCGGACCGGTTCCGGCAGGTGTACGGCGCGCGGATCGCCGGGCTCGGGGCGGCGGTGCGGGCGGAGTTGCTCCGGGGCGCCCTGGACGGCGTCAACGCCGTCGCGGTGCCGGCCGGCGAGGCCTCGGCCGGCGGTGTGGGGCCGGCCGTGCGGTACCGGATGCGGGACGTGGAGGCGGCCGCGGCCGCCGGGCTGCTGGACCAGGACCCGGTGAGCGGGGAGTTCGCCTTCCGGCACCCGCTGGTGCGGTCGACGGTCGTGCGCCTGGCCACCCCGAACGAGCGGCGGGCCGCGCACGCGGAGCTCGCCCGGGTGCACCGCGACGCGGTCGAACGGCGGGCCACCCACCTGGCGGCCGCGGCGGTCGACCCGGACGAGGAGGTCGCCGTCGCGCTGGAGGAGGCGGCGGCCTCGGCCACCCGGCGCGGGGGCGCCGCCGCCGCGGTGACCTGGCTGACCCGGGCGGCCGAGCTCAGCCCGCTGGCGGCGGACCGCACCCGCCGGCTCGGGGACGCGGCCTTCGTGGCCGGGCACGCCGGGCTGCTCGACCAGGCCCAGCGCCTGGTCGGCGCCGACCGGGTGCCGGGAGGGGCCGGGACCACGGCCTCGGCGCTGGCCTTCGCGTACGCGGTCCTCTACGAGGACGGGGACGTGCGTTCGGCCCACCGGCAGTTGGTCGCGGCCGCGGAGCGGGTGGGTGCGGCCAGTGCGGTGGATGCGGCCGGTACGGCGGGTGCGTCGGGTACGGCCGGTTCGTCGGAGGAGCTCGTCCGGGTGGTGAACCTGCTGCTGGGGGTCAGCCAGTACGCCGGCGACGCCGCCTCCTGGCAGCGGACGCACCAACTCGTCGACTCCCTGGGCGACCTGCTGCCCGCCCGTTCGCGGATCTACCAGGACGCGTGGTCCGACGTGGTGCGGCGGGGCACGGGCGTCGCCGAGCGGGTGGCCGTGGCGTACACCGCCTACCCGGACCTCGACCCGTGGGACATCACCCGGCTCGGCGTCGCCGCGTACCACGTCGACCACCTGAGCCACTACCGGACCTACCTGCTGCGCAGCGTCGAACGCGAGCTGCGGACGGGCGCGGTCGGCAACGGGATGACCATGCTCCACCTGATCCTGCTCGACCGGATGGCCTCCGGCGAGTGGGAGGCCGCCGAGCAGACCGGGCAGCAGGTGCTGGAGCTGACGCTGGCCCACGGGAACCTCCTCTTCGCCCAGCAGAGCCGCGCGTACCTGGCCCAACTCGCGGCGCTGCGCGGGGACGTGGAGCGGGCGCGGGAGCTCCAGGCGGTGGTCGACCGCTGGGCCCGGCCGCGGCGGATCGGCTTCCTGACGCAGATCACCGAGGCGGTGGCGACGACGGCGGCGCTGAGCGAGGGGGACTACGAGGCGGCCTACCTGTGCGCGATCGGCATCACCGCGCCGGGCACTTTCGAACCGTGCTCCCACCAGGCCCCGCGCACGCTGCTCGACCTGGTGGAGGCGGCGTTGCACACGGGGCGGGGCCCGCAGGCGCGCGCACACGCCCTGGCCGCCCGGGACGCCGGGCTCCCCCGGATCTCGCCCCGGCTCGCGCTCGCCACCCACGGCGCGCTGGCCATGACGGCGGAGGGCCCGGAGGAGGCCGCCGCCGCGTACCGGCGGGCGGAGGACCACCCGGCCGCCGCCGACTTCCCCTTCGAACTGGCCCGGGTGCGGCTCGCCCACGGCACCCACCTGCGCCGGCACGTCGGCCCGCGGGCCGCCCGCCCCGTGCTGGCGGCCGCCGCCGAGACCCTCGAACGCCTCGGTGCCCGTGCCTGGGCCGAACGCGCCCGGGCCGAACTCCGCACCTGCGGCGCCCCGGCCACGGCCGGCACCGCCCCGACGGCCCCCGACGCCTCGGCCCTCACCTGGCAGGAACGCCGCATCGCCGACCTCGCCGCCACCGGCCTGACCAACAAGGAGATCGGCGAACGCACCCACCTCTCCCCGCGCACCGTCAGCTCCCACCTCTACCGCGTCTTCCCCAAACTCGGCATCACCTCCCGAGCCGCCCTCCGCGACGCCCTCGCCTCCCTCCCGGCGGACCGGTCGTAGGACCGCGACGCCGTCCGACACCCCGTCACATGGACAATTCATTGATGTTCATCGGACAATCGGGCACCGTTCAGCCGGTGATCGTTCGAGGGGGAAGCACGACATGGGACGCCGAGAGGCTCCGCTGGATCCGGAGGGCGGGCCGCTCACCGGATTCGCCTTCGACCTGAGGGAGCTGCGCCGCACCGCCGGCTCGCCCTCCTACCAGGAACTGGCCCGGCTCACCCACTACGCCGCCTCCACCCTGGCCGCCGCCGCAGCCGGGCGGAAGGCGCCGAGCCGGGCGGTGCTGGCCGCGTACGTCGACGCCTGCGGCGGTGACGTCGAGGCCTGGGAACGGCGGCGGCTCGCGCTGGCGGCGGAGGTCCGGACCGACGAGGGGTCAGGTGCCGTCCCGGACGATCCGGTTGCGGGCCCTGGTTCTGACCCCGGGTCCGGGTCCGGGGCCGAGCCCGAAGCCGAAGCCGGGCCGGTCCCGGTAGCAGGCCCGGTCGGCACGGCCCGGCCGGCCGGTGGGCGGCGGGTGTCCGGGCTGCTGCGCCGGCTCGGCTCACTGGGTGCCGCGGCGGTGCTGCTGCTCACCTGCGCCGCTTCGCAGTCACCCGACGCGGACACCACCGACCACCGCCGCTGGCTGCGGCTGGGCACCGACGTGCCCGAGCGCTACCGGGGGCTGATCGTCCGGGCCGGCACGCTCTGCGCCGCCCCGCAGGTCTCGCCGGCCCTGGTCGCGGCGATCCTCAAGGCCGAGAGCGGCTTCGACCCGCACCTGCACGACCCGGCCCGTGACGAGTACGGCATCGCCCGCTGGACGCCCCGGGTGCTCCGCTACTACCTGCCGGAGGACGAGCAGCGCAGGGTGCCGGTGCCGCCGTTCGACGAGCGGACCTCGATCCTGGCGCTCGGCCGGATGCTCTGCACGCTCGCCCCGCAACTGGAGGGGGTGGCCGGCGACCCGGTGATGAACCTGGCGGCCGCGTACCGGACCGCCAGCTGGGTGGTGCAGCAGCAGAACGGGGTGCCCGACCGGCTGCGCCCGTACACCGACGTGGTCCGGGGGCACCTGCTGGCGTACGCGCCGGAGCGCGGCGCCTGCCTGCCGTACGCGGCCGGTGCCAGCTCCTACCCACGGGCGTGCGCGCCGTTCGCGCACTGACCGGAAGGAGGGCTCCGCGGATTGTCCGGTGATTGTCCGTCAATTGTCCGACGGGCCGCTGACCGGCCGAAACGCGGTCCGGCATGCGGTTGTCTGGTGCCCGGCGCCGAGCCGGTCCGGCCCGGCGTCACCGAACCGCGAACGAGGGGGAACCACACCCGTGTCCACGCACCGCATCCGCAAGGGCCTCACGGCCGCCGTCACCGGCCTGGCCGCGCTCGCCGCCGTCCTGGTCTCGGCGCCCGGCGCCGCCGCCTACGACGGCAGCCCCTGCCACAGCCCCACCCAGCGCAGCCTCACCAACCCCTACAACGGCCACACCTCGACCGAGACCGTGAGCTACTGCCCGCTCTGGCGCGGCAACGTCCCGGTGTACGCCACCCGTGACCTGAACAGCGGCATCGTCGGCTACCTGGTCTACGGCGGCTCCTCGAACTGGTTCGTGTTCGAGAAGCAGGGCGCCACCGTCAACCTGGGCGGCGCGGTCAACAACTGGTGGGCCAGCACCCTCGCCGACAACGGCAAGTGGGGCTGGGTCCCGGAGGTCTACTTCTCCGGCGGCGACAACTACGAGGACGACCGCGGCCTCTACATGCCCGGCGACGTGGCCTGCGTCTGGCCGTGCAGCGGCCAGTTCCCCACCGCCCCCTGGCGCGCCTGACACCACCCCGACAGCCGCAGGCCCCCGATCGCCCCACCGACCGGGGGCCTGCGGCTCCGTGGTTCACGCGCCGGGAGGTGCCGCCTCGGTGAGGGCGCCGTCGGCGAGGTGGAGGCGGCGGGTGGTGCCGATGGTGGTGAGGAAGCGCTCGTCGTGGGAGACGACGAGGAGGGCGCCCTGGTAGGAGGTGAGGGCGCTCTCCAGTTGGGCGAGGCTGACGAGGTCGAGGTTGTTGGTGGGTTCGTCGAGGAGCAGGAGGTGAGGGGCGGGGGAGGCGCAGAGGATGCAGGCGAGGGTGGCGCGGAGGCGTTCGCCGCCGGAGAGGGCGTGGACGGGGAGGTGGGCCTTGGGGCCGCGGAAGAGGAAGCGGGCCAGCAGGTTCATCCGCTCGGCGGCCGGGAGTTCGGGGGCGGCCAGGGCGAAGTTCTCCGCGACGGTGAGCCCGGGGTCGAGGAGGTCGAGGCGCTGGGAGAGGTAGGCGATCCGGCCGTCGGCGCGGCGGAGGTGGCCGTGCGAGGGGGCGAGGTCGCCGAGCAGCAGGCGCAGCAGGGTGGTCTTGCCGGCGCCGTTGGGCCCGGTCAGGGCGATCCGCTCGGGGCCGCGGACGGTCAGGTCGATGCCGCCGGGGGCGAAGAACGGGGCTCCGTCGCGGGTGAGTTGGAGGCCCTCGCCGACGAAGAGGTCACGGCCGGCGGGGACCTTGGTGTCGGGTAGTTCGAGGACCAGCCGCTGGTCGTCGCGCAGGGCGCGCTCCGCCTCGTCGAGCCGGGCCCGCGCCTCGCCGACCCGGCCCGCGTGGACCTGGCCGGCCCGGCCGGCCGACTCCTGGGCGCCGCGCTTCATGGTGCCGGCGAAGATCTTCGGCAGCCCGGCGCTCTTGAGGTTGCGCGCGGCGTTGCTCGCCCGCCGGTCGGCGCGTTCCCGGGCTTGCTGCAACTCCCGCTTCTCGCGCTTGAGTTCCTGCTCCGCGTTGCGGACGTTGCGCTCCGCCACCTCCTGCGCGGACCGGACGGCCTGCTCGTAGGAGGTGAAGTCGCCTCCGTACAGCTGGAGTTCGGAGCTGCCGAGTTCGGCGATCCGCTCCATCCGGTCCAGCAGGGCCCGGTCGTGACTGACCAGGAGCAGGCAGCCGGAGAAGCCGTCCAGGGCGTCGTACAGCCGGTGGCGGGCGGCCAGGTCGAGGTTGTTGGTGGGCTCGTCCAGCAGCAACACATCCGGCCGGGCGAGGAGTTGGGCGGCGAGGCCGAGCTGGACGGCCTGGCCGCCGCTGAGCGTCTCCAGCCGCCGGTCCAGGCCGATGCCGCCGAGGCCGAGGCGTTCGAGCTGGGCGGTGCAGCGCTCCTCCACGTCCCAGTCGTCGCCGATGGTGGTGAAGTGCTCCTCCGAGACGTCGCCGGACTCGACGGCGTCGATGGCGCGGATCACCTCGGCGACGCCGAGCACTTCGGCCACCGTCCGGCCGGCCGAGAGCGGCAGGTCCTGGGGGAGGTGGGCGGCGGTGCCGCTGATGGTCACCGTCCCCGCGGTGGGCGTGAGCCGGCCGGCCAGCAGGCGCAGCAGGGTGGACTTGCCGGAGCCGTTGGGCGCCACCAGACCGGTGCGGCCGGCGCCGAGGGAGAAGGAGAGGTCGTGGAAGACGGGGGTGTCGTCGGGCCAGGAGAAGGACAGGTGGGAGCAGACGACGGAGGCGTCGGACATGGGAGGACCCCGGGAGTGGGCAGGGCGGAGCGGACTCCGCCGGAGGGACGGGAGACTGGGGGAAAGAGGTACGACGAACCGGGCCGCTGCGCCGGGTGTCCACCACCCGCCGACGGCCTCAGGACCGGGTCTCACCCGGAGATGTCGTCGTCACCCGCCATGTCTGCCTCTGCTCGTGTTGCCGATGGGTCTGTCGTTCGTTCGCCAGCGTAACAGGACGGTTCGACGGTCCGTCGACTGCTTTTTCCCGGTGTGTCGAAGCAGCCGTCACCCGCCGTCATTTGACGGATCCTCAGCGGGGACGGTGCGCGGGAGCGTCGTCCCCGACCGCTCCGGGGCCTGCGCCGGGGCACCTGACGATGGGAACCCCAGATGAACCGACGACTCGTCGCGGCCCTCGCGGCCGCCGTCCCGCTGGCCGCGGTGGTGTACGCCCCCGGTGCCTCCGCGGCGGCACCGGGGGCGGTACCGGTGGCGGCACCGGCCACCGGCTGTGCGGCCCCGGTGGTGAAGGCCCCGGCCGGGACGGCGGTCGAGCGGACGGACGCCGTCGCCCGCGCCGCCGGGACCTTCGAGGTACCGGCCGTCTTCCCGCTGCCGGGCGCGCAGATCCCCGACGTCCCGGCCTTCTGCGACGTCACGGTGACCCTCACCCACCCCGGCCAGGGCGACCACGCCACCGTCCGGGTCTGGCTGCCGCAGCAGGGGTGGAACGGCAGGCTCCAGACGGTCGGCGGCAGCGCGTACGCCGCCGGGGACTACGGCACGGGCCTGGCCGCCGCGCTCAAGAGCGGCTACGCGGCCGCCACCACCGACGCGGGCGTCTCCAGCTACATCGACGCCGGCTGGGCCCTGACGGCCCGGGGCACGGTCAACCGGCCGCTGCTGGAGAACTTCGCCTCGCGCTCGCAGCACGAGGCGGCCGTGGTGGCGAAGGACGTGATCGCCGGGCACTACGGCCGCGGCGCCTCCTACGCCTACTTCAACGGCTGCTCCACCGGCGGACGGCAGGGCTACGCGGAGGCCCAGAAGTACCCCGAGGACTACGACGGCATCCTCGCCAACGCGCCCGCCGTGCACTGGGACGAGTTCGAGGTGGCCACGCTCTGGCCGCAGGTGGTGATGAACGAGGCCAGGACCTATCCGAGCGCCTGCGAGTTCAAGGCCTTCACCGATGCCGCCGTCCAGGCCTGCGACCGACTCGACGGAGTGAAGGACGGGTTGGTGACCGACCCGGGACGCTGCGACTACGACCCGGGCCGGCTGGTCGGCACCGTGGTGGAGTGCGAGGGCCGGCCGGTGACGGTCACGGCGGCGGACGCGGAGGTGGTGCGGCGGATCTGGGACGGGCCGCGCTCCGCCTCGGGGAAGCGGCTGTGGTCCGGCGTCCCGGTCGGCGCCGACCTGGGCGGCGGGCTGGCCGGCACCCGGGTCGACGAGGCGACGGGCGCACGGGTGGGCGCGCCGTTCCCGGTGCCGGCGGCGTGGGTGAACACGTGGGTCAGGAAGCAGCCGGGGGCCGACGTCTCGACGGTGGGCTCCGCGGAGCTCGCGCGGCTGTTCCGGCAGTCGCAGACCGAGTTCGACCGGGTGATCGGGACGGACGACCCGGACCTGTCCGGCTTCCGGAAGGCCGGGGGCAAGCTGCTCACCTGGCACGGCCTGGCGGACCAGTTCGTCCCGGCGGACGGGACGGTCCGGTACCGGGAGGCGGTCGAGCGGCGGATGGGCGGTGCGAAGCGGACCGACGAGTTCTACCGCCTCTTCCTGGCACCCGGCACCGCGCACTGCGCCCTGAACACGAGCGTCGGCGGCACCGACGCGCTCGGCGCGCTGACGGCCTGGGTCGAGCAGGGCAAGGCCCCGAAGACCCTCCCGGCCGCCCTGACCACCGCCGACGGACGGACCGTCAACCGGGACCTGTGCGCCTACCCGCAGCTCCCGCGCTACCGGGGCCACGGCGATCCGGCGGAGGCGGCGAGCTTCCGCTGCGCCGGCTGACACCGCGTCATACCGGCTGACCCCTTTTCCGGTCCGCACCTCGTTCCGGCCCGCACCTCGCTCCCCGAGGTGCGGGCCGTCGTCGTCAGGGGGTCGTCGGTGGACGATCACTTCAGTCATTCGACTGATCCTGGAGGGGGGTCGGGTACCGGAGGCTGGGACGGTCCCCCGATTCCTTCCTCTTCCTTCCTTTCCTTTCCTTCCTTCCGGAGGTCCCGTTGTGATCCGCACCCCCGTCCTGTTCATCCACGGCGTCTGGCTGCACGCGAGCTCCTGGGAGTGCTGGGCCGAGCACTTCACGGGCCACGGCTACCTAGCCCACGCCCCGGGCTGGCCCGGTGAGCCGGCCACGGCGCGGGAGGCGCGCGAAGTGCGGGGCGGCCCGGGGGGCGTGCCCGACCTGGGGCTGGACGAGCTGACGGGGCACTACGCCGGGATCGCCCGCTCCTTCGAGGTGCCGCCGGTGCTGGTCGGGCACTCGGTCGGCGGGCTGGTGGTGCAGCACCTGCTGGGGGACGGCGTGGGGCGTGCAGCGGTGGCGCTCGCGCCGGCGCCGATCAACGAGGTCGAGCTGCGGGGGCGGGAGTGCGCGCCGGAGGGCGCGGGTGGTGTCGTCGAGCTCTCCGCCCCGCGCTTCCGCGAGCTGATCGGGAACACCGTCGGCCCGGAGGAGGCCGAGCGCCTCCACGAGCGCTACGCCGTCCCGGCGCCCCGCCGCCTGGTCGAGGACGTGCTGCTCCACCGCAGCACCGCGGTGGACACCGCCAACCCCGCCCGCGGCCCGCTGCTGCTGGTCTCGGGGCAGGAGGACCGGCTGGTCCCCGACCGGGTGACGCGCACCGTCTACAAGCAGTACGGCGACTCCACCGCCCCGACCGACCTCAAGCAGTTCGCCGACCGCGGCCACTCGCTCACCATCGACAGCGGCTGGCGCCCCGTCGCCGACCACGTCCTGGGCTGGCTGACGGAGCGTGGCATCCGCCCGCGGTGAGCGCGGGCCGACGCGCCCGATACGTCCGACGTGCCCGACGCGCCGAGGGCCCCACCATCGGATGGTGGGGCCCTCGGCGCGTCGGGTGTGTGCGGTGCGGGGTCCGGGGTCAGAGGCGGGTGGCGTCGACCACGGCCTGGGCGAAGGCGGTCGGGGCCTCCTGGGGGAGGTTGTGGCCGGTGGTGGGGAGGGTGCGGTGGTCGTAGGGGCCGGTGAACATGGCGCGGTAGGAGGCGCCGTCGCCGGGGGCGGTGAAGGGGTCCAGCCCGGGGTCGAGGGTGATGGTCGGGACGGTGATGACGGGCCGTCGGGCGAGGCGGGCCTCGAACTGGTCGTAGCGGTGCTCGCCCTCGGCGATGCCCAGGCGCCAGCGGTAGTTGTGCACGACCACGGCGGCGTAGTCGGGGTTCTCGAACGCGGCGGCGGTGCGGGCGAAGGTGGCGTCGTCGAACTGCCAGGTGGGGGAGACCTGTTGCCAGACGAAGCGGGTCAACTCGCGGCGGCGGTCCGGGTTCTGCATCGCCCGCTCGCCGCGCTCGGTGGCGAAGTAGTACTGGTACCACCAGGTGTGCTCGGCGGCCGCCGCGATCGGGTTCAGCTGGGCGGCCCGGTCGGTGATCAGGTAACCGCTCACCGAGACCAGGGCCTTGACCCGCTCGGGCCAGAGCGCCGCCAGGATGTCGGCGGTCCGGGAACCCCAGTCGAAGCCGGCCAGCACGGCCCGGTCGATCCCGAGGGCGTTCATCAGGGCCAGCACGTCCAGGGCGACGGCGGACTGCTGGCCGTTGCGGAAGGTCCGGGAGGAGAGGAAGCGGGTGGTGCCGTGGCCCCGGAGGTAGGGGACGATCACCCGGTGGCCGAGGTCGGCGAGGAGCGGGGCGACGTCGGCGAAGCTGTGGATGTCGTACGGCCAGCCGTGCAGGCAGAGCACCACCGGGCCGTCGGACGGCCCGAGTTCGGCGTAGCCGACGTCGAGGAGCCCGGCCCGGACGTGCTTGAGGGCGGGGAAGGTGGTGTGGGTGCCCGGGGTGACGGTGGGGACGACGACCGGGGTACGGGCCGTACCGGATGCGGACGCGGACGCGGACGCGGGAGCGGAGGCGGCGTCGGAGGCGAAGGCGGCCGGGAGGCCGGCTCCGGTCAGGGAGGCGGCGGCCGCCCCGGTGCCGAGGGCCTTGGTGAAGGTGCGCCTGGTGAGCATGGGAAGCCTTTCGTGCGGGGCCCGGGCCGGTCTGCGGGAGGCCGGCCCGGGCGACGGTGTGGTGCGTGGGGGTCAGACCGCGACGGCCTTGACGGTGACCGGGATGTTGCCGCGGGTGGCCTTCGAGTACGGGCAGAGCTGGTGCGCGGCGGCGCCCAGCTCCTCGGCCGTGTGCTGCTCCACGCCGCCGAGTTCGAGGTTGAGCACGGCGCTCAGGCCGAAGGCGTCGTCCTCGCCGTGGGTCAGCGTCGCCTCGACCGTGACGCGGGTACTGGTGAGCCGGACCTTGCGGGTGGCGGCGGCCCGGCGCACCGCGCCGAGGAAGCAGGCGCCCCAGCCGGCCGCGAAGAGCTGCTCGGGGTTGGTGGCCCCGCCGGCCCCGCCGAACTCGGCGGGTACGGCGAGCGCGGTGGTGAGCAGGCCGTCGCTGGAGGCGACCTGGCCGCCGTTGCGGCCCTCGCCCGTCACGGTCACCGTGCCGGTGTAGCTGACTGCCATGGTGTTCTCCTTCAAGTGATGGGTCGTGAAAGGGGGTTCAGGAGGGGAAGTCGGCCGAGCGGCTGGCCTCGGCCCAGCGCTCCGTCTCGGCCTCGCGGGCCCGGCCCGCCGCCAGGGCGGCCGTCACGGCGTGGGCGCCCAGCAGGAGCCGGCGCGGCGGGTCCGGGCGGCCGACCACGTCGAGGACCACCCGGGCGGCGCGGTCCGGATCGCCGGGCTGGGTACCGTCGTTGGCGGCCCGGTAGGCGTTCATCGCGCCGACCGTCTCCCGGTAGTCCTCGCCCACGGCGTGCAGCTCCATCGAGGAGCCCTGCCAGTCGGTGCGGAAGGCGCCCGGTTCGACGATGACCACCGCGACGCCGAACGGTGCCACCTCGGCGGCCAGCACCTCGGAGAAGCCCTCCACGGCGAACTTGGCGCTCTGGTAGGCCCCCATCCCGGGCGTCCCGCCCACCCGGCCGCCCAGGGAGGAGAACTGCACGAAGGTGCCCGCGCGTTGGGCGCGCAGCACGGGCAGGGCGGCCCGGGTCACGTTCACCACGCCGAAGAAGTTGGTCTCCACCTGGGCCCGGAAGTCCTCTTCCGCCATCTCCTCGACGGGGGCGCTGTTGGCGTAGCCGGCGTTGTTCACCACCACGTCCAGCCGCCCGAAGGCCTCGACGCCGGCCCGCACCGCCTCGCGGGCGGCGGCCGCGTCCGTGACGTCCAGGGCCACCGCCCTGATCCGCCCGCCGTGACGCTCCACCAGCTCGTCGAGCGCCTCCGGCCGCCGGGCGGTGGCGACCACCTGCCCGCCCGCCGCGAGGACCGCCTCGGTGAGGCTCCGCCCGAAACCCCTGGACGCGCCGGTGACCAACCAGGTGCCGGTCACGGCCTGCCCCCTTCCGCCGGGTCGCGCGGTGCCCGCACGGGCACCGCACGGACGAACGCGCGCACCGCGTCGGCGAACACGGCGGGCTCCTCCAGATGGCCGAAGTGGCCGCTCTCCGGAAGCACCGTCAGCCGCGATCCCGGCACCAGGGCGTGGAGTTCGCGCGCCCACCGCGGCCCGCAGACGACGTCGTACCGGCCGACCACGACCAGGGTCGGCACGGTGAGGAAGGCCAGGGCCTCCCGGTCGTCGATCAGGTCGGGGGCGCCGTGCTCGTCCAGCGGCGAGATGTAGGTGCACCGCACCCGCTCGCGCAGTCCGCCGAACTCCTTCTCGCGGTCCCAGTAGTGGGCGAAGTAGACCGGCAGCAGCGCGCGCAGCGCCGCCGTGATCTCCTCGTCGTCGGTGACCGTGCCGGCCGCGTGCAGACCGGCCAGGGCGGCGGGGAGTTCGGGGTGCGCCGCGTTGCGGGCGACGAACTCCCCGACCCGGGTGGCGGCTTCGGCCTGGTGCTCCGGGCCGGTCACCGGCGCGCTCTCGTACAGCACCAGCCCGTGCAGCCGTTCGGGGTGGTGGAGGGCGAAGTGCTGGGCGACGAAGCCGCCGTGGGAGTGGCCGAGCAGGAACACCCGGTCCAGGGCCAGGCGGTCGAGCAGGGCGGTCAGGCTGCGGGTGATCCGGGCCCGGGTGTAGCCGTCGGGGTGGGAGGGCAGGCGCTGCGAGCCGCCGGTGCCCAGCGGCTCCACGTAGACCACGGTCAGGAACTCCTCCAGGGCCGGTGCCCTGAGGTACTCCCAGTCGGCGCCCGGTCCGCCGGGCACGGCCAGGCAGACCGGGCCGCTGCCGTGGACGTGGTAGCGCTGTGCCAGGCCGTCCACCGTGAGGAGGTGCGGGCCGGGGGAGAGGTGGTCGTGGTTCTCGTTCATTCTCCTTCTCCGGAAGGTCAGTTGGCGGAACGGGTGGTACGGGCGGCCTCCTCGACCACCCGGGCCACGGTGCCCGGGTGGGAGACGGCGACGGAGTGCGAGGCGGCCACCTCGGTGACGCGGGCGTGGGCGCGGCGGGCCATGAACAGCTGGGCGGCGCGCGGGATGTTGAGGTCCTCCGTGGTGACCACGTCCCAACTGGGCTTCTCCTTCCAGGCGGCCACGGTGGCCGCCTCGTTCAGCGCGGCCTCGGCGATCGGCCGCTGGGTGGCGGCCATCAGCGCGGCCTGGCCGGCCGGGACGTCCGCGGCGAACTGGTGGTGGAAGGCGTCGGGGCGGATCGAGAGGTCGGTGGTGGTGCCGCCGCCGGGGAGCGTGTAGGTGACGGAGTCGAGGGCCGACCCGAGGGTGGAGCCGGGGAACTTCCCGGACAGCCCGAGCGCGGTCTCCCCGGCCTCGGGCAGGAACGCGGCCACGTACACCAGCGCCTTGACCTCCGGGTCCCCCGCACCGGCGGCGCTGATCACCGAGCCGCCGTAGGAGTGGCCCACCAGGACCTTCGGCCCGGGGATGTGCCGGATCACGGCACGGACGGAGGCCGCGTCGGAGGCGGGCCCGCGCAGCGGGACGGCCGGGGCCACCACCGGGTAGCCGTCCGCCTGGAGGCGCTTGACGACGCCGGCCCAGCTGGAGGCGTCGGCGAACGCGCCGTGCACCAGCACGATGGTGGGCTTGGCGCCCGCCGTGACCGCGGTGGCGGCGGGGGCTGAGTCGGGGGCGCTCGCGCTGGCGGTGCCGCCGACCACGGCCGTGGCCAGCGCGGCGCTCGCGGTGGCCACCAGTACCGCCTTGGCCGTCTTGGCCGTCTTGGCCGCCTTGGCCGTCGCCGCCGGGCGGTGGGTGCGGGCGTTCTTCTCTGCTGCCATCGGAGTGTTCCTTTCGAGGGGCACCCGGGGTGCCGTGGATCTCGGGATGCCCACACCCTCGCCCCGCCGACGGCGCCCGGAGATCCGTCAGTTGACGGTCGGAGCCGACGCACCGTCATGACGTCGGCCGACGGTCGCGTCCGGCGTCAACTGACGGATGCGGGGGCGGGGGCGGCCGCACCAGGGTGGGAGCCGCCGGGCGGCCGCCCGGCGCACCACCCCGCTCACCGGAGGTCCCGTGACCGTCGTCAGCTTCCACCTCGTCTCCTCGCTCGGCCCCGCCGAAGTCCTGGACGTACTCACCGACTTCAGCCCGGCCAGGGCGGAGGCCTGGCCCTCCATCGACGCGGCGCACTTCGCGGTGCACGGCCTCGGGGAGGGCTGGGCCGAGGTCACCGAGGGCACTGCCGCGGCCTGGGAACGCGCCCGCTACGACTGGCGGCCCGGGGGCGACGAGGTCACCGTCACCACGCTCGACTCCAAGCTCTTCGGCCCGGGCGGGGGCTGGCACTTCCGGCTGACGCCCGAGGGCGGCGGCACCCGGGTCGACGTCCGGCTGACCAGGACGCCCGGCACCCTGAAGGGGAGGCTGCTGGCCTCGCTGCTGCCGGTGGTCGCACCGTCCGCCCTGCGGAAGTCCTTCGCCGGTCCGCTGAAGGCGATCTGACGGTCATTCGGCAGGCGGCCGGGCCGGCCACGGGGCGCGGGTCGGCGCAGGGGGCGGGCGCGTTCCCGGGGAGTGCGCCAACTGGTACGAGGACGCCACCGCTGGTGCTGTCCCCGTGCCCGGCGCGGCGGTAGCGTCGGCTCGACTTCCCGCAGGCGGCGGGCGATCGGCGGGCGATCGGAGGCGGCGGTGGACCCAGTGCGGAGCGGCAGCCGTTCGGGGACGGGGCACGCCGTGGTGCTCGGAGCGGGCATCGGCGGCCTGTGCGCGGCCCGGGCGCTCTCCGGGCACTTCGAGCGCGTCACCCTCGTCGAGCGGGACACCTTCCCGGGAGCCCCCGCCGTCCGGCGCGGCGTCCCGCAGGGCGCGCACGTGCACTCGCTGACGGCCGCCGGGGCGGAGGTGCTGGACGGCTTCTTCCCCGGCTTCGTCGCCGAACTGGTCGACGGGGGCGGCACGTTCGCGGGTGCGCTGGACGAACTCGACATCGTCTTCTTCGGCTCCCGGCTGCGGCAGGTGCCGCTCGGCAGGGTGCTCCAGGTGAGCCGGCCGTTCCTGGAGGACCGGCTGCGCGAGCGGGTCGCCGCCCTGCCCGACGTCAGCCTGCGGCAGGGCTTCGAGGCCGCCGGGCCGATCACCGCCGAGTCGGTCACCGCTGGGCCGGTCACCCCCGACGGTGCCCCGGCGAGCGCTGCCCGGGCGGGTGGCGTCCGGGTGAGCGGCGTACGGCTGGCGCGGGCCGGGACGGCCGGGTCCTTCGAGGACCTCGCGGCCGACCTCGTGGTGGACGCGATGGGGCGGGCCGGACGCGGCGCGGCCTGGCTCAGGTCGCTCGGCTACCCGGCGCCGGCCGAGAAGCGCCTGCACGTCGACGTCGGCTACGCCAGCCGCCGCTTCCGGGTGCCCCCGGGCGGGCTGGGCGCGGCGAAGGGCGTGCTGGTCGGCGCGACCCCGGCCCGCCCGCGCGGCCTGGTCCTCACCCAGCAGGAGGGCGACGCCTGGGTGCTCTCCCTCTACGGGTTCGGCCGGGGCAACCACCCTCCGGAGACGCCGGAGGAGTTCCTCGCCTTCGCCGGGGCCATGCTCCCCGCCGCCACCCGGGAGGCACTCGGGACGGCCGAGGCGATCACCGGGATCTCCTCCTTCAAGTACCCGGACTGCGTCCGCCGGGAGTACCACCGGCTGCGCCGGGTGCCCGAGGGCCTGGTCTCGGTCGGCGACGCGGTGTGCAGCCTCAACCCGATCTACGGGGCTGGCATGACGGTCGCCGCGCTGGAGGCGAGGGCCTTGCAGACCTGCCTGGCCGACGGCCCGGAGGGCCTGCCGCGGCGGTTCTACCGGGAGGCCGCCCGGGCGGTGCGGCTGCCATGGCTCTTCTCGACCATGGCGGACCGGGCCATGCCCCAGGTCCCGGGGACCCACCCCGCCGTGGCCCGTCTGCTGGGAAGGGCCTTCGGGGCGACGATGCGGGCCGCGGCCGCCGATGCCCGGGTCGCCACCAGCGTCTGGAACGCCGTCAGCCTGAGCGGTTCACCGGCCGGGCTCGCGCACCCCCTGGTGACGGCCTCGGTGGTCCGGCACTGGTCACCCGGGACGGCGACCGGCCCAGGGAAGGGATGAAGCCCGTGCAGCAGCAGTTCGACGAGGGTGAGCGGAAGGCGTTCGTGGAGCGCTGGGTGGTGATGTGGAACTCGCCCACGGCACCGAGCGACGCCATGGCCTACTACACCGAGGACGCGGTGATCGAGGACAAGGCCTTCGGCCACTCCTACCGCGGCCACCGGGAGTTGAACGAGTACTTCCGGCGGGCGGGGGACCTCTTCGCCGACATCCACGCCGTCCCGCTGGACGTGCTGGTCGGCCCCGCGCACGCGCTGGCCCACGTGCAGTACACCGCCACCCTCCGGGAGCCGTTCCTCTGCCTCCCGGAGTCCAGCCGGGGCAAGCGCTTCTCCCTCTACGTGATGAGCCTGCTCGAGTTCGCCGAGGACGGGCGGATCGCGCGCGGCGTGGACGCCTACGACCGCACCTCGGTCCTCCAGCAGCTCGGCGCGCTCCCCGCCACCCTCGTGCCGGACACCTCCGGCACCCCGTTCGCCGACACGGCGTCAGCCGGCTGACGGCGCCCGGCGGCCCGCCACCGCTCCTCCTCACGGGGGCGGGCCGCCGTCGGAGGCATGTTCCGCCGATGACGGGGCAGGCGCGCCCCGGCGGCCGGGACGGACGTCGGATGCCAGATGTCGTACATCGGACGTGCCGGATATGCCGGATGTACCGGGCATGCCGGACGTGCCGGGCCCGGTGCGGGGACGAGGGGAGAGCGGTGGATGACGGACTTGATCACGGCGCGGACGGCGATGCGCCACCACATCGGGCGGCGCGCGGACGTGCCGGTGGAGCTGTACTACAGCACGGGCGACCCGTGGGCGGTCCGCTGCTACTTCCCCAAGGAGCCGGTCCCGGTCTTCTGGGCCTTCGGCCGCGACCTGCTGGCCGAGGGTCTGGTCGGCCCGAGCGGCGACGGCGACGTGCACATCAGGCCGGTCGACGGACGGACCACCCTCCTCATGCTCCACGGCCCCGCCGGGGACGGCACGGCCGTGCTGCGGGCCCCGACCAGGGACCTCGCCGCCTTCCTCGCCCGCACCCACCGGGTGGTCCCGCCGGGGACCGAGAGCGGGCTGGTCGACTGGGACCGCTGCGTCGCGCGGCTGCTCCGCTGAGCCGCCGTCCGGTGGGCCCCCGACGGTGGACCGGGTGGCCGCGCGGGCGTGGTCGTTGACAGCGCCACGGCGGGCTCCTAGCGTGGCGCAGTCGATTACCCGCGAGTAGGTAGGCAGGGACCGTTGATGGCCGAACCGCGCCCGTACGACCTCGTCCTGTTCGGCGCCACCGGGTTCACCGGCGGACTCACCGCCGAGTACCTGGCCGCCGCCGCCCCCGAGGGCTGCCGCTGGGCCCTCGCCGGGCGCGACCGGGGCAGGCTCGCGGCCGTCCGCTCCCGGCTGGCCGAGATCGACCCGCGCTGCGCGGACCTGCCGCTGCTGGTCGCCGACGCGGCCGACCGCGAGGCACTGCGCGAAGTCGCCGCCTCCGCCCGGGTGGTGATCTCCACGGTCGGCCCGTACCTGCGCCACGGCGAGCCGCTGGTGGCCGCGTGCGCGGAGAGCGGCACCGACTACGTGGACCTCACCGGCGAGCCCGAGTTCGTCGACCGGATGTACCTGCGCCACCACGAACGGGCGGTGGCCAGCGGCGCCCGCCTGGTGCACGCCTGCGGCTTCGACTCCGTCCCGCACGACCTCGGCGTCCTCTTCACGGTGGACGAACTGCTGCGCCGTGGCGGCCCGTTGGGGCACCTGTCGGTGGAGGGCTACGTCCGGGTCGGCGGCACCGTCTCCGGCGGCACCTTCGCCTCGGCGCTGCTCGCCTTCTCCCGGCCGCGGGCGATGGCCGGTGCGGCGAAGGCGCGGCGCGCGGCGGAGCCCTGGCCGCAGGGGCGGCGGATCCACACCCCGATGGGCGGGGTGCGGCGGTCGGTGCCGGCCCGGGCCTGGGTGGTGCCGATGCCCGCGATCGACCCGCAGGTGGTCGCCCGGTCGGCGGCGGGGCTGGCCGAGTACGGCGAGGAGTTCGGCTACACGCACTACGCGGCGGTGAAGCGCCTGCCGATCGCCCTCGGCGGCATCGCGGCGGTCGCGGGCATCGCGGTCGCCGCCCAACTCCCCTCCCTGCGGCGGCTGCTGGGCAGTCTGCGCAAGCCCGGCGAAGGCCCGAACGAGCAGCAGCGGGCCCGGAACTGGTTCACCGTCCGCTTCGCGGCCCGTACGGACGACGGCCGTGCCGTCCTCGCCGAGGTCTCCGGCGGCGACCCCGGCTACCAGGAGACCGCCAAGATGCTCGCCGAATCCGCCCTCTGCCTCGCCTACGACGAACTCCCGCCCACCTCAGGCCAGTTGACCACGGCGGTCGCCATGGGCCGCCCCCTGATCGACCGCCTGCTCAAGACCGGCATCACCTTCCGCGTCCTCGACGGCTTGCCGTCCGCCGCCCCGGGCCGCTGACGGCCGACGCCGCGCACGAGCCGGGGCCGCGCACGGGCCGGAGCCGACCGGGGCCCCTGCGGCGGCACGGCGGGGTCAGTCGTTGTCGTAGGAGTGGTCCCAGGGGATCGTGCGCGCGGGGGCGTCGTCGGTCGGCGCCGAGCGGGTGGAGCCCGGGTGCCAGCTGGCGGTGTCGCCGGGGCCCAGCTCCAGGACCAGGCCCTCACCGTCCAAGTGCGGTGAGCCGTCCGGCCGTTCGAGCCCGAGGAACTCATGGCCACCGGGGCCGATCCGGTACCAGCCTGCCTGCTCTGCGGTCCATGCGTCGTCCATCTCCGGAGCGTAGGTGCACGCACCGTCCCCGGCCGGGATGCAACGCCGAGGTGTCGGCCAGGTCCACCCGAAGGGGTCAGGGCGCCGTTCGCGGCCGGGGTGGTGTGGCGCAGGTCACCTGATTTCGAGAACCCGGGGGCGGTTCCCGCCGTCTGGCAGGTGTGAGATCACGCAGGAGGGCGCCCGAGGCGCTGGAGACGGTGGACGAGGAACGCCTCGTCCGGCTGGTGGCGCGCGGTGAGCGGGCCGCCTTCGACGAGCTGTACCGGCGGACCGCGCCGTGGCTGGCGGTGCGGCTGCGGCGGCGCTGTGCCGACGAGCAGATCGTCGCCGAGGTGATGCAGGAGACGTACCTCGCGGTGTGGCGCGCGGCCGGGGCGTTCACCGGGAGTGCGGTGGGCGGGTCGGCGGTGGGGTGGCTGTGGACCATCGCCGCGCGGCGGCTGGTGGACGCCTTCCGCCGCCGGGCGCACCACGCCGAGCCGCCGGTGGCGGCCGCGGAGCGGACACCGGCGCCGGGCGCGGAGGAGGAGGCCCTCGCGGGGACGGTCGGCGGTGACGTCGGCGACGCCCTGCGGCGGCTGGCGCCGGAGCTGCGCGAGGTGCTGCAGGCCACGGTGCTCGATGGGCTGACGGTCCGGGAGACGGCGGTGCTGCTCAGACTGCCCGAAGGCACGGTCAAGACCCGTGCCCGCCGGGCCCGGATCGCGATGCGGAAGGCACTGACATGAGGGCGGACCGCAAGGGTGCGCAGGTGGAGCACGCCTCCGAGCAGTTGATCGGCGACTACGCGCGGGGCGGTACGGAGCTGCCCGCCGACACGGTCTGGGCGCTGGAGGCGCACCTCGAAGGGTGTGCGCCGTGCCGGGGCCGGTTGGCGGCGTCGGTGAGCACCGGGGCACCGGAGCTCACCGCGCTGCTGGACACCGTACGGGCCGGTCTGGAACCGGAGTTGGTGACGGCACCGGCCCCCCTCCGCCGGAGGCCGGGCCGGGCCTCGGCCTGGCTCACCCCGGCGATGGCCCCGTGGCTGGCGATGACCTTCGCCGTCACCGCGCTCGCCCTGGTGCTGGACCGGGCCGGGCCGCCGGGCCTGTTCGGCGGGGTGTCGCCGCTGCTGCTGCTCGCGCCCGTGCTACCGCTCGGCGCGGTCGCGGCCTCCTGGTCGAGCGCCCTCGACCCGGCGCACGAGCTCACGGCCACCACCGCCCGGGCCGGACTGCCCCTGCTGCTGCGCCGCACCACGGCGGTGCTGGCCCTCGTCCTGCCGCTGCTCCTGCTGGAGGGGTGGCTGACCGGGGCCATGGCGGCCGCTCAGTGGCTGCTGCCCTCCCTGGCGTTCACCTCCGCCGCCCTGGGCCTGGGCACCTTCGTCGGCGTGACCCGCGCCGCCGCCGCCCTGGCGGGCGGCTGGGCACTCGCCGTGCTGGCGCCCGCCGCGGCCGTCGGCCACCCCCTCCTGGTCCCCGGGACGGACCAACTCCCGCTCTGGGTCGCCCTGCTGGCCCTCGGGGCCGCGGTGATCACCCTGCGCCGGAACGCGTACTCGACGCGGTGAAGACCCACCCGAACCCGAACCCGACCCCAAACCTGACCCCGACTCCGACCTCGAAAGGCACGCAGCACATGAAACCCCCGACGAGCGCGGCCGAGATCGCGCCGAAGACCTACGCCTGGGAGATCCGGGCCACCGGCCTCAGGGTCAGGGCCGGGCGCACGAAGATGGCCGTCGACGGCCTCGACCTCTCCCTCGGCACCGGCGCCCACGGCCTGCTCGGTCCCAACGGCGCCGGCAAGACCACCCTGATCCGAGCCCTCGCCACCGCGCTGCGCCCCGCCGGGGGCGAACTGGAGCTGCTCGGCAGCCCGGTCGGCGGGCGGACCGACCACCGGGCGCTGCGCCGCCGGATCGGCTACCTGCCGCAGGAGTTCGGCTACTACAAGCGCTTCACGGTGCGTGAGTTCGTCGAGTACATGGCCTGGTTGAAGGAGGTGCCGCCCGCCGAGATCCCCGGTGCCGCCCAGCGGGCCGTGGAACGGGTCGGCCTGGCGGACCGCGCCGACCACCGGATGAAGACCCTCTCCGGCGGCATGGTGCGCCGGGCGGGCATCGCCCAGGCGATCGTCAACGACCCGGACGTGCTGCTGCTGGACGAGCCGACGGCCGGGCTGGACCCGGCGCAGCGGCTGCGGTTCCGGGAACTGCTCCAGGAGTTGGGCCGGGAGTCCTGCGTGGTGGTCTCCACCCACTTGGTGGAGGACGTCGCGGCCGCCTGCTCGGACGTGGTGCTCTTCGCGGCCGGCCGCCTGGTGTTCCAGGGCACGCCGGACCAGCTGGCGGCGGCGGGTGGGCCCGACCATCCGGGGGACAGCCCCTTGGAGCGCGGCTACTCGGCCCTGCTCATTAACTCCGAGCAGCGCGGGGGTAGTTGGTGAACGGGCGGATGCTGCGGATCGAGCTGCGGCGGTCGGCCGCACCCTGGCCCGGCCTGCTGGTGCTGGCCGGGAGCCTGGCGGTCTTCTTCCTGATCGACGGGGTGTGGTGGCGGGGCACCGCCGGGTGGACGGCCCAGTGGACCTCGATGGCGATGTGGACCAGGTACCTGCTGGGCTTCTGGTGGCCGTTGGTGGTGGGCCTGGGTGCGCTCCACGGGCTGCGGGACTCCCGCTCCCGGATGACCGAACTGCTGGCCACCACGCCGCGAACTCCCTGGCAACGGGCGGCGGTTCCGGCCGGGGCGGTGGTGCTGTCCCTGGTCGCCTGCTTCGGAGTGCTGGTGCTGGTCGGCGCCGTCCAGGTGGCGGCGGGTGAGAGCCGGTACCCGACCTTCGGATGGGTGCCGATCTCGCTGGTGGCGGCACTGGCACTGGCGGCCGGCGCCGTGTTCGGGATGGGGGTCGCCCGGGCACTGCCCTCCGTGCTCACCCCGCCCGCCGTGACGGTGCTCGCCCTGCTGGCGGTGAACCTACTGCGGCACACCGGCGACCACGAGGTCCCGGAGGGCCTGGTGTCGAACCGGCTCGCCCTGCTCTCCCCGGCGGTCGTGGAGCCGAGGGAGATGCTCCTGACCCTCTCCGGCCCCGTCCACCTCGGCCAGGCGCTCTGGCTGCTCGGCCTGCTCGCCACGGGCTTCGCGCTGCTGGCCGCGGCCTCCCGCCGCGCCCGGCTGCTGGCGCTGGCACCGGTGGTGGCGGGGGCGTCGCTGGCGCTGGCCGTCCTCCCGGCACAGGCGCGGGACAGCTACGTGGTGGACCGGGTCGCGGCGGGTCCGGTCTGTGACGGCCCGGTCTGTGTGACCAGGGCGAACGGCGCCCGGCTGCCCGAGGTGGCCCGGCGCGGCCGGGAGGCGCTGGAGGTGCTGCGCGGGGTGCTCGGGGAACGGGCGCCGAGCGCGGTGACGGAGGACAACCGGCTGCGCGGGCTCGGCGAGCAGCGCGCCCTCTCGGCCGGGGTGGTGCTGGTCGACTTCGACGAGCGGCTGCTCGCCGGCGCCACCGGCCGCGAGCTGACCCGCGCCCTGGTCGGCCAGGGCCTGGCGCCGAACTGCCACGGCTACAACGACCGTGAGGGCGGCGGGACGGAGAACGTGGCCCTGCAGAGCGTCCTCGCCTCCTGGGCCCTCGGGGACACCCGCCTCGTCCCGCTGGAGCGGCCCGGCGCGGACGCCTACACGCGGCAGGTCTGGGACCGGGCGGAGGCGGGGCGGGCGAGGCTCGCGACGCTGCCCCCGGAGCAGCAGCGGGCGCTGGTCGCGGAGGTACGCGCCAACTCCCTCACCTGCGAACCCGGTTCGCCGCTGTCACTGCTGGCGGGGGAGGCGGGCTCGTGAACTGGCTCGCCCTGTACGCCCGTTCCCGTCAGGTGCCGCTCTCGGCCGCGCTGCTCTGCCTCCTCGCGGCGGCGGTGTCGGTGCTGTCGCGCGGGGGCGACGGCCCGCCGAACCTCCCGGTCGCCGCCCTGGTCCTCACCGCGTGCGTGGCAGCCGGCAGCGTCGGACTGGCGGGCCAGGACGCCGAGTTGGACCGCACCGCCGCCATCCGCTGGGCACCCCGCCGGGCGGCACACGTCCTGCTGATCGCCGCCGCCACCGCCGCCGCCCTGCTCACCGCCCGGGCGGCCGGCGCGGACCTCGCCCCGCCCTCCCTGGTGCTCCGCGACAGCGCCGGCCTGGCCGGCCTCGCCGCCCTCGGCGCGGTCCTCGGCGGCGCCGCCTACGCCTGGACCCTCCCCACCGCCTGGCTCGCCGTCACCCTCTGCACACCCGTCGCCCCCGGCACCACGGGCGAGGTCCTGAGCTGGCTGGTGCTCGACCCGGCCCCCACCGCCTCCGCCTGGACGGCCTGGACCCTCTTCACGGCCGGCACCCTCGTGTACGCCACGGCGGGCCCACGACGCTGACCTCACCCGGAGCCGCGACCGGGCCGCAACCGCGTCCGACCGCCGGAACCCGGCCTCAGCCGCTCCGGAAGCGGCGGACCTCGGCGATCAGCCCGGCGGGCAGCGCGGGGCCGGCACAGGCGTGGTCGATGAGGACGTCCCGGTACGGGGTCTTCGGTAGGTCCGGGGCCAGGGCGATGAGTTCGCGCAGGTCGTCGGGTGAACCCGTGGCCCGGGCGCTGTAGGCGGCCCGGGCCGCGCGGAGGGTGACCTCGGCCGGCTCGTGGGCGAGCCCCCGGAGCACGAGGTCGGCCGCGGCGGGGAAGTCGCCCTGCTCGGCGCGGAGATCGGCCAGGTCGAGGTGGAGCGACCAGTTGGTGGGGTCGAGGGTGAGGGCGCGTCCGAACGCCGCCGCGGCGCGCTCCGGGTCTCCGAGTCGGCGCCAGGTACCGGCCCGCACGACCTCCGTCAGCATGGTCCGCTCGACGGAGTCGGCGCGGTCGCACAGGTCGAGCGACGCGTCGGTGAGCCCGCAGGACCGGAGGAAGATCGCCATTCTGGCCATCGCCTCGGCCACCGGCTCACGGGCACAGACGGCGTCGATCGCGCCGAACCACGGACGGAGCTTGTCCCGGGTGCCGGGTGCGTCCAAGGCATGACCGTGGTCCGTCGTCCGCATCACGGCCTCGGCGAGTGCGTCGGCGCTCACCGTGCCCAGGAAGCGCGGGTCGGTGAACCACGGCGCATCCGCCCAGGCGATGGTGGGCTGCGCGCCCGTGACCGAGCCGAGTGACATCACAGCGTTGTCCATGTCCGCCTCGAGGAAGCTGACGTAGGAGTGGGCCAGCACCGTCCGCAGGGAGCCGCCGCCGCGGAGGAGTTCGGCCAGATCCGCACGCCGCTCCTCCCGGAGCTCGGCGAGCGCCGCGTACGCCTCGGGCGCCCCGGGGGCGGCGGCGATGGCGCCGGCCAGGTGGTGCACGGCCGCGGCCAGGTCCCCGCCGCAGTGGGCCAGTACCCGCGCGAGCCCGATTCCGGCCGTGGCCGCTCGATTCGACATGGTCGCAGGATAGTGGCGGGCGCTGTCGGGCACCGTGGCAGGTCAGCCGGCAGGTGTGGGCGCGGGAGTGGGCCCGGTGGGCTGGAGGATTGACGACCGGTCAGGCCGGTCAGGCCGGTCAAGGGGGCCAGGGGCGGCCGGCGGTGGCTCGGGTGGCGAGTTCGGTCCAGCGCGGGGTGCCGCCGGGGAGGGGCCAGGACCAGGTGGGGCGTTCGGCGGTGTCGAGGGTGTGGAGGCGGCGGGCGAGTTCGGCTCCGGCCGGGGTGGCGCCGTCGGGGACGGCGGGGCCGTGGAGGGTGCGGAGGTTGGCGAAGCGGGTGAGGGTGTCCTGGTAGGCGGTGACGGCTTCCTCGGTGCGGGCGGCTCGGTCGTCGGGCGGGGTGGTGCGGTGGAGTTGGAGCAGCGGGGGCTCGACGGACTCGGCGACGGCGGCGGCCAGGCGGGCGTGGCCGTCGAGGACGAGGTGGCTGTCCAGGCCGCTGACCCACCAGAGGAGGACGGGCGGGAGGGTCCCCTCGCGGGCCTGCTTGCGGTAGGCCTTGACCCGGCTGTCGTCGGCGCCGGGCATCGGGCGGAGCGGGACGACCTCCCAGGAGCCCGAGTGGGCGTACCAGTCCAGGTAACCGTCCGGGTGGCCCTCGGCGAGCAGGTCGGACCAGTACTCGCGGTGGGAGAGGACGGCGGGACGCCGGCGCGGGAGCGGGCAGTCGGGGGTGAGCAGCCAGCGGCCGTCGTGCAGCGGGCTCTCCGACGGGTCGGCGAGGTGGTGCGCGAAGCGGTGGGCCCAGCGCGCGGGGTCGCCGGCCACGGCGCGGGCGGTGTCGGCGCGCAGGGGTGGCAGGACGGAGCGGTAGGCGTCGGTGCGCCAGAAGTCGACGCCTTCGAGTCCCTCGACGGCGGCGAACAGGACGGGGCGGGAGGCCTGGGTGAGGAGGATCCGGGAGTCGGCGCTGAAGACGCACAGCCCCGGGGCCGGGCGGTCCCGCACGTCGAGGGACAGCCCGGCCCAGGTGCCGTCGGCGTCGGTGAAGTCGGTGCGCTGCACCCGGTGAGGGTAGTCGACCCTCCGTCAGCTTGCCGTTTGACGTCCCCGTTGTGGGAGGTCAGTCGAGCCAGATCACCATGGCGTGCTCGGCGGAGGCTGCGGCCTGGAAGAACTCGGTCAGAGGTACAAGCAGGTCGCGGGCCCATTCCAGGGAGGTCGGCGAGTCCCAGATCTGGGGATAGACCTCGGCTGCGGTGAGTTCGTTGTGGTCGACGCCGTGGATCAGATCGTCGTAGGTCATCCGGTTCAGGCTGTCGGCGGCCAGCCGCACCCGGTCAACGGTGAGGTACCGCGGCGGCTCGTAGCCCCAGTCGTCGGCCTCGGGGATGAGTTCCTCACCGAAGACGATGTCGACCGGGAAGTCCGACCGCTTGAGCAAGAACCCCAGCAGGTTCCAGGTCTGGTGCGTGGTGAAGTGCCGCGCATCGGCGGGTGCCGTCTCCTCGTCCTCCTGGTCCTGAACGTCGGAGGCGAAGTCCAGGGCCCACTCGGGGTCCTCCAGGGCTCGGGCCAACTCTCCAGGTGTGACGCGCAGGTACTCGCCGTTCATGCTCATGGGCGGCAGCATACGGAGCGGCTCCGACAAGAGTTTCGGCTGGTCAACCTGCCCGGCGTGGCTTGGTGCCGACCTTGTGCTGGGCCGGTCTGCGGTAGGACTCGCCGGTGGCCAGGAACAGGCCCACGTCGTAGTGGGGGCGGGTCCGTTGTCCTGGAAATCCTCGTGTGAGTGACCTGTGCTCGCCGGCGGACCCACTACCGCGGCAGGCAAGCATCCCCGAGCGTCGGCCTTCTCCGCTCGCCCTCGGGGGTGAAGGTCAACGATGCGCGGAACGGTCCGCCGCCGAAACGCACTGCGAGGAGCAACGGTTGCGCATGCTCGGGTGGCCACGGCTCGGCCCCCGGTTCGCTGCCGTTCCACAGGTGGAAGACCACCATCGGCTGCTGCGGATCCGCCGGAAGGTACCCGAGTGTCTTCCCGTACAGAGGGTTGTTCCCTCCGAACAGCACAGAGGGAGAGCCGAACTCCGCCGTCACGTCGGCCCAGGTGCGGTCAACCGCGGCCCATCCCCGGACTCGGCCCGTGAGGGCTTCGTACTCCTCACCAGTGAGAACCCGATCGGGCTTGAGCCAGCCGCGCCGGTGCGCGAACTCCCCGTACACCGAGGCGACTTCGTAGCAGTCGGCCTGCGTGGGGAAGACATCCTGGAAGGCCCCGCTGGGGCCGATGGGGGTCCAGAGCCCCTGCTCTTCCCAACCCTGCTTCAGCTGGTTCCACGCCTCGGGCTGGCGCTCGACGAACAGCACGTGGTCAATCAGGATCCGGAGAGCCACCTCGCCCCCGAACATCCCGGGTCGGCGCAGGGCGAGGTTGAGTTGATCAATGAGGTGATCGTAGATCTCTTCAACAGCGGCAAGCGGAGTAGGAAGCGTCACGCACACAGTCTTCCGCATGATGATCACCACGGATCACCTGCTCCGTGGTGATAGGAACTGGCAGTGACGTTCTACGAGGACATGAGTCCCTATTCGTACTGGAGTCGCGGGGATTCCTTCACCGACAAGACCACGGGCTACCGGTTCCTGACGTTCGAGCCTGCGTACGAGCGCCTGAACGTCGGCTGGCTGTCGGGCGATCAGCCGTGGATCGGTGGTCCTGTTCCGTCAGCGTTCCTGGAGAGCCTCACGGCGGTGCTCGACGTTCAGGCCGTCAACGAGATGATGGGCCTCCACGAGTGCGAGTTCTGCCCATCCCTGGACATGAGCTCCTACGAGCCGCTGCCAGGTCATCAGCGAAGCAGCGTGGGCACCGGCGAGATCCGCATCCCTTTCAAACCGGGAAGCGCCTTCGCCGCGCCAACGCTGATCGGCCACTACGTCATCGACCACGGGTACCGGCCGCCCACGCCGTTCATCGACGCGGTGCTCGCGTTCGATCCGGGTGACGCCTCGTCCGCCAGGTATCCGTGGGTCCACTTCCCATGGGTCCCGGAGGAAGCGGTCCTCTACGACGCCTCGGTGGAGTGACCGGTGCCCGACGGGCTCATGCAGCGGCCGTGACGGCCAGGTCGAGGCGCGACTGCTGTCGGGCGAGCCGACGGGTCATCAGGGTGATCGCGGCCCATTCGTCCCAAGGCGCCGGTTGTGTGCCCCGTCCGCCTCGAGCGCTGGTCCGCGTGCCCGGCCTGGCCGGGTAGTTCGTCATCGTGCCTGAACGTCGCCACCACCTTCGGCATCGACATGCACATCGTCCGCCGCGACCCCATTGCCAGGGGATTCGCTGTTCTCCCATGTCGATGGACGGTCGAGAGAACGCTTGGCCGACTCATGAACCACCGTCAACCTGGCGAATCGGGATTGAGCGACAGGATGGACGCCCTCTGAGCGCAGTGAACTCCCTTTGAAGGAAAGGTGTTTGGGAGGTGTTGGTTCCGGATATCGCAGGGGCATGTCCCTCCGTTCGGAGGGCGGACTCGTGGGGGGTTCGGTATGCGAAGAGGTGTGGCGACCGTGGCGTTGGCGCTCGCGATGGTCACGACCGGGTGCGCGGGGATCGAGGCGAATCCGGTGGTGCAGAAGGTGGCGCAGAGTCCTGTGACGCCGGTCGTGCTGCAGATCGTGAAGGGCGCGTTGGTGAAGCTGGCCACCCAGCAGGGGGCGCAGAACCCGCCGGTGGGGGTGGTCGCGTTGGCCGGGGTGTGGGGCGTGGACCAGCTCGAGAAGAAGGTGGCGGAGATCCGCAAGGCGTCGCAGGGGAAGAAGGAGGAGGAGAGCGCCACCCTGCTGTTGGTCAATCAGGTCATCGACGGGGTGCAGCGGACCAGCGTCTTCAGGATCACCACGAATCGCAAGATCGTCGTTGCGATGAACGGCAAGTTCGTCCAGGAGATCGAGGAGCGGAAGATCACCATCACCGCCGAGCCGGGGACGGACTCGACGATCGTGGTCAGCGACGCCCAGGCGGGCCAGGTGCCGTTTATCACGGGCGCCGTCGCGTTGTCGCCGTCGAATCTGTTCACCAAGGACCACACGCGCGCCGACCTGGACGGAGGCCGGGACGAGGAGGTCGCGGACGGTGACAAGGCGGCGGACCTGCGGGTCGAGGGCGGTAAGTACGGTCTCACGGCCGTCAACGGGGCCAGGGCCGCACGGTGGACCTCCTCGGACGACCCCTCGCTCGCCGGGTGCGGTTCACTGCCCGGGGACTCCTGGGGGACCAGGCTCTACGAGGAGTTCCCGGGGGCCGGTGTGGCCAAGGACGTCTGGTGCGTGCAGACCGGGGACGGACGGTACGGGACGCTCGCCTGGAGCGGGACCGGCGCGATGCACATGCACGTCTGGAACTTCAGGTACGTGCTCTGGAAGAAGCCCGGGGAGTAGCACGACCTGGTGGCGCGGCGGTTCCTGAGGACGTCTCAGACCGCCTCTCGGGCGGGAACGGCGGCGGGGGTGGTGAAGGGCCGTCCGTCGAGGGACCAGTGCGGGTCGATCGGGATGCCCAGGGCGGTGTATGCGTGCGCGGCGACGTCCGCGTGGCGGAGTCCGGACGGGGCCGGGGCGCCGGGCGGGATGCCGGGGCCGCGGGCGGCGATCCAGGCGGTGGTCTCCAGGGCGGAGCGGCCGCCGTGGCCGCCCTCGTCGCGGTGGCCGTGGTCGGTGACGACGATGACGGTCCACTCCTCGGCGGCGTGGCCGGGGCGGCTGCGGAGGGCGTCGAGGAGGCTGCCGAGGTGGCGGTCGGCGGTCTCGATCGAGGCGCGGTACTCGGGGCCGCAGCCGAGGAAGTGCGCGGTCTCGTCCACCGCGCCCAAGTAGACGAAGGCGGCGTCGAGTTCGGCCGTCTCGGCGAGGGTGCGGGCGGCGTCGGCGGCCACCTCGCGGTCGCACTGCTCCCAGGCGGCGGGCGTGTCGGCGCTGGGCCCGATGTAGGTGAGACGGCTGGGGGCGAGGAAGAGCGGGCCGCCGTCGCGGGCCAGGAAGAGCGGGGTCCAGCCGCCGGCGGCCAGGGTGCGCAGGCCGTGGCCGACGGCGAGGCGGGTGGTGAAGTCGGGGAAGACGTCGAGCCGGTTGCCGTCGAGGCGGTTGCCCCAGACGCCGTGCTTGGCCACCGAGACGCCGGTGACGATGGTGGTCCAGCAGGGGCCGGACATGGTCGGGGTGGTGGCGTCGATCTCCACCCGGCCGAGGAAGCCGGCGGAGGCCACCTCGTCGAGGCGGGGGGTGTGCAGGTCGGGCAGCAGGTCGAGGCGGACGCCGTCGATGCCGACGACCAGGAGCTTGCGGGTGTTCATGTGCGGTCTTCCGGGTGGGAGTGTCGAGTTGGCTGAGGGCAGGGGTGTTCAGGAGGGGAGGCGGGTGAGCCGGGTCAGCCGGCTGGCGTGGTCGCCGTCGGGGAGGCGGAGGTCGAGGCCGTGCCGTCGCAGGGTCGAGCCGTGGTGCACCTGGCCGGTGTCCAGGTCACGGTAGCGGGCGTCGGGGGCCAGGGCGGGCAGGGGGAGGGGTGCGGGCCGGTGGCCGAAGCGGGCGTTCGGGCGCCAGGCCAGCAGGGCGTGATCACGGCCGTCCGGCGAGGTGTGGTGGACGGCGGAGAGGCCGCCGGGGCCGGTCAGGCGGTACTGGTGGCCGTGCTGGACCAGGGCGCGGATCTCCTTGTACTGCGTCACCAGCCCGGCGGCCTCGGCCAGTTCGGCGTCGGTCCAGCGGGTGAGGTCGCCGCCGAGGCCGAGGGCGCCGGCCATCGCGACGTGGAAGCGGAAGCGCAGCGGGGTGGTGCGGCCGGTGGTGACGTTCGGGCTGTCGGTGACCCAGGCGGCCATGGCCCGGGCGGGGAGCAGCTGGCTGAAGCCGTGCTGGATGGTGATCCGGTCGACCGGGTCGGTGTTGTCGGAGGTCCAGGCCTGGTCGGTGCGGGCCAGCACGGCGAGGTCGACCCGACCGCCACCACCCGCGCAGGCCTCGATCCGCAGGCCGGGGCGGTCGGCGCGCAGGCGGTCCATGATGCGGTGGACGGCGCGGGTGTGCTCGATCCAGAGCCGGTCGGGGTCGAGGGCGGGGGCGGGACCGGGGGTGCCGACCCGGCCGGCCTCGGTGAAGGGGCGGTTGGCGTCCCACTTGAACCAGTCGACGCCGTGCTCGGTGACCAGCCCGTCCAGGGTGCGGTGGACCCAGGCCTCGACCTCGGGGCGGGAGAGGTCGAGGACGAGCTGGTGGCGGAGTTCGGTGGCCTCGCGGGTGGGGGAGTGGAGCACCCAGTCGGGGTGGGCGCGGTAGAGGTCGCTGTCGGTGTTGACCATCTCCGGCTCGACCCAGAGGCCGAACTCCATGCCGAGGCCGCGGACGTGGTCGGAGAGCGGGCGCAGGCCGTGGGGGAAGGCGGCGGGGCGGGGCGTCCAGTCGCCGAGGCCGGAGCGGTCGTCGGTGCGGGAGCCGAACCAGCCGTCGTCCAGGACGAACAGCTCGGCACCGAGCCGGGCGGCGAGCTCGGCCAGCCGGAACTGGCCCTTCTCCTCGACCTCGAAGCCGGTCGCCTCCCAGGAGTTGTAGAGGACGGGGAGGTCGCGGTCGGGGGTGGGAAGGACGTGGGCGCGGACGTGGGCGTGCCAGGCGCGGCTGGCACCGCCGAAGCCGCCGGTGGAGTGGAGGCCGGCGAAGACGGGGGAGTGCAGGGTCTCACCGGGGCGCAGGGTCCAGCTCAGGCCCTCGTGGCCGAAGCCGCCGGTCCAGGTGGTGCGGCCGACCGGGTCGCGGTGCACGGTGATCCGCCAACTCCCGCTCCAGGCCAGGGCGGTGCTCCAGACCTCGCCGTACTCCTCGGTGGCGGTGCCGTCGTCGAGGGCCAGCCAGGGGGCGGCGTGGTGGCCGGTGAGGCCGCGGCGGCTGGTGAGGACGGTCTCGGCGACGGGGAGGCGGTCGCGTTGGAGCTGGAACTCGCTGTTCCAGCCGCCGACCAGGTGGCTGAGGCGGTAGTCGGCGAGCGGGGGCGCGGTCCAGGAGGCGGAGTCGAGGCGGGTGACGGTGATGGGGCCGGTGGCGGCGGAGGCGGAGGCGGAAGCGGGGGCGGTGTCGGCGGGGGAGGTGTCCACCGGGGCGGGGGTGCCGGTGTGGGTGAGCTCGGTCCAGCGTTCGATGACGTCGCTGCCGGGGCGGACGCGGTAGCAGAGCTCGGCGGCCAGCGGGTAGTGACGGTCGGTCAGGCGCAGGCGGAGCTCGTCGTCGGTGAGGGTGTGGCCGGCGAAGTGCCACTGGGCGCCCTGGACACCGTCGGCGAAGCGGACCTGGAGGCCGGCCGGGCCGAAGCGGGCGCCGGTCTGCGGGGCGAGTTCGTCGGCGGCCGCGTCGGCCTCGAAGCTGCTGTCCGCGGGGGAGACCGGGAGCGGCAGGTCGGCGGAGAAGCCCTCCGCGGGGCCCCAGTAGAGGTGGCGCGGGCTGCCGTCGGTGCCGATCCGGACGGCGTAGCGGGTGGTGGGGGTGGTGAGGACGGCGAGGCCGGCGGCGGGGTCGAAGGAGACGGCGGACGGCGGCGCAGGCACGGTGGTTCTCCCCGAGGGCGGCGGTGGGCGCGGTGCCCCGAGCGTAGGGAGGAGCCGAGAGGGAATCAATACATGAAGAAGTTATTTATTTGCCTGAGTTGATGATGCGTCAACTATCGCAAGCACCGGGGAAGGTAGGGGCGGGGTGGCCTGAAATCAATACTGGACGAAGTTATTTATTCGTCGCTACATTGCTCCCGTGTTCCCCACCCACACCCAGCCGTTGGTCACCGCGCCGGCCGAAACCGCCATCCTCGCCCTGCTGTTGGCCGAAGGGCCGCTCAGCCGGGTCGAGCTGGCCCGTCGCGTCGGGCTGTCGGGAACCGCGATCACCAAGGCGGCCCGGCCCCTGATCGACGACGGCTACCTGCACGAACTCCCCCCGGAGCGCACCGCCCCCGGGGCCGGCCGCCCGGTCAACCCGCTCGCCGTCACCGTCGACCGGGAGTTCTTCCTCGGCGTCAAGGTCAGCGCCGACGCGCTCTACGCCGTGGTCTGCGACCTGCGGGCCGGCGTCCGGGCCACCACCGGCCGCCGCCTCGGCGCGGACCGCAGCCCGGCCGCCGTCTGCGCGCTGATCTGCGACTCCGTCGAGCTGCTGCTCAGCCGCGACCCCGGCCTCCGCAAGCGCATCCGCCACCTCGGCATCGCGGTCTCCGGCGACGTGGACCGACCCGCCGGCCGGGTCCGCTACTCCGTGCTGCCGGGCTGGCAGGACGTCCCGCTCGCCGACCTGGTGGCGGAACGGACCGGCTTCAACGTCATCGTGGAGAACGACGTCAAGGCGATCACCTCCGCCGAGCACTGGTTCGGCGAGGGCATCGGCACCGAGCACTTCGCGCTGGTCACCATCGGCGCGGGCATCGGTTCCGGACTGGTCGTCAACGGCCGCCTGATCGCCGGGGCCTACGGCGTGGCCGGGGAGGTGGGCCACATCAGCATCGACCCGAACGGCCCGCGCTGCCACTGCGGCCAGACCGGCTGCGTGGAGGCGGCCGCCTCCAGCAGCGCGATCCTGGCCCGGGTCCGCCACGCCACCGGCCTCGCGGAGCTGGACTTCGACGGCGCCGTCGACCTCGCGCGCGGCGGCGACCCCGCCGCCCGCGAGGCCTTCGCCCGCGCCGGACGGGCGATCGGCACCGGCATCGCCACCCTGGTCAACCTGTTCGGCCCCGAGCGCGTCGTGGTCACCGGCGAGGGCCTCGACGCCTACGACCTGCTCGGCGCCCACATCAAGGAGGCCTACGCCGCGCACACCTTCAAGGCCGCGGCGAACTGCCCCCTGACCCTGCGTCCGCTCCCCTGGGAGGACTGGGCGCGCGGAGCCGCCGTCCTGGGCATCCAGGCGCTGTTCCCGTAAGCGGAACCACCCGCACCACCTGCACCATCCGCACCACCGGCCCGCCCGCGCGGCGGAGCCGACGCACCGCCACGCCCCTCACCGATGCACCCCGTACCCCCACCCTCAAGGATGCGAGATGAGTGCACACGGAGCGCAGCCCGGCCGACGGGGTCTCCTTCCTGACCTCCCGGACCGTCGACCTGCCCGGCCGCCGGTGGTGATGTTCCCCATCGTGTCCGGTGGTCCCGAGGGCTGAGGCCCTCCCCGTTCTCCCGGGGCCGCGCGTGGGCGGCGGTCCCCGGGGCAGCACCACTCCAACTCACCCCACCCTCCTGGAGATTCGCCATGCGATCCACCAGAACCCTCCGCGGCGCACGCGGCCTGCCGGCCGCGCTCGCCACCGCCTCCCTGCTGCTGGTCACCGTCCCGGGCGCGGCCTCGGCAGCCGTCCCGGCGGCCGCCCCGGCAGCGGCCCCGGCGACGGCCCCCGCCGTGCTGACGGGGCCCCAGCTCGCCGCCTCCTGGACCGGCCCGCTGAGCACCCGGGGCCGGTACGTGGTCGACGCCGGGGGCAACCGCTTCAAGCTCAAGTCGGGCAACTGGGCCGGGGCCCAGGGCACGTACGAGGGCAGCGGCGACGTCAACGACGTGACCAACCACCAGGCCGACCAGAAGTCGGACAACATCCCGCTCGGCCTGGACCGCACCCCGATCAGCCGGATCCTGGCCGACTTCCACGAGCTCGGCATCAACAGCATCCGGCTGCCGTTCGCCAACGCGATGCTCCACGACTCCGTCCCCGTCCCGGACGCGGCGGTCGCCGCCAACCCCGAACTCCGGGGCCGCACACCGCTCCAGGTGTACGACGCGGTGGTCGCCGCGCTCACCGCGGACGGGTTCGCGGTGGTCCTCAACAACCACACCACCAGCTACCGGTTCTGCTGCGGCCTGGACGGCAGCGAGCGCTGGAACAGCGGCCAGTCCACCCAGCAGTGGATCGACGACTGGGTGTTCCTGGTCGACCGGTACAAGAACGACAAGCGGGTGGTCGGCGCCGACCTGCGCAACGAGGTCCGCCGCGACACCTGGGACGACCCCAACTGGGGCTGGGGCAACGACCACGACCTCTACAAGGCGCTGGAGGAGGCGGGCAACCGGATCCTCCAGACGGCCCCGGACATGCTGATCGTGATGGAGGGCATCAACTGGCAGGGCATCCCGCAGGGGATGTTCAGCCACGGCCGCCCGACCCTCACCCCGGTCCGCACCCTCTCCAACACCCTGATCGACTCCGGGAAGCTGGTCTACTCCGCGCACTTCTACGGCTTCACCGGCCCCAACCACACCGGAGCGACCGGCGGTTGGCAGAACGGCGAGACCAACGACCCCCGGTACCGCGACCTCACGCCCGAGCAGCTGGTCCAGGTGGTCAACGACCAGGCGCTGTTCGTCACCACGGCCGGCCAGCACTTCACCGCCCCGGTCTGGATCAGCGAGTTCGGTGCCGGCAGCCGCTCCACCGACCCCAAGGACCGGGCCTGGTGGCGCAACTTCACCGACATCCTGGTCCGCAACGACACCGACTTCGCCCAGTGGCCGCTGGTCGGCTGGACCAGGCCGAACGGCGAGGTCAACGACGACTGGGCGCTGGTCAACTACGACGCCACCGGCCGCCGCACCACCACCGTCAACGACCCCGCCGACTGGCGCGGTGCCGACTGGAACAAGCTGGTCAACGCCCCGGGCCGGACCGGCGCCGTCCCCCAGGTCGACCACTGGAACATGCTCAACCTGGACTTCGGCGACCAGAACCGCTCCCGGACCATGCTCGCCCGCGGCGACTGGAGCAGCGGCAACCGCAAGGGCACCTGCCCCGACGGCCGCCGCCTGACCGGGCTGGGCCGCAGCGACTCCCGGGGCCTGTGCACGGACGCCGGGCAGCCCGGCACCGCGGCCGGGGCCGGGTGGACCGTCGTCACCGACGAACGGTTCGTCAACCACGGTGACTGGGCCTCCGGTTACAACAAGCTCCAGTGCCCCGACAACACCTTCGCCACCGGGTACGCCGTCAACGGCAACGCGATGGCCGCCCTGCTCTGCGCCCCCGCCTCGCGGGCACTGCCGCTCAACGGCCGCAACGTCTGGTTCGACCGCGGCGACAACCGGCCCGCCACCGGCGGTTCCACCGGCAGCGACTGGGCGCCCGGCTACTACAAGGGCCAGTGCGGCGACGGCGAGTACCTGGCCGGGGTCGGCTACACCTGGCGCTGGAGCCACGGCGGGGTGCCCGACGTGCTGCTCTGCCGTCCGCTGAGCTGACGTTCCGGGCAGCGATCCGGCCGAGGATGAACGGGCATGCCTCCGGAGGTCGCCGCAGACGGCTTCCGGGGGCACGCCTGCTGGGATGTGACACAGTCGGGACCCCGTCCTCGGAACCTCCGGCGGGGGAGCGGGGGCGGGGTCTTCGGCGGGCCGGGGGCACCGGCGGGTGTGGTGGCGGCGGGTGGAGTCGCCGGAAAGTGGACCCGGTGTGAAAGTCGGGGACGGCAGGGCGCCGAAGTGCTTCCATGGGCCCGCACACCCGCACACCCGCACACCCGCACACCTGCGCTCCCGCACGCGATCCGATCCGAAGGGCCCCCGATGAAGCTTCCCGTTCCGCTCCGCCTGGTGAACGAGACCCTGGCCTTCCTGCTGGAGCTGGCCGCCCTCGTGCTGCTGGGCTGGTGGGGATGGCACGTGGCGCCGAACGCGGTGGTCGGGGTGCTCGCGGCCGTCCTGCTGCCCGGTGCGGCGGCGGTGCTGTGGGGGCTGTTCGCCGCTCCGAAGGCCCGGATAGCCCTGCCGGTGGCGGGGGTGCTGGCCGTCAAGGCCGTGGTGTTCGGCGCTGCCGCGGCGGCGTACTACGCGGTGGGTTCGGCGCGGTGCGCCACCGCCTTCGCGGTACTGGTGGTCGCCAACACGGCGCTCGCCACCCTGGACCGCCGGGCGCGGGTGGCCTCCTGACGCCGGGTCGGCCGCCGCTCCGTCAGGAGAGGTGCTCGCGGGCCTCGGTGAGGGCCGCCTCGAATCCGGCCGCCACCTCGACGGGGTCGGTGCCCTGGGCCTCGACCTCGAAGCGGCCGCCGGGCTGCCGCTCCACCCGGTAGCGGCAGGGCTGGGTGGTGTAGGCGCCCGGCTCGAACTCCCAGCGCAGGGCCTGCGTGGTCCGCTCGCCCTTGAGCGAACCGTCCGGCTCGACGGTGGCCCGGCGGGAGTGGACCGTCCGGCAGTCCGGGACGCGATCCCAGACCGGGCCGGGATCCGTCCAGCGGTCGACCTGTTGCACGACGCGGGCGTACGCGCGGGCCGGGGCGCCCTCGCCGACCTGGCTGTTCCAGAGGGCGGTGATCTCGTCGGCGATGGCGCGGTCGGCCACCGGGACGGTCCGGGCGCCCACGCGCACGACGTGGACGGGGCCCGGGGCGGCGGCGGAGGGGGTGTCGGCGGGAGTGTCGGTCACACCACCGATCTTCCTCCGAGGGGGTGCCCGGTGGCCGCCCGGGGCGTCAGTCCTGCCAGTGGAAGAGCAGCGTGCCGAGGGCGAGCGGCCCGCGCGCCCCGAAGTAGTAGACGTGCAGGCCGGTGACCATGATCGAGGCGGTCTCCCGGTCGATCCACCGCAGCCCCGCCGCCTCCAGCGGCGGGCGGGCCGCGCAGTCGTCGTCCTCGCCGGTGACGAACCGGCCGAGGGTGCTGACCAGCACCTGGTCCTGCCCCTTTCCGTACCGGATCACGTGGTAGGTGCCGTCGCCCTGCTGGTTGTCCTCGCCGCAGTGCACCGGCGCCCCCGGCGCCAGCCCGGCGGCGTCGAGGGCGGCCACCGCCCGGGCCAACTGGCCCTCCTGGTCCACCGGTTCGGGCGCGGGTGCGCACAGGGCCTCCACCCGCCACCGCGGATCGGTGGCCACCTGGCACCACGGGACGTGCTCGTGCGCCACGGCCCGCCGCAGCTCCTCGTCCAGCCCCGGAACCTCCACCCGAGGGCTCCCCAACTCCGCGTAACGGGACCGGAGTTCGTCCAGGTCGTCGGTCAGGCCGTACAGCGTGTACGCCGCCCAGAGCGCGGCCTCCGCGGTCGGTGCCGCGTCCGCGTAGGCGCGCAGCCGGTCCGGATCGGACTGCAGCCGGTGGGAGCGGAACGCCACCGAGTGGTCGGGGTCGCCCAGCGCGTCGGTCACGTCCCGGTCGGCCCGGTAGCGGGTGAGGATCGCGAAGTACCGGTCCTCCGGCCGCTCCTCGCCGAGCTCGGCCAGTACGGCCCCGGCCCCCACCCGTTCGACCAGTCCGGCCAGCCCCGCCTCGCCGACGGCCTCGTGGTGCTGCCACGGCGAGAACGCCAAGGTCGCCAACTCCCGTGCCGCCGTCAGGTCGCCGAGCCGTCCGCGGGCCCCGAGCACCGCCTCGCGGAGACCGTACGCGCCGTCCTCGCGCCGGTCCTCGTGGCGCAGCCACGGCAGCAGTTCGGCACGGTCGCCGAGCAGGTCGAGCAGGGCGATCCGCACCTCGACGGACTCCTGCGGATCCCGGACCAGGGCCAGCAGATCCGGCACCCGGCGCTCCGGCACCCGGCCGGCCAGGGCCGCGGCGCAGGCCTTCCGCCGCCACCACGCGTGGCGCCTCCCGGCCACGTACCGGCCCAGCTCCTCCGGGTCCCGCGCCCGCAGGCCGTCCTCGTCGGCGCGGCCCACGTCCGGCAGCAGGGCATCGATCGTCCGCATCCGCCGATGCTACGGCCCTGACCAGCCGTCAGGTCGCGCGGGGGCGCCGGGAGCGGGCGGGGCCGGGGCGGGGCCGGGGCGGCGCGTTCCGGGAAATCCTTGGCGATCGGCATCCGGAGGGGTTACAGTGCCCACAGGTGGACCTCCGACGCCGCTGCTTCCGAGCGCGGGTACCGGATCCACCGTTCACCGCGTCAGCGGGCCCGATCGGCCGCGACGCCACCCGGCTCCTTCCACGGAGCCGCAGCACACGGCACCAATGCCGGAACCCGCCCGATGCTCCGCGACCCCTCGCGGCCGGGCTGCCCGTCCCTGCCCCGCCCACGGCCGTCGAGCCGTCGCGGGCCGCCGGGGCGTGCCACCACCACGACGCCCGCTCCAGAGGAGTACCCATGACCACCGCCACCGCCACCATGACCGAACCGAGCACCACCGCGCCCCTGGACGGCCTGCTGAAGGCCGACCTCCACCAACTCGCCACCGCCCTCGGCATCCCGGCCAACGCCAAGCTGCGCAAGAGCGAACTGGTCGAGGCGATCACCGCCAAGCGCTCCGCCGCCGTGCGGCCCGCCCCGCCTGTCGCCCGGGTGCCTGCACAGCCGCCCGAGCCCGACCGGGACGGTCTGCTCCCGGCCGCCGGCGTGCTGGACCTCCGCGACGGCAAGGCCTTCCTGCGCACCTCCGGCTACCTGCCCGGCCCCACCGACCTGCACGTCTCGCCCGGCCAGGTGCGGGCCCTCGGCCTGCGCAGCGGCGACGTCCTGACCGGCGCCACCCAGCCGCCCACCGGCTCCAACCGCCGACCGGCCGGGGGTGACCGCGCAGGGGGCGACCGCGCCGTGGGTGACCGCCGGCCGCTGCTGGCCCGGATCGACACGGTCAACGGCCGCAGCACCGACGACGGACCCCAGCAGCGCCCCGCCTTCCACGAGTTGACGCCGCTGTACCCGCAGGAGCAGCTGCGACTGGAGACCGGACCGCGCGAACTCACCGGCCGCGTCGTCGACCTGGTCGCCCCGATCGGCAAGGGCCAGCGCGGCCTGATCGTCGCGCCGCCGAAGGCCGGCAAGACCATGGTCCTGCAGTCCGTCGCGGCGGCCGTCGCCCGCAACCACCCCGAGGCGCACCTGATGGTCGTCCTGGTCGACGAGCGCCCCGAGGAGGTCACCGAGATGCGGCGCACCGTCCGCGGCGAGGTCATCGCCTCCACCTTCGACCGGCCCGCCCGCGAGCACATCGCCCTCGCCGAGCTCGCCGTCGAGCGCGCCAAGCGGCTGGTCGAACTCGGCCACGACGTCGTGGTGCTGCTCGACTCCATCACCCGGCTGGCCCGCGCCCACAACACCGCCGCCCCCGCCAACGGCCGCACCCTGAGCGGCGGTCTGGACGCCGGCGCCCTCCAGCAGCCGAAGAAGCTCTTCGGCGCGGCCCGCAACACCGAGAACGGCGGCTCCCTCACCATCCTGGCCACCGCCCTGGTCGACACCGGCTCCCGGCTGGACGACCTGGTCTTCGAGGAGTTCAAGAGCACCGGCAACATGGAGCTGCGCCTGGACCGCCGCCTCGCCGACAAGCGCCTCTTCCCCGCCGTCGACGTCCGCGCCTCCGGCACCCGCCGCGAGGAGCTCCTCCTCGGCCCGGCCCGCACCACCGCGGCCTGGACCCTGCGCCGCGTCCTCAACGCCCAGGACCCCCAGCAGGCCACCGAACTCCTCCTGGACCGCCTCAAGCGCACCACCACCAACGACGACTTCCTCCGCCAGGTGGCCACCACCGCCCCGGCGCACCAAGCATCTTGACCGCCGGGCCAGCCCGCGCCGCGCTCACGACCGGTTCCAGGGACGTGTGGTGAGCGGACTGTCCTCGGCCGCTGCCAGGGCGACGGCGGCGGCTCGCAGCGCGTCCTCCCAGGCGCGGAACGCCTCGGGCCGGTCGGTCTCCAGGGCGTCGAGGTGGTCCTCCTCGACAGCAGCCCTGGCGAACCGCACCTCCAGCTCGGTCCCGGTGTCCGCGACGCCGTACCAGAGGGTGGCGGCAACGTCCTTGGGGTCGATGTCCCCGGCGGCCAGCCGGGCCGCGAGGTGGTGCAGCAGGCACCGTTCGGCCGTTTCGCCGTCCGGGACCGGGACGCGGAGTTCGGCCAGGGCCTCCTGGAGCAGGCCCTCCAGTTCGGCGGTGTCCTCGTGGCGGCTCCGTCCGGCCAGGTCCCGCAGGGCCGGGGAGTCGGGGCCCTCGGCCAGCAGTCCGGCGGCGGCCGTCGGCAGCCCCTCGGGAAAGACGAGACCGACGGAGTGCTGCCAGGCGAGGGTGAATACGGCGTCCATGACGGCATCCTGTCGTGCCCGGCCGCCCGGTGGCCAGCGGTTTCGTCCGCCTGAGGACGCGTCAGCTGCCGGCCGCCGGCTCCTGGCCGGTGTCGAAGTAGGCGGCCAGTGCCGGGTCCAACGGCGGGACGTCGTAGGGGCGGCCGCCGTCGCGGAGGGAGAGGGTGGCCGCGTGGCCGGCGGCGACGGCCATCCGGGCGGCGACGGGGGAGGTGTCGGTGGGGCCGCCGTCGCGGACGAAGCGGGCGAACTCCTGGATGATGGCGACGTCGCTGCCGCCGTGGGTGCCGTCGGTGTCGGGGACGCGGTGGGTGGCGTCGCCCTCGGGGCGGTGGCCGGTGGGGCCGGTGTTCCAGACGCGGACCAGGGAGCCGGGCTCGTCGCCGAAGTTCTCGAGGCGGCCCTCGGTGCCGATGACGGTGTAGTTGCGGTGGTAGTCGGGGGTGAAGTGGCACTGCTGGTAGGCGGCGATCACGCCGTTGTCGAGCCGCATGTTCATCACCGAGACGTCCTCGACGTCGACCACGTGGTTGAGGTCGCGGCGCTCGGTCGGCGGCCAGTCGAACTCCCGCAGCCAGCCCTCGGGCCGGGGCGTGCCGGGCGCGCGGCGCGGGAGGCCGCCGTACAGCATGAGGTCGCCGAAGGCGTTGACCCGCTCGCTCCAGCCGTCGGCCAGCCAGTGGACCACGTCGAGGTCGTGGGCGGCCTTCTGGAGCAACAGGCCGGTGGTGCGGGCCCGTTCGGCGTGCCAGTCCTTGAAGTAGTAGTCGCCGCCGTAGCCGACGAAGTGCCGGACCCAGACCGTCTTGGGTTCGCCGATGTCGCCGCGCACGATGAGCTCCCGCATCGTGCGGACCACCCCCATGTGCCGCATGTTGTGACCGACGTAGAGCCGGGTGCCGGTCTCGCGGGCGGTGCGCAGGATCGCGTCGCAGCCCTCCACCGTGATGTGCATGGGCTTCTCCAGGTACACCGCCTTCCCGGCCCGCAGGCAGTCCACGGCGACGGTCTCGTGGGTGTCGTCGGGCGTGACCACCAGGATCGCGTCCAGGTCGGTGCGGCCGAGGAGTTGGCGGTGGTCCTGGACGCAGTCGTCCACGCCGAGCCGTTCGGACCCGCGCTTCAGCGCCGCCGGGTCGGTGTCGCAGAGCGCGGCCACCACGGTGCCGTGGCCGGGCCGGTGGGCGGCGACGGCGAGGGAGAGCCGCAGGCCGAGCCCGATGACGCCGAGGCGCAGGTCTTCCACGGGAGGGTTCCTTTCAGGGAGTCGGCTCAGGGAGTCAGCTCAGGGTCCAAGTCTGCAAGGGGGAAGCGGAGTTGGGCTGCTGGGTGACGAGCGCGCCGTCGGCGGTGGAGGCGGTGGTGAGCAGGAGGCCGCTCTTGGCGGAGGCGATGGTGTGGCCGCCGCTGACGGAAGTGACGGTCCAGCGCTGGTTGGTGGTGCCGCCGCAGGTCCACTGGATGACGGCGGCGCCGGGGGAGGTGGAGCCGGCGTTGACGTCGGCGCAGAGCTGGGAGGCCTGGTTGACCAGGGTGTAGGTGCCGTCGGACTGGCGGGTGAACTTCCACTGCTGGTTGGTGCCGCCGTGGCCGGCCCAGGTGACCAGCTGGGTGCCGGGGGTGGTCGAACTGCCGGGCACGTCCAGGGACTTGCCGCCGGCGGTGAGGGTGTGGACGCCGTCCAGGGTGCCGGGGGTGGCGGGCCAGGTGAGGTCGGCGGCGGCGTGGTAGCCGATCCCGGCGTTGGTCCAGCGCGGGCCCTGGGCGGTGAGGCGGTCGCGGAAGGAGGCCCAGTCGTGGGTGGACTTGGGGGACCAGCCGATCTCGGCGATCGCGGGCAGGCGGGGGAAGGTCATGTACTCGGCGTAGACCGGGGGCGCCGGGAACTGGCTGGTGGAGGTCGGCAGGCTGGTGGAGCCGCGGTAGGCGCGGTCGGCCCAGAGGGCGGCCTCGACGCCGAGCACGTCGGCGGCCGCGACCACGGGGGAGCTGCCGTCGGTCTTGGCGGTGGCGGTGGTCGGGTCCCAGTCGTAGGCCTTCTGGGCGTTCACGTAGCCGGCCCAACTCAGGCCGTAGGGAACGGTGGAGTCGTACTTCATGTCGAGGTAGGCGTGGTCGCTGGGCGACATCACGAACTTGGCGCCCTGGGCGACGGCGTGGCGCAGCTGCTTGACGCCGGCGGACTCGTTCGCGGTGCCGACGCTGGCGCGGTCGCTCGCGTCGCCCCAGAACTGCATGACGCTGCCGGCCGGGAGGGTGGACTGCCCGAGCTGGTGCCAGCCCATCACGGTCTTGCCGCGGGCGGTGACGGCCCGGGTGGCGGCGTCGGCGTAGGCGTCGTACTCGGCGGTGGTGGCCTGCGGGGTCTCGTCGCCGCCGAGGTGGACGTACGGGCCGGGGGTGAGCTGGGCGACGGCGTCGACGACGGTGGTGAGGAAGGAGGAGACGTTGGCGATGTGCCGGGTGTCCTTGAGGCAGTACAGGCTGATGCCGACCTCGAAGCCCGAGTAGGGCGCCTTGGCCCGGTCGTCGCAGTTGAGGCCGGGTACGGAGGCGAGGGCGGCGGTGGTGTGGCCGGGGCCGTCGATCTCGGGGACGACGGTCATGAAGCGGGACTTCGCGTACGCCACGATGTCCTGGTACTGGGCGGTGGTGTAGTACCAGGAGGTGCCGCCGGTGAAACCGCTCTGGGTGGAGGCGCCGGTGGTGGTGAGGGCGGGGAGCGCGCCGACGGCGATGCGCCAGCCCTGGTCGTCCGTCAGGTGGAGGTGGAGCGTGTTGATCTTGTACGTCGCCGACTGGTCGATGTAGCGCTTGACGTCCTCGACGGAGAAGAAGCGGCGCGCCACGTCCAGCATCACGCCCCGGTAGGCGTAGCGCGGCGCGTCGGATATCTGGACGGGCGCGACGGTCCACGGGCCGGGGCGGAGGGTGGTGGACTCGACGGCGGCGGGCAGGAGTTGGCGCAGCGTCTGGACACCGCGGAAGAGCCCCTCGGCGGAGTGCGCGGTCACGGTGGCGCCGGTGGCGGAGGAGGAGAGGGTGTAGCCCTCCTGGCCGAGGGTGGCCGGGCCGGTGGGGTCGAGAACCAGGGCTCCGGAGGCCGGGGCGGTGGCGGCGGTGGAGACCGGGAGGGTGTAGCCGGTGGCGGGGGCCAGCAGGGCGGAGAGGTAACTGCCGACGCCGAGGGCGTCCGGGGCGGTGGAGACCACCGCGATCGGGGTCTGCGCGGTGAGGGTGAAGCCACTGCCGGCCACGGCGGTCTGGCTGACGGGCTGCGGCACCACCGGGGGGAGGGTGGCCGCGGCGGCGGCCTGCGGGGCGACGGCGAGGGAGAGGGCGGAGGGCAGCAGGGCGAGGCCGAGCAGGGCGGAGCCGAACCGCGCGGGGCGTCTGCGGTGAGGACGGCGGGGGTGACTGAGGGGGTGGCGGGCGGAGGCGCTCACGGGGGCTCCAAGGTCGGCCGGTTCGGGGAGGGCGCACCGTGCCGTCACGCGGAACGGGGGACGGAGGGGCGCCGCTGCGATCCACGGTGATCGATATTGCTCGGAACGGGGTCGTTCGTCGCGCGTGTGAGCAAAGATGGCGGAGGTGTCGAGCCGCCGTCAAGGGCCGGCCGCCGCGGGCCCGGGACGGGTCGGCGGCGGCCGGCAACGGTTGACGGTGCGTCAGGGCCTCAGCAGACCGCCCACCCACCAGTCGTGCGGCTCCCCGTCGTTGGCGATGCTCCGGTTGCGCAGCGTCCCCTCGACCGTGAAGCCGAGCCTCTCGGCGACGGCCCGCGAGCCGGTGTTCCCGACCATGGCCCACCACTCGATGCGGTGGACGTCGATCGTGGCCCAGCCCCAGTCGCACAGGGCCCGCGCCGCCTCCACCGAGTACCCGCGCCCGCGCTGCTCCTTGACCGCCCAGTAGCCGAGCTCCCAGACGCCGCGGCTGATCAGGGTCAGGCAGTACGAGCCGACCAGGGCGCCGGTGTCCTTGCGGAACGCACCGAGGGTGTAGTCCTTGTCCTCGGCCCACTGGGCGGGCAGGTCCTCCAGCACCAGCTTCTCGGCGTCCGCGCGCCGGTACGGCACCGGTACGGGGGTGTAGAACTGGATGTCCCGGTCCTGGCAGGCTTCGTGCACCGCGTCCACGTCGGCGGGGGCGAAGGCCCGCAGTACCAGGCGGTCGGTCTCAAGGGTCACTGGATCCATCGCGGCAGTATGACCACCGACGATCACGGGCGACCAGCGAATAACCGCCGGAGGGTGGACGGATCCTGAAGCGCCGTCAGGTGGTGGGGGCGGGCCCGGTGGTGGAGCGGACGACCAGTTCGGGGTCGAAGAGGAGTTCGCCGGCGGGGACCTCGCGGCCGCCGACCAGGTCGAGCAGGCTGCGGGAGACGCCGTGGGCCAGGCGTTCGGTGGGCTGGCGGACGGTGGTGAGCGGCGGGTCGGTGAACTCGGTGATCAGGGTGCCGTCGTAGCCGACCACCGAGACCTCCTCCGGGACGGAGCGCCCGAGCCGCCGCACGCCGCGGATGACGCCCAGCGCCATGAAGTCGCTCGCCGCCACGATCGCGGTGGCGCCCAGGCCGAGCAGGGTGCCGGCCGCCGCCTGCCCGCCCTCCACGGTGTAGGACTGACGGATCACCAGGCGCTCGGCGTCGGTGAGGCCGTGACGCGCCATCGCGTCCACGAAACCGCGCACCCGCTGGTCGGCGGGGCGGTTGCCGGTCGGGCCCGAGACCATGCCGATGGCGCGGTGGCCGAGGCGGTGCAGGTGCTCCACGGCCAGCTCGGCCGCCAGGCGGTCGTCGGTGGAGAAGACCGGCACCGGCACGCCGTCGGCGAACTCGCCGTTCACGCCGACGTACGGGATGCGGCGGGTGCGGAGGATCTCGTAGACCTCGGTGTCCGCGTCGTCCAGGGTGTTGGAGGCGGAGAGGAAGACCACGGCGGCGATGCCCTTGTCGATGATCGCCGAGATGTAGTCCCGCTCCTGGACCCCGCCGGGGAAGACCGGGCAGAGCACGGTCTTCAGCCCGTGCGGGGCCAGCGCGGACTCGATCCGCTCGGCGACGTCGGTGAAGAACGGGTTGGACACGTGCTCGGTGAACACGGCCACCAGCTGGCCCTGGACGGCCCGTTCGTAGCCGAGCTCGGCCATCGCCCGCTCGACCGCGTCCCGGGTCCGCTCCGCCACGCCCTGACGGCGGTTGATCACCCGGCTGACCGTCGCCTCGCTGACGCCCGCGCGCCCGGCGATCTCGGTGATCCCGACCTTCATGGGTGGTGCCCCTTCCGGGCCGGGGCCGCCCTGGTGGTGCGGCCGAGATGACTCACGACCTGCAGTACTACCACGGAAGGGCCGCCGGGCGGAGCGGGCGGGTCAGTCCCCGGCGGCCGGCGCGGGCTCCCAGGGCCGGAACCAGGGGTCGGGCCACCGCTCGGCCGCGGCGAGCAGCGGGTACTGGGTGGCGCCGTCGATGCCCTCGCGGATGAGGTCGGCGTGGCCGCCGTGGCGCGCCATCTCCTCGATCAGGTGGAGCAGCACCCAGCGCACCGACCACTCCTCGACCTCGGCGGGGATCCACCGGGTGCCCCGCGGCGCCGGGACGGCGTACCCGAGATCGGGGATCGCGGCGATCACGGCGTCGGTCCGGGCGGCCGCCTCGGCGTGCTCGGCCAGCACCCCGGCCAGGGTCTCGCCGGGGAGGAGGCGGAACTCCTCCGACTCGTCCGCGGGCTGCTCCGGCGCCGGCTCGCGCAGGACCAGGCGGGTCCAGCCGGCCTCGCACCGGGCGGCGTGCTTGATCAGCCCACCGATCGTCAGGTCACCGGCGGAGGACGCCGTGCGGGCCTGATCGTCGGTCAGGCCGTGGGCGGTGACGCGCAGCAGCCGCCGCTGGTGGGCGAGGTAGGTCATCAGTGCGCTGCGCTCGTCGGCGACGGGTGGGGCGATGCCCGACATGGCGGGGTCCTCTCGGTGAATGAAAAGGCTTGCAGCAATTTGCAGCAAGCCTGCGGACGTGGCAAGAGGGTGAACTGGCGTAGCGGTCGCGCGGATCGGGGCGGGTCGGCCGTAGCCTGAGGGCTTATGACCGGTTCGTCCTGTTCGGTCCTGGGCGTCGGAGGTACCGCATGGCCGTGTTCCCCGCCCGCGTGGTGTTCAGCGAGGGTGACCGTGCGGCGGTCGCCGCCGCCGTGACGGAGAGTCTGACCACCGGGGCGCTCACCCTCGGCCCGCACACCGCGCGCTTCGAGGCGGCCTTCGCCGCCGTCCACGAGGCCTCGCACGCCGTCGCGGTGGCCAGCGGCACCGCCGCGCTGGAGATCGCGCTGCGCTGCGTCGGCGTGGCGGGCCGCGAGGTGGTGGTCCCGGCCAACACCTTCTATGCGACCGCCGCCGCCGTGGTGCACGCGGGCGGCACCCCCGTCTTCGCCGACGTCGAGGCCGCGACCTTCGCGCTCGGCCCGGAGAGCGTCGAGGCGGCGCTCTCCGCGGACACCGCCGCCGTGGTGCTGGTCCACATCGGCGGTCTGATCACCCCCCGGGTGGACGAGCTGCGGCAGCTCTGCGAGTCCCGCGGCATCGCCCTGGTCGAGGACGCGGCGCACGCGCACGGCTGCAGCTACCGGGGCCGGCCCGCCGGGTCCTTCGGGGTGGCCGGCGCGTTCTCCTTCTACCCGACCAAGGTGGTCACCAGCGGCGAGGGCGGCATGATCCTCACCGAGTCGGAGGAGCTGCGCGACGAGGCACGGATCCACCGGGACCAGGGCAAGGGCACCTTCGGCGCCAACCTGCACGTGCGGCACGGCTCCTCCTGGCGGCTGAGCGAGCCGAACGCCGCCGTCGGCGAGGTGCACCTGCGCCGGCTCAAGGAGTTCGTCGAGGTCCGCCGCTCGGTGGCGCAGCGCTACACCGCCGCGCTCGCCGGGCTCGACGGACTGGAACCGCTCGCCGAGCCGCCCGGCTGCCGGAGCAACTTCTACAAGTACGTGCTCCTGCTCCCGCCCGGGGTGGACCGCGCCCGCTTCAAGGGCACGCTGCGCGAGCGCTTCGACGTCCGGCTGGCCGGCGAGGTCTACGAGCTGCCGCTGCACCGCCAGCCGGTCTTCGCCGGCCTGGCGCACGGCCCGCTGCCGGTCGCCGAGGACGTCTGCGCCCGGCACGTCTGCCTGCCGGTGCACTCCGACATGACCGACGACGAGGTCGACCAGGTGATCACCGCCGTCACGGCGGTCCACGCCGAGCTGGTGGGGTGAGGGAGCGTCATGCGGGTAGCGGTCACCGGGGGTTGCGGATTCATCGGCGCGCACGTGGTCGAGCGGCTGCTGTCGGCCGGCCACCAGGTCCTGGTGGTGGACACGGTCGCCCGCGGCCTCCCGCCCGCGGCCGAGTTCGCCCGGGTCGACATCCTGGACCAGGACGGCCTGACGGCGGCGTTCGAGGGCAGCGAGGTGGTCTTCCACCTGGCCGCGATGGCCGACGTCGGCCAGGTCGAGGCCGACCCGGTGCGCTCGGTGCGGCTCAACGTCGAGGGCACCACCAGCGTCCTGGAGGCCGCCCGGCGCAGCGGCCTGGCCCGCACCGTGCTGGCCAGCACGGTCTGGGTCTACGGCGCGGCGGCCGGCGAACAGGACGCCGGAGCACCGGAGTTGGAGGAGGACACCCCGATCGACCTGGCCCGCAGCGGCCACCTGTACGTGGCCGGCAAGCTGGCGGCGGAGCTGGTCGCCCACAGCTACCGCGAGCTCTACGGGCAGCACTTCACCGTGCTCCGCTACGGCATCCCGTACGGCCCGCGGATGCGCGACGAGCTGGTGATCGCCCGCTTCGTGCAGGCGGCACTGGCCGGCCGCCCGATCACCATCGCCGGGACGGGCGCGCAGACCCGCAACTTCGTCTACGTCGAGGACCTCGCGGACGCCCACGTCCGGGCCCTCGACTCCGCCGCGCAGGACCAGACCATCGCGCTGGAGGGCAGCACCCCGGTCTCGATCCGGGAGATCGCCGACACCGTCGACCGGCTGCTCGGCCCGGTCACCGTCGAGCGGGTGCCGGCCCGGGCCGCCGACTACGCCTCGCGCCGGATCTCCAACGCCAAGGCCGCGCGCCTGCTGGGCTGGAAGCCCAGCACGCCCTTCGACGAGGGCGTGCGCCGCTACGTCGACTGGTACCGGGCCACCGCCCCGGCCCGGCCCGCATGACCGCCTGACACCGGGAGTCCGCCGTTGCCGCACGCACTGCTCGTCTCCGGATCGCTCGGCCAGGGCCACGACGTGATGGCCCAGGCCTGCGCCGACTCGCTGCACGAACGCGGCTGGACCACCCGCACGGTCGACGCGATGGCCCTGCTCGGCCGCCACGGCTCGGCCGTCGGCGAACGGGTCTTCCGGCGGCTGCTCGACCTGCCCGGCGCCTACGACGCCTTCCACTTCGCGGCACTGCGCCCCGGCGCCAGGATCGCCCTGCTGGCCGAGGCGGCGGCCCGCGCCCGGCTGGTCCCCCGGCTGCGCGAGCTGCTGGACGAGCGGCCGGCCGACCTGGTGGTCTCGGTCTTCGCGACCGCCACCGCCGCCGTCAACGCGCTGCGCCCGAGCCTGCCCGGCACCGTCCACCTGGTGCTCTGCACCGACGTGACGCCGCACCGGCTCTGGGTGCAGGAGGGCACCGACCTGTTCCTGGTCACCTCCGAGGTGGCCGCCTGCGCCGTCCGCCGCTACCGCCCGGAGGCCGCCGTCGCGGTGGTGGCCGCGCCGCTGCGCCCCGGCTTCTACCGGCCGCCGGGGCAGCGGGAGGCACGGGCCGGGCTCGGCGTCCCGGCCGGGGAGCGGTGCGTGCTGCTGATGTCCGGTGCCTGGGGGCTGGGCCCGATCGCCCGCACCGCCCGGGCGCTGGCCGAGGCCGGACCGCACGTGCTCGCGGTGGCCGGGCACAACCGGGAGCTGGAGGCCCGGCTGCGCTCCCTGGCCCGGCGGCAGCCGCGGCTGCACGCCTTCGGCCACACCGACCGCGTCCCGGCCCTGATGGCCGCCGCCGACCTGGTCGTCACCAGTTCCGGCGACACCTGCAGCGAGGCCCGGGCGCTGGGCCGCCGCCTGCTGCTGCTCGACGTGGTGCAGGGCCACGGCCGCGACAACCTCCAGCACGAGCTGGAGCTCGGCCACGCCGACGTCACCTCGGCCGGCCCGCGGGAGGTGGTCCGCAACGCGCTGGCGGCGCTCGGCCGTCCGCTGCCACCGCCCTCGGCCGGGGCCGATCCCGAGGTCTGGCGGGCCGGGTTCGCCGCCGCCCTGGCACGGGTCGGCCTCGCCGACCCCGTTCAGTCGTAAGGGTAGTGACGCTTGATCAGGCCGTGCTCGCGCAGCGGGCCGAGCTCCAGCCCGAGCCGGGAGCAGCGCTCCGCCACCAGCGGCAGGGCGTCCAGGGCGGAGCGCCAGGAGCCGGGCGCGGAGGTGCAGTCCGAGTCGTGCAGCAGCACGGTGGCGCCGCCGTGCAGGCCGGGCCGGAGCGTCCGGTAGACCGAGGCCGGGGTGGCCGCGGCGGTCCAGTCCCGTCCCCAGGCCGTCCAGAGCACCGGGCGGAGCTCCACCTGCCGTGCGGCGAGCAGCAGTCCGGTGGTGAGCACGCCGTACGGGGGCCGGTACCAGAGCGGGCGGCGGCCGCAGAGCTCGGTCACCGCCTCGACGGTGCGCCGGAGTTCACGCGCGTCGCGCGCGGGGGAGGGCCACCACTGCGGGTCGTGGTACCAGCCGTGCACCGCGACCTCGTGGCCGCGGGCGGTCAACTCCCGCCCCAGCGAAGGCCACTGCTCCAGCATGCTGCCGAGGAGGAAGAAGGTGGCGGTGGCCCCCAGCTCGTCCAGCCGGTCCAGGAAGAGCGGGGTGGAGGCCGGGTCGGGGCCGTCGTCGAAGGTGAGCGCCACGTGCCCGGCGGCCCCGTGCCCGGCCAGGCGGCGCAGGAGCAGCCCGCGCACCGGGGCGAGCCGGACGGCCGCCGGTGCCAGGTGCACGGCCTCGGCGGAGGTGGCGGCCAGCAGCGCGGCCCGGCCGGCGCCCATCAGCCGAACCGCGAGTTGAGCCGCTGGAACAGGTGCGGCGCCGTCCCGTGCACCCGGCCGGGCACCCGGAACCAGCCGGGGACGAACAGCTCGTCGCGCCGCCCGACCACCGCGCGGTAGACGGTCTCGGCGACCCGCTCGGGCGGGCTCGGCTTCGGGTGCTCGCGCTGGTACGGGGTGCCCCGGCGGGCGAAGAACGGCGTGTCCACCGGCCCGGGGACCACCACCCGGACGGCCACCCCGCTGCCGCGCAGCTCGTACCGCAGGCTCTCCGCGAACAGGCCCAGGGCCGCCTTGGTGGCGGAGTAGACGGCTTCGTCGCGGACGCCGACCGCGCCCGCGATCGAACCCACCAGGACGATCCGGCCCCGCCCGCGCTCCAGCATGCCGGGGAGCAGCAGGCGGGCGAGGCGGAGCGGGGCCACCAGGTTGAGCTCGACCATGCCGGCCAGCACGTCGACCGGCATCCGGGCGAAGGGGCCGCGCCAGCCGATGCCGGCGTTGGCGACCAGGACGTCGACCCGGCCGTCCACCGCGAGGGCGCGCGCCGCCAGTTGGTCGGGGCCGCCCGGGGCGGTGAGGTCGGCCGGGAGGGCCAGCCCGCCGGTGGCGGCGGCGACCGCGTCGAGGCGGGCGTGGTCCCGGCCGGAGAGCAGCAGACGCCAGCCGGCCGCTGCCAGGCGGGTGGCCGTGGCGGCGCCGAGACCGGACGAAGCGCCGGTCACCAGCGCGACGGCCGGGTCGGAGCGCGGGGCGGGGTGCGGGGAGTCAGCCATGGATCACCGTCCACCGTGTCGGCGGGTGGGGCGGCCGGGGCCGCCGTGCCGGAACCACCACCGTCTCACCGGACCGGCCGCCGCGCCTTTCCGTCGGCCCGCGGCGCCCGCCCGCCGGGCCGGCCGGAGGCGGGGGCGGACGAGGCGGGAGCCGGGGTGGTGGGCGGGTCGTCGGTGCCGACCTCGCCGAAGCGGGCCAGGGCGACGACCCCGGCGACGGAGACCAGGAACCCGGCCGCCGCGAGCCAGCCGAGTCCGGGGCGGGCGTGGTCGCCCAGGGCGAGGACGCCCACCGCACCGGGGCCGACGGTCTCCGACACCCCGGAGGCGGCGGTGGCCGCGGTCACCGAGCCGCGTTGCAGCGCCAGCGCGTAGGCGAGGTAGCCGCCGAGGCCGCCGAGGGCGAGGGCGTAGGCGGCCGGGTCGGTGAGGACGGAGAGCGGCCCGGAGACCTCCAGGACCCGGACGGCGAGGCTGGTCACGCCGAAGCCGACCCCCGCCAGCAGGCCGAGGCCCACCGCCACCCCGTCGCCCTCCCAGCGGGCCAGCACCGCGGTGAGCAGCAGCATCGCCAGGGTGGCCATCAGCAGGGCGAGGTGGAATCCCGGCCCGGCCCGGTCGCGGCCGGTGGCGCCGGAGGCGGCGGCGAGCAGGACCAGGCCGGCCACCACGGCGCCGATGGCCGCCAGGTCGCGCGGCCGCAGCCGGACGCCGAGGTAGCGGACGGCGGCCGCGGCCGTGACGGCGAGGCTGGCGTTGGTCAGGGCCTGGACCAGGAAGAGCGGCAGGGTGCGGAGCGCGACGATGCTGAGGGCGAAGCCCCCGACGTCCAGTGAGGTGCCGAGCAGGAAGGGCCCGTTGCGGGCCAGCCGGGCGGCGAGGCCGGCCCGCAGCGCGGACTCGCGGGGGACGGCCCGGGCGCCGCGCGCCTGGAGGACGGACGCGAAGCCGAAGCAGACGGTCGCGGCCAGTGCGGTGGTGAGCCCGAGGATCATCGCCACCAGTCTCCGTCCGCTCCCCGCCGGACGCAGGCGGAACGGCGAAGTCCGGCCGTCAAGAGTGGAGTTCACGTCGTGTGCGGACCGTGAAATCCGCCATGCAACCCGTCACCGGAAGCGCACGTGCCAGACTGCCGAGGCCCTGTCAGGGGGCTCCGCACGACCAGGTTCGTGGAAGGGGAACAGTGGCACCTCAGGAATCCCTGCTCAAGGTCTACGGGGACCGTTCGTACCGGCACGTGACCATGGCCCGGCACCAGGGCACGACGATCGCCTTCGCGATGGACGCCTCCCGCCGGATCGTCTACTCGGTGCTGGACCTGGCCGGGCCGCCGGTCAAGGGGGACGTGGACAAGGCGTACTGGAGCGACAACCCGGCCGAGCTGGTCTTCCCCCGGGAGCTGGCCGAGGTGGGGTACGCGGTGGTCGGCGCGACGGCGATGCCGACGGTGAAGCGGGGCGGGGCCGAGGCGGCGGCGGGGGAGCGGCCGAGAGCCGGGGAGATCGACCCGCACCTGTCGGGCACCGGGCGGCTGACGGCGGAGGCCCCGTTCCACGTGGTCTCGGACGGCACCTACGTGGTGGTGCTGCGTCAGTCGGTCGGCGAGGCCCATCCGGACGCGGTGTACAAGCTGACCGGCGGCGGCTGTTCCGGGGACGCGTCCCGTACGGACTACGTGCTCAGCGGGGCGAAGAGGGTGCCGCTGGTGCGCGACACCCTGCTGTGCGACCGGTTCCTGCTGGTGGACGGCAAGCTGAAGCCCGTGCCGGAGGTGCGCTACAAGCGCTCCCGGCACGCCACCCGCCCCGAGTCGGCCAAGGACAGCCTGGGCACCGAGGACATGGAGGGCAGGCCGTTCCACGAGCCGACCCAGGAGCTGTCCTTCGTCCGGAACCTGACGCAGGGCCGGTTCGCCGTGGTGCTGGTGCCGACGGCGGTCGCCAACGTGCAGCGCTGGCAGCTGTTCGCCCACAACGACGCCACCGGGCGGATCGACTGCTTCAACGTCGAGCAGGGTGCCCACGGGCTCTTCAACACCCAGGGCACCCGCTTCTACACCAGCCCCGACCCGTCCTACCGGGACGCGGTGTTCGAGCGCTCCCCCGGCAACTGCCCTTTCACCGGGCGGGAGTTGGTGCCGGTCACGGGCAGTGAGGGGCACGCGGAGACCGCGCTGCGCCTGGACGGCACCGGCGCCCACGTCGACCTCGGCGACCCGGCGGCGCTGCGCTTCGGCGGCAAGGCGTACTCGGTCGAGGTCTGGGTCAAGCCGGCCGCCCTGGACGGCCCGGTGATCGGCCGTGGCGGGGAGTACCAACTCGCCGTGGACGCCTCCGGCGCGGTGCGCCTCACCCACGAGGGCGCCCCGTCGCCGCTGGTCTCCACCGAGACCGTCGCGACGGACGTCTACAGCCACGTGGCCGTCACCTTCGACGGCACCACGGCGAAGCTGTACGTCAACGGGAGGCAGTCCGCGAGCGGACCGCTGCCGTTCACCCCGGGCGCCCGGGTGTCCACCCTGGCCGGCAAGCGGGACTCCGGCGGCACGGTGAGCCACTTCGAGGGCGACCTCGACGAGCTCCGGGTGTGGAACCGGGTACGCTCCGCGGCCGAGCTCACCCAGTCCATGAACCACCGTCTGATCGGCAACGAGCCGGGCCTGGTGGCCTACTACCGCTTCGACGAGGGCGCGGGCACCACCACCCACGACCAGACGGACCACGCCCTGCACGGCAAGGTCGAGGGCGGGGCGCAGTGGACCGGCTCGGACGCCCCGGTCGGCGACCACCCCGGGGTGCGGCGCGACAGCTTCGCCCTCAAGGGCCGCTCGGTGGTCTCCGGCATGTCGGCCGTGCTCTACCACCAGCAGGAGAACGTGGTGGCGGGCTACCGCACCGACCCCAAGCCGGCCAAGCGGCAGGCCCGGGTGATGCTGGCCTTCGCCGCCAGGTACGGGCAGGAGCCGTGCCTGGCCACCCTGGACTTCGCGGTGGGCCGCGACGGCCGGCTGGCCCAGGTGCCGGACGTGCTGGACCCGGAAGTGCTCAAGCGGCCGACGAAGGGCCAGGACTCGGAGCGGATCAGTGCCCTGCAGCAGCTGGTCAGGCAGCTGGAGCCGGAAGTCGCCGCACTGCCGCAGGAGATCACCCGGCTGGGCGGCACGGCCGCCCTGCTGGCGGAGCGTCAGGCCGAGCACGACCGGCTGAAGCCCGGCTTCGACGACCTGGAGCGGCGGTACCTCGCCGACAAGGACCTGCCGGGCGCCTACTACCACAGCCTGGAGCTCAAGACCCTCCGGGCGGTCGGCGACTACCGGATGCAGCGGGTCCACGCCATCAAGACCGCCTCCACGGACCGGGGTACGGTGGTCTTCGTCGCCGACAACGGCCCCCGGACGACCTGGCGGCTGGAGCCCGTCGGCGAGAACCACGAGGGCAGGCCGTGCTACTGGCTGGTCGCCGACGACACCGGCCGTGAACTGCGCGCGGTGGCCAACTCCGCGGCGGAGCAGGCCCAGTTCACCACCGCCCCGCGTGAACTGAGGAACCCCTACTCACAGTTCGTGCTGGTCCCCGAGGGCGAGTACGTCCGGGTGGTGAACCGGGGCAGCCGCCTGGCCCTCGGCACGCCCTCGACCAGCCAGCAGGCCCTGGTGCTCCAGTCGAAGGAGTGCCTGACGGCCGATTCGGGCCTGTTCCGGCTGACCCGCCTCGCCATGATGTCGGGGGCGGACGTCCGGTACTTCGCGGCCAAGGAGACGATGGACGCCGCGCGGGCCCTGCTCCAGGAGTCCCGCACCGCCGTCAAGCGGGTCGACGAGCTCCAGCTCGCCCTGGCCGCCAAGAAGGCCGAACTCGCCGACGCCCAGGACCAGTTGGCACGCCTGTCGAACGCCGTCCAAGGGGACGACGACCTCACCCTGCCGATGCCGCTGCTCGCGGTGGACGCCAGTGGCCTGAGCCTGACCGGCGGCCTGCTGGAGTTCGCCCGGGGCACCGACCGGCCCGCCCTGCTGGACAGCGGCACCGGCAACGTCGTGCTCTACTTCCGCGGCGCCAACGAGCAGTTCCTCGCCGTGTACTACGACACCGCCGTGGTCCGCGGTGCCCGGACGCTGGCCGCGGACGGCGGCGTGCTGAGCTTCGTCGCCCGCGACCCCGGCGTCAGCCTGGAGAGCGCCACCATCACGGTCGCCGACGGTGACGCGCCCGGCCGCTGCGACCTGACCGTCACCGTCGGGGCCGACACCGAGACCTGGCGCTCGCTGCCGCGCCGGGCCGACCAGATGACGGCGGCGCTGGCCGGGCACCCCGGCCGTCCGGTGACGGTCGGCGCGGTCGCCCGGGTGACGGGCACCGGTGTGGAGCTCACCGGCGCGACCACCGTCGCCGTCCCGGCCAAGGCCCACCTGCAGATCGGCGGCAGCGGCTACGCCGTGGCCGCCGACGCCCCGGTCGGCTCCAAGACCCTCACGCTCGTGACGGCCGGCACCTCGGTCAGGCCGGGCGACAAGGTCAGCCTGGTCGGCTACGACTGGGGCCGGGCGGAGTCCAGCCGGCCCGGTGTGCTGCTGTCCGCCGGGTCCCGGCTGATCGGGCTGGGCGCGGGCGGCGCCGAGTCGGTGCCCAACGGCACCGCCAAGCCGTCCGTCAGCGGGCGCGGCTGCCGCTGGCGGGCCGAAATGCCGGGCCGGGCCTTCCAGTTCGACGGCAAGGAGCAGTACCTCACGCTGCCCACCGGCAAGCACCAGGGGATCGCCCCGAGCGGCGACCTGACCCTGGAGGCCTGGGTCCACCCCGAGGCCGGGCAGGGCCGGATCGTCCACGCCGCGACGGGCGGGTCCGAGGGCTACTCGCTCTCGCTCGCCCCGGTCGGGCTCCCGGTGCGGCAGTTCACCGGGAGGGACCGGACCGAGCTGACCCCCTCGCTCGACCTCGCCGACCGCGACTTCACCATCGAGCTGTGGGCCAAGCGCAACCAGTCCCGCGCCCGCCGCGAGCCGCTGCTCACCCACGGTGCGCCGGAGGGCCGGCCGGACCGGACCCTGCACCTGCACTTCGAGCCCGACGAGACCTTCGGCTTCGCGCTGTTCGGCGACGACCTGACGACCGCTCAGTCCTACCCGGACCTGGAGTGGCACCACTGGGCCGCAGTCTACAAGCACGCCACCCGCGAGCAGTTGCTCTACCGGGACGGCACCGAAGTCGCCCGGCGCACCTCCCACGCGCCCTACCAGGGCAACGGGCCGCTGGTCCTCGGTCACCAGGCCTTCACCGGCGCCTACCTGGACGGCCAGATCGACGAGGTCCGGGTCTTCGGCCGGGCCCGCACCCAGCGGGAGATATCCGCCGAGCGCCACCACCGGCTCTCCGGCCGCGAGCCCGGCCTGCTGGGCCACTGGACCTCCGAGGGGACGGGCAGCCCGGCCTCGCCGATCAAGGGCTACCAGGTGGTGGCGCGGGTCGGCGACCGGGTGGTGCGCTCCGCGGAGCGCTTCCCCTGCCACGAGTGGGCGCACCTGGCCGCCACCTTCACCCAGTCCTGGGCGCTGCGCCTGGACGGCGCCGAGGGCCTCTCGGTGGCCCCGCAGTCCGCGCTGGACGTGCTGGAGGACCTCACCGTCGAGGCCTTCGTCCGGATCGACAAGCCGGGCACCGCGATGGGCCTGCTGGCCAAGGGCCGGGTGGTCGAGGGCGGCCGCGACGGCGTCCCGTACGAGTTCGGCGTACTGGCCGACGGCAGGCTGGAGTTCGCCTTCGCCGAGGCCGATGGGAAGGCCGTCCGGTTCACCTCCGACCGGGCCGTCACGCCCGGGGTCTTCCAGCGCGTCACGGTGGTCCGCGAGCGCCGCAAGCCCGAGGTGTCCGCGTCCGCCGCCCAGACGGACCCGGGGGCCCAGCCCGGGCAGTCGATCCGCTTCTACCTCGACGGCGGGGCGGCCGGCAGCCACGTGTACACCGGCCCCGGCGCGCAGTCCAACGGCAGCGAGCTGGAGATCGGCCGGGGCTTGCGCGGCGTCCTGGGCGAGGTGCGGCTGTGGAACTCCGCGCGGCCCGCCGTCCGGCTCGGACTGCCGGTCGCCCCGCGCGAGAAGGGGCTGCTGGCCCGCTGGCCGTTCAACGAGAACGCCGGCAACGTCACGCTCGACGTCTCCGGCTCCTTCCCGGCGAAGCTGCGCGGCGCCACCTGGACCCGCGACCCCGACCCCGGCGCCAGCCCCCTGCGGCTGTACCGCAACGGTGAGCTGCTCGCCGAGGGCAAGGCCACCGCGCAGGACGCCGGCGCCTGGGGCGATCCCCAACTCACCCTGGGCGCACGCCTGTCGGGAGGCAGGCCGGACGATTTGCTGGCCGGGACGCTGGAGGAGGTGCGGATCTGGCGCACCGTCAGGACCGGGGAGCAGATCCAGGACAACCTGTTCGCCCGCCTGCGCGGGGACAAGCAGGACCTGCTCGGCTACTGGCCGTTCGACCGGGACTCCACCGCGCCCGGCACCACCTCGGTCCGCGACGAGGGCCTGCGCGGCAACGACCTGGGCTTCTCCGCCAAGCGGCCCCGCATCCTGCTCTCCACCGCACCCGTCTCCACCGACACCGCCCAGGTGCGCTCGGCCCTGGCCGACGTCCGCACGCCCTTCCACGACACCGTCGCCGGCGCCCCCGGGGTCACCGAGTACGCCGACCTCCAGTACGACGCCAAGGGCGAGGCGCTCGGCGTGCTCAAGCGCTGCTACGGCTTCGTCCGGGGCGGCCGCTGGCACCTCGTCACCGGCTACAAGGTCGGCGACCTGACCACCGAGTGGGTCGGCCAGGCCCAGTTCGACCCGCAGCTCATGGGCTACATCGAGGGCGCCCCGCCGGTGCCCTCGGAGAACCTCACCGACAAGGCCGACGGCTACGCCGCCGCCTCCTCGGTGGAGTTCACCGAGGCCGAGCAGGTGGTGCGGAGCCTGTCCTCCAGCAAGACCCGCAGCGTCAACGCCGCCTTCGGCTTCGCGGCGGGCTTCGAGACCGACGCCAGCGTCCTGTCGATCACCGCTCCGCTCGGCGTGGGCATCGCGACCCCGCTCGCCGACGCCCAGTTGAAGGTCGGCCTGACGGGCAAGCTGGAGTTCTCCAACACCTGGAGCGAGGACACCAAGGTCAGCCAGGGCACCAACACCGCCCGCAAGGCCAAGCTGGCCCTGACCGGCCACACCGAGGACGCCGCCAAGGTGCTCAACCCCGCCGTCGGCCGCCGGTACGTGCCCGCCAACACCGGCACGGCGCTGGTGCAGTCCCAGACCGCCGACGTCTTCGCGCTGCGCCTGGCGCACACCGGTGCCCTGGTCGCCTACCGGATGCTGCCCAACCCGGACATCCCGCCGGACTGGAACCTCATCCACTTCCCGATCAACCCCCGCTACACCAAGCAGGGCACCCTGGACGGCACGGTCGGCTTCGACGACCGCGGCAAGGTCACCGACCCCGACTACCCCACCGCCACCGGCTACGGCGAGTACAGCTACTTCAAGCCGCGGGACGCCTACGCGCTCAAGCGCCGGATCACCCGCGACCAGCAACGGCTGCGCGCCTTCTACGATTCGGTCTCGACCGAGACCCACCGCGCGGACCCGACCCAGAAGCAGGCCGAGGCGGTCCTGCGCTCGATGGGCATGTCCGTCGAGCAGCAGGAGACCCGGCGCGGCACCGGCTCCAGCGCCGCCGCCACCGGCTTCTCGCACCGGGACCTGGTCAACACCTACGTCTGGACGGCCCAGGGCGGCTTCTTCGCCGAGACCACCGAGGCCACCGACGCCGTCAGCGAGACGACCTCCGGCTCGTACGAGTTCGGCGGCAGCCTCGGCGGCACCTACGGGGGCAACTTCGGCTTCAAGGGCGTGAACTTCTACGGCCAGCTGGAGGCCTCCGTGGGCGGCGGGTTCAGCGTCACCCGGGCCAAGGGCAAGGACGCCTCCCGCTCCTTCGGCCTCGACGTGCAGTGCGCGCCCTCGGGCGACCTGCAACGCCGGGACGCGGGCGGCAAGCTGGTCTACGACGCGGCGGGCCGGCCGGTGCTGGTGCCGGGCAAGGTGGACGCCTACCGCTTCCTCACCTTCTACCTCGGCGAGACCAGCGCCAACTTCGACGACTTCTACCACAAGGTCGTCGACCCGGCCTGGCTGCAGGGCAGCGACGCCCCCGACGCGGCCGCCCTGCGACAGGCCCGGCAGAGCTCCGCCAAGCCCCCGTGCTGGCGGATCCTGCACCGCGTCACCTACGTCAGCCGGGTGCTGGCGCCCGTCCCGCCGCCCGGCGCGCCGCCGCTGGAGAAGGCGATGCGGGCCGAGAACATCGACAGCAACTACGAGTTGATCCGCCGTCTGGAGCCGTACGTCCGTCCGGCGGCGACCAGCACCGGCGCGCTGGCCGTCGCCACCCGGCAGGTGCTCGCCGCCCAGCTGCCCGAACTCCTGCCGCACGCCGTCGAGATCATCGACTACCTCGGCCGGTACTTCGGCATCGAGAACTGACGCCCCGTCCGGCCCTCCAGCCGTCCGGCCCTCCGGTACCGCCGGAGGGCCGGACGGCCGTCGTGGTCAGGTACCGGTGGTGCGGTCCGGCGCGCAGCCGCGCAGGACGAAGGCGACCACGTCGTCCAGCCCGGCCGCCGCCTCCTCCGGCGGGAGCAGCCCGCCGGCCGCGAGACCGGCGAAGCCGTGCACGGCGGCCAGGGCCGGCAGGCAGAGCCGCTCGGCCGGGCCGGGGCGGACCTCGCCGGTGCGCTGACCCTCCGTCACCAGCTCGGCCGCCCGGAGCAGGCCCCGCTGGGCGGCGGCGGTCAGTGCCTCGGTGGCCTGCGGGTCGTGCTTCACGGCGTACATCAGGTCGAGCAGCTGCGGGTTCGCGGTGGCGAAGCCGACGTAGCCGCGGACCAGGGCGCCGAGCCGGTCGGCGAACGAGGACCCGGGGGCGGCGCCGGTGGTGAGGGCGGTGTCGAGGCGTTCGAAACCCGCCAGGGCGAGGGCGTCGAGCAGGGCCTGCTTGTCCTTGAAGTGGCGGCTCGGGGCGGCGTGGCTGACCTCGAGGTCGCGGGCCAGCTCGCGCAGCGAGAGGGCGGCCGGGCCCTTCTCCCGCAGGACCTGTTCGGCGCGCTCCAGCAGGGCGGCGCGCAGGTCTCCGTGGTGGTAGCGGCGGGGGTGCATGAGCGCACTCTACCCAGCGCCGCCTGCGATGTTGCCATTGACAGCATTGTTGTCGGTGCCTACATTCGAGCCATGGCGAACACAGCGAAGTGGAACACCGGCGACATCCCCGACCAGACCGGCCGCCGGGTGGTGGTGACCGGGGCCAACAGCGGCCTCGGCATCGCCACCGTCGACGCCCTCGCCCGGGCCGGGGCGCACGTCGTCCTCGCGGTGCGGGACGTCCGGCGCGGCGAGGCCGCTGCCGCGGGCGTCAGGGGTGCCCGCGGCGGCGTCGAGGTCCGGCGGCTGGACCTGGCCGACCTCGCCTCGGTGCGGGAGTTCGCCGAGGGCTGGGAGGGCGGGCTGGACGTCCTGGTCAACAACGCCGGGGTGATGAACGTCCCCGAGGGCGCCACCAGGGACGGCTTCGAGACCCAGTTCGGCACCAACCACCTCGGCCACTTCGCCCTGACCAACCTGCTGCTGCCGCACCTCACCGACCGCGTGGTCACGGTGGCCTCCGGGATGCACAAGTACCCCGGCAACCGCATCCGCTTCGAGAACCTGAACCTCAAGGGCGAGTACCACCCGATCCGGGCCTACGCCCAGTCCAAGCTGGCCAACCTGCTCTTCACGCTGGAGCTCCAGCGCCGCCTGACGGCCGCCGGCTCGCCGGTCCGCGCCCTCGCGGCCCACCCCGGGTACGCGGCCACCAACCTGCAGAGCCACGACGGCAGCGCGGTGCGCCGCGCCCTGATGGCGGTCGGCAACCGGTTCGTCGCCCAGGACAGCCGGGCCGGCGCCCTGCCCTCGCTGTTCGCCGCCACCATGGACCTGCCCGGCGCCGCGTACGTCGGCCCGGACGGCTTCGCCGAGAACCGCGGCCACCCCACCCTGGTCGGCCGCACCGCCGCCGCCAGCGACCCGGTGAGCGCGGCCCGGCTCTGGACGGAGTCCGAGAGGCTCACCGGGACGGCCTTCGCGGGGCCCGGGCGGTTGTGACGGTCCGTCAGGACGGCACGGTCCACCGCTGGTTGGCGCCGGCGGTGCAGGTCCAGACGATCAGTGCGGTGCCGTTGGCGGTGCCGCCGCCGGAGGCGTCCAGGCAGAGGCCGGACTTGAGGTTGCGCAGGGTGCGGTCGGTGCCGTGGTACGTCCAGGACTGGGCGGGGGTGCCGTTGCAGGTGTAGAGCTGGACGACGGTGCCGGGGGTCACGGCGCCGTTGCGGACGTCCATGCACTTGCCCTGGGCGCGCAGGGTGCCGTCGCCCGGGACGGACCAGGTCTGGGCGGCGGTGCCGTTGCAGCTGTAGAGCTGCAGGGCGGTGCCGTCCGCGGTGCTGCCGCCCGTGACGTCCGCGCACCTGCCGCTGCTGCCGGTGACCGGCCCGGCCGGGGTGACCGGGGGCAGGGCGGCGGCGATGGCCGAGGCGACGGCGTGGACGTCACCGGTGGCGGTGGTCGGGTAGGCGGTGGTGCCGCGCGCCCAGGCGTCGTCCATCGCGAAGAAGTCGACGGCGGCCGGGGCGGTGCCGGTGGCCAAGGCCGTGTCCAGGGACCGGAAGTAGGCGGCCCAGCGCTTGGCGTAGAGGTCCGTGATCAGCCCGGAGTACTCGCGGGCGGCGTAGTCGCGCAGGCCGTTGCCGTCGGCCTGGGAGCGGTTGCCCCAGGTGGTGACGAGCGAGCGGGCGTCGTACTGGAGCCGACCGTCCTCGGCGGCGGTGGCGCCCCAACCGTCGATGCCGGCCAGCCAGTTGCCGACGAGGAAGCGGCTGTCGGTGGCCATCAGCCCGTCGAGGCTCGCGAGGTCGGCGTTCCACTCGGCGACCAGGGCGCGGAAGGCGGTCAGGTCCTTGGCGGTGTAGGCGGTGGCGATCCGCGGGAGGAGCGCGCGGCCGCGGTTGTCCAGGGCCTGCCGGGCGGTGTGCAGCAGGTCGAAGCGGTAGGCGTCGCTGTCGCGCAGGGCCGGGGCGACCCGGAGCAGGCTGGTCAGCGCGCTCTGCACGGTCGCCGGGTCGTACCGCATGCCGCCGGGGGACCAGCTGGCCGAGCTGCTCGCGGTCAGCGAGGGCCGGGCGGTGAAGAGGCTGTCCTGCGGTTCGGCCCAGCTGCCGGACGGCATCGAGTACGGGCCGGTGCGCAGCTTCTCCCAGGCGGCGGCCGCCTCGGCGTCGGCGCCGCCGTAGCGGGCGGTGGCGTACGTCCGGAACCAGGCGGCCTGGTCGACCGGGCCGGCCGACCAGGCGAGGTCGGCGAACAGGGCGAAGGCGGCCGGGTCGGTGCCGGTGCCCTCCGGCATGTAGGCGATGCCCTTCACCGCGCTGCCGGGCTTGGTCAGCCACTGCCGGAAACGGTCGATCCAGACTGCGGAGTTGGCGCCGAAGGTGGTCTTGCCGCCCATGTTCGCGATGCTGCCGAAGGCGTACGGGGTGCCGTGCCAGGAGGCCTCCCGGTCGAGGTTCTGGTAGCGGTCGGAGAGGCCGTCGACGATCAGCATCCTCGACTTGTCGACACCGGCGAGCACCGCGTCGGAGGGGTTGTCCTGCCAGCCGAGGACGGCCCAGGTGGCGTCCGGGTGCGCGGCGAGCATGGCGCGCTGGATCGCCCCCGCCGCCGCGGTGACGTCGATGTCCCCGGCGCTGCCGCCCTCCTGGAGCGGGTCCATCTTGAACATGCCGGCCGCGCCGAAGGCGGCGCTCTGGTGGGCGTAGTAGGCGGCGGCGACGGCCGGGTAGCGCGGGTCGTTCGGATCGAGCCAGGACGGGCGGGTGAAGCCCACCCAGCCGCCGGGGGCGACCACGTGGGTGCCGGGGTTGCGGGCGGCGAAGTCGGCCGGGACGGTGCCGAAGTAGCCGGGCAGCACCGGGGTCATGCCCAGGGCGCGCAGCTGGTCGCAGATCTGCCGCCCGACGGCGGCCCGGGCCGCGATCAGCTGGGCGGAGACCGCGGAGGAGGCGGAGCCGGACATGTTCTGCATCAGCCACCAGGGCTGGTGTGCGGGGCCCGGCACCCAGGACTGCAACTCGGCCTCGGTGTAACCGAATTGCTGCAGGGTCCGGTAGTAGGGCTGCTCGGCCCCGGCGGTGACCAGCACCTCGTTGATGCCGTGCAGGGCGAGCACGTCGATCTCGCGCTGGTAGTCGGCGAAGGTCCGGTAGGCGCCGGTGTAGCCGTTGTCGACGTCGTTGAGCGCGTAACGGTGCGGCACCACCGAGGAGTCGGTGTGGGCGGACGGGACCCCGGGGAGGGTCGCGGGCAGCGCGGAGGTGCTGGTGCCGGGCAGGCCGATGTCCACGTGCGCGACGTTGCGCAGGTACCAGCCGACGCCGGTCAGCAGGGTGGCGGGGCTGGTTCCCGACACCTGGATCGCGCCCGGGTCGCCGGAGACGGAGAAGGAGTCGACGCCCGGGGCGGTCCGGTCGACGGCCCGCAGGACGAACTGCGAGGCCTGGGCCGGGAGCAGGCGCTGGAGGCTCGCGGCGGCGGGGGAGGTGTCGAAGGTGGCCGCCTGGGCGGCGGGTGCGGACACGGTCGAGAGCCCGGCGCTCGCCGCGGCCAGTGAGATCACGACGCCGAGCAGGCGTCGGTGGAGTCCCGGCTTCATGGGTCGTCTCCTGGGGAATGCGCTGTGGGGGACGGCATTATTAACGGAGCGTCCGTAAATATCTCGGCGCCGTGGTGGGGTGTCAAGCACCCGGGCGCGGAAACCCGTTCGGACGACCGGCCCGGACGCGCAGTACAGTGCGAGACCGGCCCGCATCCAGGCGGCCGACCAGGAGTGCAAGGAGGGAACCGGGTGCCCACCCGCCGAGCGGCCACCGGGCCGCACGTGCTGCGCGCGATGAACGCCGACGCCGTCCTGGCCGCGCTGCGCGCGGCCGAGACGCCCGCGGTGAGCGTCACCGCCCTCGCCACGGCCACCGGGCTCTCCCGCCCCGCCGTCACCCGGGCCCTGGCCGCGCTGGCCGAGGGCGGCCTGGTCGAGTCCGTCACGGCGGCTCCCGAGGCGGCCGCCGCCCCCGGGCGGCCGGCCCAGCACGTGCGCTTCCGGGCCGAGGCCGGCCACGTCGCGGGCATCGACATCGGGCCGCACAAGGTGCTGGTGGTGATCGCGGACCTGGCGGGCGGGCCCCGGGCCGAGCGGCGGGTGACGGTGGGTCAGGACATCGACGGCCCCGGGCTGTTCGAGACCGTCCGCACCGCCCTGACCGCCGCCGTCGCCGAGGCGGGGATCGCCCCGGCCGACCTGCGGGCGGTCAGCGTCGGCACCCCCGGCATCGTGGACCGCGAGCGCGGGGAGATCCTGCTCGCCCCGAGCATCCCGGGCTGGGCCGGCCTGCCCGTCGTCCCGCGGCTGCGGGAGTGGCTGCACTGCCCGGTCCTGATCGACAACGACGTGGACCTCGCCGTGCTCGGCGAGCGCTGGCGCGGCGGCTCCGGAGACGCGGACAGCCTGGTCTTCGTCCAGTGGGGCGAGCGGATCGGCGCGGGCATGCTGCTCGACGGCAGGCCCTTCCGCGGCGCCGGCGGGGCGGCGGGCGAGCTGGGCTTCATCGACGTGCGGTGCGGGGAGGCGCCGGGTGGGGAGGTGCCGGGCGGAGCCGTCGGTGACGACGTGTCAGCCGCCCCGCTGACCAGCACGCTCGGCCCCTTCGAGCGCCTCGCGGGCGCCGCCGCGATCCGGCGGCTGGCGCAGGAGGCGGGCGTCGCGCTCGGCCCGGAGGGCGAGATCGGCCCGCTCTTCACCGCCGCCGCCGCGGGCGATCCGGCCGCCGCTGCCGTGGTGGACCGGGCGGCCGCCCGCTTCGCCCGGGGCCTGGCCACCCTCGTCCTGCTCCTCGACCCCGGCCGCGTCGTGATCGGCGGCGGCCTGTCCCGGGCCGGCGAGACCCTGCTCGGCCCGGTCCGCCGCCACCTGCGCGACCGCACCCTCACCACCGCCGAGGTGACGGCCTCGGTCCTCGGCGAACGCGCCGTCGCCGTCGGCGCCCTGCGCCGCGCCCTGGACGCGGTCGAGCCCACCCTGACCGCCTCCGCCTGACCGGTGCCCCGGCCGGACCGCGGCGGGCGGCTCCGCCGAGTGGGTGGGCGTGGTCGGGGGCACCTCCGGCCCGTTGTCGCGGCGGTGGCCCGGTCCCGTCGAGGGGACGGCCCTCAAGAGGTGGTGGGACCGGGGGTTCAGCAGTTGCGGGTCACGGTCCGGGCCGGCCGGCATCGGAGCCGCTCCGCCGGGTGGGGGTGGGCGTGGTCGGAGGCCGTCTCCGGTGTCCCGGTGGCGGCCGCCCGGTCCCGTCGAGGCGGCGGACCTCGAGGGCGGGGGTTCAGTGGTCGCGGGTCACGGTCCAGGCCGGTAGGTGGTGGAAGAAGGCGACGGCGTCCGGCTGCCAGCGGTCGTACCAGGAGCCCGCGACGGCGGACGCCTCGGCGGCGTGCTGTTCGGCGTCGGCCTGGAGCGAGCGGTCGACACCGTGCTCGCGCGCGAGCGCGCGGACCCGGTCGAGGGTCTCCTCGTCGGCGTGCGGGTCGCCGAGGGCGGCCGTCAGCAGTGCGCGCCCGGCGGCGTCGAGGTCGGCGGTCAGCAGGGCCCGGACGGCGTAGCTGCGGCGGCCGGAGCGCAGGTCGGAGCCGACCGACTTGCCGACCGCGGCCGGGTCGCCGAACAGGTCGAGCCAGTCGTCCCGGAGCATGTTGGCGATCCCCAACGCGGTGGCGTAGCGGCGCAGTTCGTCGTCGTACGGGGCGGGGTCGGCCCCGGCGGCCAGCAGGCCGAGGCGGAGCGGGGCCAGGATGGAGTAGCGGGTGGTCTTGTACTCGGTGACCGCGTGCAGGAAGTCGAGGTCGGGGACGGGGCCGAAGTCCCGTTCCAGGTCCAGGAACTGGCCCAGCACGGTGGTGGCCCCGACCCCGGCCAGCTCGGCGGTCATCGCGGCGGCCCGCTCGGGCGGCAGCCCGGAGCCGGACAGGACGCGCAGGGAGAGGAAGGCGGCCAGGTCGCCCGCGAGCACGGCCAGGCCGGTGGCGGTGCCGGTCCGGTCCGGGTACTCGTCGCGGTAGCGCTGCGGCACCGACGGCGCACCGCGCCGGACGGCCGAGCCGTCGATGATGTCGTCGTGGACCAGACCGTGGGTCTGGAGCAGCTCGATGCCGATCGCGGCCTCGGTCAGGCCCGGCGAAGGCTGATCGGTGACCAGGGCGGCCGCCTCGTACAGCACCGCCACCCGGAGCCGTTTGCCACCGCGCAGCGACATGTCCCGCAGCAGCTCCAGGGCGCGGGCGGGGAAGGTGCCGTGCCCGAGGCCCTCCAGGGCGCCGCCGCCCGCGGGGTCGGTCAGCGAGTCGAAGTACGCCGCGAAGCGGGCGTCGAAGCGGTGCCGGTGCTCGGCCGCGCGCCGCAGGGCGGCGATGATCGTCTGGTCCACGGCTCCAGACTTCCATCCGCCCCGCGGCCCGCGCCAACTCCGGTCGTCCTCGGAGCGTCCGGACGCCCCCCGTCGGGTGGGGTCGATCACCACGGCCGGGATCTCGCGCCCGGTCCCGGCCCGGTGGTCGTCGTGGGTGGGCCGGTGACCGGCCGTCAGGGGCCGGCGGGCGGCGCGCTCCTCGGGGGTGGCGGTGCGGGCCGTGCCCCGGAGGACCTCGGGGCACGGCCCCTCCGACGTGCGCCGACGCCGTCGGGCGCGGCCGGGGTTCCTTCGATCCGGCGGTGCGCGGGTCTTGACGTGAACCGCGTTCACTCTCCAGTCTTTGCTCGAACATGCGCACTTCGCGCAAGTATCGCTCAACTTTGCTCACGATCTGCCACAGGAGAGCAATCATGGGATGGCACCACCGCGTGCTCGGTCTCTGCACCGCAGCCGTCGTCACGGCCGGCCTGGCCGTGTCCGTCGGCACCCCGGCCGCCGCCGACAGCACGGCGGCCAACACCTCCGCCCCGATCGGGGTGAAGCCGATGATGGGCTTCAACAACTGGGCCAGGTTCACCTGCGCCGCGCAGGCCCGCCTCGACGGCACCCGGGACGGCTACTCGTTCCAGCAGTTCATGCAGGACCAGGCCAAGGCCATGAAGGACACCGGCCTGGTCGCGGCCGGCTACACCAACCTCACGGTGGACGACTGCTGGATGCAGCGCACCAGCGCCGGCTGCCTGCACGGCGCCGCCAAGTGGGGCAGCAGTGAACAGCCCGGCTACGACTGGGAGTTGACGGACTACGCGAACTACGTGCACTCCCAGGGCATGGAGGCCGGCCTCTACAGCACCTCCGGGGTGAACACCTGCCAGGGCGTGCCCGGCGGGGTGAAGGGCCACGAGCAGGTCGACGCGAACTCGCTGGCCTACTGGGGCATCGACTCGATCAAGGTCGACAACTGCGGCACCGACATCACCAACCGCCGGCAGATCTTCACCACCTTCGCCAATGCGCTCAAGACCGCCACCGCGAACACCAGCCGCAAGATCCTCTTCAACGAGTCGGCCCCCGCCGGGTACGGCCCGACCAGCGCGGAGAAGTACAACGCCCAGGAGTGAGTGCGCGGCCTCGGCCAGATGTGGCGGGTCAGCCCCGACATCGCGGTGTGGCACACCAACACCACCTCCGCCTGGGACTGGCAGCACGGCGCCGACTACTACGAGGGCGGCGTCCTGCAGAACTTCGAGGACACCGTGGCCCTGGCCCGCTACAACGGCCCCGGCAACCACAACGACGCCGACATGCTGCTGATCGGCGACAACAACCAGCTCACCCCGGCCGAGCAGCGCAGCCAGTTCGCGCTCTGGTCCGCGATGGGCTCGCCGCTGATGATCTCCGCCGACGTCCGCAAGATGGCCGCCGACCCGGTCACCTACGCACCGCAGCTGGAGATCCTGAAGAACGCCGACATCATCGCCGTGGACCAGGACACCACGGCCGGCGGCTACCTCGCCGCCCGCGACGGCGCCTCCACCACCGCCGGCACCGAGACCGTGGTCAAGCCGCTCGCCGACGGCTCCCGCGCCGTCGTGGTGGTCAACAAGAACAACGCCGCCACCACGGTCACCATCGACCCGGCCCGGATCGGCTTCGGCAACACCGGGTGCGCCCGCACCGTCAAGGACCTCTGGAGCCACACCAGTTCGCAGGTCGCGGGAGCCTTCACCGCCACTGTCGGCGCCCACGACAACGTGATGTACACCATCGCGCCCGGCAGTTGCGGCGCCGCCCTGCCGACCGGCCAGATCCAGGCCGCCCAGCCCGGCTTCCAGGCCTACGCCTACTGCCTGGACGCCTACAACGGCGCCGTCAACGGCACCACCGTCGGCCTCTGGGACTGCCACTCGGGCGGCAACCAGCAGTGGCAGCGCCAGACCGACGGCCGGATCACCTCGCTCGCCTCGCCCGGGCTCTGTCTCTCCGGCGAGACCACCGGCCTCAAGCTGCGCACCTGCAACGGCGCCGACGCCCAGCAGACCTGGTCCTACGGTCTGGCCGGACAGCTCAGGGCGAACGGCCTGTGCGCCGACATCGCCGGCGGCTCGGTGAACGACAAGAGCAAGGCCGTCGCCACCTACACCTGCGGCACCCACCAGGCCAACCAGACCTGGAGCGCGCCCTTCGCCACCGCGCCCACCGCCTGACGGGCCCCGCACGGGAAGCGGGACAGGAAGCAGGACGTAAAGCAGGACGGTCAGGCCGGCACCCACATGCCGGCCTGACCGTCCGTCAGGGGTGGATCAGGGGTGGATCAGGAGATGGTCCACTGCTGGAGGGCGGAGTTGGTGTTCGGCTGTTGGGTGACCAGGGCGCCGTTGGAGGTGGAGGCGGTGGTCAGCAGCAGGCCGCTGTGGACCGAGGCGACGGTGTAGGTGCCGTTGGCCAGGCGGTTGACGTTCCAGCGCTGGTTGGCCGAGCCGGTGGTGCAGGGCCACTGGATGATCTTGCCGCCGGCGGTGGTCGAGGAGTCGCTGACGTCCAGGCACATGCCCGACTCGCCGTTGGTGAGGGTGTAGGAGCCGTCCGACTGGGCGGCGAAGGTCCACTTCTGGTTGAGGCCGGTGCCGAGCGTCCAGGTGATCATCTGGGTGCCGGCGGTGGTGCTGTGGTTGGGGTCGTCGAGCGCCTTGCCGCCGGTGGAGAGGGTGTGGACGCCGGCCAGGGCCGGGTTGACCGTCCAGCTGAAGGTGGTCTGCGAGCTCGCGGTGCCGGAGGAGGCGGTGACCGTGACGGTGGAGACCGCGGAGGTGGTCGGGGTGCCGGTGATCAGGCCGGAGGCGCTGATGGACAGTCCGGCCGGCAGGCCGGTGGCCGAGAAGGTGAGCGGCTTCTGCAGGCTGTCGGTGGCCGAGAGCTGGAGCGAGACCGCCGTGTTGACGGACGTGGTCTGGTTCCCGGGGGAGTTGAGCAGCACCGACTCCGGCGCGGTGCCGGCCGCGGTGAGGGTCAGGGTCTGCTCGGCGGCGGTGCGGCCGCTGCCCACGCCGCTGCCGCTGCTGTCGGTCCAGGTGCGGCCGGGGGTGGTCTCGGCCAGGCGGCCGGTGGTGGAGGAGAGGCCGACGGCCAGGCCGCTGTAGCGGTTGACGATCCGGAAGGTGCCGGGGGCGGAGGTGTTGGAGAGCACCCACCACTGCTGGCCGACGGCGGCGTTGCCGCCCGCGGCGGCGGTCACGGTCGGGGCGCTGCCCCAGGCGCGGCCGGAGTTGGCGGTGGCGTCCACGCCGAGCAGCTGGCCGGTGGCGGAGTTGGCGATCCGGTAGGAGCCGTCGCCGACCGCCTGGAAGGTCCAGGCCTCCAGCGCGGCGCCGGTGCCGGCAGCCACCGAGGTGGTGGCGGAGCTCCCGGAGACCTGGGCCAGCACGCGGCCGTTGCCGTTGGCGATCTTGTACGACTTGCTCAGGTCCACCGGCGCGGCGGCCGGGGCCGAGGAGCCGACGCTCAGGTTGACGTACTCGCCGGACTTCTTGTCCGAGCACCCGAAGGAGCAGTAGGTGCGGAAGTTCTTGCCGACGATCGCCGAGCTGGTGCGGTTGGCGCTGTCCAGGAACCAGCGGTACCAGGAGGCGGTGTGGTAGCTGCCGGTGTCACCGAGCTTGAACCACTTCTGGGTGGCCAGGTCGGCGGTGGCGTAGATCTCCTGCGGGGCGTTGCCGCTCTGGTCGACCGCCTGCGGCTGGCCGATGTAGAGGCCGAGGTAGGCATTCCAGGTGACGTCCATGACGAAGAGCGGGGAGGTGGCGGGCATCTTGCCGGCCGCGATCTGCTGGGCGGAGGTGCCGGTGTTCGCCGGGTCGTACTCGCCCGCGACCGGGGTGTACCCGGTGGTGCTGGAGGCACCGACGGGCACCATGTTGCTCTCCTTGCCGCCCTTGCCGGGCTGCGACCAGGAGCCGTCGTACCACTTCTGCCAGGAGCTCGGCGCCATCTTGGCGGAGATCGGGGCGCGCGCCACGTGCTCGTAGAACGCCTTCCAGCCGCCGGACTTGTCGACGATCCGGGAGCCGTAGAAGACGTAGAAGTAGCCGGAGACGGTGTCCACCAGCAGGCGCTGGTCGCCGTCGCCGTAGGAGTAGGTCTGGTTGGGGAAGCCGGTGGTGTCGCCGCGGGTGGTGCTGAACGGCGAGGTGATGACGTGGTCCTTGATCTTCCAGGTCCGGCCCTGGTCGGTGGAGACCGCGTAGTCGATGGCGTCGTAGTGCAGGCCGTCGCCGAAGGGCTGCGGGGTGAACTCGTTGTGCACCAGGCCGTACCAGTCACCGGTGTCCGGGTCGACCCAGACCCCGGCCAGGTCGCAGTAGTTGCGGTGCGCGTAACTGGCGCTGCCGGTGGCCGCGGTGGCCTCCAGGCCGGTGGGGCTGTTGTTGCAGCGCCAGGTGGTGTCGTTGTTCTTGTCGCTGGAGTTGGCCGGGTTGACGTAGTTGCTGACGGCCGCATTCCGGGTGGCGGTGTCCAGGTCCGTGCCGGTGAAGAAGTCCCAGTAGCGCGGGTCGTTGGCGCCGTAGAGCGCGGCGGACTGCTGGTACCAGAAGGAGCCGTCCTTGTCGATGTACGGCGCCGCGGGGGTGTCGGTGGGGTGGGTCCACGAGCCGGTGGCGCCGACGGTGACGCTGTAGGTGGGGGCGAGCTCCTCGGCCGAGGCGGGGCTCGGGCTCGCCAGCACGGGGGCGGCGATGGCCAGGACGGTGGCGAGCAGGGCGCCGCCGGTCCTTCTGGCGGGAGTAGGCATGGGGGTACTCCTCAATGGGGGGAGGGTGAAGTGAACTGCGGGGGAAGGAGGTTCAGTCTTCCGACATGCGGAAGTCGTAGTCCGGCGGGACGGGCCGGTCCGGGTGGACGGCGCGCCAGAGGGCGTCCAGGGACACCTCTCCCTCGCGCATGTTGTCCACCCGGATGCCCTCGGCCAGCAGCCGCCGGACCAGCTCGTGGTCGCCGAGGGTGAACGCGGCGGTGGCCTCGGCCAGCCGGATGCGGCCGTGGTCGCGGACGGGGTGGGGAAGCGCCCCGATCAGGGTCAGGGCGGCGGCCGGCCGGTCGGCACGGAGCAGGGCGTCCAGCGTCTCGATGCCCAACTCCATTAGGTCCGGCCGGAGTTCGTGGGCCTCGGCGAGGAGGTCGGCGGCGGTCTGCGGGTCCTCGGCCAGGTGGGCCAGGGCTCGCAGCACCCACGGGGTGCGGCGGTCGGCGAGGGAGCGCAGCCAGGCCTCGCGGGCCGGCCCCGGTTCGCCGTCGGCCAGCCGGACCAGGCCGAGGTGGTAGAGGGAGTGCCAGTCCGCGGCGCCCCGGCCGGTGCTCTCCTCCAGCAGTGCGCGCCACCGCTCGCCGGTGACCGGGGTGGCGGGCGGGTCGCTGACGGGCAGCGCGCCGGTGGCCAACAGCCCCTGCCAGGGCCGCTGTTCGGGCCCGGGGTGGCCGAAGGGCAGCAGGGCGGAGGCGGGCAGGCGGCCGGCCTCGATCTCCAGGGCGGCCCAGCCCTGACCCTCCGTCAGCATCTCCTCCGGCTCGCCGAAGGCGGTGGCGGCGGCCTGGGCGCGGTCCAGCTCGGCGGGCGGCAGGAGGAGGTCGAGCGCCTCGGCGGCGGCCTTCCGGGCCTGCTGCCAACTGCCGTGCACCGCTCGGGGATCGACCTGGAGCAGGCCGTAGGCCTCGGTCCAGGACCAGGTCGCACCGGCGGGCATCGGCAGGTGCTCCAGCTGGGTGCGGGCCAGGCCGGCCTGGATCTCCAGGTAGGGGCGGTCGGGGCCGGAGAGCCACTCCTGCCAGTGCCGCCCGCCGGGGGAGGTGCCCCAGCAGAACACCTTGCGGCCGCGCAGCCGGGCGGTGGACGTCTGGACCAGGCCCGCGCCGTCGGCGTCCAGCGCGGCGATCCAGCGGCGCTCGTCCGGCGGCAGGTCGAGGAAGTGGTCGGCGGCGTGGGCGGCCCGGCCCGGGTAGCTGTGGTCGGCGCCCTCGCGGTGCGGGAAGGCGAGGCGGCGCAGGTCGCTGCGGTAGTCGAAGTGGAAGGCGTGGTCGGCCGGGGCCACCACCCGGGTGTCCGGGGTCTGCGGTACGGCGGTGTTGGACCACCAGTAGACCGGCGCCTCCCGGCCGGAGGGGTTGTGGACCTCCACGTGGACGTACAGCGCGGGGGAGGAGGCGGGCAGCCAGGCGTCGATCCGCAGCACCAGGCGGCGCAGCCGCTCGAAGGCGAACATCCGCAGCACCGGTGTGCCGTCCGGCGCGGTGACCCGGGCGGCGTGCAGCGGCTCGCAGGTCAGCGGCCAGTGGCCGGTGGTGCCGAGGTTCCACTCCACGCCGCCGGCCAGCCAGGCGTCGCGCAGCGCCAGGTTGGCGGGCTGGAGCACCGGGTTGCGGTGCAGCAGTTCGCGGCCGGTGGGGCGGTGGACCAGGGACCAGAGGCGGCCGCCGTACCCGGGGAGGAAGGTGGCGGTCAGCAGCTCGTTCTCCAGGACCACGGAGGGCAGTTCGCGCGGGGAGCGGCGGCGGTCGTAGCGGTCCTGGCGGGTGTAGGGGAGCAGCGTGGCCGGCCTGCCGTAGCGCAGGCCCCGGCGCAGCTCCTCGTCCAGCCCGTCGCCGTGCGCGGTGACGGCGGCGGCGGTGACGGCGGCGGTGGGGACGCCGTGCAGGATCGGCAGGGAGGCGGTCGGATCGGCCGCCCCCTCGATCGGCAGGGGAGCGGTGCGCAGGGAGCTGGTGGGCACGGTGGGGGTCCGTCCTCTCGGGGCACGACGAGGAGATTGCGAGGACCGTAAGACCATTTTGACCGGTAAAACAAGAGCTCCTGCAGAAATTGCCGAAACCGGGCAGAGGGGGCAACTCCGGGGAGGGCGTGCGCGGTCTTGACCCGGGGTTGCGGTGGCCGTAACGTCGACGCCACACGCTTGACCGGTAAAATTCAGGGAGCCCACGTGGCGACGATGCAGGACGTGGCCGACCGCGCGGGCGTCACCAAGCAGACGGTGTCGAACGTCATCAGCGGACGCGTCCCGGTCCGCCCCGAGACCGCCGCCCGGGTACGCGCCGCGATCGACGCGCTCGGCTACACCCCCAATCTGGTGGCCCGGTCACTCGCCACCGGCAGCACCAGGACCGTCGGCCTGCTCGTCCCCACCGTGGCCGGCGCCTTCTACGCCGAGATGGTCGAGGCCGTGGAGGACGTGGTCGAGGAGCACGGCTACCACCTGCTGCTCGCCACCACCCGCCTGGACGGCGAGCGCGCCCGCCGCCACCTGGCCAGCCTCACCAGCCGCTCGGTGGACGCCCTGCTGATCGCCGGGGACCGCGACCTGATGGCCCATCTGCCGCTGCTCGCCGAGGCCCGCTTCCCGGTCGCGCTCTGCGCCTGGGAGACGGCGGTGCCCGACGACTTCCCGGTGGTCACCGTCGACTACGAGCACGCCGGCTACCTCGCCGGGCGCCACCTGCGCGAACTCGGCCACGAACGGGTCGCCGTCCTGGAGAGCCCCGACCACGGCTCCCGGCTGGCCGGCTTCCGCCGCGCCTTCGCCGCCGACGGCCTCACCGTCCCCGACCACCTCGTCCACCGGGCCGCCGAACCGACCGTGGCCGGCGGCGTCGAGGCGGCCCGCGCCGCCTTCGCGGCCGACCCCGGCCTGACCGCCGTCTTCGCCACCCACGACGTGCTCGCGCTCGGCGCCCTCGACGCGGCCAAGGCCTCCGGACGGCGGGTCCCCGAGGACCTCTCCGTGATCGGCCACGACGACAACCCCGAGGTGCGGCTCACCCGGCCGCCGCTCACCAGCGTGGCGCTGCCCATGCGGGAGATGGCCCGGCAGGCGGTCGACCTGCTGCTGCGCGCCGTCGCCAGGTCCGGGCCGGTGGTCAACTCGCTGCACCTGCTGCGGCCGGAGCTGATCGTGCGGGAGAGCACCTGCCCGCCACCGCAGCGGTCCTGACGGACCCTCAGCCCTTCCGGCCCTTCCGGCCCTTCCGGCCGTTCTGGTTCCTTCAGCCCTTGAGGGCCGCGGTCGCCGCGTCCACCTGGGCGTGCAGGGCGGTCCTGATCTGCGCCATGGCGGCCGCGTTCTCGGCGATCGCCCGCTCCTGGTAGGCGGAGTCGACGGAGTACCAGACGCCGACCAGGTTGGTCCGGTGCCGGCAGGCCGCATCGGCCGTCGCCACCCGGAGCTCGCGCGGCGAGGGCGTCGGGCCGTCCTGCCAGGCCTTGTCACCGAGCGCGGCCACCGGATCCGGGTAGTCGAAGCCGCTCTCCTTCATGCACTCCGACCACCGGGCGAACACCGCCGCTGTCCGGGCGTCCTTCTGGGAGTCCACCAGGGTACGGAACTTGAGGTCCTCGGCGAGCTGCGCGTCACCGATCCGGCCGTCCGCGGAGCCGGTCAGCGTCCGCACGGCCTCCCCGACGCAGCCGCGGTCCGGCACCGTCCGGCCGTTGACCGACTGCCCGCCCGGGCCGTACTTCTGCCTGGGGTCGGAGGCGCCCCGCAGCGCGGTCGTCATCTCCGGGCTCAGCTCCAGCCGGGGCGGCTGGGCACCCGCCCCGGGGTCGCCGCCCTCCGGGTGGTAGCCCCACTTCGCCATGGCGGCGGCGTTCTGCGGACCGTACCGGCCGTCCACCCGGGTGGTCGGGGCATCGGAGTCGCGCGGGGGCGGGCTCGGCTGCGGGGGAGCGAAGTCGAAGCCGAAGCGTGTCATGCAGGCCGTGGTGAGCCTGGCCTGCGCCTGCTGGACCGTCAACAGCTGTGCGGGGGCGAGCAGGTAGGCGTCCAGGGGCAGCGGCCGGTCGTTCGCCGAGTCGAGGACGGGAACGGCGGGCACCTGGGGCGGTACGGCCGTGCGGGTCGGTGCGGCGGCGTCGCGCGACGGGTCCGCGTCGGTGCCCGCGCAGCCGGCCGGCAGGAGCAGCAGGAGCGGCAGGGCGAGCAGGAGGGCGGCGGAGCGGCGCGGGCGGCTGGGCACAGGTTCGGTCTTCCGGGGTCGGGCGGTTCCGGGTGGGGCGGGGCGCGGTCCCCGGCCCGCCCGCGTGCCGGGTGGGCCGGGGACCGCGGGTGGGATCAGCCGAAGAAGCCGGCCGCGTTGTTGTTCTTCATCGTCGAGTTGAGGTCGCGGAAGCTGTAGTCCGGGATGGTCTGGCAGGCGTAGCTGCAGTTCCGGGTGCCGCTGTTGTAGTAGACGGTGAAGGCGCCGGGGTACCAGCTGTCCACCGAGGCGGCGTGGTTCTTCACCGAGATGCCGGCGCCGTTGGTGCCGTAGGCGCTCTCGCCGAAGCGGTAGTTCGCGTAGTCCGAGATGTTGCCGGTCTGGACGAAGACGGCGCCGTAGCCGTTGCCGCTCGAGTTGTAGTACAGGCAGACGTAGTGGCCCCCCTGGCAGTCGGCCAGGCTGGAGGCCGAGGCCGTGCCGGTGGTCGCCAGGCCGGAGGCCAGGACGGTGCCGGCCACGGTGGCGGCGGCGAGGAGCTTGCGGATGCGCATCGAGGGTCCCTTTCCGGACGCCGGTGAGTCCGGCGCCGGGGTGCCATGCTAGATCTTTTATGAAGAAATGATCAACATTCACCGAGTGGGGCCCGGGCCAACAGTGCTGGTGGGAGCCCTATGTGACGCACCGTGAGCTGCCGCTGATCAGCGGGGCCGTGACTGACCCGGCTCGTCGAAGGTCGACGACTTGGCGACGGAGCACGGGCACTTCGCTGCGGTGGTTGCGCCCCCGGATACCGGTGGCTACGTCGCTGCCCGGTGTGCAATCGTGGCCGGGTGACCGACCGCGACCCTCGCCCAGAGCCGAACGGCGCCGCTGTATCCGGGTTGTTGGGCGCTCTGGCGTCCTACCGGACAGCGCGGCAAGAGCTGCTGGAAATCATGGCGCTCGGCCGGTCGAACAGGGACCCGCTGGCCGAGGTCGCCGAGCATCTGGTCCTGGCCCTGTGGGGAGGGCGACTCGCCGAATCGCGTGTGCAGGCGAACTACGACCTGGTATCGGCCGACGGCGAGTTCGTCCAGGTCAAGTACCTCGCCAACCCTCTTGGCAGCTGGCCGAATGAGCACACCGTGCGGAGCATCCCCGGTGTCGACTGGTACGCACTCGTCGTCTACGAGGCCTTCGAGGTGACCGGCGTTCTGGCGTTCCCGCCCGACCTCGCGGAGATCTGCACAGCCCTGGGCAAGCGCCACCCCGGCCAGTCGACATCCCTGCAGTTCACCCACCGGAACTGGCGGACGATCCGGGAAGACGCCGAGACCCACCGGCAGTTGGGCATGCGCATTTGGCTGCCGCCCTTCCGGTAGGTCCGTTCGTCGTCGGTCACACACGTGGCAACCGGTCAGGACCGCCTGTCGGAGGACATCCGGTTACCGGTTCGGGGTGGCGTTGTCGATGGCGGCGATCAGGTGGGCGTGCACGGCTTCGGCGGCGTCGCGGGTGGCCGGGTCCGGGTCTTCCAGCTGCGGGGCGATGAGGGCGGCGGCCGCGGCGAGGACCGGCACCGGGACGGTCGCCGAACGCAGGTGGCGGAGCTGGGAGGCGGCCTGTTCGCCGGGGGTGGTCCGGGCGCGGACGGGGATGAGGGAGTGCAGGCCGCGCGGTTGGGTGTTGGTCACCTGCCTCATTCTTCCGCGTGCGGGCCGGGCTGGTCACACGGCCGGCCCTCCTGGTCGGCACGCTGCGCAGGCAGGGTTCCTGTACGACGCGGCGGCCTTCTGGCGGCAGGGCGTCGACCCCTGGGAGTGACGGTGGGCCGGGCAGAGCGGTCTGGCAATCGGTCGAGATCACTCGGCAGGGACGGTGATCCGTCCCATCGGAGGTTGATGTCGCAGGTCAGGTACGGTGCGGGGATGATCGAGGGTCTTCCTGCCGGTGGCGGTGTGCCGGGTGAGATGGTGCTGGCCGGCTACTTCGTCGCGGTGCCGACGTCGTTGAACGGCTCGGCTGTGCCCCGCAGGGCGGGGCTGACCACGGCGTCGGACTGTCTGGTCGACCGGTTTCCGGAGGATGGGTGCTGGTTCGCCGGCGCGTCGGAGACGTTGGCGGCCTGCCGCTCCCTCCCGGTGCCCGTGGGGGCTCGTCTCTACGCCGTGCTGGTGTCCTCCGAGCATGTGGACGGCTTCGCCGCCGACATCCTCGCGGCCGGAACGGACGAGCCGGTGCTGCTCGCGCTCCTCGACCGCCGGGCAGGCCTGCCGGTGGGCGAGGGCGCCAAGGGCGGGCGCGAGCTCGGCTGGGAGGTGCTCGGCTACGACGACGGTCTGCTGCACACGTGGTTGTGCAACGACCTGCGCGAGGACGGTGTGCGCGAGCTCGGGGTGGCCACCAGTGAGGACCGTGTCCTGCTGCCCACGCGGGAAGCCGCCGCACGGGTGGCCGCCTGGGCCAACGCCCGCAGCGACACCAAGCCCGTGACCTGGTTCCCCGCCGCGCTGATCGAATGGGACACCCCGATCGAGGGACGGACCGGCCCCGTTGTCCGCGGAGCCCCGGCTCGCCGGGCAGCACGGCCCTGGTGGCGCCGGATCTTCCGACGGACCAGGCCGGGCCGCGTGGTCGGGGCGTCGGTCGGACTTCGGTGAGACCGGTCGGCGACATCGGCGTCGGGGGGTGCCTCGGTCGGCCGAGACGGTGTGTCAGGCAGTGGCCGACCGGCTCACCCCGGTCAGTCGCGGGATCAACCGTCAGGGCCGAGGCCCCGGACCACGCGCTGGTCGCCGTGCTGGACGGCGTAGACGGTGCCGTGGTCGTGGGCGGTGTTGCGCTGGGTGTGGGCGAGGTGCTGCCGGCCGCCCTGGTGGTCGGCGATCAGGCGGGCGAGGTCCGGGGCGAGGGAGGGATCCTGGTTGAGCAGGGCCGCCAACTCCAGGGCCCAGAAGGCGAACAGGGCCTGGCGGGCGTCCTCGGGGTGCTCCGCGTCGCGGACCAGTTCGGCGTTGTGGTCGAGTTGCTCCGCGACGGTGCGACGGCGGTCGGGGCCCAGGCGGCGGAGGACCGCGAGCGTGCCGTCCTTGACGGACTGCCACAGGTCGGTGGCCATCGCGCCGACCACCACCGTGGCGCCGGACTCCGCGAGCGCGACGAGTTCTTGATCCATCGAGCGGGTTCTCCCTCAGGGGCTACGAGTGGTGGTGATGTGCTGGACGCCGTTCTGGACCGCGTAGATGACGCCGTGTCCGGTCGCCCGGTTGTTCATCCGCGTCGGCCCGGCCGGCGGCGTGACGGCCGGGGCCCCCGTGGTCCCGGTGGTGTCCGTGGCCGGGGCGCCGGCCGACCGGAGCCACGCCGAAGAGGTGAACTCCTTGTTGTGCACGGCCACGCGGCGGTAGTCCTCCGGAACGATCCCGGGCCGGCCGGCCTGCACCGTCTCCTCGTGGAAGTGCTCCGAGAGGGCCAGTACCGCGACGGTCCGCGGCGGGGCGTCGGCCAGTTCGGCGCGGACCGCGGGCGCGTCGAGCAGCCGGGCCAGGACCTCCAGCGGGCGGCCGGCCACCTCCCCGGCCGGGCCCAGCCTGACGTCGCCGGCGTGCAGGGCCATCCGGACCCGGATCGTGGTGAATGGCCCGGCCAGCTGGTTGTGTGCCCGCAGCCGGGCGGCGAGCTCGTCGAACAGGGGGTGGATCAGTGCCGCTTTCCGCACCCCGGGCGGGGCGGTGACCCGCAGGCCGTCGCCCAGGTCGTCGATCCGGCAGGCCGTCCAGTCGATCCGGCTCCGCTCGACGGACTCGCGCAGCATCGTGCGGAGCGCCGAACGGATCGTCAGCAACGCCGGGTCGCCGCGTCCGGCGGAGCGTTCGATGTCCACGGCGAGCACCGCCCGGTACGCCGACTCCCATTCCATGCTGATCCTCCTGACGGCTGGTCACACCTTGCCCGGGCGGTCGTTGCGCCTCACCCGTCCTGACCGCCCGGCCCCGCCCAGGTTCCCATGGTGGCGGCTCCTCGGGCTCAAAACCCCGTCGGAATACGGGTTTTCCGACTGGACCGGGACAGGGCGGGACGCATACTGGTCTCACCGGCGCGGCTCACGGGGAGGTCGCGCCCGGAGCAGCGCGGGCAGGGAGAGCAGTGGCATCGAGCGACCGCCACCGGGAGGAGGACGTCCCGTCCGGCCGTCCCCGGACGTGGCCGTCGGCCAGTCTGCTCGGCGGGCTGCCCCCGGCCGAGCGGGACCGGCTGCTGGCGCTCGGCACCGAGGTGCGGTACCCGGCCGACCGGGTGCTGCTGCGGGAGTCGGACCTGACGGACTTCCTGCTGGTGCTGCTGGCAGGCGTGGTCAAGGCGACCAGGCGCACCCACGACCACCGGGACGCACTGCTGGCCGTACGGATGGGCGGCGACCTGGTGGGCGAGTTCGCGGCCTTGGACGGCCGGCCGCGTTCGGCGACGGTCACCAGTTGCGGCCAGGTCACGGCCAGGGTGGTGAGCCGCGCGGAGTTCCTCGACTGCCTGCGGCGCGAACCGCGGATCGCGCAGGCCGTCAACGAGTCCATCGTCACCAAGCTGCGGGTCGCCAATGACCGCCGGGTCGACTTCACCGGCTGCGACACGGAGACCCGGCTGGCCCGGGTGATCCACCAGATCGCCGTCAGCTACGGAGAGCCGGTCGGTGCGGGCGCCGTCATCCACTGGCCGGTCACCCAGCCCGAGTTGGCGACGCTCTCCGGCGCGGCCGAGCCCACCGTGCACAAGGCGCTGCGCCGACTGCGCGAAGCCGGGGCCGTGAGCACCGGGTACCGCAGCATCAAGGTGGAGAGCATGGCGCTGCTCGACGCCATCGCCTTCCCCTGAGCGGCCGGTCACCCGACCTCCCGTCGGCAGGGCTTCCGCCTCGTCGGCTTCGCGGAGGCGCCGTGAACAGCCCTGGCGGAAACCGTCGTTCGACGGGGTCCCGCCGTACCGCCTGCACTAGCCTGGCCGACGACGGGGCGCCAGAGGGCAGTCCTGGAGCCTGTCGTGCGTCCACGCACGCCCGGTGGGCCGCCAACCTCCGCACCGGCCGGCCACCCCGCCGTGGTCCGCCCCAGAGAACGGCCGCATGCCACGGCCGGGAGAGACTTCGCGATGGAAGAACCGGTCGAGTCCGACGTGAGGACCGCGACGGACGCAACCAGCAGCGGCGCGGGCCCGACCGGGCCGGGCGGCGGCAACGACTACCGCCTCGGCATCGACGGCGATGCCCTCGGGCCGGTGGTGGTCGGCGACCACAACCTGGTGGTGGACGCCCAGCACGGCTCCTCGGTGACGCTCCTGGTGTCCGGCCGCCGCCCGACCCCGGTACGCCGGGAGCGGGTGGCGCTGCTCCCCCGCCGGCAGTCGGCGCCGATCGGACGCGCCACCGAACTCGCCGACCTGGAACGGGCGATCCGGGACGGCGGGCTGGTGCAGCTGTACGGCCCGTCCGGCACCGGCACCAGCATGCTGCTGCGCCACGCCGCGCACCGGCCGGCCGCCGACCCCGACGGGCGGGTGTACCTCAACGCGTTCGACCGCGAGGTCGCCGACCTGGCGCAGGAGATCTTCGAAGCCTGCTACGACGCCGTCGGATACGCCCCGTCCGAGCCCGAACTGCGGCGGCTGATGGCCGGGGTGCGGGTCACCGTGTACCTCGACAACGCGAACCTGACCCGCACTCAGGCCCTCGCCCTGGCGGACCTGGCACCGGATGCGACGTTCGTACTGGCCTCCCACCAGCGGTCGCTGCTCGGCGAGGACGGCGCGCTGGTCGAACTCGCCGGGCTGGACAGGGCGGCCGGGCTGGAGGTGCTCGTCCACGAACTGCGCCGCCCGCTCGCCCAGGACGAACTCGCCGCCGCGACCAGCCTGTGGCAGGCCGCCCAGGGGCGACCGCTGCACCTGCTGCAGGCCGGTGTCCTCGCCCGGTCCCGGGTCGGTACGGGCGGCGGGCTGCCCCTGGCCGGCGAGGTCGCGGAGCTCGTCCCGCTGCTGCTCGACGGACTCGACGCCCCGTCGGCGGAGGTGCTGCGCCTGCTGGCCACCCTGGACGGCGCGGAACTCGCACCGGCCCGGATCGGCGAGATCGTCGAGCTGCCCGACGCCGTGGGCGTGTGCGAGCGGCTGGCCGAGACCGGCCTGTTGCGGGCCGAACAGGACGGTTACCGCTGTCCGCCGGAAGCCGTCGCGGCGGCCCTCGGCCGGACCACCCCGTTCCCGTTCCAACGGATCTGCTCGCAGCTCACCGAATGGATGGCCCGACCGGACACCACTCCTGCCGAAGTGGCCGCCCACAGTCAGGCGTTGGACCGGGCCGCCGCGCTCGCCGAGGCGGCCGGCCGGTCCGAACTCGCGGTCGTCCTGGCCCGGGCCGCCTCGCCGGCGCTGGCCCGCGCGCTGCGCCCCGGGGCGTGGGGCCGGCTGCTCGGCCGTGGCTGGGGAGCCGCCGAGCGGGTCGGCGACCGGCAGGCGCAGACCTTCTTCGTCCACGAGGAGGGCATCCGCAGTCTGCTGACGGGCCGTCGGGTCATGGCGGGCGTCCTGCTCGGCGAGGCCGCGATGCTCTGGAAGGCGATCGGCGACCTGCACGGCGCGACGGCCGCCCTGCACGCCCAGAGCGTCGCACCCTCGCTGGCGGGCCCGCTGCCCGCCATCCCGACCGTCCCCACGCCGGGTGCCGGCCTGAGCGGGGCCGGGGCGCACGGCGGCGCGGCGCACGCCGCGGCCACACCCGGGGCCGCCGCGCACGGTGCGCAGGCCAACTCGGTCGCCTCGCACATGGCCAACCTCTCGCCCGCGCCGGCACAGCCCGCCGCGACCGTCCCGCACGCCACCGCGCCTGCGGCGCAGCACGGGGCCGCACAAGCGGGCCACGCGACGGCCGGCCACACCGGAACGGCCGCCTCCACTGCGCCGGTTGGCCATGCCGCTGCCGGTGCCCCGGCTGCTGTCGGCGCGGGCGCGGGCGCGGGGGTGGGTGCGGGGGTGACCGGGGTGCTCGGTGTGCTGAGCGCCAAGGCACTGCTGCTCTGCCTGGCTGTACTGCTCGCTGCGGCGATCGGGGTCACCTGGTCGGTCAGCCCCGGAGGCGACAGCGGTTCGGCCGCCGAGGAGAAGGTGCTGCGCGAGCCGTTCGACCAGGCGGTGCAGGCGCTGTCCACGGCGCCGGGAGTCCGCTACCAGGGCGACTGGAACGTCGAGCAGTACCTCAACGACGTCACGGTGACCGCGCACGGCGAGAAGTTCGGCACCAGCCACCTCGAGGGCAAGACCATGCAGTCCGACACGAACTCGCAGGATCTGCTGACCATCGGCGGCAAGGACTACTCGCGCTGGCACGCCTCCGACCTGATCCTGCGCCTGTGGACCTACAGCGGCCTCGGCGACCGGAGCACCCCCGACGGCAGCAGCCGCCTGACGCAGGAGATGTCGCTGTACGAGACGCCGGCCGACCTAGCCAAGCGGTTCTCGCAGGCGCTCGCCGACAAGCCCCGTCTGCCGGCCGCGACGAACCCGCAGACCACCGACGTCAACGGTGTCCCGGCCCTGCGCGCGGACACCACCGTCGGCTACCTCTACGTCTCCCGGGACGCGCCGTACCGCTTCCTGCGCTGGGAGCCGCCGAGCGCGATGAACTTCCACTTCCCCGAGGACGGTCAGTTGCCCCGCGCCATGGAAGCCCACTCCCCGTTGTGGGAGACATCGTCGGTCGACCTGATGACGGTCGCACCGACGGAGGTCGGCACGATGTACGACGGCCTGGAGAAGTACGCCAAGGACCTCACGACGGCGACCTACGGAACCCTCGACTTCACTGGTCACGGGGACGGCAGTTCGGTGAACTGCGATGCCTCCGGGTGCCACGTCAAGGAGGTCGTCAGCGCGGACATCCTCCAGGGCGACGCCGTCGTCCGCCGGCTCTCGCACGTCAACGTGCTGCTGACGGTCGGTTCGCTCACCATCGACGGCCGCGCGGCGGGCAGTTGCTCCAGCGGCCCGCAGCCGCTGCCGGTCGGTGGCAACACCATCACCGGTACCCTCACCTGCGACAACCCCTCCGCTGCCGCCGTGTACCAGCAGGTTGCCGCGGAGAGCCAGGCCCGGGCGAACGCCGTCGGCAGCAACTCCTACTGGGACCGGGCCGAGGACATCGAGATCAAGGCCCTGGTCCTCACCCAGGCCGAGGTCGACCAACTCCTCGCCACCATCCGGCAGGAACGGTCGGCAGCCTGATGACCACCCCCTCGGACTCCTCGGAAGGAGCGCCCATGGCCACCGGATCCGGTGACCGGTACGACGTCCGGATCGGCGGCGACGCGCACGGCCCCGTCGTCGTCGGCCGCGACAACCACGTCGAGACGACTTCCGCACCGGCCGCGGCCCCTGAGCCGGAGTCCACCGTCCAGAACAACACGGCCGACGGGCACGCCACTCTCTACACCGTCATGAAGGGCGACATCCACATCCACCAGGAACCGGGCGCCGACCGCCCCTGAACGGCACCGTGGGTGTCAGCGGGAGCGACGGCGGCGGACCAGCAGCACGGCGCCCACCGACACGGCGACGGCGAGGGCGACGGTGGTGACGAGGGTCCCGTGTCCGGTGGCGGGAGCCGGTTCGGCCGTCGTGGTGGTCGGTGAGGCCGACGGGCTCGGGGCCGGGCTCGGGCTGGACGGGGCGGAGGGGGTGGAGGGGACGGACGGCGTGGCGGTGGGGCTGGGGGCGGTGCCGGGGACGGCGGTGACGTCGAGTTCGGCCTCGCCGTGGCCGAGGGCGGGGAAGCCGGAGTCCACCGCCACCGTCCAGTAGCCGGGCGGGAGTTGGCGGGCGGTGGTGTAGACGCCGGGCGGGCCGGGGACGGCGACCAGTGGCCAGGGGCCGACGGCGCGGCCGTCGGTGCTGGTGGCGTTGACGGTGGCGGCGACCTTCTCGTCGACCGGGTCGTGGTCGTTCTGCCAGGTGGCCGTCACGGTGAGGTGGCCGTCCACCAGGGCGGTGACGGCGAAGGCGATGGTGTCGCCGTGGGCGGCGGCGGGGGTGGCCGTGCCGAGGGCGAGCGCGGTGGAGACGGCGAGGGAGGCGGCGAGGGTGCGCAGGCGCACGGGGACTCCTGGGTGAGGGAGGCGGAGAGCCGGTGGTGGCACGGGGCGGGACCCCGTGCCACCACCGGCCCGGGTGCCCTTACGGGCGGGGAACCGGACGGTGCGTCAGGCGGCGGCCTGGATGCTCCAGTTCTGGTAGGCCTGCCCGTTGGGCTGCTGGAGCTCCAGCAGCCAACCGCCGTAGTACCAGCGCTTGCTGGTGCCGAGGACCAGGGTGGAGCCCTTGGCGGTGAGGAGGTGGCTCTGGCCGGCCGCGCCGATCCGCCACTTCTGGGCGTCGGCGGCGGAGCACGGCTGCTGCGCCACGTACTGCCCGGCGACGGCGGTGCCGCCGAGCTGGAGGCACTTGTCGGACTTGGCGGAGCGGATCCGCAGGTAGCCGTCACCGGCGTCGTCGAAGAGCCACTGCTGGTTGCTGTAGCCGGTGCGCTGGTAGCCGATCAGCACGGCGCCGTCCCGGGTGGAGCCGCCCCACATGTCGGCCGCCTGGCCGGTGAGGTCGTTGGTCACCAGGTAGCGGGTGCCGGGCGTGGTCGGGGCGGGGCCGGCCGCCTTGAGGCTGCGGAACGCGGTGGCCTGGCCCGGGCGGCCGACCTTGCCGGAGGCGTCCTGGACGGCGACGGCGACCTTGTACTCGGTGTCCGGCCGCAGGCCGACCAGGCGGACCACGGTGGAGCCGACGATCGCCAGCGAGCGCCCGTCGACCTGGACGTCGTAGCCGCGTGCCCCGGCGACCGCCGGCCAGCTGAGCACGGCCGAGACGGCGGTGGTCTGGCCGACCGTCACCCGGGGGCCGGTGGTGGTGCCGGTCGGGGAGGGGGAGGCGGTCGGGGTCGGGCTCGCGGTGGTCGGGCTCGGGGTCGGGGTCGCGGAGGTGGTGGGGCTCGGGCTGGTGGTGCGGCTCGAACTCGGGCTGGGCGAGGCCGACTTGGTCGGGCTCGGAGTCGGGGTCGGGGTCGGACTCGCGGTGGTCGCGGTCGGGCTGGGCGTCGGGTTCGGCGTGGCGCCGCCGTCGCGCAGGAGGAAGCGGTTGTCGGCGACGTTCCAGTGCGTGGCCAGGTAACTGCCCGGCTGCGGCGCGGTGTTGTAGTAGTCGTCGTGGTTGCAGTCGAGGCGGTCGTCCGAGGCCCGGTTCGGGCAGACGGTCTGCATCTTGGGGTAGTACGGCGAGTCGGAGTAGCACATGATGTCCCACTCGTCGACGCAGTGCGCGCCCTTGCTGGTGTGCGGGGCGCTGTTGTTGACGGCGCCGAGGTTGTGGCCGAGCTCGTGCGCGGCGGTGGAGCCGCCCCAGCAGCCGTTGTCCGTACGGCCGTAGGAGGGGCCGAAGTTGGAGAGGTTGTCCTGGCCCGGGCGCTCGTCGCCGTTGAAGGTGCCTATGCCGCAGTACACGTTCGCGTCCGCGAAGATCATGTACTTGCGGTCCTTGCGGTTGAAGCCCTGTGCGGCGAGCGCCTTGTTGCTCGCGCCGAACTCCTGGAGCGCCGCGTCGGACAGTTCGACGTTCAGCACCGACGCCGAGCAGTCGGACTCGGTGACGTACCGGACGTGCCGGGTGCCGCCGGTCTCCTGGGCGCTCGCGTTGTAGATGACGTCGGTGTCGGCCGCCCACTTCTTGAAGGAGGGCAGGTACTGCCCGAAGCGGTCCTTGCCGGGCCCGTGGACGTAGAGCACCTGGACGCGGTTGCCGGTCGAGCCGTCGCCGTCGCAGACCACCTTGGAGCCCTCGGCCGCGGCGGCCACCGGAGTGCCCGAGGCATCGGCGGGCGCGGCCGCGGCGGCGGTCAGCTGACGGCCGCTCTGCAGGTCGATGACGGGCGGAGCGCCGGCCAACAGGTCGGCGGCGGAGGGGAGTTCACCGCCGGTGACGGTCAGGTCCGGGGCCTTCTGGGTGCCGGTGACGGCCGGCGGGGTGTCCTTCTGCACGTCCTTGCCGGGCGGCGGGGCGTCCGGGCCGTGGGTGCACTGGTGCTCGCCCTCGCCGGCCTTGTAGACGCCCGCGCAGCGGTCGCCGGCCACGGCCGGGACCAGACCGGTGTAGACGAGGCCCTTGGCCGGCTCGTTCTTGGGCACCGAGCTGACCGGGACGGGCTTCTCCTTCTGCAGCGGTGCGGCGGCGGCGGTCGGTTCGACCAACTCCTGGACCACCGGCGCGTCCGCCGAGACGTGCAGGTCGCGACCGTTCTCGCTACCGGTGGTGAGGGCGAAGGTGCCCGCGATCAGTCCCGCCGCGACGGCCGCGGCGGCGAACGTCAGTCCGCGACGGCTCCTACGGCGGTGTGACTGCCTCTTGCGTGACATGGGTCTCCTCGTCGGCAGACGGGGAAGTAATGCGTGCCGACACATGGGAGACCCGTGGCGGAGCGGGGATAACGGAAAATTCGCCCGTTTCTTCGAAGCGGGCCGGCGGCTCCGGGGGTGCCGGGCCGCCGGCCCGTACGGGGACCGGGTCGGACGTGTCCGTCCGACGGACGGAGTGTCAGGGAGTGTCAGTCGATCCGGAGCTCGCCCATCCGGCTCCAGCCGTTCGCGCCCTCGATGGTGGTGCTGACGATCTCGGGGGTGCGGGTCACCAGCGGGCGCATGGTCTCCAGCCCGGCGGCGAAGTGTGCGGAGGTCACGTGCGCCTCGGCCGCGCCGTCCGCGAAGGCCTCGACCAGGACGTAGGTGTCCGGCTCCTCGAGGCTGCGGGACCACTCGAACCAGAGGTTGCCCTCCTCGGCGCGGGTGGCGCGGGTGAACTCCGCGACCTTCTCCGGCCAGACGTCGACGTACTCGGGCTTGACGGGGAATTTCACCACAATGAAGATCATTCGCCGATTGTAGGCATCTCCGGCACGGGCCCCGGACGGGCGTGCGCGGAGCGGGGCCGACGGAGCGGGGCCGGCGGGGCGGGCGAACGCGGCAGGTCAGCGGCAGGTCAGAGGCGGTCACCGGATGGAGCCGTGCGGTTGTGGGGGGTGATCGGCATCACTAGCGTTCGATTCGTCCAGCCAGGTCCCGGCCCCGGCCGGTTGTCGTTCCTCGTGCCCGTCCCTCGTGCCCGTGCGCGATCGGAGATGCCGTGCTCAGTTCGTTCCCACGCGCCGTCAGGACCTGTGCGCTCCTTGCCGGTCTGCTCCTGCTGGCCGCCCCCGCCGCCGCGGCCGCTCCCTCGCCCCAGGTCACGCAGGACTCGCTGACCCCCGGCACGGCCCTGCCGGACACCCCGGTCACGGCCCGGCTGACGGTCAGGTCCTCCACCTGCTTCACGGTGGCGGTGCTGGGGGTGGGCATCCGGGACGCGGCGGGCAACAACCTGGACTTCCCCGGGGCCGTGACCAACCAGCGGATCTGCCCGCAGGCCGTGACGGTCGGGACCGGGGCCCGGTCGTTCCCGGCCGGCACCTACCGGATGTTCGGCTTCTACCAGGAGCAGGGCGGGGCCTGGAAGAACCTGCCGGAGCAGACCCTCACCGTGGCCCCGCCCCCACTGGCCGTGACGGTGGACAGGTTGAGCCCGAAGAGCGCGGAGCCGGACACCCCGGTGGCGGGACAGCTGACCCTGCACGCCACCAGGTGCTTCACCGCCGCGGTGGTGGGGATCGGAGTACGGGACGCGGCCGACCACAACCTGGACTTCCCCGGAGCCCTGACGAACCAGCAGATCTGCCCGCAGGGACTGACGGTGAAGACCGGCACGCGGTCCTTCCCGGCGGGCACGTACCGGATGTTCGGCTTCTACCAGGAGCAGGACGGCGGCTGGAAGAACCTGCCGGAGCAGACCTTCACGGTCGCGGAGGCCCCGCTGGTCGTGACGGCGGACCGGACGGCCCCGGACGGCGCGACCGCCGGCACCCCGGTGGCGGGCCTGTTGACCCTGCACGCCTCGAAGTGCTTCACGGCCGCGGTGGTGGGGATCGGGGTGCGGGACGCGGCCGACCACAACCTGGACTTCCCCGGAGCCCTGACGGACCGGCAGGTCTGCACCCAGGACGTCACGGTGCGGACCGGCACGCGGTCCTTCCCGGCGGGCACGTACCGGATGTTCGGCTACTACCAGGACCAGGCCGGCGCCTGGCACAACCTCCCCGAGCGGCCCTTCACCGTCACGGAGCCGTCGACCCCCACCCCGGAGCCGCCGGTCGCCGGCAAGGAGCTGGTCTGGCAGGACGAGTTCGACGCCCCGATCTCCGCCCTCAAGTGGAACCGGGCGACCAGCAGTGCCTACCGCTACGGCACCTACAACCCGGACGACGACAAGCTCGACCGGATCGACCCCGACAAGGTCACCGTGACGGACGGCGCGGCGGTCTTCTCCGCCCGCCCGAGCGGCTTCACCCTCCCCAACGGCCGCAAGGCCTGGGACACCGGGCTGATCACCACCGAACACACCGCCGAGCGGTTCATGGTGCGGACCGGCGACTACGCCGAGACCCGCATCCGGATGCCCGAGGAGATGGGTGCCTGGCCCGCGCTGTGGACCTGGCACCAGGGCGGCAACGAGATCGACTCCTTCGAGTACCACCCCGACAACCCTTCGCTGCTGGAGCTGACCAACCACGTCAACCCGGCGCAGAAGTTCTGGAACGGCCCCACCGCCGTGAAGCCCGGCGGGTGGACCACCATCGGCACCCACTACGGCGCCGACTCGGTCGACTGGTACGTCAACGACGTCAAGGTCTTCTCGGACAAGACCGGGGTCGGCGCCCGGTGGTCGGCCTACCTGATCCTCAACCTCTCCCTCTGCTCCGGCGACTACCACCCCTCCCCGAAGGGCACCGGCACGGTGAGCTTCGCCGCGGACTACGTCCGGGTGTACCGCTGAGCCGGGGACGGCCGAGGGGTGGTGACGCGGTGCTCCCGGTACCGCTGACACCGGGTCACCACCCCGTCCGCACTACTCGGTCAGCACCTCGTCGGAGACCGTGACGGCGAAGGAACCCGTGTCCAGCGCCCCGGGCGCGGTGTCCTCGCCGACCGTGACGGTGCCGCCCTCCAGGACGCCGGTGGCGTCGGCGGCCAGCCGGGCCGGGACGATGGCGGTGGCCGTGTTCCCGGCGGGGAGGCCCCGGCGGTAGTGGCAGGTGACCGTCTGCCGCTCGGCCGAGCAGTTCTCCGGGAAGAACGGCCCTTCCGGGGTGACACCCTCCGGGAGGGTGACCACCACGGTGAACGCCTCGCTGCGCGCCGACCCCTCGTTGACCACCAGCGCGCGGACGGTCGCGACCTCACCGGCCGGCGCCGGGTCCGGGTCCTGGGCGATCACCTTCAGGGGCCCGGCCCCCGCCGCCGCCGCACCGGGCACGGCCTGGACCACCACCCCCGTCAACGCGCAGCAGACGGCTGCCGCCGCCACCAACCTTCGAACCATCGGACCAGCTCCTCACCGGACGGGCCGTCACCGGAACGGTGCACGGACGTCCGTCCACGTAAGCAGCCGTCCGTGGGCGGCCCCCGCAGCGCGGAGGCCGCCACACGGGCCGCTCGCCCGATGGGCGCAGCCGCCGGACGCTCTTCCCGGCCCTCCGACGGGCCGTCAGGACGGCTCGCGGGGGACGGCGGCGAAGACCGGGGCACGGGGGGAACGGACCAGGCGGTACCAGGGGAGGTGGCGGTCGAAGCGGGCCCGGGCACCGGGCGCGGCGGAGCGGAGGTCGGCGAGCAGGGCGGAGTCCGGGACGCGGTGGGCCAGTTCGGCGAGCACCGGGTCGGCGGTGGGGACGCGCAGGGCCGGGGCGGGGAGCAGCGGGAGGTCGGGGCCCCCGGGGTGGAGGGCGTCCCAGAAGTCGTCGGCACAGGCCTGCGGGTCCTCGTCCGGGCCGTACTCGTCGGCGAGCTCCTCGGCGGTGGTGAGCAGCCGGTCCAGCCAGGCGGCGAGCGAGCCGGCCTGGAGGAAGAGGCCGCCCTCGCGGTACTGCATCAGCACCTGCCCCCAACCGCCGTCCGGCCCGAGGTCGACCCAGGTGAGGCCGCCGCCACCGTCGTCCGAGACCACCCAGTGCGGCTCGGGCAGGCCGTGGTCGGAGCCCTGGCGCGGGTGCCCGGTGAGGGTGAACTCCACCGGCGGAACGGTGAACCCGCCCACCCGGCCCACCAGTTCGGCCACGTCGGCGGGCGCGGGGACGGGCAGCCGGCCGCCCGGCAGGACGCGCGGGTCGTAGGGGACCCGGGCGGCGAGGGCGTGCAGGCGGGCGAGGACGGATTCTCCGGTGATCACCCCCGCGAGGCTACCGGCCGGAGGTCCGGGCACGTCCGGGCGGGAAACTCGGGAAGCTCGGGAAACTCGGGAGACAGGGAGGAGGTGCGCTCCCTAGCATCGGGCTGCTCGTGCCCGTTCCTGCCGATTGGTCCTGCCGTGAAACCCCTGCTGCCCCCGGTGCTCCGCGAGGAACCGCAGTTCGCCCGGCTGTTCGCCGGGCAGGCGCTCTCGGTCCTGGGGGACCGGATCACCATGGTGGCGCTGCCGTTCGCGGTGCTGGCCATCGGCGGGTCGATGGCCGACGTCGGGTTGGTGGCGGCGGCCGGGCTGGTGCCGATGCTGCTGTTCACCCTGGCCGGCGGGGTGTGGGCGGACCGCTTCCCACGGCACCGGATCATGCTGGTCTCGGACGTGGTGCGGTGCCTCACACAGGCGGCGGTGGCGCTGCTGCTGCTCACCGGTCAGGCCCAAGTCCCCTACCTGATCGGCCTGATGATGGTCTTCGGCACCGCCGACGCCTTCTTCATGCCGGCCGCCACCGGGCTGGTGCCGCTGGTGGTCTCGGCGGAGCGGCTGCGCGAGGCCAACGCACTGCGCGGGCTGGTGCAGTCGGCCGGTCTGGTGGTTGGCCCGGCGCTGGCGGGCGGGCTGGTGGCGCTGGCCGGGCCCGGGGGCGCGCTGGCCGTCGACGCGGCGAGCTTCGCCGTGAGCGCGGCGTTCCTCACCCGGCTGCGCCCACGGGCGGCAGCGGCCGCCGACGCCCCCGCCGGGGCGAGCTTCCTGGCGGAGCTGCGGGAGGGCTGGAGCCATGTGCGGTCCAGGAGTTGGGTCTGGTCCGGGATGGCGGCGATGGGTGTCTACCACGTGGTGGTGCTGCCCTCGATCTTCGTCCTCGGGCCGGTCCTCTCCGAACGCGAGTGGCACGGGGCCGAGGGCTGGTCGATCGTGACCGTCGCCTTCGGGGTGGGCGCGGTGGCCGGCGACCTGCTGGCCTACCGGCTGCGCCCGGCACGGCCGTTGGCCCTCGGCGCCGCCGCGCTGGCGGTGGCCTCCTGCCAGGCCGTCATCATCGGCGCAGGCCCGTCCGTGTGGGTGGTCGCCGCCCTGGAGGCCGTCACCGGGGTCGCGGTCTCGCTCTTCTTCGTCCTCTGGGAGACCAGCCTCCAGACCCACATCCCCGAGCACGCCCTCTCCCGGGTCAGCTCCTACGACTTCCTGCTCTCCTCCGGCCTGATGCCCCTCGGCCTGGTGGTGGCCGGCCCGGTCGCCGCCGCCGCCGGCCTGCGGCCCACCCTCTACGCCATGAGCGCCGTCGGCGTCGCCTCCGCCCTCCTCCTGCTCGCCGTCCCGACGGTCCGTCACCTCCCCGACCGCGCCGAACCGGCGGCCGACCCGGAGCCGCTCCCGGCGTGAGCCGTGTCCCGCCGGGCGCACCAGGACACACGACCGGGTGAAGCCGGACGGGGCGGGCTCCGGAAGCGCTTCGGACGCGCGACACTGCACCGAAGGGACCGACGGGCTGAGACGAGGGAGCCGGATTGGACGGGCAGGGGCAGCCGGCGGAGGAGCCGCAGGTGCGGCCGATCACCGCTCAGGTGACGGTCACCGGCCCGGAGGCGGCCGCGCTCCGGGAACTCGCCGCCGTTCTCGGACGGCCGGCGGAGGCGCTCGCGCTGGAGTACGTGGCCGGGGCCCTGAAGCTGCCGGCCACCAGCATCGGTGAGAGCGAGTTCGCGGACTGGGCCCTGTTCGACGGGCCTGAGGACTTGGCCGCCACAGCCGACCACCACCTGGCCGAGGGCTTCGGCCTGTGATCGCCACCCCACCGGCGGCGCCGGGGTTCGCAGTGGCTGACACGGGTGTGCTGCTGGCGGCCTTCAACGCACGCGACAGCCATCACCAGGCGGGGGTGGTCACGCTGAACCTGCCGAAGGCCTTGATCATTTCACCGTTGGTCCTTGCCGAGCTGGACCACCTTCTGCACGCCTGCTTGGGAGAGCAGGCCTCGGTCGACGCCATCACCCGCATCGGTGCACTCGCCGGCCAGGGGCGGGTCCAGATCGCCACGGTCGACCGCCCGGTACTGGCGGAGGCGGAGCAGCTGATGCGCCGTCATCTCGGCCAGGCCCTCGGCCTTGCCGACTGCGTCAACGCGGTACTGGCCTGGCGTCTCACCCGGCCCGCACTGCTGACCTTCGACAAGCACTACAGCGCTGTCCTCGCGCCGCGCCGTCCCGGTGAGAAGCCGATCGAGGTCCATCCTGGCTGAGCCGGGTGGCGCAGGCAACGCCGAGGCGGGAGGCCGCTGCACTGGGGCGGAAGAACGGCCGTGACCTGCGGCTTCGGATGTGGCAGGCTCGGCCGGATGAACAGTGCGGCGGATGGTGAACGGTCGGTGGTGGAGGAGACTGCCCGGTTCGCGGCCTGCGGGGTGAACGGCGTGCCCGGGGTCATGCACGCCCTCGGCGCGCGCGGCACGCTGTGCGGTACGGCGGCGCGGTACATCACCGTCTACCTGATGCTGTTCGAACCCGCCTACCTTGCGTCGTGCCGTCGGTGCCGACGTCTGGTCGAGGAGGCCGTGGGCGAGGGGTGACACCTCGTCGGCCGGGTGCTGTGCGGTGAGGGGTGCCGCCCCGGGGGCGGGGTACCTCTCGGGGTGGGGCTACTGGCTCCAGGTGCCGGTGGCCCAGAGGGCGCCGCCCTTGCCCGGGCCGCCCTTGTCGTTGATCAGGGAGAGCACCAGGTTGCCGTCGGGCTGCATGGCCAGGGTGGAGAGGTTGTCCTTGGCGACCAGGCGCCGGCCCGAACTCAGCTGCCCTCCCTGGCGGATGTCGACCGTCCCCGGCCACTGGTCGCGCGGCAGGTCGCACTTGGGCATCGGCGTCATCATGTCGGCCGCCGCGGCGCGGATCACACGTCGCCGCATGCTCTCCCCCTCGTGGTCGTTCCAGGTGTTGCGTCAACGAACAGAACCTGCGGGGCAGTGGGAGAACGCCATCCCCGGCCGGCGGGGTGTGGAAAACCGAACCCCGGGGACGGGGGCGGGCACGGTCGATCCGGGCGGGCGGGGTGCCGAGGATGGGGGCATGGAAAGCAACGAACCACTCGTCACCGCCTCCGTGCGGGACCTGCACCGCTCGTACGGGCGCGGCGGCCGGGCCGTCCACGCGCTGCGCGGGGTGAGCCTGACGCTGCGTCGGGGGACCTTCACCGCGATCATGGGGCCTTCGGGGTCGGGCAAGACCACGCTGCTGCACTGTCTGGCGGGGATGGACCGGCCGAGCAGGGGGGAGGTGTGGTGGGGCGGGACGGAGGTGTCGCGGCTGCCCGAGCGGCGGTTGGCGGAGCTGCGGCGCAGTCAGGTCGGGTTCGTGTTCCAGGCGTTCAACCTGATGCCGGCCATGACGGTTGCCCAGAACGTGGAGCTGCCGGGCCGGCTCGCCGGGCGGCGGGTGGAGCGGGCGGCCGTGCGGGAGGTGCTGGCCCGGGTCGGGCTGGCCGGGCGGGAGCGGCACCGGCCGGGGCAGCTGTCCGGCGGGCAGCAGCAGCGGGTGGCGATCGCCCGGGCGTTGCTGGCCCGTCCGTCGGTGCTGTTCGCCGACGAGCCGACCGGGGCGTTGGACCGGGCCACCGGCCACGAGGTGCTCGGGTTGCTGCGCGAGGGGGTCGACCGGGAGGGGCAGACGTGCGTGATGGTCACCCACGACCCCGTCGCGGCGGGGTACGCGGACCGGGTGGTGGTGCTGGCCGACGGCCTGCTCGTCGACGACCTCGACCGCCCCTCGGCCGGGGCGGTCGCCGACCGCCTGGCCCGGACGGGGGGCTGAGGTGGCCGACACCGTCGCCGTGCTGCGGCTGGCCCTCGGGCAGCTGCGCCTGCGCCCCGCCTCCTTCCTCGGTCTCGCGGCGGCCCTGCTGCTCGCGGAGGCGGCCGTCACCCTGTTCGGCTCCCTGATCGCGGCCCAGGCCTCGGCACCGTCCGGGGCGCGGGCGGCGGCCGGGCCGGGGCTGGTCCTGATCGCCGGCGCGTTCGGCGAGATCGCCGTGCTGGTCTCGCTCGTCACCGTGGTCAACGCGCTCGGGTTCACGGTCCGTCAGCAGTACCGGGAGCTGGCCCTGCTGCGCACCGTGGCCGCCACGCCCCGGCAGGCCAGGCGGCTGGTCCGGCGGCAGGTGGCGGCCGTGGTGCTCGCGGTCACCCCGGCGGGGTGGGTGCTCGGGCGGGTGGGGGCGCGCTGGTTCCTGGCGGAGTTGACGGTCCGCGGGATGGCTCCGGCGGGTCTGGCGGTGCCGGGGACTCCCCTGCCGCTGCTGGTGGCGCTCGCGGTGGCCCTGCTGGTCTCCCTGGCGGCCACGGAGGTCGCGGTACGGCGGATCTCCCGGATCGCCCCCGCCGCCGCCCTGGCGGAGAGCGGTGACGAGGGGCCCAGGACCGGCCCGCTGCGGATGGTGGCCGGACTGGCCGCACTGGCCGGCGGCGCGGCGCTGGTCCGGCTCGCGGCCACCGCGGCGCCGGACAAGTCGGGCCAGGCCGCGCTGCTGGCCGCGCTGGTGCTGCTGGTCGCGGTCGGGCTGCTGGGGCCCCTGGCGGCCGGGCCCGTGACGGCCCTCCCCGGGCTGCCGGTCCGGCTGCTGGCCCGCCGTGCGGGCTGGCTCGCCGAGGCCAACCTGCGCGGCTACGCGCACCGGCTGTCGGCGGCGGTGGTCCCGATCGCCCTGCTCACGGGCCTGGCGGGCACCATGGTCCTCATGACCACCACCGTGGAGCGGCTGACCGCCGCCGCCCTGCCACCGGGCAGCGGACTCGCGACCGTCACCTCGGAGACCGACAGCTGGCTCCGGCAGGCCGAGTTCACCATGCTGGCCGGCTTCGCGGCCGTGGCCACCGTCAACACCCTGGTGGCCCTCACCGCCGACCGCCGCCGCGAGTTCGCCCTGCTCGTCCTGGTCGGGGCGACCCGCCGTCAACTGGCCCGGATGCTCGGCGCCGAGGCGCTGCTGACGGCCGTGGCCGGAGTGCTGCTCGGCGCGGTGGTGGCCTTCACGGCGGCCGGTGCGTTCAGCCTCCCGCTCACCGGGTCGGTGGTGCCGGCGGTGCCCTGGGGGACCTTCGGGTGGATCGTGGCCGGGGCCGGTGTGCTGACTCTGCCGAGCGTCCTGGGGACCGGCCTGCTGGTGTCGGCCGGTCCGGCGGTGGCGGCGGTCGGCGGTCGGCGTGGCTGAGACATCGGCTGAGGCATCGGGAGTGGCATCGGGGGTGGCAGGAGTGTCCGGGGCGGAAGGAGCGTCGAGGGTGGAAGGAGCGTCGAGGGTGGTGGGGGCGCGGGCGGGCGGGTTCGTGTTCGCGGTCCTGGGGCTGCCGGTGGCGCTGCTCGGCGGGGTGTACGCGCTGGCGGTGCTGTACGCGGGCACCCTGCTCTCGCTCACCGTGCTCGGGCTGCCCCTGGTGGCGGCCGGGCTGTACGGTGCGCGTGCGCTCGGTGGGCCGCAACGGTGGCTGGTGGCACGGCTGTTGGGGGAGGTGGTGGAGCCGCCCGCGCCGCTGCCGGGTGGCGGGGGAGTGCTAGCCCGGGTACGGACCGGGCTCACCGATCCGGTCGGGTGGCGCGGTCTGCTCCATCTGGGCCTGCGGCTGCCGGTCGGGGTGCTGACCTTCGCCGTGGCGGTCCCGCTGCCGCTCGGCGGCGCGTGGCTGGTGGCCTTCCCGCTGGTGGCGCTCGCCCTGCCGGCGGGGGAGCGGCCGCAGTGGTGGCTCACCGGTGCCGGGCTGCTGCTGGGGCTCGGGGTACTGGCCGTGCTGCCCGCCGCGTTCCGGGTGACGCTCCGGCTGAACCGTTACCTGGCACGGCAGTTGCTCGGGCCGGCCGGGACGCAGCACCGGGTGCGGCAGCTGGAGCGGGCACGGTCGGCGCTGCTGGCCGGGGCCGCCGACGACCTCCGCCGCCTGGAGCGGGACCTGCACGACGGGACGCAGGCGGAGCTGGTCGCGATCGCCATCACCCTCTCCCTGGCGGAGGACGCCCTGGGCAGCGGCGCGGGAGCGGGGCGGGACGGAGTGGATCCGGAGCGGTTGCGGGCGCTGCTCGGACGGGCCAGGCGGCAGACCGACTCGGCCGTCACCGGCCTGCGCCGGCTGACCCGGGGCATCCACCCCGTCGCCCTGGACCAGGGCTTGGCGGCCGCACTGCCCGCACTGACCGCGGCCGCCCCCGTCCCGGTCACCACCACGGTGGAGCTGCCGGAGCGCCCGGACCCGGCGGTCGAACGGGCCGTCTACTTCTGCGCCGCCGAGCTCCTCACCAACCTCGCCAAGCACAGCGGGGCGGACCGGGCCGAGGTCCTGCTGCGGTCCCGGGCGGGGAAGGTGCGGCTGAGCGTCCGCGACAACGGCCGGGGCGGGGCGCAGGCCCTCGCGGGCGGCGGGCTGGCCGGTCTGGGCGAACGGCTGGCGGCGGTGGACGGCACCCTGCGCGTCGACAGCCCGCGGGGCGGGCCCACCACCGTCACCGCCGAGCTGCCGGCCACGCTCTGAGCCTCCGTCAGGGGAGCTCGGCGAGGTAGGTGAGGACGGCCTTGACCCGGCGGTTGTCCGAACCCGTGGCCGGCAGGCCGAACTTGGCGAAGACCGACGCGACGTGCTTCTCCACGGCCCGCTCGGAGACCACCAGCGCGTCGGCGATCGCCCGGTTGGACCGGCCCTGCGCCATCAGCTCCAGCACCTCCCGCTCGCGCGGGGTGAGGTCCGCCACCGGACTGCGCCGGCGCCCGTCACGCAGCACGGCGGTGAGGATCTCCGGGTCCAGCGCGGTGCCGCCCGCCGCCACCCGGTGCAGCGCGTCCACCAACTCCGCGGTGCGGGCCACCCGTTCCTTCAGCAGGTACCCGACACCGGCCGCCCCGCTCTCCAACAGCCGTGCGGCCCAGGCGGGTTCGAGGTGCTGCGAGAAGAGCAGCACCGGCCGCCCCGGCCTGGCCGCCCGCAGTTCCACGGCCGCCCGGATGCCCTCGTCGGTGTGGGTGGGCGGCATCCGGATGTCCAGCACGCAGACGTCCGGGTCGTGCGCGGCCACGGCGGCCGTCAACTCCGGTACCGTGCCGACCGCTTCGAGCACCTCGCACCCCCGGGCGCGGAGCAGCTCCACCATCCCCTCCCGCAGGATGACGGAGTCCTCGGCCAGTACCACCCGCAACGCACGTTCGTTCATGATCCCATTGAACGACGGAGGAGCGCCGCCCGTGGAACCGGGGCGGCGCTCCCTCGTCGGAGCGGGTGGGGTTACTGGCCCCAGGTGCCGGTGGCCCAGAGGGCGCCGCCCTTGTCGGGGCCGCCGTCGCTGCGGTAGACGACGAAGTTGCCGTCGTCCTGGAGCAGGGCGTAGGCGTTCTGGTTGCCGTAGGTGCCGGTGGACCAGAGCGGATTGACCCAGGTGCCCTGGCCCTTCTGCATCGGGTAGACGACCAGGTTGCCGTCGCCGTGCATGACCAGCATCGCGCCGGGGTTGCCGTAGGTGCCCGAGGCCCAGAGCAGCCTGTCGTCACGCTTGCTGTGGATCGTGACGTTGCCGTCCGGCTGGAGGAACAGCCAGACCGAGGCCGACTGCGTCCAGGCGCCGCCGTTCATCTTCCGGTCGGCGCACAGGGCCTGGGTGGCGTCGTAGGTGCCGGCGCTCCAGCCCGGGTCGCTGATGTTGCTGACCATGAAGCCGCCGCCGGGGGTGAGCCAGGCGGTGCTGCCGCGCTGGCCCCAGGTGCCGGTGGACCAGAGCGCCCCGCCGGTGTCCTCGCCGCCGTTGGCCTCGTAGACCACGAAGTTGCCGTCCCACTGCATCTTGGCGTAGGCGCCGGGGTGGCCCCAGGTGCCGCTGTGCCAGATCGGGTGGTTGGGGCCGCCCTTGTCGTTGATCAGGGAGAGCACCAGGTTGCCGTCGGGCTGCATGACCAGGGTGGAGAGGTTGTCCTTGGCGACCAGGCGCTGGCCCGAGGTGAGCCGCTGTCCCTGGTTGATGTCGACCGTGCCCGCCCACGGCTCCTTGCTGCGCTCGCACTTGGTCGTCGGGTACGGAAGTTCCTCGGCCTGTGCGGTCGGTATCAGGCCGATCGTCGCCGCGGCGGCCAGCAGGCCGGCTGCCGCGGTGCGGATCACGCGTCGCCGCATGATCTCCCCCTTTTGAATCGTTCTTGATCGTTCTCCGTCGAACAGTACACGCGCCCTCCGACAGCGATCGGTCAACGGGGCTGGTGGGAGCGCATGCCGTGGGTGAGATGTGACACGTCGTCAGCGGCGAGGAGGGCGAGCAGGCGGCGGGCGGCGGCGGGGTGGGGAGAGGTGGCGAGGACGGCGGCGGAGAAGGTGGAGGTGATGGCGGTGGGGCCGGGAAGGGGGCCGAGGAGGCGGATGCCGGGGTGGCCGGTGAGTTCGCTGCGCTGCTGGAAGGCGAGGTCTGCGGTGCCGTCGCGGAGCAGGGCGGCGACCGGGACGCCGGGCGGGGCCTGACGGAGGGTGAGGCGGCCGACGAGGCCGAGGCGGTGGAGCAGGGCGAGGAGGGCGGTGCCGCTGGGGCCGGTGGAGTGGGCGACGGCGGAGGCGGAGAGGAGGAGGGCGCGCAGGTCCCCGGGGGTGGCGAGCGGGCGTGCCGGGGCGGTGGCGGGGACGGCGGCGACGGTCTCGGAGTCCCAGAGGGGGAGGGGCGGGGTGACGAGGCGGCCCTCGTGGTGGAGGGCGGTGAGGGCGTCGGAGGCGAGGACGGCCACGTCGGCGCGGGCGGCCGCGCGGATGCGGCGGGCGGTCTCCACGCCGCCCGCGGCCTCGAAGCGGACCGCGAGGCCGTGGGCGGCGCCGAGGCGTTCGGAGAGCTCGGCGAGGAGGGGGCGGACGGCCATGGAGGAGAGGCCGAGGAGGGCGGGACCGTTCAAGGGAGGGCCTTCGCTGCTGGTCGGGGGAGGGGTGGAAGCGGGGGGAGGTCTGGAAGACTGGCGGGATGAGTACGTCCCGGGTCACGGCGGCCGGCAAGGTCCTCCAGGTGCTGGCGCTGTTCGACCGTGAGCACCCCGCGCTGACGCTGTCGGAGATCGCCCGCCGCACCGGCCTGCCGGTCAGCACGGCCCACCGGGTGGTGACGGAGCTGGCGGCCTGGGGAGCGCTGGAGCGGGCCGAGGACGGCTCCTGGCACGTGGGGCTGCGGCTGTGGGAGATCGCCTCGGGCTGTCCGAGGACGCAGATCCTGCGCGACGCTGCGCTGCCGTTCATGCAGGACCTGTACGAAGCCACGCACGAGAACGTCCAGTTGGCGGTCCGCGAGGGGACCGAGCTGGTCTTCGTGGAGCGGATCGCCGGGCACCGCTCGGTGGACCTGCTGACCATGGTGGGGACGCGCTTCCCGATCGGGTCGACCGGGATGGGGCGGGTGCTGCTGGCGTACGCGCCCGGGGAGCTGCAGGAGGAGGTGCTCGGGGCGCCGCTGCGGGCCTGGACGGAGCACACGGTGACGGACCCGAAGGCGCTGCGCGCGCAGTTGGACCTGATCCGGCGCGAGCAGGTCTTCGTGAGCGACCGTCAGCTCCAGGAGGCGACCGTGGGGGTGGCGGCCCCGGTGCGGACCGGCCGGACCGGGCCGGTCGGCGCGGTGCTGGGGATCGTGGTCGCGGCGCGGGGGACGGAGCGGGTGCGCGGGCTGCGCGAACCCTTGCTGCGGGCGGTGCACGGGATCTCCGAGGAGTTGGGGCGGCGGGCCCGGACGGCGCTCTGAGGGCGTCCTGAGGGCGCGTCCTGAGGGCGGCTGCCGAGGGTGCCGATCCTGCCCGGGAGGGGCGGGCCGCGGGCGGGGCTTTCCGTCTGACGGAAAGGGGGGCGACGCGGCGGGGCGCGGGGTGCCAACGTTCGGAACGTCCCCGGCGCCGCCCGCCCGGGGCATCCCCAGACCCCTACCCTCCCGGGAGCCGCCGTGCCCGAAACGACCGTCGACGGGACGATCGTCGACACCGTGACCGAGGTGCCCGTCGCCGTGGTCGGGGCCGGGCCGGCCGGGCTGATGCTGGCTCACCTGCTTGGCCGGGCGGGCGTGGAGAGCGCCGTGCTGGACCTGCGGACCCGCGCGGAGATCGAGACCACCCACCGGGCCGGGATCCTGGAGGCCGACGTGGCCAGGGACCTGGTGGAGACCGGGGTGGGCGACCGGATCCTGCGCGAGGGCCAGGAGCACACCGGCACCGAACTGCGGGTCGGCGGCCGCCCGTACCGGATCGACTTCCGGGAGCTGGTCGGCGCCTCGGTCTGGCTCTACCCGCAGACGGAGGTCTTCAAGGACCTGGCCGACGCCCGCGAACGCGACGGCGGGACGGCCCACTTCGGGGTGCGCGACACCGAGGTGCTGGACGTCGGCACGGACGCGCCCCGGGTGCGGTTCACCGCCGCCGACGGGACGCGGCACGAGCTGCGGGCCCGGTACCAGGTCGCCTGGTTCGGGGTGATGGCCCAAGCACCCTCCAGCGCGGAGGAGTTGGTCTACGCGCAGTCCGACCGCGGTTTCGCGCTGATCAGCCGGCGGACCGAGACCGTGCAGCGGATGTACTTCCAGTGCGCCCCGGACGAGCGGGTGGAGGACTGGCCGGAGGAACGGATCTGGGCCACCCTCCAGGAGCGGGTGGCGGGCGAGGACGGCTTCCGGCTGACCGAGGGCCCGGTGCTGGAGCGGACGGTGCTGCGCTTCCGCTCCTTCGTCCAGGAGCCGATGCGCTGGGGCTCGCTGCTGCTCGCCGGGGACGCCGCGCACACCGTGCCGCCGACCGGAGCGCGCGGGCTGAACCTGGCGCTGCACGACGTCAAGGTGCTGGCCGGCGTGCTGACGCGGGCCCTGGGGCGGGAGGGCGAACCGGCCCTGGACGCGTACCAGCCCGCCGCGCTGCGCCGGGTCTGGCGGGCCCAGCACTTCTCCTCCTGGATGACCCGGCTGCTGCACACCCCGCCCGGCGCCACCCCGTTCGAACTGCGCCGCCAACTCGGCGAGCTGGACTGCGTGGTGGGGACCCGGGCGGGCCGCGCCTACCTGGCCGAGCAGTACACCGGCTGGCCGTCCGCCGACCGCTGAGGCCGAGTGCCGAAGACGGCCGCCGAAGACGACCCGACACCCTCCAGGATCCAGGAGCACCACGCGTGATCATCGACAGCCACGGCCACTTCACCACCGCCCCGCCCCCGCTCGCCGCCTGGCGGGAGCGCCAGATCGCGGCGGCGGGCTCCCCGCAGGACGCCCCCGACCCGGACGAACCGGTCATCACCGACCAGGAGTTGCTCCGCGCGGTCGAGGAGAACCAGCTGCGCGTGATGGACGAGCGCGGCACCGACCTGATGGTCTTCTCCCCGCGCGCCAGCTTCATGGCCCACCACATCGGGGACTTCGCGGTCTCCTCCGCCTGGGCCCGGATCTGCAACGACCTGGTGCACCGGGTCGCCACCCTGCTGCCCGACCGCTTCGCCATGGGCGCGATGCTCCCGCAGTCGCCCGGCGTCGACCCGGCGAGCTGCCTGCCGGAGCTGCGGCGCGCCGTGGAGCAGCTCGGCGCGGTCTCGGTGAACCTCAACCCCGACCCCTCCGGCGGGAGGTGGACCGCGCCGCCGCTGACGGACCGGAGCTGGTACCCGCTGTACGAGGCGCTGGTGGAGTACGACGTCCCCGCCATGGTGCACGTCTCCACCTCCTGCAACCCGGCCTTCCACACCACCGGCGCGCACTACCTGAACGCCGACACCACCGCCTTCATGCAGCTGCTCCAGGGCGACCTGTTCGCCGACTTCCCGACCCTGCGGCTCGTCATCCCGCACGGCGGCGGCGCCGTCCCCTACCACTGGGGCCGCTTCCGCGGCCTGGCACAGGCGCTCGGACGGCCCGAACCGGAGGAACTCCTGGGCCGCAACGTGTACTTCGACACCTGCGTCTACCACCAGCCCGGCATCGACCTGCTCACCGAGGTCGTCCCCGCCGAGGCCCTGCTGTTCGCCAACGAGATGATCGGCGCCGTCCGCGGCACCGACCCGCGCACCGGCCACCCCTACGACGACACCCGGCGCTACCTCGACGCCACCCCGCACCTGACCGGGGCGCAGCGGGCCGCCGTCCTCGGCGGCAACGCCCTGCGCGTCCACCCCCGCCTGGCCGCCCGGCTGGCGGCCCGTCCCGCCCGCCCCGGCGGCTGACCACCCTTCAGGAGCACTCCCGTGGAACACACCGAACTCGGCCTGGTCCGGACCTCGGTCACCCGCGCCGACCCGGCCGCCGTGGCCGCGCTCTCCGCCTTCGGCGTCGCCACCGTCCACGAGGCGATGGGCCGCACCGGCCTGACCCGCCCCCACCTGCGCCCCGCCTACCCCGGCGCCCGCCTCTGCGGCACCGCCGTCACCGTCCTCCTGCAACCCGGCGACAACTGGATGCTGCACGTCGCGGCCGAGCAACTGCGGCCCGGCGACGTGGTGGTGGCCGCCTGCACCACCGAGAGCGAGGACGGCTTCTTCGGCGAACTGCTCGCCACCTCCTACCGCGCCCGGGGCTGCGCCGGACTGGTCATCGACGGCGGGGTGCGGGACGTGGCCGACCTGGCCGCGATGGACTTCCCGGTCTTCGCCCGCGCCGTCAACGCCCGCGGCACGGTCAAGGCCACCCTGGGCTCCGTCAACGTCCCGGTGGTGTGTGCCAACGCGCTGGTCCGGCCCGGTGACGTGGTGCTGGCGGACGCGGACGGCGTGGTGGTGGTGCCGCGCGAGCGGGCCGCCGAGGTGGCCGTGGCCGCGGCGGAGCGCGAGGCCGCCGAGGCCGGCCGGCGCGAGCGGCTGCGGGCGGGCGAGCTCGGCCTGGACCTGTACGGCATGCGCGGCCCGCTGGCCGCGCTCGGACTGCGCTACGAGGACTGACCATGGCCACCGAGAAGACCCCGGGCTGGCTGGACCGGCACCCGGCCCCGTCCCGGCCCGAACTCGCGCTGCCCGAAGGGGCGGTGGACGCGCACTGCCACGTCTTCGGGCCGGGCGACGCCTTCCCCTACGCCCCCGAGCGCAGGTACACCCCGTGCGACGCCTCCGCCGAGCAGCTCTTCGCCCTGCGCGACCACCTGGGCCTGGCCCGCAACGTGATCGTCCAGGCCACCTGCCACGGCGCCGACAACCGCGCCCTGCTGGACGCGCTGCGCCGCTCCGGCGGCCGGGCCCGGGGCGTGGCCACCGTCCGCCCCGGGGTCTCCGAGGCGGAGCTGCGGGAGCTGCACGAGGCGGGGGTGCGCGGCGTCCGGTTCAACTTCGTCCGGCGCCTGGTGGACGTCACCCCCGAGGCGGAGCTGCGGGAGGTGGTGGCGCGGATCGCGCCGCTGGGCTGGCACGTGGTGCTCTACTTCGAGGCCGCCGACCTGGCGGAGCTGGCCGGCTTCTTCCTCTCGATCCCGGTGCCGCTGGTGGTCGACCACCTCGGCCGCCCGGACGTCGCCGAGGGCGCGGACGGACCGGGGTTCGGCGCCTTCCTGGACTTCCTGCGGGCCCGGGAGGACATCTGGTGCAAGGTCAGCTGCCCCGAGCGGCTCTCGCTGACCGGCCCGCCGGCGCTGGACGGCGAGAGGAACGCCTACCGGGACGTGGTGCCGTTCGCCCGCCGGGTGGTCGAGGAGTTCCCCGACCGGGTGCTCTGGGGCACCGACTGGCCGCACCCCAACCTGACCGGCCACATGCCCGACGACGGGCTGCTGGTCGACCACCTGGCCCACGTCGCCCCCACCGGCGAGCTGCTGCGACGGCTGCTCGTCGACAACCCGATGCGCCTCTACTGGCCGTCCGACGAGAGGAGTTGAGCGACTTGGACCGCGCGTACCGGCAGGTGCCGGGGACCACGATCTTCGATGCCGAGCAGTCCGCCAAGGGCTACCACCTCAACCAGTTCTGCATGTCGCTGGCCACCGCCGAGAACCGGGCCGCCTACCTGGCCGACGAGCGCGCCTACCTGGACGCCTGGCCGCTGCGCGAGGGGCAGCGGCGGGCGCTGCTGGAGCGCGACCTCAACGCCGCGATCGCCGAGGGCGGGAACATCTACTTCCTCGCCAAGTGGGGTGCCACGCTGGGGCTCTCGTTCCAGCAGATGGCGGGCTCGATGACCGGCATGACCGAGGAGGAGTACCGCGCGATGATGGCCGGCGGCGGCCGCCCGGCGGGCCGGCGCCTCGACCACGCCGTGCTGGAGGCCGCCCACGCCGAGCCGGCCGGGCAGGCCCGGATCTCGGCCGCCGTCTTCACCTCGCACGTACCCGCCATCGGCGCCGCGATGGACCACGGGAAGACCCAGGAGCCTTACTGGGAACCGGTGTTCGCGGGGTACGAGCCCACCCGGCGGTGGGCGGAGGAGCACGTCCCCGACGTGGTGGTCCTGGTCTACAACGACCACGCCAACGCCTTCGACCTCTCCCTGGTCCCCACCTTCGTGCTCGGCACCGGCGCCGTCTTCCCCGTCGCCGACGAGGGCTACGGCCCCCGCCCGGTGCCGGAGGTCGAGGGGGACCCGGAGTTCGCCGCGCACCTGGCGCACTCCCTGATCCGGGAGGACTTCGACCTGACGCTGGCCCAGCAGATGCCGGTGGACCACGGGCTGACGGTGCCGCTCTCGCTGGTCTTCGGCGAGGTGGAGCGCTGGCCCTGCAAGGTGGTCCCGCTGCACGTCAACGTGGTCCAGTACCCCGTGCCCTCGGGCGCACGCTGCTTCGCCCTGGGGCGGGCGCTGCGCCGGGCCGTCGAGTCCTACCACCGGCCGCTGGACGTCCAGGTCTGGGGCACCGGCGGGATGAGCCACCAACTCCAGGGCCCGCGCGCCGGGTTGATCAACCGGGAGTGGGACAACGCCTTCCTGGACCGGCTGGTCGCCGACCCGGCGGGCCTGGCCGGGGTGCCGCACCTGGAGTACGTCGAGCAGGCCGGTTCGGAGGGCATCGAGCTGGTGATGTGGCTGATCGCGCGCGGCGCGCTGAGCGACGTCGACGGCGACGGCACCGTATCGGCCGAACACCGCTTCTACCACGTGCCGGCGTCCAACACGGCCGTCGGCCACCTCATCCTGACCGACCACAGCCCGACCGACCACCCGCAGCCGCACGCCGGTTCCGCGGAGGAGGAGTGACATGAACGAGCAGCAGCAGCCCCTGCGGATCGCCCTGGCGGGCGGCGGCGCCTTCGGCGCCAAGCACGCCGCCGCCCTGCGCCGGATCGAGGGCGTGGAGGTGGCCGCGGTGGTCAGCTCCGGCTCGGAGAGCGCGCGCAGGTTCGCCGCCGAGCACGGGATCGGGCGGGCCGCGGCCGGCCTGGACGAGGTGCTGGCGATGGACGACGTGGACGCCGTCGTCCTGGCCACCCCGACGCCGCTGCACGCCGCCCAGACCCTGGCCTGCCTGGAGGCCGGCAAGCACGTCCAGGTGGAGATCCCGGTCGCCGCCTCGCTGGCGGACGCCGAGGCCTGCGTCGCCGCGCAGGAGCGCACCGGCCTGGTCGCGATGGCCGGGCACACCCGGCGCTTCAACCCCAGCCACCAGTGGATCCACCGGCGGGTCGCGGCCGAGGAGTTCTCCCTCCAGCAGCTGGACGTGCAGACCTACTTCTTCCGCCGCAGCAACCTCAACGCCCTCGGGCAGGCACGGAGTTGGACCGACCACCTGCTCTGGCACCACGCGGCGCACACCGTCGACCTGTTCGCGTACCAGACCGGCTCGCCGATCGTCCGGGCCAACGCCCTCCAGGGCCCGGTCCATCCGGAGCTGGGCATCGCGATGGACATGTCGATCCAGCTCCAGGCCGCGAGCGGCGCGATCTGCACCCTCTCGCTCTCCTTCAACAACGACGGGCCGCTCGGCACCTCCTTCCGCTACATCGGCGACACCGGCACCTACCTGGCCCGCTACGACGACCTGCTGACCGGCCACGAGGAGGTGGTGGACGTCAGCGGGGTCGACGTCTCCCTGGACGGCATCGAGCTCCAGGACCGCGAGTTCGTCGCCGCCATCAGGGAGGGCCGGGAGCCGAACGCCTCGCTGGCGCAGGTGCTGCCCTGCTACCGCACCCTGGCGGAGCTGGAGCGACAGCTGACCGGATGACCCGGCCGTCGGCGGTTCTGCTGACGCACGGTGGGACGGGGGAGGAGGATGGGGACCATGTGCGGTCGCTTCGTCTCCACCTCCACCCCGTCCGACATCGCCCAGCTGCTGCGGGCGGTGGTCCAGCCCTCCGCCGAGACCCTGGCACCCTCCTGGAACGTCGCGCCGACCAACCTGGTGGCCACGGTGCTGGAGCGGGTGGACCGGGAGACGGGCGAACTGGTGCGGGGAGTGGAGGCGCTGCGGTGGGGGCTGGTGCCCTCCTGGTCCAAGGACCCCAAGGTCGGAGCCCGGATGATCAACGCCCGGGTGGAGACCGCGCACGAGAAGCCCTCCTTCCGCAAGGCCTTCACCACGCGGCGGTGCGTGGTGCCGGGCGACGGCTACTACGAGTGGAAGCCGGTCGAGGCGGCGGAGGGCCGCAAGGCCTACAAGCAGCCCTACTACCTCCACCGCCCGGACGGCGGGCCGCTGTTGATGGCCGGCCTCTACGAGTACTGGCGCGACCGCTCGGTGACCGCGGACGACGACCCGGCCGCCTGGCTGGTCACCTGCACCCTGCTCACCACCGAGGCGGTGGGGGGGGGGGGGGGCGGGCCCCCCCGGGGGCCCCGCCCCCCCCCCCCCCCCCCCCCGCGGGGGGCGCCCGCCCCCCCCCCCCCCCACGACCGGATGCCCGTCACCCTCCACCCCGACCGGCTGGACGCCTGGCTCGACCCGGAGCTCTCCGAGGTCGAGCAGGTGCGGGCCCTGCTCTCCGGCCCCGCCGCCGAGTTGGCGATCCGGCCGGTGGGCACCGCGGTCAACGGCGTCCGCTCGAACGGGCCGCAGCTGCTCGTCGAGGTGGCCGACCCGCTGGCGGGCGTCACCGGCGGGCACGACGCCTGAGCCCCGCCGGCGGCCGGCCGGAAAACCGTTTGCCGCGGCGGTCGGCGCCGAGGATGATCGCGCCCATGGACAAGTGACGGCTGCCACGTAGCAACCACCCCTCAGCGCGCGGGACCACCATGCCGCCCCCGGCGCACCGCCCAGGGGCGATGACGCGCGCTTCCGTCCTGTCCAGAGAGCGATCACCCACATGCACACCAACCGCAAGGCCCGCTGGGCCGTGCGCCGGTTCGGCCTGCCCACCGTCGTCCGCCCCTGCCCGGACTGCCCCTCCACCCGGCACCGCCCCTCCGGCAGGATCCGGGTCAACGCCAACGGCAAGCTGCTCGACGTCTGGCTGCTCCTCAGCTGCGCCGGCTGCGACCGCACCTCCAAGGTGCCGGTCCACGAGCGGGCCCACGTCTCCTCCCTCGACCCGGCCCGGCTGGTCGCCTACGAGAACAACGACCCGGCAGTGGTGGGGGAGTTGACGATGAACGCGTCACTCGCCGCGAAGCACGGCTACCGCCTGGACTGGGCCCGCACCTGGGAGCTGGACACCCGGATGCCGCTCTACGCCCTCGACGACCCCCACGCCTTCGAGATCCGGGTCCACTTCGACCTCCCGGCCCCGATCCGGGCGGAACGGCTCCTCTGCCTCGGGCTCGGCCTCAGCCGCGGCGAAGTCCGCCGCCTGGTGGACGGGGGCCGCATCCAGCTCCCCGTACCGCTGGAGGCCAAGGCCCACCGCGACTTCACCTTCACCCTCCACGGCCCGGGCGCGGTCGACGCGGCCCGGCACCCGGCGGTGGCCGCGGCCGAACCGCCGTTGCCACTGGCGCGCTCGGCCCGGTACCCCAGCGGTGCTTCTCCGTCTGTTGGCCGCGCCGCGCCGCGCCGCGTGCAGTGACGGTGCTCGGGGCAGTGCACCGATGTGAGTGACCACACCTCAGCAAGCCTGTGGGGGCGGGAACACGGGGTTCTCCGCTTGCGGATCGGAACCCGGTTCTCGCGAGTGGCCCCGATCGCCGGCCTTCGACCAGCACGAGTGGAGGAACACCACCGGAGTACCGGCTGTGACCGGCCGGAGCGCCGGAGCCCCCCGAACCGCCCGGGAACGCCGTCGGCCACCGTGATCGACGGTGGCCGACGGCGTTCCAAGGCCTGGGGTCAGGCCTGGTCGGTGAGCGTGGCATTCACCAGCGGACCGATGACCCCGAGGGCTTCGGACGTCATCAGGTGCAGGTGCTCGAAGTCGACCACCTGGTAGCGGGGTTGCCGGGCGAGGTACGGCGCCCAGTCCTCGGCGCCGACCGTGCCGACCGCCAGCGTGAGGCTGGACGCGACCAGGGTGGTGCGGCCGTGGAAGACCCCGACGCTGTGCCGGTCGGCCAGTGCCAGGTGGCCCGCCATGATCTCGGCGAGGTTGCCCACCTGCTCACGGGTCAGTTCGGCCAGCGGCGCGGCGTAGGAGCGCAGGGCGGCGATGAAGCCCTCGAACTCCAGCATCGAGTCGTCGATCTCGTCGCGGTCGAGGCCGAGCATGCCGAGGATGTCGAGGTACACGCTCTCCTCGCGGTGCCCGGCCGGGTTCGGGCTCGCGTCGATGATGGTCAGCGACGACACCTCCACGCCGAGCGACTCCAGCCGGACGGCCGTGGCATGGGCCAGTTTTCCGCCGAAGGACCAGCCGAGGAGGTGGACCGGGCCGCTGTGGGCGCGGACGATCCGCTCCGCGTAGACCTCGGCCATGTGCTCCAGGGTGGTGTACCTGGTCGGGGTGGTGGTGACCCCCTCCGCCTGGAGCGCGAACACCGGGGCCGCCCGGTCGAGGTGCGGCAGCAGACCGGCGTACGGCCAGCCGAGGCCGCCCAGCGGATGGACGCAGAACAGCGGGGCGGCATCCCCCTCCGAGCGCAGGGACAGCACCGGGGCGTAGGCGTCGTGGCCGGTGGCGCCGTCGAGGTGGGCGGTGATGCCCGCCACGGTGGGCGTCTCGAACAGCACCCGAACCGGCACGTCGATGCCGAGCGCCGACCGGATCCGGCCGGTCAGGCGGGTCGCCAGCAGCGAGTGGCCGCCGAGTTCGAAGAAGCTGTCGTCGACGGTCACCTCCTCGATCCCCAGCACCTCGGCGAACACCGCGCACAGTGCCCGCTCGCGCTCGTCGCCGGGCGCGCGGCCGCGGCCGGCCGGGCGGCCCGGAGCCGGCAGCGCGCGCCGGTCGAGCTTCCCGTTCCGGGTGACCGGGATCGCCGGGATCTCCACCAGCGCCGACGGCACCAGGTGGGCCGGCAGTCGCCGCTCCAGCGACCGCCGCAGCGCGACCGTGTCGATCGCCCCGCCCGGCGGCGGGACGACGTAGCCGACCAGTCGGCGGTTGCCCGGCTCGTCCTCGCGGACGGTCACCGCGGCCGCGGCCACCCCCGGCTCCTCGCGCAGCGCCGTCTCGACCTCGCCCGGCTCGATCCGGAACCCGCGGATCTTCACCTGGTCGTCCACCCGGCCCAGGAACTCCAGCTCGGTGGCGGCGTTCCACCGCACCAGGTCGCCGGTGCGGTACATCCGCGACCCGGGCGGCCCGTACGGATCGGCGACGAACCGCGACGCGCTCAGCCCGCGCTGCCCCAGGTAGCCGTTGGCCACCGTGTCGCCCGCCAGGTACAGCTCGCCGATCACGCCGTCGACCACCGGGCTCAGCCACTGGTCCAGCACGTACACGCGCACGTTCGCCATCGGCCGGCCGATCGGTACCTCGGGGGACGCGGGCGGCAGCTCCCGCCCGCGCCACGCGATGACGACGATGCCGGTCTCGGTCGGCCCGTACTCGTTGTGCACGGTCAGGGCACGGTTGCGGGCCAGCGCGCGGCGCAGCGACGCCGAGCACGCCATCGCCTCGCCGGCCTGGACGATGTGCGTCAGCGGGGCCAGATCGTCCTCGGTCCCGGGCAGTGCCTCGACCAGCGCCTGCAGCGCGATGTTCGGCAGGTGCAGCTCGGTGACGGACCGACGGCCGATCCAGGCGGCCAGCGCCTGCGGGTCGCGCCGCACGTCGTCGGGGCAGAGCACCACGGTCGCGCCGGATGCCAGCGCCGTGCACATCTCCTGGAGGGAGACGTCGAAACCGGCGGCGGCGAACTGGGCGACCCGCCGCTCACGCGGCATCATGGCGCGGTACTCCTGCGCGAGCTTGTGCAGGGCGCGGTGCGGCACCAGGACGCCCTTGGGGCGGCCGGTGGAGCCCGACGTGTAGATGACGTACGCGCTCTGCTCGGGGTGGCACGGCGCCGCGTCCAGGTCCTGGTCCGACTGTGAGGCCAGCGCCGCCTCCGTCCTGTCGTCCAGCACGATGCTCTGCACGTCGTCGAGCACCCGCGCGGGCCGGCCGGCGGTCAGGCAGAGCCGGGGCCGGGCGTCGTCGAGCAGGTACGCCAGCCGGTCGTCCGGGTACGCCGGGTCGAGCGGCAGGTAGGTGGCGCCGAGCTTCAGCAGCGCCGTCAGCGCCACGACCAGGTCCGGCGTGCGGGCCAGGTGGACGCCCACCCGGTCCTCCGGCCGGATCCCGCGCTCGGCCAGCAGGCGGGCCAACCGGTTCGCCCGGGCGTTGAGTTGACGGTACGTCAGGACGGTGGACTCGTCCTCGACCGCCGGGACGTCGGGCGTCGTCCGGGCGAACTCCTCGATCATCGAGGCGACGGTCTGCTCCGGGTACACCACCTCGGTGGCGTTGCGCTCGCCGAGCAGCTCGGCCCGCTCGTCCGGCGAGACGATGTCGATCTTCGACAGGGCGGCCTCGGGGTGCGCCAGGACGAAGTCGAGCACGGCCGTCCAGCGAGAGGTGATCCCCTCCACGGTTGCCGCGTCGAACAGCTCGGTGCGGTACTGGACCATCACGTCCAGGCCGCCCCGGTCCGGCCGCTCGGAGACGCTGAAGAACAGGTCGAACACCGAGTTCCCGGTGGGCGCCTCCTGCACCTCCAGTTCCATCCCGGGCAGCGTGAACCGCTCCACCGGGCTGTTCTGCAGGAAGAACGCCACCTGGAACAGCGGGTGCCCCGACGCCGAGCGCTCCGGGTTCAGGCGCTCCACCACTTGGTGGAACGGCAGGTCCTGGTGCTCGTACGCGGCGATGCCGGTCTCCCGCGCCTGCGCGACCAGGTCGACGAACCGCGGGTCGCCCGAGGTGTCGGTCCGCATCACCAGGGTGTTGACGAAGAACCCGACCAGCTCCTCCAGGGCCTCGTCCGTGCGGCCCGCGATGCCGGTGCCGATCGCGATGTCGGTGCCCGCGCCGTACCGGGTGAGCAGCGCCGCCATCGCCGCCTGCAGCACCATGAACGTCGTCGCGCCCTGACTGCGGGCCAGCTCCGCCAGCCCCCGGTGCACCCGGGCGGGCACCTCCAGCCAGGTGGTCGCGCCCAGCTGCGAGGTCGCCGCGTGCCGCGGCCGGTCGGTGGGGAAGCCCACCCCGTCCGGGAGCTCTGCGAGCTGCTCCGCCCAGTACTCCAGCTGCCGGGTGTACTCGCTGTGCGGGTCGGAAGGATCGCCCAGCAACTTCCGCTGCCACAGCGCGTAGTCGGCGTACTCGACCGGCAGCGTGTCCCAGGCCGGCGCGCCGCCGGAGCGCCGGGCCGTGTACGCCGTCACCAGGTCGCGGGCCAGCGGGCCCATCGACCAGCCGTCGGCGGCGATGTGGTGGATCAGGATCAGCAGGACGTGCTCGTCCGGACCGGTCCGGAAGAGCCACGTCCGGATCGGAATCTCGGCCGCCAGGTCGAAGGCGTGCCGGGCCGCCGCGGCGAGCCGGGCCGCGGACCGCGCGGCCGGCACCGTCTCCTCGGTGAACGGCGCCGCGGCCTCGGCGACCGGCAGCACACGCTGCTCGGGAACGCCGTCCAACACCGGGAAGACCGTGCGCAGCGGCTCGTGCCGCGCCACCAGGTCGTCCACCGCCGCGCGCAGCGCCGCCGTGTCCAGGTCGCCGGTCAGCCGGAACGCGAACGGCATGTTGTACGTCGGCGACGGGCCTTCCAGGCTGTGCTCGAACCAGATCCGCTGCTGCGCGTGCGACAGCGGCAGGGCCCCCTGCCGCACCGCCCGTTCCAGCGCCGGCCTGGCCCGCGTCCCGCCGGTCAGGCGCTGAGCCAGCTCGGCGACGCTCGGCGCCTCGAACAGCGTCCTGACCGGGAGCTCCACGCCCAGCGCGGTGCGGACCCGGCTGACCAGCCGGGTGGCGAGCAGCGAGTGGCCGCCCAGGTCGAAGAAGCTGTCGTCGATGGTGACCCGGTCGACGCCCAGCACCTCCGTGAACAGGTCGCACAGCAGCGCCTCGCGGTCGTCGCGCGGGCTGCGCCCCGAGCCGTCGCCGGTGTACGTGGGCGCGGGCAGTGCCTGGCGGTCGACCTTGCCGTTGGTGGTCATCGGGATGGTGTCGATCAGCATCAGCACCGAGGGCACCATGTACTCCGGCAGCCGCTCGGCGAGCCCGGCGCGCAGCACCTTGATCAGCCGGCCCGCCGCCATCGTCCGGGTCGGGGTGTTGACCAGCGTGCCCGGGTGGGACCCGCCCTGCCACAGCCCGTCGAGCGGGGTGGTGGCCAGTTCGGCCGGCAGCACCACCGCGTCGAACAGGTCGGCGCGGTCCCCGCAGTAGGTGGTGACCACCGCCCGGCCGTTGGCGTCGCCCCAGGCGTGCAGCGACTCGGGGTCGAGTGCGTGCCCGGTGTCGGCTGCCGGGAGGTCCGCCAGCCGGGCCCCGGGCGCGGCGTCCTCCAGCGCCCTCAGGACGTGCCACTCCGCCGCGGTCCGCTCGTTGAGCAGGCCGCGGATCCGGACGCCGCCGGCGTGTGCCGCGACGATCTCCTCGACGGCCGCCAGGCCACCGCCCGGCCACGCCACCTCGGGCAGCCGCGCCACCGCGTGCGCGGGTACGGGTGCCTTGTGCAGCGTCACGTCGTAGCGGTGCAGGGACATCTCGTTGCGGCCCAGGCCCCGCTTCAGCCGGACGTCGACCCCGCCGACGTCCGGGCGCCCGGTCAGTGCCGTGAAGAACCCGGGATCGACGACGAGTTCCCGCTCCAGCCGCGACGCCGCGTCGGCCGCCTCCAGCACCCGAGCCGCCTCGGCGTCCGCATCGAAGCGCCCGGCTTGGAGCGCGACGTGGAAAGCGCGCAGCGACATCCGGTTGCGCACGTCGCCGACGAAGATCCGCCCGCCGGGCCGCAGCAGCGCCAGCGCGCCCTCCAGCACCCGCGCCAGGTAGTCGCCGGACGGGAAGTACTGGATCACGGAGTTGATCACGACGGTGTCGAAGTGCCCGGTGGGCAGGCCCTCGAAGTCGTCCGCGCCGCGGGTGGACAGGTGGGTGCGCCCGGCCCACTCGGTGTCGCGCAGCTGACGGGTCAGCCGGTCGATCACCGAGGTGGAGAAGTCGGTGGCCCAGTAGGACTCCACGTGCGGCAGCAGCTCGCTGAGCAGCAGGCCGGTGCCGACGCCGATCTCCAGCACGTTGCCCGGCTCCAGCGCGAGGATCCGGCCGACCGTGGCGGCCTGCCATTCGCGCATTTCCCCGAGCGGGATCGGCCCGCCGGTGTAGGAGCTGTTCCAGCCGGAGAAGTCCGCGCCGAACCCGACCGCGTCCTCGTCCCCGTACAGGGTCTCGTAGGTCGCCTCCCAGTCGGCCACGAAGTCGCCCGGGTCGGTGTCCGCGTCCGGCATCGGCACCACGTAGCCGACCAGGCGGCGGTCGCCGGGGACGTCCTCGCGCACCACCACGGTGGCGGCCAGCACCGCCGGGTCCTCCCGGAGCACCGCCTCGACCTCGCCGGGCTCGATCCGGTGGCCGCGCAGCTTCACCTGGTCGTCGGCCCGGCCGACGAACTCCAGCTGCCCCCGAGCGGACCAGCGGACCACGTCCCCGGTCCGGTACATCCGCGACCCGGGCGGCCCGAACGGGTCCGCGACGAAGCGCTCGGCGGTCAGCGCGGCCCGCCCGAGGTAGCCGCGGGCCTGGCCCGCGCCCGCGACGTACAGTTCGCCCGCGACGCCGTCGGCCACCGGCTCCAGCGCCCCGTCCAGGACGTAGGCCCGGGTGTTGGCCAGCGGCCGGCCGACCGGGACGCCGGCGCCGAGGTCGGCGTCCGCGTCGACCGGGAAGTGCAGGACGAACGTGGTGGTCTCGGTCGGCCCGTAGCCGTCGACGATCCGGACCCCGGGCGCCGCCGCCCGGACCAGGGCCACCGCCGAGGCCGGCACCACGTCGCCGCCCGACCAGATCTCGGTCAGGGTGCGCAGCCGCTGCGGGTACTCCGCGGCGACCACCGTGAACAGCGCCGCCGTCATCCACGCCGCCGTCACGCCGTACTCCTCGATGCACCCCGTCAGCACGGCCGGGTCGGCCGCGCCCGGCGGAGCGAGCACCACCGTGCCGCCCGAGCACAGCGGCACCCACAGCTCGTACGTGGAGGCGTCGAACACGTGCGGGGAGTGCGCCAGCACCCGGCTGTGCGCGCTTCCCCACACCGGGTCCTGCACCAGCTCGGCGACGTTGCGGTGGGTCGTCGCGATGCCCTTGGGACGGCCGGTGGAACCGGAGGTGTACATCAGGTAGGCCAGCTGGTCCGGCCGCACGACGGGCAGCGCGGCGCCGTCGGCGGGACCGTCCAGCACCGAGTCCAGGTCGGCGACCTGCGCGCCGGGCGCCAGCGCGGCGAGCCGCTCGACCGCGTCGGCGGTGGTGACGACGCACACCGGGCGCGCGTCGGCCATCACGTAGTCGATGCGGGCGTCCGGATAGCCGAGGTCGACCGGGAGGTACGCGGCCCCCGCCTTGAGGACGCCGATGAGGACGGCGAGCAGCTCCGGGGAGCGGGGCAGGGCGACGGCAACCGGATCCTCCGGCCGGGTGCCCCGGGCGAGCAGCCAGTTCGCCACCCGGTCGGCCCGCTCGTCCAGCTGACGGTACGTCCACTCCCCGCCCCGGGAGACCAGCGCGACCGCGTCCGGGGCCCTGCGGACCTGGGCGGCGAACAGCTCGGTCAGCGGGGCGTCGAGCACCGGGTGGGCGGTGTCGTTGCGCCCGACCAGCAGCTCGGCGCGCTCGGCGGCGGCGAGCAGCGGCAGGCGGCTGAGCCGGGTCTCCGGCGCGGTCGCCGCCCCGGCCAGCATCCGCTGCCAGCGCTCGAACAGCCGGACCACGCTCGCCGCGTCGTACAGGTCGGTGGCGTAGTCGATGTTGCAGGTCACGCCGGCCGGCCGGCCGTCCTCGTCGAACCGCTCGAACAGGTCGACGTGCAGGTCGAACTGGGTGCGGCCGGTCGGCGGCGCGTCGTAGGCGACGTCCAGGTCCGCCAGGGCGAAGTCGGGGGCCTTGTTGTTCTGCACCGCCAGGATGATCTGGAACAGCGGGTGGTGGGCGGCCGAGCGGCGCGGGTTGACCCGCTCCACCAGGTGGTCGAACGGCACGTCCTGGTGCTCGTACGCCACCAGGCAGGTCTCCCTGACCCGCCGCAGCAGCTCCGCGAAGGTCGGGTCGCCGCCGGTGTCGGTCCTGATCACCAGGGTGTTGACGAAGAACCCGACCAGGTCGTCCAGGCCATTGTCGAGCCGGCCCGCGATCGGCGCGCCGACCGCGGTGTCCGTGCCCGCGCCCATCCTGGTCAGCAACGCTGCCATCGCGGCCTGCACCACCATGAACAGCGTCGCGCCCGAAGCCTGCGCCAGCGCGACCAGCTCCCGGTGCAGCTCGGCGGGCAGCTCGAAGGTCTCCATCGAGCCCCGGTACGAGGCCACCGCGGGCCGCGGCCGGTCGGTCGGGTACGACACCACTTCCGGCAGCCCCGCGAGGTGCTCCGTCCAGTAGTTGACCTGACGGGACACCATGCTCGCCGGGTCGTCACCGGCCCCCAGCGTCTCCAACTGCCACAGCGTGTAGTCCGCGTACTGCACGGGCAGCGGGGCCCAGTCCGGTGCGCCGCCCGAGTGCCGCGCCGCGTACGCCGTCATCAGGTCCTCGGCCAGCGGCACCAGCGACCAGCCGTCGCCGGCGATGTGGTGGACGATCACCAGCAGCACGTGCCGCTCGGGCGCCACCTCGAACAGCCAGGCGCGCAACGGGAGATCGCGGGCCAGGTCGAAGGTGTGGGTGGAGGCCGACAGCAGCTCGGCCTCCAGGTCCGCGGCGTCCACACGGCGGCGGTCGAGCTCGACGAACGCCTCCGCGGCCGGGACGATGCGCTGCTCCGGAGTGCCCTCGACGTCCGGGTAGACGGTCCGCAGCGACTCGTGACGGCGCACCAGGTCACCGAGCGCGCCCTCCAGCGCGGCGCTGTCGAGCCGCCCGTCCAGACGCAGCGCGAGCGGCATGTTGTACGTCGCCGACGGGCCCTGCAGGCGGTCCTGGAACCACAGGCGGCGCTGCGCGTACGACAGCGGGATGCGCTCCGGGCGGACCTGCGGGGTCAGCGGCTCGCGCGGCGGGGCGCTGTCGCGCAGCCGCTGGGCGAGTTCGGCGACGGTCGGCGCCTCGAACAGCTGGCGCACCCGCAGCCCGGCGCCGGTGGCGGCACGGATCCGGCTCAGCAGCCGGGTGGCGAGCAGCGAATGGCCGCCCAACGCGAAGAAGTTGTCGTCGATCGACACCCGGTCGACGCCCAGCACCTCACCGAACAGCCGGCACAGCAGCGCCTCCTGGCCGTCGCGCGGGGCCCGGCCGTCGGCCGAGGGGACGTCCTGCGGCTCCGGCACGAGAGCGCCGTCACCCGCGCCGGTGCGCGCCGGCAGCGCCGCCGGCTCCCGCACGCCGGGCGCGGGGAACTCGCCGACCCGGGTCGCCGGGTCGGCGGCGGCCCGGGCCAGGACCGCGACCCAGCCCTCCAGTAGGGAGCGGACCGACTCCGCCTCGAACAGGTCCAGGGCGTAGTGCGCCACCAGGCTGATCCCGCCCGGCCGGCCGTCGTCGGTCCACGACTCGGTGACGTCGAAGTGCACGTCGGTCAGCAGCTTCCCGGTGGACAGGATCTCCGCGGAGACCTCCGCGCCCGCCACCTCGATCCGCGCATCCGGCGTGTTCTGGAGCGTCAGACTGACCTGGTACAGCGGGTGGTGGGCGGTCGAGCGCACCGGGTTGAGCGCCTCCACCAGCCGGTCGAACGGCAGGTCCTGGTGCTCGTCGGCGCCGATGCAGGTCTCCCGCACCCGCGCCAGCAGGTCGGCGAAGCGCGGGTCGTCCGCGGTGCTGGTGCGGACGATCAGGGTGTTGACGAAGAAGCCGACCAGGTCGTCGAGTTCGTCCTCGGTGCGGCCGGCCGCCATCGTGCCCACCGCCAGGTCGGCGCCCGCGCCGGCGCGGGTGAGCAGCACCGCCAGGCTCGCGTGCAGCACCATGAACAGGGTGGTGCCGGTGCGGCGGCCCAGCTCCGTCAGCCGCTCGTGCAGCTCGGCGGGGACGGTCAGCGGCAGCGTCGCGCTGTTCTGCGAGGCGACGGCCGGACGCGGCCGGTCGGCGGGGAAGCCGATCCGCTCCGGGAGGCCGGCCAACTGCTCCTGCCAGTACTGCGCCTGGCGGTGCAGCGGGGTGTCCGGCACGTCCACCGCGCCGAGCCGGTCGCGCTGCCACAGCGTGTAGTCGGCGTACTGGACCGGCAGCGGCGCCCACTCGGGCGCCCGGCCCGCGCACCTGGCGGCGTAGGCGGCCGTCAGGTCATCGGCGAGCGGCCGCATCGACCAGCCGTCGCCCGCGATGTGGTGGACCACCACCAGCAGCCGGCGCAGCTCCGGCCCCGCCTCGAACAGCCAGGCCCGGAACGGGATCTGGGTGGCCAGGTCGAACTCCTGCCGGGCCGCGTACCGGACGGCCGCGTCCAACTCGGCGGCCGGCAGGCGCATCTGACGGACCAGGTCCTCGGCGGCCGGAGTGGCCACGATCCGCTGCTCCGGCACCCCGCTGTCGGCCACGAACACGGTGCGCAGGGCCTCGTGCCGCTCCACCACGTCGCGCAGCGCCTCGGTCAGCGCCCCGGTGTCGACCGGGCCGGTGATCCGGAAGCTGAAGGGGATGTTGTACAGCGCCGACGGCCCGTTGAGCTGCTCGACGAACCACAGCCGCTGCTGCGCCGGGGAGAGCGGCAGCGGGTCGGGGCGCTTCACCGGCGTCAGCGGCGCGCGCCGGCGCCCTGCCCGCCCGCCGACCCGGGCGGCCAGCTCCGCGACGGTGGGCGCGTCGAACAGGGTCCTGATCGACAGGTCCGCGTCGTACCGGGCCCGCAGCCGCCGCACCAGCCGGATGCCGTGCAGCGAGTTGCCGCCGAGGTCGAAGAAGCTGTCGTCGATGCTCACCCCCTCGACGCCGAGCAGCTCGGCGAAGAGCGCGCACAGCTCCCGCTCGTCGGCGTCCCTCGGTTCCCGGCCGCCCGCGGCCGTGTACGTGGGCGCCGGCAGCGCCTTGCGGTCGATCTTCCCGTTCGGGCTGATCGGCAGCTCGTCCAGGACCACGATCGCGGACGGCACCATCTGCTCGGGCAGCCAGGTGCGGATCCGCCGCCGCAGCGCCGCCGGGTCGATCTCGACGCCGGCCCGCGCGACCACGTAGCCCACCAGCCGCTGGTCGCCGGTGGCGTCCTTGCGGGCGAGGGCCACCGCGCCGGCCACCGACGGGTCCTCGCGCAGCACGGACTCGATCTCGCCGAGCTCGACCCGCACGCCGCGGATCTTGACCTGGTGGTCGATCCGTCCGACCAGCTCCACCAGCCCGTCGGGGTGGAACCTGGCCAGGTCGCCGGTGGCGTACAGACGCTCCGAGCGCACCGGTCCGTGCGACCACTCGAAGAACTTCGTCGCCGTCAGTTCCGGGTTGCCGTAGTACCCCTCGGCGACGCCGAGGCCCGCCATGTGGATCTCGCCCACCACACCGACCGGGACCGGCTGCTTCGCCGCGTCCAGCACGTACAGCCGCTGGCCGGCCATCGGCCGCCCGAACGGGATGCTCGACCACCCCGGCAGCGGCTCGCCCGCCAGGAACCAGGTGGAGGAGATGGACACCTCGGCGAACCCGCCGAAGACGTGCACCCGGATGCCGGGGGAGAGGGCCTCCAGGCGCTCGGGGAGGCTCGGCAGACTCCAGTCGCCGCCCAGGATCACGGTGCGGATGCCGGTCCGGTCGCCGAGCGCGCGCACGTGCTCGACGTAGAGCTCCAGCAGCGCGGGCGCGGAGTTCCACACCGTGACGCCGTGTTCCCGCACCAGGTCGTGCCAGTGCGCCGGGTCCTTGCTGCGGCCCGGGTCGGGGAAGACCACCGAGCCGCCGGCCACGGCGAGGCCCAGCAACTCGTAGACCGACATGTCGAAGCTGGGCGAGGACAGCGCGATCACCCGGTCCGCGGGGCCGACCCCGGCGGTGGCGCTGATGTCGGGCAGGTTGTTGACGACGCCCCGGTGCCGGATGGCGATGCCCTTGGGCCGGCCGGTGGAGCCGGAGGTGAAGATGATGTAGCAGAGGTCGTCCGGGCCGGCGACGTCCTCGGGGGAGTGGTCCGGCAGCAGCTCCAGCTCCGCGGCGTCCCGGTCCATCAGCACCACCGGGACGTCGGTGCGCGGCAGCCGCGGCACCAGCGGCTCCTCGGTGACCAGGGCGTGGCAGTCGGCGGCGCCCATCATGTACGCCAGGCGTTCGACGGGGTAGTCGGCGTCCATCGGGACGTACGCGGCGCCCGCCTTGAGGATGCCCAGGATCGCCACCATCAGGTCCGGTCCCCGGTCCAGGCACAGCGCGACCCGGCCGCCCCGGCCGACACCGAGCGCCCGCAGTCGGTGGGCGAGCCGGTTGGCGGCCCGGTCGACCCGGTCGGCGCTCCAGGCCGTGCCGCGGTGGATCAGCAGCACCCCGTCGGGATCGGCCGCGACCCGTTCGGCGACGCACGCGTGCAGGGTGCGGTCGTGGTCGAACCCGGTCGGGGTGTCGTTCCAGTCGACCAGCATCCGCTGCTGCTCCGCGGCCGTGAGCAGCGGGGCCTCGGTGCGCGGGCGCAGGCCCGGGTCGGCGACGCAGGCGGCGAGCAGGGTCGTCAGGTGTCCTAGCAGGCGCTCGACGGTCGCGTGGTCGAACGCGTCGGCGTCGAAGGCCACGTCGAGGTGGACCTGTTCGGCGGACTCCCGTACCTCGACCACCAGTTGGTGCTTCGACGGCTCGGCGCCGGCCGGCCGGAACACCGCGTCGGCGGCCAGGTAGCGCTCCTCGTCGACCTGTCGGCGCCCGGTCAGGCGGACGGTGTGGAGGAGGTCGGCGAAGGTGTCCTCGAGGCCGGGCGTGATCGCCAGCAGCTCGCCGGGTGCGCCACCGAGCTCGATCAGCTCGGGGCCGTCGTACCGGGCCAGCACCGCCGTGAAGGCGGCCGTCAGCACGGAGAACAGGTCGGTGTCGTGGTCGGCCGCCGACGAGCGGGCGGCGGCGAGCAGTTCGGGGGCCAACGCGCAGGTGACGGCTCCCTCCCCGGAGGGCGGGTTCGATCCGCCGGCCCCCCTGGTGTCCTGCGATGCGTGCGGAAGCCTCGGCAACCTGGGCATAGCCTCTTACGTCCTTCCCCCGAAGTAGCGGCACAGGCACGGCGCGCCGACTCGGGGCACGCGTGGCCGGTGTCACCGGGGCGTGGGGTCGGCGGCTGTCGGCCGTCAGAAGTGAGTGGTCCGGCCCCGAGCACCGGTGGGCACGCCACAGGTGGGCTCCGGGCGCCATGACCACTTCAACTTAGGTGCTAGCCTCAAGATCGTCAACACCTGATTCGCGCCCGACCGAATGCGTCCGGCCGACCTCGGGGTGGAGCTGTCGCCACCCCCCGGGTGGTGGTTGCCAGGCGCTCGAAGCTGTGGTTAGGGTGATGCTCGAAAAGCAGCATGCCGCTATGGGGGTGGGTAAGTTGACGAATCCTTTCGACAATGCAGAAGGCCGATACCTCGTGCTGACCAATGCCGAGGGGCAGCATTCGCTGTGGCCCGCATTCGTTGACGTTCCCGCTGGCTGGGCCCTTGTACACGGGCCGGAAGCGCGGGAGGAGTGCCTCGGGTACATCGAGCAGAACTGGACCGATCTGCGTCCGAAGTCACTGATCGAGGCAATGCGCGGCGACGGCCGTTAATTCGCGGCCATTTGAATCGATGATCGCCGCGCGCAACGCGTCCGGCGGCGATTTCATGCTCCCGTTTACGCGACTTTCACAATTCCGGAAGAGGTTCGGCGTCAGATGACGAATGCCACCGATCAAGGAGTCGCGAGCCAGTTCGACAGCAGGCTCGACATCCAGCTCGAAGCCGGGGCCCCGCCGCTGGTGGTCACCCCGGAGCTGTCCACACTCGCCGACGCGCTGGACTGGCTGGGTTCGGTCGACGACGACCTCCGCGCAGCCACCCGCACCCACGGGTCGCTGTACCTGCGCGGCCTGCCGGTGCGCGACGTGCAGGACTTCGGTGCCGTCCGCGACCTCCTCGTCCCGCAGCGCACCCCGTACCGGGAGAAGGCCACACCGCGGCACAGCTACGGCGACGACGTGTTCTCCTCCACCGACCTGCCGCCGGCCCAGCCCATCCGCATGCACAACGAGAACAGCTACACCCTGGACTTCCCGGGAACGCTGGTCTTCTGCTGCCTCACCGCCCCGGCGGAGGGCGGCGCGACCCCGGTCGCCGACTGCCGGGCGGTCCTGCGCGAGCTGCCCGACCACCTGGTGCGCCGGATGCGTGCCACCGGGTGGGCGCTGCGGCGCAACTACTCCGACCTGGTCTCGCTGGACTGGCGCACCGCCTTCGCCGCCGACCGCGCCGAACAGGTGGAGGCCTACTGCGCCGAGAACCTGATCGCCGCCCGCTGGAGCGGTGACGACCTGAGCACCAGTCAGATCCGGGCCGGCGTCATCACGCACCCGCACACCGGTGACGAAGTCTGGTTCAACCACATGGCGTTCTGGAACTCGTGGTCCCTGGACGAGGAGATCCGCGAATCGCTGGTCGACGAGTTCGGCCCCGCCGGACTGCCCTTCGAGACGTCCTTCGGCGACGGCGAACCGCTCACCAAGGACGACCTCGCCACCCTCAACGCGGCCTACGCCGCCGCCACGGTCCGGCGCTCCTGGCAGCCCGGCGACGTGATGGTGGTCGACAACATCCTCACCGCACACGGCCGGGAGCCGTTCCGCGGCGAGCGCCGGATCGTCGTCGCCATGGGCGACCCGGTCTCCGTCCGGGACTGCCTGCCCACCGTCGACGCCGAGGCGAGGTTCGTCTGAGATGACCGACCGTCAGCATGCCACCGGCCACGACCCGCTGGCCCGGTTCCTGCGGGCCGCGGCCGCCACGCCGGACCGCCCCGCCGTCCGCTCCCGCGGCGCCGGCCTCACCTTCGCCCAGCTCGCCGACCGCGTCGCCGCCCTGGCCGGCGCCCTGCGCGAGCGCGGCGTACGCCGCGGCGACCACGTCGGCGTCTGCCTGGAGCGCGGCGTCGACCTCGTCACCGCACTGCTCGCCGCATGGAGCGCGGGCGCGGCCTACGTGCCGCTCGACCCGCGCTACCCCGACGAGCGGATCGCCTTCACGATCCGCGACTGCGGCCCGCGGCTGGTCGTCGCGGCCGACGACCGCCCGACCCGGCTCGCCGGCGTCGAGGTGATCGCCCCCGACGCCGCCGGCCCCGCCACCGCGCCGGTCGCCGTGACCCCCGCCGACGCCGCCTACGTCATCTACACCTCCGGCTCCACCGGCGTGCCCAAGGGCGTCGTCGCGACCCGGGGTGGCGTGGCCTCCCTGCTGCACCGGCTCGAAGCCGTCGGCGCCTACCCCGACGAGCACCGCGTGGTCGGCTGGAACGCCAGCGCGTCCTTCGACGCCTCCGTCCAGCAGTGGGCACGGATCTGCCGCGGCGACACCGTCGTCGTCCTCGACGAGGAGGAGCGGCGGGACCCCGCCCGCTTCGGCGCCGCACTGGCCGAGTACGGGATCACCGACGTCGACGCCACCCCGTCCCACTGGGAGGCCATGGAGCCCGGGATCACCAGCCCGTCGCTGCGCCTGTTCCTCGGCGGCGAGCCGGTCTCCCCCGCGCTGTGGCGGCGACTGGCCGAGGCCGGGCGGCAGGGCCGCGTCGAGGCGTACAACCTGTACGGGCCGACCGAGTGCACCGTCGACTCCACCACCGCCCCGATCGAGGGCGACGAGCCGCACATCGGCCCGCCGCTGCCCGACGTCGAGGCCCACGTGCTCGACGACCGCCTGGCGAAGGTCCCGGTGGGCGTCACCGGCGAGCTCTACCTGGCCGGCCCCGCCGTCACCCGCGGCTACGTCAACCGCCCCGGCCTGACCGCCGAACGCTTCGTCGCCGACCCGTTCGCCGGCGACGGAGGCCGGATGTACCGCACCGGTGACGAAGTCCGGTGGCGGGCCGACGGCGTACTGGAGTACGTCGGCCGGGCCGACCGCCAGGTCAAGGTACGCGGCTTCCGGATCGAACCCGGCGAGATCGAGGCCGCCGCCGCCGCCTACCGCGAAGGCTGCGCCGCCGTCGTGGTCGCCCGCGCCGACGACCTGGTCGCGTACTGCGTCGGCGACGTCGACCTCGACGCGCTGCGCGCGCACCTGGCCGCACGGCTGCCGGCCCACCTGGTCCCCGCGCGCCTCGTCCCGATCACCGCGTTCCCGCTGACCGTCAACGGCAAGATCGACGTCGCCGGGCTCCCCGACCCCGACGCCGACCGGGCCGACGGGCGGCAGCCGGAGGGCAAGTACGAGGAGCTGGTCGCCGACGTGTGGGCGGACGTCCTCGGCCGGGACCGGGTGTTCGCCGACGACGACTTCTTCGCCCTCGGCGCCCACTCGCTGCTGGCGATCCGGGTCGTGGCCCGGGTCAAGAAGGAGCTCGGCACGGCCCTGTCCATCCGCGACGTCTACCGGCGGCCGCAGCTGCGGGACTTCGCGGAGTTCATCCGGGCCACCCACGCCGGCGCGGCCGCGACGGCCGAGCACTAGAGGAGAAGACATGACCGACCGCCTGGGGGCGGCCCGGCAGAACACCGCCGTGATCCGCCCGAAACAGCTCGACGACGCCACCACCACGCTGGTCTGCCTGGGCTTCTGCGGCGGCGGCACCGGGCCCTACCACCCGTGGGCCGAGGTCGTCGCACCGGACGTGGACCTCGCGCTGGTCTGCTACCCCGGCCGCGACGGCCGCTTCATGGAGGACTTCGCCACCACCTGGGACGAGCTCGCCGAGGACGCCACCCGCACCGTCGTCTCCGCCGTCGGCGACCGCCCCTACGTCCTGTTCGGCCACAGCATGGGCGGTTGGATGGCCTTCGACGTCGCCACCCGGCTGGAGGCCCGGGGCAGCTCCGTCCCCGACGCCCTGGTGGTGTCCTCGTGCAACGCCCCGGCCCGCGGCCTCACCCCGCGCGACATGTTCCCGGCCAGCCAGGACACCGACGAGGACCTGATGGCCTGGATGCGCACCCACGGGCTGGTCGCCGAACACGTCCTCGGTGACCCGGACCTGCTGGAGATGGCGATGGAGATCATGCGTGCCGACATCGCCGTGCGCGACACCTTCCACCACAACGGCGCCCTGGGCGTCACCATGCCGGTGCAGTTCCTCGCCGGCGTCGACGACGTGGTGATCGAGGCCGACGCGCCCGCCCAGTGGAAGGAGCTGGCCCTCGGCTCCTACCGGCACGACCAGCTGCCCGGCGGGCACTTCTACACCCCCGAGGTGTGGCGGACCCTGCCCACCCGGATCAGCGCCATCAACCCGTAGGAACACCCCAGGAAGGCTCCGGGAGCACCCAGCCCATGACCGATCAGTTCGCCGTGAAGGCCACCTACGGCCAGGTCTTCGCGGTCGCCCAGTTCCGTGCCGTCTTCGCCGGCCGGCTGCTCGGCGTCATGTCCGACACCCTGCGGGCCGTGGCACTCGCGGTGCTGGTGTACGACCGGACCGGCTCGCCGCTGCTCACCGCGGTGACGATGACCATCAACTTCCTGCCGCAGGCGGCCGGCGGACTGTTCCTCGCCGCAATGGCGGACCGGTTCACCCCGCGCACCCTCATCAGCACCGGCTACGCCCTCCAGTGCGCGGTCGGGCTGCTGCTCGCGTTCGGGCACCTCCCGGTCGCGGCCAGCCTGGTCCTGGTCGCCGGCGTGGCCTGCCTGACCCCGGTCACCACCGGGGCCACGGCCAGGGTCCTCGCGGAAGTCCTCACCGGCGACACCTACGTCCTCGGGCGCTCGCTGTCCTACATCGTCGCGGTCTCCGCGCAGATGGTGGGCATGGCCGCCGGCGGGACGCTGGTGGTCTGGCTGGGGGTGGAGCGCACGATGCTGGTCACCGCCGGGGCGCACCTGGTCGCCGCGGCGATCAGCCGGCTGTTCCTGTCGCCCGCCCGGGCGCCCCGCGCGAGCGCGCCGGCGACGGGCGGCGGGTCGATCGTGCGCCGGACCCTGCGGGGCAACGCGACGCTGGTCGCCAGCCCCGGCGTGCTCAAGCTGATCATGGTGCAGTGCCTGCCCGCCGCCTACCTGGCCGCGGCGGGCAGCCTGCTCATCCCGTACAGCGCGCACCGCGGGTTCAGCCCCCAGCAGACCGGCGTCCTGCTGGCCACCACCTCGGTCGGCATGCTGATCGGCGACGTCGTCATCGGCCGGGCGTTCGCGCCCGCCACCCGGGAACGGCTGGTCCTGCCGCTGCTGCTGGTGATGGGCACCCCCTCGCTCACGCTCGCCTTGGACCTGCCCTATCCGGCGGTCGCCGCCGCCTACGTCGTCACCGGCACCGGCTCCGCCTACCTGCTCGGCCTGCAGCGGCGCTTCCTGGAAGCCGTTCCCGCCGAACTCCAGGGCCAGGGCTTCGCGTTGCTGAACACCACCACCATGAGCATCCAGGGCGTCGGCCCCCTGGTGTTCGGCGTGTTCGCCGAGTTCGTGCCGGTCGGCGTCGCGATCGCGCTGACCGGAGTGTGCAGCGTGGCCACCACCCTCCTGCTGCGCGAAGCGGCCCGACCGGGGCCGGTTCCGGCCGAGGCCGCCTGAGCACCCGCGAGGCGGCGAAGGGAGAACAGCAGTCCGCCGACCGTCACGAATGGATTTGACTATGGAGGCTCGGTCGATCGTTCCGCGTCGCTACCTCAACGTGCTGGTGGACCTGTCGGCCGTCGCGCACAACACGCGGGTCGTCCGACAGGCCGTCAGCCGGCCCGCGACCGCCGTGATGGCCGTCGTCAAGGCCGACGCCTACGGGCACGGCGCGATCGACGTCGCCCGCGCGGCGCTGGACGCCGGGGCGACCTGGCTCGGCGTGTGCACCACGGCCGAAGCACTCGAACTGCGCCGGGCCGGCCTCGACGCCCCGATCCTCGCCTGGCTGCACAACTCGGCGGAGAGCATGCTCCTGGCCACGGCGGCCGGCGTGGACGTCTCGGTGCAGTCCGCCCGCACCCTGGCCTTCGCGGTCGACGCCGGACGAGGCACCGGACGCCCGGCCAGGGTCCACCTGGAGGTCGACACCGGGCTCGCCCGTGGCGGGGCGGCGCTCCAGCACTCGGCAGCCCTGCTGGACGCGGCCAAGGCCGCCCAGGGCCAGGGCCTGATCGAGGTGGTCTCGGTCTGGTCGCACCTCTCCCACGGCGAAGTCCCGGGCCACCACACGCTGGACGACCAGGCGAGGCTGCTCGACGACGCCTGGCGGCAGGCGGTCGACACCGGCCTCGACGTCCGACGCCACCTCGCCGGATCACTGTCGGCGCTCACCAGGCCCGACCTCCACCTCGACATGATCCGGACCGGCTCGGCCCTCTACGGCCTGCTGCCGCACACCGAGCGCCACAGCTTCGACCTCCGGCCCGCCATGCGGGTCACCAGCCACGTCGCGCTGACCAAGCGGGTGGAAGCCGGACAGGGCGTCTCCTACGAACACGACTGGGTCGCGCCGAGCGCGCTCAACCTGGCCCTGATCCCGGTCGGCTACGCCGACGGAATCCCGCGCTCCCTCAGCGGACGCCTCGCGGTCTCCATACGCGGCCGGCGCCACCCCGTCGTCGGACGCATCTGCATGGACCAGATGATCGTCAACTGCGGCGACGAGAAAGTGGAGGAGGGGGAGGAGGTGGTCCTCATCGGCAGCGAGTCGGACGGCGACCCCACCATCCACGAATGGGCGCTCGCCATGAGCACCACCCCCTGCGAGGTCGCCACCTACTTCGATCGCCCGCACGTCAACCGGCAGACCGTGCCGACGGCCGGTGCCCGGCCCTGGACGGGCTGAACCCGCCCGGGCACTCCCGACACCCGGGAGTACGACCCCGAAGGCAACCTGCCACGGCACACCGAACCCGACAGTGCCCGCTGCACCTTCACCCCGATCGCCGAGACGGACGGGAACCTCCGGGTCCTCGCCCCCGGCTGACCCGGCGTCAGGGCGGTGGGACGCCCGGGCCGTCGCACCGCCGATCCGGGGACGCGGTGGCCCGCCCGGTGCGGTCGGTGCAGGAGGAGCACGTCGTTCCGGGGGTGCTCCGGCGGCCTGGGCCGGCCGCGCGGGAGAATGGCTCCATGAGCGAGGTGGAGCCCGAGGGCGGCGAGACGGCGTGCTGGGTGGGGGAGGTCTGCCCGGAGTGCGGGCGCCTGCGGGCGGAGTGCGGGCACGTGGAGGAGGTGCGGGCGCGGGCCGGGGGACGGCCCGGGCGGGACCGGGACGCGGCGGGGCGGGCGCGGAACGGGCGGCCGCGGGACGGGCTGGGGCGGCCGCTGGCGTACGGGAGCCAGGGGGCGCCGCGGCAGCCGGAGGGGGTGCTGCGGTCGGCGGGGCGGGCGTTGGAGGAGGCGCAGCAACTGCTGGACGCCGGACGGCCGTTCCACGCCCACGAGGTGCTGGAGGACCGCTGGAAGACGGCTCCGGAGGAGGAGCGGGCGCTGTGGCGGGCGCTGGCGCAGTACGCGGTCGGACTGACGCACGCGGCGCGGGGCAACCGGAAGGGGGCGGCCACGCTGTTGGCGCGGGCGGCGGAGGGGCTGGCGCCGTTCGAGGCGGAGCCGCCGTTCGGGATCGACGTGGCGGGCATCCGGCGGTGGGCCGTCCGCCCGGAGGCCCCGGCGGTCACCGTGCCCTCGGCGGACGTCCCGGCCCTCCGGGCGGGACCGGAGGGCTGACGGGGCGTCGGCGCGCGGAGCGGTCAGATCTCGTCGCGGTAGTGCTCCCGGACCACCGGGGTCTCGACCGTCCCGAGCATGCGGCGACGCCGGTAGACCCGGGCGTAGACCATCAGGCCGAGCAGCCCGGCGATCATCATGATGATGCCGACCACGTCGAGGTTGACGTCCGAGAGCTCCCAGTCCACACCGAACGTCAGGATGGCTCCTGCGGCGAACAGGAGAATGCAGCCACCGATACCCACCGTCGTTCTCCCTCCGGACGGCGCCGCGCCCGGCCGGCCCGGCGCACCGGTGCGCGTGTACCCCCTTCGCGGCGGATCACCCCTGCTGGATCCGGGAGTTGAGGGTCAGCGGGTCGCGGTGAGGCGGGCGGAGACGACCACGTTGGAGTCGTAGCCGCCGTTCTTGCGGTCGAAGTGGCCGCCGCAGGTGAGGACCCGGAGCTCGGGGTTGCCGGTGGAGGCGTAGACGGTCTGGGTGGGGAAGGCGGACTTGGGGTGGGTGCGGACGTCGGTGACGGTGAAGACCGCCGTGCGGCGGTCCTTGCGGGTGATCTCGACGGTGTCGCCGCGCCGGAGCAGGCCGAGCTGGTGGAAGACGGTGGGGCCGGTGCGGTTGTCGACGTGGCCGAGGAGCACGGCGGTGCCGGCCGCTCCGGGGGCGGCGGCGTCGCGGTACCAGCCGGCCAGGTTGCGTTCGGCCATCGGAGGGGACGTCAGGTGCCCGGCGGCGTCCAGCCCGACGCCGGTGACGGGGGCGTTCACCTTGATGGCGGGGATGCGGATCCGGCTCGGCGGGGAGGGCGGCAGCGCGGGCGCGTAGGCCGGGAGGGAGGCGGAGGGGGAGGGCGAGGGGGCGGCGACGTCGGCGGCGGGTGGCTGCGGCGGTGGCGCGGCGGTGGTGGAGCCGTCGTGCACCAGCCAGCCGCCGACCAGGACCGCCACCGCCACGGCCCCGGCGGTCAGGACGCCGGGGCCGTGGCGGACGGGGGTGCGGTCAGTACTCCGCATGACGGGCGGCGCGGCGCCGCAGGTACCGCACGCTGACGGCGGCGGCACCGATCAGCAGGGCCGAACCCCCGGCGATCTCGGCCGCGTTGGGCCCGCCGGAGCTGCCGCCGCCGCCCGCGTCCACGCCGCCCACGGGGAGGCCGTCGGAGCCGGTGCCCGGGCCGTTCCCGGTGGAGCCGCTCGGGCTGCTGCTGGGCTTGCCGCCCGGCACGCCGCTGATCGGCAGGTCGGGGTCGAGGGGTGAGCAGTCGACCTTGAAGACCTTCTGCTTGGCCTTGCCGTTCTCGCCGGCGAAGGTCCACTCGAGCTTGTACTGGCCCTCGGGCAGGGTGTAGTCCTGCGAGCGCCCGTCGCCCCCGGCCAGGACCACGCCGCCGGCCGCCACCTGGGCGTTACCGGTGGGCGGCTGCTGGGAGATGGTGTAGGTCACCAGTTGGATGGCGTCGAAGTTGAGCGCGGCGATGTAGAACTTGCAGACCTTGGGCTCGTCGCTGGGGTCGTTGGTCGGCGTGGTGTTCTTGTGGATCTTCACGGTGCCGTTGTCGCCGGGGGCGGCGTGGGCGGCCGGCGCGGCGGCGAGGCCGAGGGCCGTGGTGAGCAGGATGGCGGGGAGGGCGAGGCGTCGTCTCATGGGCGGGCTCCAGACCTGGGGACACGGCACAGGGGCCGCAGGACGCCTCAGGTTGACCCGCCCCTCGGCCCGGACCGGGGCGCCTCGCCCTTCCCGTAGTACTTTTTCACCTCACCGGCCGATATCCGCCCATCCGGCGGCGGGGCTGAGGGGCCGTCAGCCGGCCTGCCGCCAGCCCGCGCGGAGCAGGGTCAGGACCTCGGCGGTGATGGCGGCCTCGTTCTGTTCGAAGACGGGGCCGGTGAGCTGGGTACCGTCGGCGGGCAGGCCGGTGAGCACGGGGGTGTGCAGGTGGCCGCCGGGCAGGGCGGGGCGCAGCTCCTGCCGCAGGCGGTTGCTGCGGTAGGCGACCTCGTTGGAGAGGTAGCCGCCGCCCCCGCCGGCCACCGCGCGCGAGCCCGGGGTGGGGCCGTCGGTGCGGTCCACCGGCTGGGCCTGGCCGGCCGGGATCTCGGTGACGTTCGGGTTGACCAGCACCGGGTACGGGGTCTGGGCGGCCTGCTCCAGGGCGGCGCCGGGGAGGGTGGTGCGGATGAACTGCGGCCCCGGGCCCATGCCCGGTGCCACCACCGGGTTCTGCCGGGTGCCGCCGGAGAGCGCGCCGGTGTTGTCCGGGTACGGGTCGGCGGAGCGCGAGCGGCCGGCCCACTCCTCCACCGTGAACTTGCCCGGGTAGCCCTGGCTGATCGAGGTGATCCGGTCGGCCGAGCGCGGGCCCGCCGCCAGCCGCGGGCCGTAGGCCCGCTCCACCATGCCCCGGTCGAAGTCGCCGTAGCGGACCGGCAGCATCACGGCGCGGATCTCGGCGGTGGAGCCGTCGTCCAGGGTGACGCGGCGTCCGTTGAGGCTGAGCGCGGCCGAGCCCGAGGGGTTGGCGGTGCGCAGGTCGCGGTCCAGGCCGAAGGGGTCGAAGCCGCTGACGAAGATCCGCTTCAGGCCCCGTCCGGGGCTGAACTCGTTGGCCTTCAGCCCGCGCGAGGCGTCCTCGAAGCGGGCCCGGAGGGCGGCGGTGTCCACGGCGAACCCCGGCTGCCAGCCGGACAGTTGGTCCACCATGGTGACCCGGGCCCAGTACAGCGGCCGGTCGTCCCCGGGCGCCAGGTCGCCACCCGGGCGCCGGCCCTGGGCGCGGTCGACGGCCGCCCGCCAGAGCGCGACGCCCCAGGCCTCGACCAGCTGGCCGGCCGCCCGCTCGTCGCGGGCGGCGCACAGGGCGGCGGGGAAACGGGTGGTGAAGGCGGTCAGGCCGCCGCGCAGCACCAGTTCGGCGCTGCGCGGGTCGGCCAACCGCCGTTCCTCCGCGCCCCGTTGGGTGTTCGGCCCGACCGTGCAGCCGGCCCCGGGACCGGCCTCGGCGGTGGGTGGTGCGGAGGCCTGGGCGGGGGTGACGGAGAGGGTGGACAGGAGCGCGCTCGCCACCAGGGCGGCGGCGCCTAGGGATCGCATCATGACATGGACAGTACAGACTGACGGCCCCTCGGGAGGGGGGAACCGCTGACCGGGCCGACGGGCTCAGGGCCGGTACGGCGGGGTGAGGCCCCAGTCCCAGCGCGGCATCGGGGTCTCGGGCAGCGGCGGCGGGTTGGGGCCGGAGTAGATCACGGCCATCCGGGTGCCCCACTCCAGGTAGTAGGCGAGCACCCCGCGGAACTCCGGGTCGGCGGGCAGCCCCACCTCGTCGGCGGTCTCCAGCAGCAGGGCCACCCAGCGGCGGCGCTGCTGCTCGGTGACGCCCCGGCCCAGGTGGCGGGAGGCCATGTGCCGGTGCCCGCCGTGCCCGGTGCTGTACCGGGCCGGGCCGCCGAACACCTCGCCCAGCCAGGCGGCGACGTGCTCGGCGTGGTGCGGGTCCATCCCGGCGAACACCGGGGCGAGCACCTCGTCCTTGCCGACGTGCTCGTAGAACCGGGTGAACAGCCGCTCGAAGGCGTCCGCCCCGCCCGCCCACGCGTACAGCGTCGGGGCCGAACCGCCCCGGCCGGCCACTTCGGTGACCTCGTAGTGCCGCATCTCCTCGATGTCCTCGACGTACGGCCGGACCTCGGCCAGGAAGGCGGCGAACTGCGGGCCGGTGCGGAAGCCCCGGAGGTGGTCCTCGGTGGAGGTCCAGCGGATCCGCAGGACGTAGGCGCCGGGGTCCTCGACGCAGCGGGAGAGCTCGTAGTCGACGCACTGCTCCGCCGCCCGGAGCGGGCCGGCCGCGCGCCCGTACGCCTCCTCGAAGGCGGTGTGGCGGCCGTCGGCGATCCGGTACCGGATGTATTCGACAATCATGCCCCGAGCCAACCGCACCGGAGGGCCGGGATCAAGCGTATTCCCTTGGCGTGACGGTCAATTGACGGACCATCAGGAGAGCGGGCGGATGGTTCCTGTACGTTCCCGAGGAGTGCGGAGGGCCTCGTCCAGGTACCACTCATGATCGCGTGCCAGGCTCGGTGGCCCCGTACCTACACGAAGGGACACAAACGTGGCCCAACAGCAGCTCACCACGCCCTCGACCGGCTGGTGGCCGGTCCTCCGCCGGGCCGCCTGGCCGGTCTACCTGGTCCTGCTCGCGCGCTGGACCTGGGTGAACGGCCTGCCCTACACCGAGGACCTGGTCTTCCTCTGGCTGATCGGTGCGCTGCTGGCCGCCGCCGTGCACAGCGGCCACGGCTGGCGCCGGGCGCTGCTGGTGCTGCGGGACTGGGTGCCGGTGATGGCCGCCGTGCTGACCTACTCGCTGCTGCGCGGCTACGGGGCGCACACCCCCTGGGCACCCCACCTGCGGCCCCAACTGGTCTTCGACACCGCCCTCGGCGCCGGCCAGACCCTGACGGTCCGCCTGCAGCACGCCCTGTACACCCCCGGCACCGCCCACGTGTACGACTACGCCGCGGTCACCGTCTACATGTCGCACTTCTTCGTGGTCTTCGTCCTGCTGGCCGTGCTCTGGCGGCGCGACCACGCCCGCTTCCGGCGGCTGCTCGCCTGCTACCTCGGGCTGACCTACGCGGCCTTCCTCACCTACGTCCTCTACCCGGCCGTGCCGCCGTGGATGGCCGGGCAGCAGGGCGCCCTGCCCGAGGTGACCAGGATCGTCGCCGACGTGCTGAGCCAGAGCGGACTGCCGCGCGCCGCCTCGGTGTTCGAGGGCGGCAGCCGGTTCGCCAACGACGTGGCCGCGATGCCCTCGCTGCACTCGGCCTACCCGATGATGATCGCCCTGTTCTTCTGGCCGGTGGCGAGCCGGCGGGTGCGGGTGCTGCTCGCCGCGTACCCGGTGGCGATGGCCTTCACCCTGGTGTACGGCGGCGAGCACTTCGTGATCGACATCCTGTTCGGGTGGACGTACGCGGCCGTGGTGGTCCTCGGCGTCAACCGGTTGCTCGACCGGCGGGCCGCCCGTCGTGCCCTGCGGTCGGCCGGGGAGGTCAGGCGGGAAGCAGCTGCTGGAACCAGCTGAGGATCTGCGGCAGGGCCGCCTTCTTCGAGGGCGAGTGGCCGATCGGCCCCAGGTCCAGCAGCGGGACGTCCGTGCCGTGCGCGGCCAACCGGGCCGCGCAGTGGCGGGCGTTGAGGATTGTCACGTCCCGGTCGCCGCTCGCCGCGTAGAGGCGGACCGGGGCGGCGGGCGTCCAGTCGCAGGTGGAGTCCTGGGCGCGCAGCGCGTCCAGCAGGGCGCCGGTGGGGCGGGCCGCGCGGGCGGTGAACTCCGGCGTGAGCAGCTCGGCCGGGGTGGCGGGCAGGGCCCCCGCCACCTCGGCACTGCCGTGGGTGCCGTCGAACAGGCCCTCCACGGTGGCCGCGTAGGGCTGCCGGAAGACCTCGGCCGGGTCGCGGTAGACCGGGTGGAGGCGGTTCATCGCCACCAGCCAGTAGGCGAAGTAGTAGGTGGCGCTCCTGGGGTCGAGGGTGCCGTCGAACCCGGCCGGCATCTCGGCGCCCTCGGCGTCGTAGGGCCCGCTGACGGGGGCGAGGGCGCCGAGCGCGAAGTGCCGGTCGGCACCGTCCTGGAGGGCGCGGCCGAGGGCCATCGCGGCCGGGCCGCCCTGCGAGAACCCGGTCACCAGGACCCGGCGGTCGAGGGGACGGCCCCGTCGGGCGGTGAAGGCGCGGGCGGCGCGCAGCAGGTCGACCGAGGCGGTGGTCTCCGAGGCCACGTCCGCGTAGGGGTGCGGGCCGGGGCCGGTGCCCAGGCCCAGGTAGTCCGGGGCGGCGGCCGCGTAGCCGCTGCCCGCGAAGAGCAGGCTCTCGCCGCGGGCGTCCGGACCGGTCGAGGGCGCGTCGGCGCGGGCGGTCATGGTGCCGTGCTCGAAGACCACCGGGCGCAGGCGCCCGTGCCCCTCCCGGGGGAGCGCGAGCAGGCCGGAGGCGGTGGTGGGGCGGCCGTCCGGGGTGACGGTGCGGTAGACGAGGCGGTAGGTCTCGGTGCCGGTGGCCGGCGCGGCGGTCGGGTAGCCGTGGCGGAGGAGGTAGTCGGCGGTGGCCTCCCGGGAGAGGGCGGTGAGCGCCTCGGCGGAGACCAGGGTGCCGCGGCCGTGCTGAGGGGCGGCGGCCTGTGCGGGCGTGAGCGTCAGGGGCAGGGCGGCGGCGACTGCGGCGGCAACTGCGGTGGTGAGTACGGCGGTTCGCACGGAGGTCTCCAGGGGCTTCGGGCGGCCGGAGCGGCCGCCTGCACCGCCATGCTCCGCCCCGGAGGTACCCGGCCGAATCGCGCTGAGGAGTGGTCCCGGACGTCACTCCCGAGGATGACGGGGCCTCAGGCATCCGCTCCGGGGACCACCAGGCCGCTCTCGTAGGCGAGGATCGCGGCCTGGGCGCGGTCGCGCAGGCCGAGCTTGGTGAGGATGCGGCTGACGTGCGTTTTGACGGTGTGTTCGGTGACCACCAGCAGGGCGGCGATCTCCGCGTTGGAGAGGCCCCGGGCCAGGCAGCGAAGGGTCTCGCGCTCGCGGGTGGTCAGGGTGCCGAGCCGCTCGCCGCCCTCGGGCGGGGGAGTGCGGGGGAGCCGGCGGGTGTAGTCGGAGATCAGGCGGCGGGTGACCGAGGGGGAGAGCAGGGCCTCGCCGGCCGCGACCACCCGGACCGCGTGCACGAAGTCGTCCCGCCGTACGGTCTTCAGCAGGAAGCCGCCGGCCCCCGCGTAGAGCGCGTCGTAGACGTACTCGTCCACGTCGAAGGTGGTGAGCACCAGCACCCGGCAGTCAGAGCCCTCGGCGGCCAACGCCTTCGCCACCTCGATGCCGTCCGTGCCGGGCATCCGGATGTCCAGCACCAGCACGTCCGGCCGCAGTGCCCGCACCAGCGCGAGGGCCTCGTCGCCGTCCGCCGCCTCGCCCACCACTTCCAGGTCGGGCTGCACGTCCAGCATCATCACGAAGCCGCTGCGGACCAGTTCCTGGTCGTCCGCGACCACCACCCGGATCGTCACCGCGGGTCTCCGGTGGAGGACGGGGCGGCGGACGGCGGGGCGGCGGAGGGCAGGGGGAGGGGCAGGGGAAGGGGCAGGCGCAGGCCGAGCTCGAAGCCGGGTGCGCCGTCGGGGCGGGGGCCGGCCGCGGCGGTGCCGCCGCAGCTGACGGCGCGTTGGCGCAGCCCGGCCAGGCCCCGTCCGCCGCCGGGGCGTCCGGAGGCGGGCGGCGAGGGGGACGGGCCGGGGCCGTCGTCGGTCACCGTGACGGTCAACTCGTGCTCCTGCCAGTGGAGTCGGACGGTGGCGGAGGCGGCCCGGGCGTGCCGGACGGCGTTGGTCAGGCCCTCCTGGACGGTGCGGTAGACCGCGATCTGGACGTCGGGGGGCGGCTGCCGGGGAGTGCCGGTCACCTCGTAGGAGACGGCCAGGCCGGTCCGGCGCACACCGTCGACCAGGGCGGGCAGCTCCGCCAGGGTCGGCTGCGGGGCGCGCGGGGCCGGGGCGTCCTCCTCCGTGCCGAGCGCGGCGAGGATGCGCTGGAGCTGGACGGTGGCGTCGCGGCCGGCATCGGCGATCGCCTCGAAGGCGGCGACCGCCCGGGGCGGCGCGTGCTCGACCATCAACGGGCCGGCCTCCGCCTGAACGGTCATCAGGACGACGGCGTGGGCCAGCACGTCGTGCATCTCACGGGCGATCCGGGCCCGCTCCTCGGCGGCGGCCCGCTGCGCTTCGGCGGTGGCGCGCCGTGCCTCCGCCTCCGCCCGTTCCGACTCGGCGCGGGCCCGGGCCGCCTCCAGGTCGCGCTCGGCCTCCACCCGGCGCAGGCGCTCCCGCCGCACCCGGGCGGCGGTGCCGGCCGCGGCGGCGGCGACGAAGGACATCAGGTAGAAGGTGGCGTCCTGGACCTCGTGCCGCTTCAGGGCCTCCACCAGCAGCACCACCGGGACGGCCGCCACCGCGATCCCGGTCAGCACCAGCCGGCGGTGCCGCTCGCCGTGCGCGAAGGCGCTGTACATCGCGACGAACGCCGCGTACGGGAACGGCTGCCCCGGCCGCTTGTAGAGCACCGCCGCCGTGCCGACCACACCGACGAACAGCAGCACGGCGAACGGCCACCGGCGCCGCCAGACCAGCGCCCAGACGGCGCTGCTGGTGAGCAGCAGGCCGAGCAGGCTGAGGTCCGCCCGGCCCGGTGTCAGGAACGGGATGGCGACCAGTGCCTGGACCAGCAGCGCCGTGCCGAGGTCCGGCAGGTGGGGGCTGCGGGCGGCCCGGGTCCACAGGCTTCGCACGGTCGGGTACCCGCCCGTCAGCGGCCGAGCACCGCACCGCCGTTGACGCCGATGATCTGGCCGGTGAGGTAGCCGGCCGCGGGGGAGGCGATGTAGCCGACGGCGGCCGCGATGTCGGCCGGGGTGCCGGCCCGGCCGACCAGGGTGTCGGCGATCTTGGCGGCGTGGAACTCGGGGGTCCACGACTCGCCGAAGATCTCGGTGTCGGCGACGTAGCCGGGCGCCAGGACGTTCACCGTGATGCCCTCGGGCCCGAGCTGGCGGGCCAGGCCGAGCGCCCAGCCGTGCACGGCCGCCTTGGCGGCGGCGTAGGAACCGGCCGAGTGCGGGCCGGCGCCACCGCGCTGGCCGGCCGCCGAACTGATCATCACCAGCCGGGCACCGGGCCGACGGAGCCGGCCGGTCAGGGCGGTGGTGAGCAGCACGGTGGTCATCAGGTTGACCTCGATGTCCTGCCGCCAGGAGTCGGCGAGCGCGGCCAGGGAGTCGTCCGTGGGCTGGGTGATCCTGGCGCCGGCGTTGTTCACCAGCACGTCCACCGGGCCGAGTTCGGCGATCCGCTCGGCCACCCTGCTCACCTGGGCCGGGTCGGTGAGGTCGGCCGCGACCGGGATCGTGCGGTCGGCGCCGATCTCCTCGGCGGCGGCCTCCAGCACCTCGGCCCGGCGGCCGATCACCACCACCCGGTGCCCGGCCTCCGCGAGCTCCCGGGCGATCGCCTTCCCGATGCCCGTCCCGCCACCCGACACCACCGCAAGCCGGTCCGTCATGCCGTCCCCCTTGATCAACAGTCCGTCAGGGGGAGCCTAGACCATGGTGTTCGGACGGATCCCGGTCACGCCGGAACTCGTCGCCGCCGGACGGACGACACGGTGCGCGTGGCGTCCGGGCGGGTGGCGGCGGCGGGGTTTGACTGGACGTCAGGTGTCGGACGGAGTCGGGCGGAGGCGGTGGGCGGCATGGTGCGGAGTGCGGTGCGGGGCTCGGTGATCGGTCTCGTGGTGGCGGTGCTGCTGACGGTCGCACCGGTGGGCGCACACGGCCACGGGCACGGGCCCGAGGGTCGGGCGAGGCCGTCCGTGGGTACACCCGTGGGCACGCCGATCGCGCTGATCTTCGTTGCCGCCGCCCTGATCTTCCTGCCGGCGGTCTTCGGAACGGCGGCCGTCCCGCCGGATGACCGGTGGGACGGCTGACCGGACCGGACCGGGCCCGGTGCTCCCGGTTCCGGCGAATCGGCTGCGGTGGCGGTGCCGCCCGGGTCACTCTGGGAGCCGAGGGAAGGGAGTGCCGGATGGGAGAGCGAGAGGCGGACCACGCCGAGCAGTTGAGCGAGGCCCTCACCGTGCTGGGGGTCGGCTGGCAGCCGGACCGGGTCGCCGACGAGGTGACGCGCTCGGTGATGCTGGCCACCGCGCTGCTCGGCGCGGCGGAGGCGCACCTGGTCGGCTCCGAGCTGGACGCCAGGCGCTCGGGTGCCGACACCGCGGCGCTGCGCAGCGCGTACGGACCGGTGCGGGGCGAGGTGGTGGCCGACGCGCTGCCGGGGGCGCCGGACGCGGAGCGGCTGCTGCTGGTGCTGCGGCTCGGACTGCTGGTGGCGGACCTCAGCCGGGCCGCCGGACCGGACGAACGGGCCCCGGACATCGAGGCGTTGGCCGCCGCGCGCGACCTGGTCAGCGCGGCGGCCGCGACCGTCACCCACCACTACGCCGCCTCCTTCGCCGAGGGCTCGGGCGTGCCCTCGGCGAAGGAGGCGCTGGAGCTGGCGCGCACGATGGCCTCCCAGGCGGCGGCCCGGCTCACCCGGTTGCCGGGGGCCTCGGACGCCCGCTGACCGTGCCGTGCGTCTCCCGGACCGTTCGCCCCGGGAAGGCGGCTTGCCCGGGGCGCCCCGACGGTTCCCGCCGGGGCGCCCCGACGGTTCCCGCCGGGGCGCCCCGACGGTTCCCGCCGGGGCGCCCCGGCCGCACGCGGCGGAGCCGCCCGTGTCACGGCCGAGGCGAACGGTCGGATGCGCTCCGGTCCAGGAAGGCCGCCAGTTCGGTGTTGAAGCGTGCCGGGTCCTCCAGGTTGGGGTAGTGGGCGGCGTTCGGGATGTCGACGGTGCGTCCGCCGGGGACGGCGGCCGCCAGGCGGGTGGCCATGGCGTGGTTGTCGGGGCCGTCGACGGCGCCGTTGAGGGCGAGGAGGGGCAGGGTGAGGCGGGCGGCGCGCCGCCAGGTGTCGGTGACGGGGACGCGGTGGTCGGGCTCGTCGGGGGTGTGCTTGGCGATGGTGTCGAGGGTCATGGTCCGCACCAGGGCGATCGTTGCGGGGTCGACCTCGGACGGCTCGCGCTCGGGGCCGGTGGCGAAGCGCAGCAGTACCTCGGCGATGCCGTCCGCGTCCGCGGCCGCCATCGCCTTCTGCAGGTCGGCGAACACGCCCAGGGACCACGGGTGTTCGAACGCCGGCTCGCTGGTGCCGACGCCGCTGACCACGAGCGCGCGGACCAGCTCCGGGTACTCCAAGGCGCAGTCGACCGCCGTCCCCCCGCCCATCGAGAGCCCGACCAGCACGGCCGGGGCGGCGTCCAGCGCGCGCAGCACCGCGGCCAGGTCGTCCACCAGGCGGTAGGGCCGGGTGGCGTTCGAGGAGGTGCCGTGGCCGCGGGCGTCGAAGGCGATCACCCGGTGGGTGGGCGCGAAGTGCCGGAACTGCTCCTCCCACAGACGGTGGTCGAGGTACCCGCCGTGCAGGAACACCAACGGCGGGCCGGAACCGGCCTCACGGTAGGTCAGATGACCGTCCTCGGTGGGGAGTTGGCGGATCGGTACGGCTGCGAAGTATCCTGACATGGCGCCCAGGGTGTCACCTTCCGGCACCGGCGGCCACCGGGTTCCCGGTCGGCGCGGCCTGGTTCCCCGCAGTGCCGCCGTGCCGTAGCGTGGCGGCGTGAACACGGAATCGTCCTCCCGGCACGACGTCGTGATCGTCGGTGGCGGGCACAACGGGTTGGTGGCGGCGGCCTACCTGGCGCGGGCCGGTCGGCGGGTGCTGCTGCTCGAACGCCTGCCGCACGTGGGCGGGGCCGCCGTCTCGGCCCGGGCCTTCGAAGGGGTGGACGCCCGGCTGTCCCGGTACTCCTACCTGGTGAGCCTGCTGCCGCACCGGGTGGTGCGCGAGCTCGGGCTCCGGCTGGACCTGCGGCGGCGCCGGATCTCCTCGTACACGCCCGTGGTCCGGGACGGCAAGCCCACCGGGCTGCTGGTGGACGCCGCCGACCCCGAGCGCACCCGGGAGTCCTTCCGGTCGCTGACCGGCGACGAGCGGGAGTGGCGGGCCTGGCAGGAGTTCTACGGCACCACCGGGCGGTTGGCCCGGCGGGTGTTCCCGACCCTCACCGAGCCGCTGCCGTCGAAGTCCGCCCTGCGCGGGCTGGTCGGCGACGACGCGGCCTGGGAGGCCTTCTTCGAGCGGCCGTTGGGCGAGGTGGTCGAACGGACCTTCGCCGACGACCTGGTGCGCGGGGTGGTCCTGACCGACGCGCTGATCGGCACCTTCACCCACGCCCACGACCCCTCCCTGCTGCAGAACCGCTGCTTCCTCTACCACGTGATCGGCAACGGCACCGGCGACTGGGACGTCCCGGCCGGCGGCATGGGCGCGGTGACGACCGCGCTGGCCGAGGCGGCGCGGGCGGCCGGCGCGGAGATCCGGACCGACTGCGAGGTCACCGCCGTGGCCACGGACGCGGACGGCACCGGCGAGGCCGAGGTGACGTACCGTCACCGGGACGGCGAGGGCCTGGCGGTGGGGCGGCGGGTGCTGGTGAACGCCGCACCGGCCGTGCTGGATCGGCTGCTCGGCGAGGCACCCTCCCCCTCCCCCTCGCCCGAGGGCGCTCAGCTGAAGGTCAACATGGTGCTGCGCCGGCTGCCGCGGCTCCGGGACACGGCCGTGGACCCGCGCGACGCCTTCGCCGGCACCTTCCACATCGCCGAGGGCTACCGGCAGTTGGCCACCGCCTACACCGAGGCGGCGCAGGGCCGGATCCCTTCGGCGCCGCCCTCGGAGATCTACTGCCACACCCTCACCGACCCGTCGATCCTCGGGCCGGAGGCGGCGGCCCAGGGCCTGCAGACCCTCACCCTGTTCGGACTGCACATGCCCGCCCGGCTGTTCGCCGACCCGGCGGCCAAGGAGCGCGCGCTGGCGGCGAGCCTGGCGCAGCTCGACGCGGTGCTGGCCGAACCGATCGCCGACTGCCTGGCCCTGGACGCGCACGGGCGGCCGTGCGTGGAGGCGAAGACCCCGCTCGACCTGGAACGGGAGATCGGCCTCCCGGGCGGCCACATCTTCCACCGCGACCTCGCCTTCCCCTTCGCGGACGACCCGGACCCGCGTACCGCCGCCGCCCGTTGGGGCGTGGCGACCTCCCGGGCGAACGTGCTGCTCTGCGGGGCGGGCGCGGTCCGCGGCGGTGGCGTCAGCGGCATCCCGGGGCACAACGCGGCCAAGGCCGTACTGGAGGAGTCGTCGGGCTGAGGCTCCGGACGGGTGTTCCGTGCCGCCCCGGGGGTGCGGGACCGAGCTGAATCGGAGGGCGCAATGGGAAGGCTCCGACTCGTACGGGCGGCGGCCGTCGGCGCGGCGCTGCTGGCGGTGGTGGTGGCGGGGTGCGCCGGCCCCGGAACGGCTCCGCCGACACCGGCGGCCACCAGCAGCCCGGCCGCCAACACCCCTTCCCCTCAGGTGACTTCGAGCCCGCCTGCGGAGACGGTGGCGGCGGCCGTGGTGTACGGCTGCGACGGTGCCCCGGTCTCCGCACCGGAGTACTACCTGCTGGCCTGCGGGAACGCCGGCTGGTGGCTCAAGGGGCTCAGCTGGTCCGGCTGGGGGAGCGAGAAGGCCACCGCCACCGGGCAGTTCTGGCAGCGGACGTGCCGGCCGAGCTGCGTGGAGGGCGGCGCCCTCCCGTACCAGGCGACCGTCACGGCGGGCGGCCTGACCGGTGGTGCCTACACCACGCTGCACATCGTGGTCCCCCAGCACCCGGACGGCGCGCTGGACTTCATCCTGGACGAGAAGGGGGCACGGGAGAAGCGGACGGTGGGCTGACGCAGAGCCGGGGGAGCGGCGCGTTCCGCACCAGCTCCGCCCACCGCTGTTCGGTGAGGACGCCGTCGCTCGTCGCGCAGATCCGGGCGACGGCACTCGCGACGTCGAGGTCCCAGAGACGGACGGCGGCGTCCACGCTCGACACCGCGAGGGTGTGCCCGTCCGGGGCGAAGGCGAGCGAGTCGACGGCGCCGGACGGGCCGGTCAGCGGGCGGGCGAGGTGGACCGGGCCGCTGCTGCTGCCGGGACTGCCGGGGTCGCCGAGCGTCCAGAGGTGGACGGTGCCGTCGCCGCCACCGGCGGCCAGGGTGCGGCCGTCCGGGCTGATCGCGACCGCGTTCACGAAACCCGAAGGGCCGGTCAGGGGTGCTCCGAGCGGCACCGGGGCGCGCGGGTCACGGAGGTCCCAGAGCCGCACGGTGCCGTCGCGGTGGCCGGAGGCCAGGACGCGGCCGCCCTGGCCGTAGGCGAGGCTCGTGACGGCACCCAGCACCCCGCCGGAGCCCGTCATCGGCGGGCCGAGCGGGACCGCGCGCCCGGGTGTTCCCAAGTCCCAGAGCTGGACGGCCCGTTCGCGGCCGGTGGCGAGGACGCGGCCGTCGGGGGCGAAGGCCACGGCCGCCACGGCGTTCGGCGGATCGGCGAGCGGTGATCCGAGCAGGGCGGGCGCCGCCGGGTCGTCGACCTTCCAGAGGTGGAGGGAGCCCGCCGCGTCGCCGACCGCCAGGGTGCTCCGGTCGGTGCCGAAGGCCAGCGCGACGGCCGGGGCGGCGCCGGGGAGCGGCGGGCCGAGCGGTGCCGGACGGCGAGGGTCGGAGACGTCGGTCAGCCACACGGAGCCGCCGGTGCCGCCGACCGCCCCGGACCCGATCGCGAGGGTCCGCCCGTCCCGGCTGAACGCCAGGGCCTCGGTCGCCCCCGGCGCGCCGACCGAGGGGCTGCCGAGCCGGACCGGCCGTCCGGGCCGTGCCACGTCCCAGAGTTGGGCGTCCGCCGTGCCGTCGGAGGTGGCCAGGGTACGGCCGTCCGGGCTGAAGGCCACGGGACCGCGGGTGGGCAGCAGGGTCGGCGGCAGGCTCCAGAGGGTGGTGGCGCGGGACTCGTCGATGACGGCCAGGGTGCTGCCGTCGGGGGCGAAGGCGACCGGGCCGGCGGCGAGCGAGGAACCGGTCGGCAACTCCCCGAGCAGGGACGGGCCGTAGGGGTTGGCCGTGTTCCACAGACTGGTGACGCCGTTGCCGTGGGCCACGGCCAGCAGGGTGCCGTCGCGGCCGAACGCCGCCGACCGGACGGCACCGGCCCGCCCGGACAGTGGCCGGCCGCCCTGCACCTCGTACGGGGACCGGGGGTTGCGGACGTCCCAGAACGCGAGCTCGTCGTGGTTGCCGCCGGTCACCAGCACCCCGCTGTCCGGCCGGATCGCCAACGCCCGCCCCGCTGTGGAGAGTTCCGACAGCAGCCGCGCCTCACCCGCCGGGTCGCCGAGGTCCCACAGCCGGACCGCCCCGTCCGAGGAACCGGTCACCAGGACCTGGTCGTCCACGCCGAGCACGGCGGAGGTGAAGTCACCGGGGGACACGAGCGAGGAGGTGCGCCGGCGGACGGGCCGGTCCTGGCCGGGCCCGTCCTGGGCGGACAGGTCCCAGCGGGTGGTCTGCCCCCGGGCGCTGAGGGTGGTGAGGGTGCGGGCGTCGCGGGAGAACAGGACCTCGGCGACCCCCTCGGGCGTCCGGAGCGCCGGTTGGACCGGTGCGGGCCGCTCCGGGGTGGCGAGGCGCCACAGTCCGACGCCGTCGGGGGTGGCGGCGGCCAGCCAGGTCCCGTCGGGGCTGAACCGCAGGGCGGCCACCCGGCCCGGGCTGGTGGGCAGCAGTTGGTGCAGGAGACGGGCGCGACGCGGCTCCCGGACGTCCCAGAGCTGGACCGGTCCGTCGGCCAGGGCGGTGGCGAGCAGCCCGCCGCGCGGGTCGAAGGCGGCCTGGGTGACCGCCGTGCCGGGCTGGGTGAGTGCGGTGGGGACGGGGGTGTTCTCGAAGTTCACCAGCCGCGCCGCGTTGTCCGCACTCGGAGCCCTGCGGTAGGCGGCCAGCGCGAGCTGGGCGGCGAGGGCCGGATCGGTCGGCGCCAACTCGGCCGACAGCGCGGCGATCTGACTGGTGATCGCCTGCTCGGCCGCTGCCCGGGCCTGACGGCTCTGCCGGAAGCCGAGCACGGTGGTGACCGAGGCGAACAGGGCGAGCGCGGTGATCGTGGCCAGCACGGCGCGGCGGACCCGGCGGCTCCTGCGCTGCTGCCGGTGGGCGGCGGCGAGGAAGGCCCGGGCGGTCGGGGAGGGGTCGGCCGGGTGGTCGGCGGCCCACTGGGCGGCCGCCTCCAGGCGGGCTCCCGTGAACGGTTCGGCGGCGCCGCGGTCCCAGGCGGCGGCGGTCTGCTCCAGGTCCTGCCGGACCAGGTGGCCGGCCCGGTCACGCTCGATCCACCCGCGCAGGCGCGGCCAGTTCCGGATCAGGGCCTCGTGGGCGATGGTCACGGTGTCCTGATCGGTGGTCAGGAGGCGGTGGCGGGTGAAGGCGGCGACCACGGTGGCGGCGGGCTCCGTGGTGGGCCCTGGCTCCGGCCCTGGTGCTGTCCCTGGTGCTGGCGCGGTGTGCGGGAGGTCGAGCAGGTCGCGGTGGCTGACGTGCCGTCGGGTGTCCTCGGTCTCCCGGCCGATGGCGACCAGGCGCAGGAAGACCACGCGGGCGGCCCGGCGCTCCGCGGGCGTGAGCGCGGCGTACACCGACTCGGCGGTGCGGGCGACGGCCCCGTGGACGCCGCCGGCCAGCCGGTAGCCGGCGACGGTCAGTGCGCCGTCCTCGCGCTGCTGCCAGGTGGCCCGGAGGGCGTGCGCGAGCAGCGGCAGCGTGCCGGGGCCGCCGAGCTCGGCCAGCAGCAGTTCGACCAGGCCGTCCTGAACGGTCAGCCCGACGGCCGCCGCCGGACGGCGGACCGCCTCCTCCAGCTCGGCGGCGGTCATCGGGTCGAGCAGCACCGGGTCGTCGCGCAGGGCGGCGCGGAGCCGTCCGTCGGCCGTGCACCGGGCGTAGAAGTCGGCCCGGACGCCGAGCACGACCAGGACGTTCGCCTGCGGGGGCCGGGAGACCCGGTCCAACACCTCGACGAACCACCGCCGTTCGGCCTCGTCGGCCCCGAGCGTGAAGACCTCCTCGAACTGGTCGACCACCAGGAGCAGCCCGCTGCCGTCCACCGTGCCGAGGATCTCCTCGGCGCACCGCCCGGGGTCCGCCCGCCAGTCGGCGGCGGTGGCACCGAACGCGTCCGCCAGCGCGGAGGCGGGAGACGCGGTGGGCGTCAGCATCAGCTGCCGCCACCGTGCCGAACCGCCTGCGGGCAGCGCCCCGTCCGAGACGGCGGGAAGCACCCCGGCCGCGAGCAGCGAGGACTTGCCCGCGCCGGACGGTCCGAGCACCACCAGGGGCCCACCGCGGGCGAGTTGGGCGTCGAGCCGCCGGCAGAGCTCGGCGACGGCCCGGTCCCGGCCGTGGAACCAGGCGGCGGAGTCGGCGTCGAACGGCTCCAGGCCCGGGTACGGGCACTCCTCGCCGCCGCGCGGACGCCGTACGACGTGCGAGGAGGTGACGACGTGGAGGTCGCGGCCCGCCACGTACGCGTCGCCGCCGCCGGAGACGGTGACCTCCAGGTGCCGGGACGGCTCCGGTCCCTCTTCCTCGGACGTCACCCGGTGGTGGGCCGGTGGACGGTGAGGTCACGACCCGCCTGGTAGGCGTCGCCGCCGTCGGTGACGTGCGCGGTCATCGTGACGGAACCGGCGGGCTGCGCACCCGTCCGCTCCTGGGCGGCGGCCAGCAGGGAGGCGACCAAGGCCCTGAGCTCGTCGACGAGTTCGGGGTGGGTGGCGAGCAGGCGGGCGAGCCGTGCCTGCCACTCGTTCACCAGCAGGCCCTGCAGTTCGTCCGCCCGGCCCGTCTCCCGTGCCGCGAGCAGTTCCTCCCGGGCCTCCTCCAGCTCGGCCTCCACCCGTTCGGGGTGCGTGCGCCGCCACAGCGCCAGGACCGCCGCCTTCACCGCGGGCCAGGTGTCCGTCGCGATGGCACCCACCACCTGGGTGGCACCGCTGGCCGCCAAGGTCGTCAACTCCGCCCCGATGTCTATGAGTTCACGATAGCCAAGGTGTCCGCAGCGAAGAACGGTCCGAGCACGACTGACTTTCGGAGGGCCGTCGGGGTTCGTGGCCGTCCGGGCGCGTGAGGTGACGGACGAGGATGCCTGACCTGCGGGAAAACATGCGGCGGCATATGACCTGCGTCACATATCCTCCGTCTGTCGCACCGTCACCTTCCGTTCGCGGAGCGGCGGGCCCTAGCCTGCCCGCCATGTCGCAGAACACGAACACCCCGGGCATCCCCGGCCAGCCGGCCGCCGCGGCCGGTGACTCCGCCAAGATCCAGCGCCAGGTGCAGCAGCAGGCCGGCGTCGGCCCGATCGCCGGTGGCTCCGGCACCCTCTTCTCCGAGCCGGTCCTGGTGGTGAACCAGAAGGCCAAGCTGATCGAACTGACCAACGAGTACGCGGTCTTCGACCAGCAGGGCGGCACGCTCGGCTCCGTGGTCCAGGTCGGCCAGAGCGGCCTGCGGAAGGTCATCCGCCTGCTCTTCTCCATCGACCAGTACCTGACCCACAAGCTGGAGATCCGGGACGCGCAGGGCGCTCCCGTGCTCCTGCTCACCCGTCCGGCGAAGTTCATCAAGTCCCGTGTCATCGTTCAGCGTCCGGACGGCCAGGAGGTCGGCCAGATAGTCCAGCAGAACGCGATCGGGAAGATCAATTTCGCGTTCGAGGTGAACGGCCGGAAGATCGGCGCCGTCAAGGCCGAGAACTGGCGCGCCTGGAACTTCTCGATCGTCGACGAGGCGGACACCGAGATCGCCCGGATCACCAAGACCTGGGAGGGCCTGGCCAAGACCATGTTCACCACGGCCGACAACTACGTCCTCCAGATCCACCGCCCCCTCCCCGACCCGCTGATCAGCCTGGTCGTGGCGACCGCCCTCACCGTGGACACCGCCCTCAAGCAGGACGCCCGCGGCCTCGGCTGACGGCCGCCGCAGCGTGTTCCGGACCCCGCCCCTCAAGGGGGCGGGGTTTCCCTTTTCTGACCCATCGCCAGATCGACAGGGGTGTGCTGTGTGCCCGGTGGCCGGCCCTGTCGGCGCGCGGTGGTGCCCACCGTGATGTAGGCGGTGTCGGGGCTGCGTGGTAGATCTGCCGCATGGCCAGGTTCAAGGACTTCAACTTCAAGCTCGTCGTGATCGATGTGCTCATGTACCGGCAGGAGCTGCTCGCTCCTGCCTTTGATCTCGACGCGCGTATGCGGGAGCGAGGCATCGACATACCCGCGGTGTACGTGTTGGAGAACGACATCGACGACGAGGTCCTCGACGAGTCGCGCGCCTTCTTCGAGGAGTTGGAGATCGGTGACGAGCTCCTGGCCGAGGTGGAGACGCTCTGCTTCGACGCGGGCCAGCAGATCTACCGGCACTGCGCCCCGGCCTGGGACGGCGAGGACGACCTCTTCGACATCCGTTCCCTCGACGACCTCGCACTGCTGCCGAATCTGAAGCGCGTCACCGCCGTGGACGACGGCACGCTGGTCGCGCCGGGCAAGTGGGAGAGCTTCGCGGCCCGTGGTATCGAGGCGAGTTGAGGGGTGGGCGCGGGAGCGGCGGAGGGGCGAGGAGGAGTCATGCGGTGTGCGCACTGCGGGCGTGAGGTCGTGTGCCGGCCGCCGGCGTTCGGCGGTCCGCCCTGCCTGGGGCAGGTTCACGTGCACAGCGGGGAGGAGGCCTGCTTTCCCGAGCAGGGGACGGCGAGCTCACGCGCCTGGCCGCCCGGCGGGTGCGGCTGCAAGGCCCGGGACCTGAGGGCATTCGCGACCGATGTGCCTCCTCCGCCCCCGCCGGTGAGGGGTGGCACGGAACAACTGGCCGAGGTCGGCAGGGCGTTCCTGGGGTTGGCCCCAGGTGCGGGGGTGAACGTCGTGGAGCTGGCGGGCGGTGCGGGAGTGTGTGTCGTCCAGGCCGGGCGTGGGGGCGGCAAGGTGTACGTCGCGCCGGACCGGACCGTTCTGTTCGTCTCATCGGGCATGGACTTCGACACCGGGCTCGCGGCCTTCCTCGGTGGTGCACGCACTCCCCGTCAGGGGGCTTGAGGGCAGGCCACGGTGGGCTGTTCGACAGGGGGCATCGTCACGCAGCGGGTCACGCGTGCGACAGGAAGAGGTTGGCGGAGTTGGCCCCCTTGATCGAGTCGAGTCCGGGGTGTCATGGGGCCCTCGGGTGTCTCTGTGCCACCGGTGGCCTGGGATACATCGGATGCCGACCCCGAGCGTTGGCCGGTGGTGACGTGGTGGAACGGTGACGAGGAACTCGAAAGGTACGACGGTGGCTTGGCGGACTTCCTGGTGGCGCTGCTGACGGGCCGGCACCCCGAGGGGGACGGAGTCATCCACAAGTCTCCGGGGAGTCCTCTGTGGCGCAATCGCGGGTGCTGATCCGCGGCGGAAAGGTGATGGCAATGGAGTGGATCGGACGGCTGGTGAGGCACCGGGAGCGCCAGGCGGTCGAGGACGGCGACTACCTTCCGGGAGAGTGGCCGGGACTCCGTTCGCCGTGCACGGTGGGAGGCCTGGCGGAGCTGGAGGCCAGGTTGGGCATCCCGCTGGAGTCCGAGTACAGGGATTTTCTGTTGATCTCGGACGGGATGGAGGACTTCTCCTGGGACGGCATGTCCGTTCTCGGTGCCGTTGACTGGCCGGACTCGCCGAAGGTCGCCAGGGCGATCGACTTTCGGGACATGATCGTGGGTGGCCGGATCGACCGGGACCTTGGAATTCCCGAAGGGGTGCGGATGGCTCCGATCGGGATCAACAGGGACGGGGACGCGGCGATTCTTCTCCTGGGTGGAGCGTCGAACTGGTCGCCTCGTTACCTGTGGACAGGGAGCGGGGATTCCGTGTTCTTCGATCGGCTGTCCGAGGTTTTTGAATGGGCCTGCGAGTGAAGCGGCGCGGATCGTTCCCGGAGGAGAACAAGCCGATTGATTTTCGGGAGCTCGTTGGTACCGATCCTTGGTCGCGGGAGCCTCGGCAGGCCTCGTGGGACGCGGTCGAGGAGGTAACGGGGGAGCTGCCAGGGGACTTCAAGGAGTTCGTCCGTCTCTACGGGGACGGCCTGGTGACGGGTCACCTGTGCATCCCTCACCCGGAGGGGATCGACCCACTGATCGACTTCATCGGGAGGGGGCGGCGCAAGCTCGAGATCCTGCTCTCCGACTACGCCGACCGGTTGGAGTCACTCTCCTGCGATCCGGCTGTGCTGATCCCCTTCGGCTACTCCGACTGGGACGGCGACGACTGTTTTCTGGTCCCGCGGGAGGGGCGGGAGTTCGATGTCCTGCTGGTGTTTCGCCAGTGGGCCACGGCGGAGTTGTACGAGGGTGGGTTCACCCGGTTCATCGGTGGGGTCCTCACCGGACGGGCGGTGCCGCCTGGGTGGCCGGTGCTCGAGCCTCGGTGGGCTCCGCTCGAGGGGACTCCGCTGCGCTGACCAGCGCGTCTGTCGGGCTGTGGCGTGGGGGTGCCGGCCCGGGTGGAGGGTGGGGAATCGGTGGCTGCTCGTCAGATGGCCGTTCGGGCATGGGTTTTCTGCCCGGGAGGACCGGGGGCATTTCCCTCGGGGGCAGATATCGCCGGTCGCGCGTACCTGAAGGGCTGAGGTGTGGCCTTTTTCGGGGGCTGACCCGTCTTTTCGGCCGAGCGGTGCCACTAAGGTTCCGCCGTGCTGCCGAGTCGGTCGAAGCGGCGCGATGTACCCAGTTGATGAGGAGTTCGTGGTGAACGTTCGTAAGCCGGCTGCTGTGGCTGTTCTGATGTGTGCCGTTCTCGGGCTGTCGGCGTGCGGATCCGAGGCCAAGCCCGCTGCGGCTCCGGCGGCGTCCTCGCCGGCGGCCGGTGGCCAGGGCACTGCTCCGGCGGCGTCGCCGACTGCGGGTGGTGGCGCGCAGACCTCCGCTCCGGCGGCTGCTCCGACGGCGTCGGCGGGGGCGGGGGCTTCGAAGAGCGCGCCCGCCAACGGCGGGAAGCCGGCTGCCGATCTCCAGCCCTGCTACAGCGTGGAGAAGCAGAGCGACGCCAAGGCGCAGGTGATCGCCCTGGACACGAGCGCGAGCCCGCGGGTGACGGCGGTGCTGAAGATCACCAGCACGGCCGCGCAGGACTGCGTGATGTACGGCGGTCCGGACGTCCGGATCGAGAACGGTGCCCCCGTGTTCTCGAAGCTGAACACCGGTCAGCTCGGGACCGGCAGCTTTGGCAGCGACAAGAGCCACGGTGTGGTGCTGCGCAAGGGTGCGTCGCTGTTCCAGCCGCTGGCTTGGTGGGCCTCGCCGCCGGCTGCCGACACCCCGAACGCCGCGTGCACCACCGGCACGATGCTGGCGGTGTCCACGTCGGAGGAGGCCATGGTGCTGGACGCGCCGGTGAAGGACCTGCGGGTCTGCCCGGAGAAGCAGGAGGGGTCGGTGCAGGTCCGGATCGGCGTGCCGCAGGCGAGTGAGGCGGACGCGAAGGCGCAGCTGAAGAACGCCCCGAAGTAGCAAGCGCCGCACGTTCCTCCGGTGGACCTGCCTCGTCGTGGCAACGGGGCAGGTCCGGCTGCGGATGAGGGAACGGATCTTTCTGGGCGTCAGGTTCCTTGGAGGAGGGGTCCGGTAACCGGCTGGTGCCGGTACCGGTGGGTGAGGCAGGCTTCCGCCGGGAGAGGCGGGAGGGGGAGCGATGTCCGGGGTCGAGGAAGCGGTGGCCGGTCTGCGGTGGTCGGCGATCGAGCGGGCCGCCGGCCGTCACGTCGGCGCCGACCGGTTGATCGAGGCCGGGCTGGAGGCGCTGCTCGGTGGTGCGGACTGCCCGTCGCTGCGGTTGTTGGCGGGGCTGGGGCGGGCGGAGGAGGCGGAGGCCGCTGACCTCTTCGAGCGGGTTCTCGAGGAGCTCGGGCTGGTGTCGGGTCTGCCGGGTGACGAGGATCAGGCGCTGTGGGCGATGGCCCGCTGGTGGGCCGCGATGATCGTCGACGGGCGGCTCGATCCCCTGGAGGGAGCGGATCTGATCCTGTGGGGCGTCTTCGTGCCGCTGGGAGGGCCGGAGGAGCTCCGCGCGATCACGGACGGGGCCGTCGACCGTGAGCCGGGCCGGGTCGTTCCGGCCGAACGGAAGAGGGCGGACACCGTACGAGCTGCGCGGCTGTTGCTGGGGGGTGCGGAGGCGAGCTGATCACGGGGGTTCACGTGTGCGTCGGTGGTGGTCAGGGGCTTGGTACGGTTCTGGTGCACGTCGTGGCCGACGGCGCGGTGGCTGTCCTCGGTGGCGGGGGTGGGCAGCGGCAGCCCGGGTGGCCCTTGGCGGCGACGACCATGACGATTTCGATCTGAGCGAGGACTGCGGTGCTGGTTTCTGTGGTGATGCCGGTTCACAACTCGGCGGCCACGCTCGGGGCGTCGGTGCGCTCCGTGCTGGCGCAGACCCACGGGGACGTGGAGCTGCTGGTCACCGACGACGCGTCCACGGACGAGTCGATGGAGATGTTGCGGGAGCTGGCGCGCCAGGACGAGCGGGTGAAGCCGGAGGCCGCGCCAGGGCAGGGCGGGGCGGCGAAGGCGCGCAACCTGGCGTTGGCGCGGGCGCAGGGCGACTACGTGGCGTTCCTGGACAGCGATGACATGTGGCTGCCGGAGAAGCTGGAGAAGCAGCTGGCGTTCGCGGCCGAGGGGGATGCTCCGCTGACCTTCACCTCGTACTACAAGGTGGACGGGGACTACGTCGGCGAGGCGTGCGACTTCGTGCCGAACGGGCGGGTGGTCGAGGCGCGGGAGCGCGTGACGTACCGGGAGATGCTGCAGCAGGACCACATCGGGGCGCTGACCGCGATGTACGACCGGGCGGCGCTGGGGACGCGGCTGATGCCGGACATGCCGAAGCGGCAGGACTACGCGCTCTGGTTGGCGATCATGCGGGACGGGCGGCCCGCCCGGGGGCTGAAGGAGCCGTTGGCGGTCTACCGGGCCGGGCGGGCGGGGTCGCTGTCCTCGAACAAGCTGAACCTGGTGGGGCACAACTGGCGGCTGTACCGGGAGTTCGAGCACCTGTCGCTGATGCGGTCGACGCGGGCGCTGGCCGGGGCGGCGTGGCACTCGGTGCGGAAGTCCCGTATCTGACCTCGCGGTTCCGTGGCGGCCTGTCGGTTCTTCCGGCAGGCCGCCACGGCTGTTCGGGGCGGTGCCGCCGTGCCACGATGTCCGGCATGGGGCAACTGACGGTGCGTGGGCTGGCTCTGCCGGTGCTGTTGGGGGCCCTGCTGACCCAGGGCCGGTGGCGGCATCCGGGCCCGGCCGTGATGGCCGAGGTCATCCCGTGGTTCGAGGATCCGCTCTGCTTCCTGGGAAGTGCGGCGGAGATGGAGCGGGAGTCCCGGTCGATGGACATGTTCGCCGATGACCCGTCCTACGCCTTCTTCCGGGAGGCGCGGGGCAGTGCCCTCGACGGGCCGGTGGAGCTGCCCTGGTTGGACGTCGAGCAGGCGGTCCTCATCGCCGTGAACAGCAGGCCGGGCGACGACGTCGCCCTGGCGCTGGACTACCGGACCGACCCGTCGGACCCCCGCGTCGTGGGCAGTGACTTCTGGACGGACCCATGGCTGTGCAGCTGGCGCGTGGTGGCACCGGCCTTCTCCGTCTTCGCCGCCGACCTGGGGATCGGGCGCTCGACGGAGTGCTGAGACCGGCCCCGGGGTCTTGGCCGGCTACGGCTCCCGGCTGTCGGGGGACCTGGGCGCGTCGCCGTTCCAGTCGCCGGTGAAGTGCCAGAGGCGGCCGCGGTCCATCAGGATCTCGTCGGCCATGTGGTACTCGCCGGTGAGGAGCGAGACGAGGAAGGCGGCCAGGCCGCCGTCGAAGACGTCCCAGACCTCGATCTCCTGGAACCAGACGACCACCGGCCAGTTGTCGGGGTCCTGATCCTCCGTCAGCCAGAAGAAGTAGTTGCCGAAGGTGTCGCCGCCCCAGGAGAGCAGTCCGCCCGGGGCCGGGAACATCGGGTACGGGGGCGTCGGGGACGTCCGCTTCCGGAACTTGGGCTGTTCGTGGACGTACTCGACCTGGTCGCCGACGTCGGCGGTCGCCGCGATGACGGCCGCGAAGCCCTCCCCGTAGAAGTTCTTCCGGGACGGGCCGTGGATGCCGAGGTCCTCGCGGATGCGGATGGATCCGTAGGTGTCGATCAGCCGGCGGTAGTCGGAGGGGAAGCGCAGGTCAGGGTGGGCCTCCGGGGCCAGCTCCCACGGGACCGGTGCCGGGTGGTGGGTGGGCGGGCCGAGGAGTTCGGCGAGGCGGTGGGCGGCCGCGTTCATCGGCTCAGGCCTCGGGGAGGTGGTCGGCGACGAGCTCGGCGAAGCCCTCGGGGGCGAGGATGCGGATGCCGAGCTCTTCGGCCTTGGTGCGCTTGGAGCCGGCCTTCTCGCCCGCGACCAGGAGGGTGGTGCGCTTGGAGACGGAGGAGGAGGCCTTGCCGCCGGCGCGTTCGATGAGTTCGTTCATCTCGTTGCGGGAGAGGGCGGCGAGGGGGCCGGTCATGGAGCCGGTGACGACGACGGCCTCGCCGGAGAGGGGGCCGGTGTCTTCCACGGGGGAGGCGGGGGAGGCGGGGAGGACGGGCTCGGTGATCTGGGTGCCGACGTTCTGGGCCGTCAACTTGTCGAGGAGCGGGGCGAGTTCGAGGAGTTCGGCGGCGACGACGCGGGCCTTCTCGGTGCCGATGCCGGGGACCTGGGCGAGGGTGTCGGCGTCGGCGGCGCGGATGGCGGCGAGGGAGCCGAAGTGGGTGGCGAGGCGGCGGGACATGGTGCGGCCGGTGCCTCGGACGCCGAGGGCGCAGAAGACGCGGTTGAGGGCGGCGCCGCGGGCGGTCTCGATGGCGGCGAGGAGGTTGTCGGTGGAGGTCTCGCCCATGCGGTCGAGGGCGAGGAGTTGGTCGCGGGTCAGGGTGAAGAGGTCGGCGATGTCGGTGACCAGGCCCGATTCGACGAGCTGGACGGCGCGGGTGTGGCCGAGGCCCTCGATGTCGAGCTGGTCGCGGCCGGCGGCGTAGATGACGGAGGCGACGGCCTGGCAGTTGCGGCCGCGGACGCAGCGCCAGCGCTGCTCGGAGGTGTCGATCTCGTCGCCGCAGCGGGGGCAGGCGGTGGGGAAGACGATCGGGGTCTCGGTGCCGGTGCGCTGGTCGGCGAGGGGCGCCTCGACGCGGGGGATGACGTCGCCGGCGCGGTAGACGAAGACCTGGTCGCCGAGCATCAGATCGCGGCGGGTGATGTCGGCGGGGTTGTGGAGGGTGGCGTAGGTGACGGTGACGCCGTCGATGACGACGGGCTCCAGGACGGCGCGCGGGGCGATGATGCCGGTGCGGCCGACGTTCCACTCCACCTCCAGCAGGCGGGTGACCTTGTGCTCGGCGGCGAGCTTGCGGGCGACGGCCCAGCGCGGGGCGCGGGAGCCGGAGCCGGCCTGGTGGCGGTCGGCGGCGGTGTCGGCCTTGACCACCACGCCGTCGATGCCGAAGGGGAGGGCGCTGCGCAGGGCGGCGATCTCGTCGATGCGCTGCTGGACGGCGTCCAGGGTCTCGCAGCGGAGCGGGGCGGCGGCGGTGGTCGCGGCGGTGTTGGCGCCGAGCACGGCGAGCGAGGCGAGCAGGTCGCTGTGCGAGAGGTCGAGGTCGAGGCCGATGGCGTCGTAGGCGAAGAAGGTGAGCTCGATCCGGTAGGGGCGGTCCTTGGCGCGGAGCGTCCCGGCGGCGCCGCTGCGCGGGTGGGCGAAGGCGGGGGCCTCGTGGGCGAGGCGGATCCGGTTCGCCTCCTCGAACTGGGCGGTGGTGAGCAGGACTTCACCGCGCAGCTCGACGTCGATCGGCTCGCTGAGGACGGCGGGCAGGCCGAGGATCGTGTCGGCGGCGTGGGTGATGTCCTCACCGGCCAGGCCGTCTCCCCGGGTGAGCATCTGCACCAGCTTGCCGCCCTGGTAGCGGGCGGCCATCGCGAGGCCGTCGAGCTTGGGCTCCACGCACCAGGCGGCCACCGGGCGGCCGAGGCGGCGCTCCAGGCCGGCGGCCCAGTCGCTGAGCTCCTCTGCGTCGAAGACGTTGTCGAGCGAGAGCATCGGGACCGAGTGCGGCACGTCCCCCTGAACGGCGCCGCCGGCCACCTTGCCGGTGGGGGAGTCGGGCAGGACCTCGGCGGGGTGCTCGTCCTCGTAGGCGGTGATGGCGCGCAGCAGGGCGTCGTACTCGTCGTCGCCGAGCGGCGTGGTGCCGTCGGTGTAGTACGCGGCCGAGGCGGTGACCGCGGTGGCGACCGCGTCGGCGTAGTCGGCGGGGGAGAGCAGCGGCGAGGTGGTGTCCGTCATGGGAACCATCATCCTGACCAGCACTGACAATCGAGCGGAGCGCGCACCGGCGGCGGGGCGGCGCTGGAGTTGCGGGCGTGGGACGTGTTCTGACGAGGCTTCATCCGGCGGCCTCCGCAGCGGTCAACCGGCCGCGAGGGCCTCGGCCTCGGCGGTGTAGAGCTCAGCGGGGTCGAAGCCCATGCCGGTGAAGTGGCCCGCGAGTTCGAGGGAGAGCACGCCGTGCAGGCGGGTCCAGAAGGTGAGGGCGCGGCGGAGGGCCGAGGGCGGGGCCGGGTGCTCTCCGGCCCAGGTCCGGTGTTCGGCCAGGTGCCGGTCGAGCGGGGTGGGCGGCGTGGCGGGGGGTTGCGCGGCGGTGTGGGCGTCGAGGAGGACCGTCATGATCTCGGCGGCGATCTGCGTGGTGGCCTCGGGGGCGTGGTAGCCGGGCACGGGGGTTCCGTAGATCAGGAAGTAGCGCTGGGGGTCGGCCAGGGCCCAGTGGCGCAGGGCGTGGGCGAGGCCGACGAGGTCGGCGCCGGCCTCGGCGGCCTCCTGGACGGCGTCCGCCATGCTGCGGTAGGCGTCCTTGACGAGTTCGCTGATCAGCTCGTCGCGGTTGGCGAAGTACCGGTAGAGGGCCGGTCCGCTCATGCCCATCTGCTTGGCGATGGCGTTGAGGGAGAGGGCGGAGGCCCCGGCGGCGGCGATCTGCGTCCAGGCGTGCTGCTTGATCTCTTCCTGCACCTGCGCGCGGTAGCGCTCCCGCGGCGTCTTGGTGTCCACGTCGTTGCTCCCGGGGTTGCGGATCGTCAGTTCAGTTAGAGGTTATCACTGGAGCTCTTGACTCTCACTCGGCCCGTGCGTTAGAACTTGTAACGAACGCGAAAGCATCTACCGAGAAGGTCGTGAGGATCATGGGAAACGCACAGCTCGTCGAGGTCGTCCTGCCCGGCGTCGTTGCTCCGGAGGGCCTGCAGATCCGTCAGGGAGTCGTCCCGGCGGCCGGTCCGGGGCAGGTCGTGATCGCGATGGAGGCGACCGGCGTGTCGTTCGCCGAGCAGCAGATGCGCCGTGGGCGGTACTACGACCAGCCGCCGTTCCCGTTCGTGCCGGGATACGACCTGGTGGGCCGGGTCCTGACGACCGGTCAGGGCGTGGATCCGGGCCTGGCGGGTCGGCGGGTGGCCGCGCTGGTGAAGGTGGGCGGGTGGGCCAGCCACGTGGTGGTCGATGCCAGGGACGCGGTCGAGGTCCCGGACGGCCTCACGGCGGAGGAGGCCGAGACCGCGGTGCTCAACGGGATCACCGCCTGGCAGATGCTGCACCGCAAGGCCCGGGTGCGCGCCGGGCAGACCGTGCTGGTGCACGGCGCGAGCGGCGGCGTGGGCTCCGTCCTGGTCCAACTCGCCCGCGCGGCAGGCGTGAAGGTGATCGGTACCGCCTCCGTCCGGCACCACGACAGCCTGCGCGAGCGGGGGGTCGTCCCGGTCGACTACCGCGCGGACGACGTGCCCGCCCGGGTCCGGGAGCTGGCGCCCGGCGGCGTGGACGCCGTCTTCGACCACCTCGGCGGCCGGAGCGTCATCGACTCCTGGCGCCTGCTCGCCCCCGGCGGGACCCTGGTCGCCTACGGAAGCGCCTCCACCCGTGACGACACCGGCTCCAAGCAGTGGCCCGTCCTGAAGATCCTCGGCCGCACCTGGCTGTGGAACGCCCTGCCCAACCGGCGCCGTGCCCACTTCTACAACATCTGGGCCGGCCGCGCCCTGAGCGCGGCCCGCTTCCGTGCCCGGCTGCGGGCCGACCTCACCGAGGTCTTCGCCGCCGTGCTCCGGGGCGAGGTCGCCGCCCCCGTCGCCGCGACCCTGCCGCTCGCCCAGGCCGCCGAGGCGCTGCGCCTCGCCGAGTCGAGCACCGTCACCGGCAAGATCGTCCTCACTCCCTGAGGCGTCCGCGCTGTCCACATATATGGACAGTGAATTTATTTCCGCCTCCTGTCTTGACCTGTGGAGGACTGCTCTACACCATGAGGGCCATCCCTTTCCCCCACATCAGGGAGGAACTACCTTGCCCAGCAAGCCCCTTGGGGCCCTCATGTCCGCGGCGGCCCTCGCCGGCACGGCCGCCCTGCTGCTCTCCTTCGGGCCGGCCGCCCAGGCCGGCGCCACTGCCGCTCCCGGCGGCCTGGACCTGTCCGCGGCCAACCGCCGTGCCCCGATCCCCGGGCTCTACGACTGGTCGAAGGCCGGGTACCGGGGCGGCGCCGACCTGCCCGGGCCGGCCCAGACCACCCCGGACGCCGCCTGCCAGATCACCGCCGCCGAGCTGGCCGCCCAGTTCGGCGTGAAGTCGGACGACGGGGCCGACGACACCGCCGGTCTGCAGCGGGCGATCGACCAGATCCGCACCGGATGCTCCCCGGCCGCCGGGTACGACCGGCTGTCACTGATCACGCTGCCCGCCGGGGTGCTCAACGTGTCCCACCAGATCGGCGTGGACGCCGACTTCCTGACGATCCGTGGAGCGGGCAGCGGCGCGGGCGGTACCCGGATCGTCTTCCGGCCGGACGCCGACACGCGCTACGACACCCTGACCGAGGACGGTTCGGACTGGGACGAGGACGGCATGACCTCGGGTTCGGCCAAGGGCGGCTGGATGTGGCCGGGCCGCGGGGTCTTCCGGGTCCAGTCCCGGGCGGTGCACTCGGGTTACGCCTCCGAGTACGCGGCCGCCGCCGCCAACCGCAAGGACCTGTTCGAGGGGACGGTCAACGTCCACTGGAAGGCGGGCCTGAAGCTCCGTGAGAAGGCGGGCGGGGCGGGCTTCGCGGCCCGGACCGGGGACACCGTGGTCCCGCTGGCGACCGGCAGTCCGCTCACCGGGCTCCAGGTCGGCGGGTTGGTGAACATCCGGGCCGCCAACTCGCTGAAGTTCTACGCCGAACAGGACATCCGGCCGGGCGACGGCACGCTCCAGAACATCCACATGCGGCAGCAGATCTTCACCGTGACCGCGATCGACTCCACCAACCGGACCGTCACGCTGAACAAGCCGCTGGAGTACGACGTCCCGGTCGACTCCGTCTCGGACGGCTCCGCGCCGATCGACGGCGCGGCGTACGCCTCGAAGGCCTCCCCGATCGTCGACCCGGTGCTCGGCGTGGGCCTGGAGGACTTCGCGCTGACCCAGGACGAGCCCGGGCTGAGCGCCGCCGACGCCGTGCACAACTACGGCAACATGTCGCCCACCGAGGCCATCCACGGCATCGTCCTCAAGTGGGCGGCCGACTCCTGGGTGCGCGGGGTGCGGACCGAGATGACCGGCTCGCACCCGATCGTCACGGAGGAGGCCTACCACGTCCAGATCGTGAACAACCAGCTCGACGGGTCGTGGAACAAGGGCAAGGGCGGCAACGGCTACTTCCGCGGCTCCCGGGTCTGGGACTCCCTCTACGCCGGCAACACCTCCCGGAACCTGCGGCACTTCACCTTCCAGTGGTCCGCCTCGGGCAACGTCGCGATCGGCAACGACTTCGACTCCGACCTGAACCTGCACGGGGGGTGGGAGCGCAACAACCTCTTCGAGCTGAACACGGTGGCGGTGCCGTACGACCACCGCTCCGCCAACTGCCGTGCCAACTGCGGGGAGGAGGGCGGGGGAGGCACCGACGCCTCCACCTGGTACCCGGTCTGGTGGGCCGCCGGGAAGAAGGCCGTGAAGTGGTCGGGCTCCAGCGGGCCGCGCAACGTCTTCTTCGGCAACACCATGACCAAGCAGACCACGGCCGGTGCGGCGTACACGCCGTACTACGCGGACAAGCAGCGGATCTACCAGTTCGGCTGGAGCGGGACCGCCTGGAAGCACCTGGACACGGGTGGGACGGCGATCCCGGACTGGGCGGGCCGTGAGCAGCTCGACTACACCGGCGGACACGGCGTCGACGCGAGCCGGACCGACGGTGGGCCCTCGCTGTTCCTGAAGACCATCGGCAGCTCGACCCCGACCCCGACCCCGACCCCGACCCCGAGCCCCACACCGAGTCCGAGCCCGAGTCCGAGCCCGTCGCCGTCCACTCCGCCCACCGGCTGCCTGACGGCCCGGACGGTGAAGTCCTCGACCTGGAGCTCGGGTTACGGCATGGACGTGTTCGTGAAGAACAACTGCGCTGCCGCCCGCCAGGGTTGGACGGTGGAGTTCGACCTCCCGGCGGGCACCACCGTGTCGTCGAGCTGGTCCGCCGTCAGGACGCAGAGCGGACAGCACCACACCTTCACCAACGTGGGCTGGAACGCCACCATCGCCCCCGGAGCCGAGCAGGGCTTCGGGTTCAACGCCGCCGGGACGGGTCTGCCCACCGCGCTGACCGCGCGGTGACCCGGGCCCTGCGCCGTCAGCGGATGCCGTGACGGCGCAGGGTGGTGGCCAGGGCGGTGGCGTGCGACGTCACCGCCCTGGCCACCCGCGCGACCTCCTTGTCGGTCGCCGCGGCCGCCGGCATGGAGCAGCTCAGTGCGTCGGTGGCCGGGATGCGGTAGGGCACGGCGGCCGAGACGCAGGTGACGCCGACGGTGCCCTGTTCGCGCTCCAAGGCCCAGCCCCGGTCCCGGACTTCGGCCAGTGTCGCGTCGAGTGCGGCCCGGTCGGTGATGGTCTGCGGGGTGTAGGCGGGCAGCTCGCCGGGGAGCAGGGCGTCCACCTCCTGCTCGGTGAGGTCGGCGAGCAGTGCCTGGCCGAGGGCGGTGAGGTGGACGGGCAGCCGGCGGCCGACCCGTGAGACGGCGCGGACGTTCTCGCGCGAGTCGCGGGTGGCGAGGTAGAGGACGTAGGCGTCGTCGCGGCGGGCGAAGTGCACGGTGTAGCCGATCTCGTCGCGTAGTGCCTCCAGTGCCTCCTGGGCGTACGGCAGGGCCGGGTCGCGGTCGAGGTAGGCGGTGCCGGAGAGCAGTGCGTGCGGGCCGACGCCGAAGGCGGAGCCGGTGTCGTCGGCCTCCACCCACTTGAGCTCCCGCAGGGTCCTGACCAGTGCGTGCAGGCTGCTGCGCGGGTAACCGAGGCGCTCCTGCAGGTCGTTGACGGTGAGTCGGGTGGGCGAGGCGGCGAGGGTCTCCAGGATGCGCACGGTGCGTTCCGCGGACTTCACCGTCGCGGCCTCGGGCTGGCCAGTGGCCATCGGTTCTCCATCCACATCCGTGTACCGGGACTGTTGACTCGCATCGTACAGCTGCCCTACTTTCACCTGGCAAGGTTCCACAGACACAGATCTCGTCCACATATGTAGACAGGAACGCCGATGCTCAGCAGAGCCGCACGAGCCTTCGCCGTCTCCCTCGCCGTCACCTTCGCGCTGAGCTCCGTGGCCGCCTGCGGCAGTGACGGAGCAGGGGACACCGCGTCCGGCGACGACAGGGCCCCGCTGGAGATCTGGGTGCGCAAGCCCCCGGGCTCCAACACCGAGAAGACCCACCAGAAGCTGGCCGCCGACTTCACCGCCGCCACCGGTGTCCCGGCCCGCGTCACCGCGCTGTTCGACGACTTCGAGACCAAGCTGCAGCAGGCCGCCGCGCAGAAGAAGCTGCCGGACCTGATCGTCAACGACACCGCGCAGCTGGGCACCCTGGTCAAGCAGGGCCTGGTCCGCCAGGTCGACAAGGGCGGGCTGGCCGGCGGGGACCAGCTGATCCCGCAGGCCTGGGACGCCGCCCGGGCCGCCGACGGCAAGTACTACGGCGTGCCGTTCTCCGCGCAGACCTTCGCCCTGCTGGTCCGCAGGGACTGGCGGGAGAAGCTCGGCCTCGCGCAGCCCACCAGCTGGGACCAACTCGACGCCCTGGCGAGCGCGTTCACCACCGGCGACCCGGACGGCAACGGCAAGGCCGACACCTACGGCTACGTCGTCCCCGGCAGCACCAAGCGCGGCTACCTGGACTGGTACGCCTCCAGCTTCCTGTGGTCCGCGGGCGGTGACTACTTCACCGGTGAACCCGGCAGCCTCAAGCCGGCGATCGCGGGCGAGCGGTCGGTGGCGGCCGTCGAGCGGCTGAAGAAGCAGTTCTGCACCGACAGGAGCGTGGTCCCCGGCGCGGTCACCGCCGAGACCACCCAGGCGCACCCGCTGTTCGAGACCGGCAAGGGCGGGATCTACCTGACCGGGCCGTACAACATGGCCCGGTTCGACAAGAGCCTCGGCAAGGACAAGTACGAGGTGGTGCCGCTGCCCGCCGGGCCCGGCGGCAGGAGCGCGGTGCTCGCGGAGGGCGAGAACGTCTACCTGATGGCGGGCTCGAAGAACCCCAAGGGCCAGCAGAGGTACGCCGAGTACCTGGCCGGTCCGGCCGGCCAGCGGACCGGCATGGCGGGCGACACCGACGGCACCGTGGTCCGCCTCCCGGTGAACCGGACCGTCGACCTGGCGGCCGAGCGCACCGACGCCCGCTGGCAGGTGTTCGACAAGGTGTACCGGGAGGCCGGACGCTACGCCCCGGCGGTGCCCGAGTGGACCCCGTTCCGGCAGGCCTCGGCGGAGACGCTGAACGCCGTGGTCGCCGACTGCGGCTCCGACCCCAAGGCCGCGCTCGACAAGCTCGCCTCGACCTTCGCGGCGGAGCTCAAGAAGCAGGGGGCCGGCTCCTGATGGCGGCCACCGGCGTGGACCGCGCACCGAGGCCCGCCCCCGCCGGCCGGAGCCCCCGCCCGGCGGGGGCGCTGCCCGGGCGGCCGGCCCGCCGGTGGTACCGGCGGGCGAGCCTCACCCTGGTCCCCTGGCTGTTCCTGGCCCCCGCGCTCCTCCTCTTCGCGCTGTTCAAGTTCCTCCCCGCCGGCCGGGCGGTCGCGATGAGCTTCCACGAGGTGCGTCCCTACCTGGGCGACCGCTGGGTGGGGGCGGAGAACTACCGTCAGGTGCTCACCGACGACGCCTTCCTGACGGCGGTCTGGCACACCGTGCTGCTGGCGGTGGGTCAGACCGGCGGCTCGGTGCTGGTCGGCCTGGCGCTGGCGCTGCTGCTGGAGGGCCAGGCCCGGCACCTCTGGTTCGTCCGCACGGCCGTCTTCCTGCCGGCCGTCGCCGCCATGGCGGTGGTCGCCGAGGTCTGGCGGATCCTCTACTACCCGGCGGCCGACGGGGCGGTGAACACCCTGCTGGGCTGGCTCGGTTCGGGGCCCTCGCAGTTCCTCAACAGCGAGGACAGCGCCCTCGGTTCGGTGATGGCGGTCGGGATCTGGCGCGGCGCCCCCTACGACATGATGATCTTCCTGGCGGCGCTGGCCGGGGTCGACCGGACCCTCTACGAGGCGGCCGCGGTGGACGGCGCGGGCGTCCGGCGCCGGGTGTGGCACGTGACGCTGCCCGCGCTGCGCCCCGCCTTCGCGATCCTGGTCACCCTCGCGGCGATCCGGGGGCTGCGGGTCTTCACCGAGATCTTCCTGCTCACCAACGGCGGGCCCGACGGCTCGACCGACGTGGTGATGACACTGATCTACCGGCTCGGCCTGGAGCGCAACGAACTCGGCGTCGCGGCCGCCGGATCCGTGGTGCTGCTGGGCGCGACCGTGGTCCTCACACTGGCCGTCCGCGCCCGCCGGGGCGGGAACGGAAGGGAGTCGCAGTGAACGCCGAACGGACCGGCCGCAGGGCCCGGGTCACGGACACCGCGCTGGGGCTGGACTCCCTGAGGGGGCCGGTGAGTTGGGCGGCGCGGGGCGTCCTGTACCTGGCCCTGGTGCTGGTCTTCGCCGGGCCGCTGCTGGCCCTGGTCTCCAGCGCCTTCTCCGAGGTCACCGACCCGACCTCGCTCACCCTGCTCCCCACCCACCCGACCCTGGCCAACGTCCGGGCCGCCGTCGACCGCGACGTCCTGCTCTACCTCACCAACTCCTTCCTGGTGGTGGGCGGCGGACTGCTGCTGCAGATCGCGGTCAGCGTCAGCGCGGCCTACGCCCTGGCCCGCAAGCGGTTCCGCGGCATGCACCTGGTGCTGCTGCTGGTGCTCAGCACGATGATGCTGCCGGAGGAGGTGCTGGCCATCCCGCTCTCCCTGGTGCTCTCCGACCTGAACCTGGTGGGCAGCCTGTTCGGGATGATCCTCCCGGTCGGGGCCTGGGCCTTCTCCATCCTGGTCACCGCCGAGTTCATGAAGGAGATCCCGGTCGAACTCGAGGAGGCGGCCCGCCTGGACGGCGCCGGCGACCTGCGGATCTTCTGGTCCGTCATCCTCCCGCTCTGCCGCCCCGCCCTGGGCGTGATCGGCATCTTCGGCTTCACCATGATCTGGGACCAGTACCTGCTCCCGCTGCTGGTGGCCACCGACGCCCGGCAGTTCACCCTGCCCATCGCGCTGCGCACGCTGCGCGCCGACGAGGAGGTCGGGATCGGCGTGCTGCTCGCCTCCTCGCTGCTCGCCCTGCTGCCCAGCGTGCTGGTGTTCCTCGCCATGCAGCGGCAGTTCATGCGCGGCCTCACCTCCGGCGCCGTCAAGGGCTGACGCACCCTCACCCCACCAACCGGCACCACCGACCCAAGGAGACCCCATGTACTCGAACGGGCTGCTGTCCTTCCCGCTGACCCCGTTCACCGCGGACGACACCGTCGACCTCCCGGCCTTCGCCGAGCACGTCGAGCGGCAGGTCGCGGCCGGACCCGACGCGCTCTTCGTCGCCTGCGGCACCGGCGAGTTCACCGCCCTCTCGCACGCCGAGTACCGGGACGTGGTGAGCACCGCGGTCAAGGTGGCCGGCGGCCGCCTGCCGGTGCTGGCCGGCTGCGGTGGCGGACCGCGCGCCGCCCACGAGTTCGCCCGCACCGCCGCCGAGGCCGGTGCCGACGGCCTGCTGCTGCTGCCGCCCTACCTGGTCTCCGCGCCGCCCAGCGGCCTGGTCGACCACGTCCGCTACGTCGCCGGTGCCACCGACCTGCCGGTCACCGTCTACCAGCGCGCCACCGCCGTGCTCGACGAGGCGGCGGCCGTCGCCCTGCTGGACATCCCCACCGTGGCCGGCATCAAGGACGGCCGCGGCGACGTCGACCACATGCTGCGCCTGGTCACCGCCGTCCGGTCCAGCGGCCACCCCCGGGCCGCCGCGTTCGGCTTCCTCAACGGCCTGCCCACCGCCGAACTCTCCGTCCAGGCCTACGAGGCGATCGGCGTGGGCAGCTACTCCTCCGCCGTCCTGTGCTTCGCCCCGGAGATCGCCACCGCCTTCAACCGGGCCGTGCGCGGCGGCGACCAGGCCACCGTGCAGCGGCTGCTCAGCGAGTTCTACCTGCCGTTCGTCGCCCTGCGCGACAAGGTCCCGGGCTACGCGGTCGCGCTGGTGAAGGCCGGGGCCCGGCTCTCCGGCCTCGACCTCGGCACCGTCCGCCCCCCGCTGGTGGACCCCACGCCCGAGCACCTGGAGCAGCTGGCCGGCATCCTGGCCCGCGGCCGCGCCGCCCTCACCGCCGCGGCCGCCTGATGCGCGTCCGCGCGGTGACCGTCACCCCGGTCGCCTTCCCCGACCCGGCGCTGCTCAACTCGGCCGGTGTGCACCAGCCCTGGGCGCTGCGCGCGATCGTCCAGGTGGACTGCGGCGACGGCCTCACCGGCCTCGGCGAGACCTACGGCGACGCCTCCCACCTGGAGCTGCTGCGCACCGTCGCACCCGCCCTGGTCGGCCTCGACCCGTTCCACACCAACGACCTGCTGCGCCGGACCACCCGGGCGCTCGGCGGCACCGACGCGCCCGACCGCCACGGCCTGACCGGCGGCTCCAGCCCGCAGAAGACCGCGCTCAAGGTGGTGAGCCCGTTCGAGGTCGCCTGCCTGGACCTCCAGGGCCGGATCACCGGCCGACCGGTGGCCGACCTGCTGGGCGGCCCGGTCCGCGACGAAGTCCCGTACTCCGGCTACCTGTTCTACAAGTGGGCGGGCCACCCGGGCGCGCCGGAGGACGAATGGGGCCCGGCGCTCGACCCGGACGGGATCGTCGCCCAGGCCCGCCTGATGGTCGACCGGTACGGCTTCGGCTCGCTCAAGCTCAAGGGCGGCGTCCTCCCGCCGGAGCAGGAGATCGAGGCGATCCGGGCGCTGCGCGAGGCCTTCCCCGCCCACCCGCTCCGACTGGACCCCAACGCGGCCTGGACGGTGGAGACTTCGCGCAAGGTCGCGGCCGACACGGCCGGCCTGCTGGAGTACCTGGAGGACCCGACCCCGGGCATCCCCGGGATGGCCGAGGTCGCCCGGGAGGCACCGATGCCGCTGGCCACCAACATGTGCGTGGTCACCCCCGAGGACCTCGCCCCGGGCTTCGCCGCGGGGGCGGTCGGGGTGGTGCTCGCCGACCACCACTACTGGGGCGGGCTGCGCCGCTCGGCCGAACTCGCCGCGATCTGCCGCACCTGGGGCGTCGGCGTCTCCATGCACTCCAACAGCCACCTGGGCATCAGCCTGGCCGCCATGACCCACCTCGGCGCGGCGCTGCCCGAACTCGGCTACGCCGCCGACACCCACACCCCCTGGCAGCTCGGCACCGACGTGGTCGCCGACCCGCTGCCCATCGTCGACGGCGCGGTGCGCGTCCCCGACGGGCCCGGGCTGGGCGTCGAGCTCGACCCCGACGCGCTGGCCCGCCTGCACGAGAACTACCGGCGCTGCGGGATCCGCGAGCGCGACGACACCGCCTACCGGCAGCAGTTCGAGCCCGACTTCCGCAAGAGGCGGCCCCGTTGGTGAACCAGGTGAACCACCCGACCGTCTCCGTCCACGCCTACCCGTGGGACGTCCTCGGCGACCCCGGCCTCGCCGACCGCTTCCGCGCCACCGGCGCCGATGCCGTCACCCTCGCCCTCAGCTACCACTCCACCCGGGCGGCCACCCCGCTCCACCCGGAGCGCTCCTTCGTCGACGCCCGGTACGCCGCGCTCTACCGGCCGCTGCGGCCCGGGGCCTGGGCCGGCCACCGGCTCACCCCGCTCACCGCGGACTGGATGGCGCAGCCCGACCCGGCCGGCGCGGCGGTCGAGGTCCTCGCGGCGGAGGGGATCCCGGTCAACGCCTGGATCGTCCTCGCCCACAACTCCCGCCTCGGCTACCTGAACCCGGCCGTGTCGGTGGTCAACTGCCACGGCGAGCGCTACCCGTACGCGCTCTGCCCGTCCCACGAACCGGTCCGGCAGTACTGCGCGACCCTGGCCGCGGAGGCCCTGCACGGCCTGCCGGGCGAGGCGGTCCGGACGGTGTCGCTGGAGTCGGCGGGCCAGCTCGGCGCCGTCCACCTGGGATGCCACGAGAAGAGCGACGGCGCCTACCCGCCGGAGGCCCTGCGGGCGCTCTCCGTCTGCTGCTGCGGGGCCTGCCGGTACGGCTGGCGCCGGCACGGCCTGGACGAGGAGAAGACGGTGGAGCTGCTGCGCCGCAGCGCCCGGGGCGGCGGTCCGCTGCCGGAGGAGACCGCGGCCGCGCTGCTGGCGGTCCGTCAGGCGGCCACCGACGGACTGCTCGGACGGGTGACGGCCGCGGTCCGGGCCGCGGTACCCGGGGCGTCGATCACCCTGCACGCCCACCCGGACCCGTGGGCCACCGGCCCCTCACCGGGCCTGACCGCGAGCGCGGCCGGCCAGGTCGACACCCTGCTGGTGCCGTGCTGGCCGACCGGGGAGGCCAGTGCCGAGCTGGTCCGCGCGGCGGCCGCCACGGGCACCGCCGTCGACGCCTACGTCACCGCGCTCCCGCCCGCCGACCCCGACGCCTTGGCCGGCCACGTCCGGCGCCTGCGCGAAGCCGGCGCGACCCGGCTCAGCCTCTACCACCTCGGCCTGCTGCCGGGGCACCGTCAGCACCTCCTGGCCGCGCTGGCCCAGGAGTTCCGATCGACTCCCGCCCGACCGGAGGGCCCACCGCGATGACCGAGCCCCGCACCGTCCTGCTCACCGGCGCCGCCGGTGGTGTCGCCGCCCACCTGCGGGCCCGGCTGCCCGCGCTGGGCCACCGGCTGCGCCTGGCGGACGTCCGGCCCCTGACCGACGCACCCGAGTCCCTCGCCTTCGACCTGCGCGACCCGGACGCCGTCCGCGAGGCCGTGCACGGAGTGGACGCCGTGGTCCACCTCGGGGGGATCTCCCTGGAGGACACCTTCGAGAACGTCCTCGGCGCCAACGTCCAGGGCACGTACCACCTCTACGAGGCCGTCCGGGCGGAGGGCGTCCGCCGGGTGGTGGTGGCCGGCAGCAACCACGCGGTCGGGTTCACGCCGCTGCCCGCCCCGGGGAGCGGCGAACTGATCGGCGCGGACGCGCCGCCGCGGCCCGACACCAACTACGGCCTCTCCAAGGCCTTCGCCGAGAACCTCGCCTCGTTCTACGCGGACCGGTACGGCATCGAGACGGTGACCATCCGGATCGGGTCCTGCTTCGAGCGGCCCCGCTCGGTCCGGATGCTCTCCACCTGGCTGAGCCCGGGCGACTGCGCCCGCCTGGTGCACGCCGCGCTCACCGCCCCCCTCGCGCCCCCGCTCGCCCGACACACCGTCGTCAACGGCATCAGCGCCAACACCCGCGCCTGGTGGGACCTGAGCACGGCCCGCGCGCTCGGCTACCGGCCGCAGGACGACGCCGAGGAGTACGCGGAGAAGCTGCTGGCCGAGTACGGCCCGCTCGACCCCGGCCATGTCGACGCCCGTTTCGTCGGCGGCCACTTCACCGAGATGGCTCCCCCGCTCAGCTGACGGATTCCCGGTGCGAGCACCGGCGAGGAGAGGAAACACGATGGAAGGCACAGCAGTTCGGCGCGAGCCGGTCCGTACCCACGACCCGAGGAGCGGGGCGTCCGGGGCCGTGGTGGCGCTGGAGGCGGGGCCGGCCGAGGTCGACCGGGCCGTCCGGGCCGCCGCCGCGGCCCTCCCCGCGCTGGCCGACCGCGCGGTGCGGGCCGCGCTGCTGCGCGCAGCCGCCGGGCGCCTGGACGCGGCGGCCGAGCAGGTGGTCGCCGCCGCCGAGGCCGAGACCGCGCTCGGCCCGGCCCGGCTGGCCGGTGAACTCGCCCGTACCACCTACCAGTTGCGGGCCTTCGCGGAGCAGGTGGAGCGGGGTGCCTTCCTGGACGTGGCGATCGACCACGCCGACCCCGCCCTGAACCGCCCCGACCTGCGCCGGATGAAGGTCCCGCTCGGCGTGGTCGCGGTCTTCTCGGCCGGCAACTTCCCGCTCGCCTTCAGCGTGCCCGGCGGCGACACCGCCAGTGCCCTGGCGGCCGGCTGCCCGGTGGTGGTCAAGGCCCACCCGGACCACCCGGCCACCAGTGAGCTCTGTGCGGGTCTGCTGCGCGAGGCGGCGGCCCGACTCGGCCTGCCGGAGGGGGTGGTGGGCCTGGTGCACGGCTTCGCCGCCGGTCCCGAACTGGTCCGCCACCCGCTGGTGGCGGCGGTCGGCTTCACCGGTTCGGTGCGCGGCGGGCGGGCGCTGCACGACATCGCCGCCGCCCGGCCGGTACCGATCCCCTTCCACGGCGAGCTCGGCTCGCTCAACCCGGTGGTGGTCACCGAACGGGCCGCCGCCACCCGGGCGGAGGAGATCGGCGCCGGGCTCGCCGCCTCCTTCACGCTCGGCAGCGGGCAGTTCTGCGTCAAGCCCGGCCTGGTCCTGGTCCCGGCCGGGGCGGACCGACTGGAGGAGGCGGTGGTCGCGGCGGCCGCCGCGACCGGGGCGGGGCCGCTGCTGGACCGCCGGATGCGGGAGGCGTTCCTGACGGGTGTCGGGCGCCGGGCCGCGGTGCCGGGCGTCAGGGTGCTGCTGGCCGCCGGCCCGGCACCGGTCGAGGGGGTCGGTCTCGCGGTCCGCGCCGGGGTGCTGGCGGTGGACGCGGCGGAGCTGACCGAGGAGCTCCGGGAGGAGTGCTTCGGCCCGGTGACCGTCCTGGTCCGCTACCGGGACCGGGCCGAACTGGAGTCGGTGTTGGGGAGCTTGGCCGGCAATCTGACGGCGACCGTGCAGTTGGCCGCCGACGAACGCGGCCCCGAGGCGGCCGCCCTGCTGGAGCGCCTGCGCCCGCTGGCCGGCCGGCTGGTGGTGGACCAGTGGCCGACCGGCGTCGCGGTCGCCCCCGCCATGCACCACGGCGGCCCGTACCCGGCCACCACCTCCGGGGCCACCTCCGTCGGTGCCACCGCGGTCGAGCGCTGGCTGCGCCCGGTGGTCTACCAGAACACCCCGCCCGAACTGCTCCCGCCGGAGCTGCTGGACGGCAACCCGCTCGGTGTCCCGCAGCGCGTCACCGGCGCCATACCGCCTGGTCGGTGAGGGGGTCAAGTGCTACGGGTGGTCGGGTAATTGAACGGTTTCGGTCGTTATTGGACACGGATTGATCAAGATCCTGAGGTAAGCATGGCCTTTTTTGGCGGCCCACCGTCAAGCTCTGTCGCAGCTCTTCACAGCTACCCCGACTGGAGTCAGAGTGAGCCCCACCTCCTCGCAGCGCCGCCACCTCGCGGCCGGAGCCATCGCGGTCACCGCCGCCCTCGTCGCCGTCACCTTCCAGACCGGAGCGGCGACCGCCGCCACCGGCCGTGACGCCGCGATAGCCAACGCCAAGGGCAACGTCGCCCACAACCCCGGAGTCTTCGGCTTCGGCGCGGGTCAGGACCTGGTCGTCAAGGACGTCATCGTCGACGCCGACGGCACCCAGCACGTCCGCTTCGACCGCACCTACCAGGGCCTGCCGGTCGTCGGCGGCGACCTGGTGGTGCATCAGAACGCGCACGGCAAGCTGCTCGACAGCTCGCGCGGCAAGGCCCACGACCCCAAGGTCAAGTCGACCAAGCCGTCGGTGCCCGCGCAGGTCAGCGCCGCCGGTGCGCTCGGCCAGGCCGAGGGCATCAAGGCCGCCACCTCCACCCCCGAGCTGATCGTCTGGGCCGCCGACGGCACCCCGCGCCTGGCCTGGCGGACCACCGTCGCCGGCGTGGGCGAGCACGGCCAGCCGAAGGGCAAGGTCGTCGTCACCGACGCCGCCAGCGGCGAGCAGATCGAGGCCTACGACGCCGAGCACCAGGCCGTCGGCACCGGGCACTCCGAGTACACCGGCGACGTCGCCATCGACACCACCGCGCAGACCGGCGGCGGCTACGCGCTGATCGACCCGACCCGCGGTCACATCACCAAGGACGCCAAGAACGTCTCGTCCTCCTCGCTCAACGCGAGCTCGGGCACGCTGTTCACCGACGCGGACAACGTCTGGGGCGACGGGAAGAAGTTCTCCACCGACCGCTCCACCGCCGCCGTCGACGCGCACGCCAACACGGCCTGGACGTACGACTACTACAAGAACACCTTCAACCGCAGCGGCATCAAGAACGACGGCAAGGGCGCGACGGTCTTCGTCCACGTCGGCGTCAAGTGGGACAACGCCCAGTGGTCCGACAGCTGCTTCTGCATGATGACCGGTGACGGCGACGGCACCGTCGACCCCGAGCAGGTCGACCTCGACACCATGGGCCACGAGATGACCCACGGCGTCACCAGCGCCACCGCCAACCTGCGCTACAGCGGCGAGTCCGGCGGCCTCAACGAGGCCACCAGCGACATCTTCGGCACCATGGTCGAGTGGTACGCCAACAACGGCATCGACAAGCCGGACTACCTGTTCAGCGACCAGTCCACCCCGCCGTGGCTGCGCCGGATGGACAAGCCCTCCCTCGACGGCCGTTCGGCCGACTGCTGGACCCGCAAGGTTGGCCAGCTCGACGTGCACAACTCCTCGGGCGTGGGCAACCACTGGTTCTACCTGGCCAGCGAGGGCAGCGGCACCAAGACCATCAACGGCGTCACCTACACCAGCCCGACCTGCAACGGCTCGACCGTGACCGGCATCGGCAACACGAAGGCCGCCGCGATCTGGTACCGCGCGCTGACCGTCTACATGACCTCCACCACCGACTACAAGGGCGCGCGCACCGCGACCCTGAACGCCGCCCGGGACCTGCACGGCACCGGCAGCGCCGAGTACAACGCGGTGGCCGCGGCCTGGAGCGCGGTCAGCGTCGGCTGACCCACCGACAGGTTCGAACGGGCCTGAGAAGGCCTGAACCGGCTTGGAGTCCCTGCGAGTTGAGCTCCTGAGCTCGCAGGGACTTCGTCATGCCGCGTTATCCAGCGTCATGCCGCGTCGAAGGTGACCCGGGGGAGGCGGTCGCGGGCGGAGCGGTCGAGCAGGGTGACGGAGGCGGTCTCCGGGGCGGCGGCCGCGCCGTGCGCGCGGAGGGCGCGGACCAGTCGGCCGAGGCCGCGGTGGTGCTGGGCGAAGGTGCGGCGCGGGGCCGAGCGGCCCCGGGAGCGCTGGCCGGCCAGGGCCTCGGCGCTGCCCACGTCGAGGATGACCAGGTGGAGTTCGCGGCCCTGCGGCGCGAGCAGACGGGCCAGGTGGCGGCGGAGCCAGGAGCGGCTCCCGCAGTCGTGGACCAGGAGTTCGGCGCCGTCGCGCGCGCTGGTGTGGAGGCGGCGGAAGTGCCGCAGGCGGGCCCAGGGGCGGTAGACGGAGTACGGCAGCCAGGCGGGCATCAGGGCCTCGCAGGCGAGGTGGGTGGTGCGCGGGTCCACCACCGGCGCGGCGGCCGCCCAGCGGTGGAGCGCGGTGCTCTTGCCGCTGCCCGGCAGGCCGGAGACGACCACCACCGCGCCGGGCGGGTAGCTGAGGGTGCGGGGGACGGCGCCGTCGCCGCGCAGGTCGACGAGGCCGCGTGGGCGCAGACCGGTCGGTGCGGTCCGGGAGTCCGGTTCGAGGTCGTGCGGCACGGGATCTGTCCTGGTGGGCGGGCGTATCGGGCATCTACAGCGACGTAAATTAGCACGCGGCGGAGACGGTGCTGTCGTACCGGAGTGATCTACAGTGCTGTAGATTCGCTGGTACGTACGGTGCCCGTGGTGCGACCCGCGGGCGGGACACACCTGGAGGGGCGACGTGGGAGTCACGCTGGCCAAGGGCGGCAACGTCTCACTGACGAAGGAGGCGCCCGGCCTGACCTCGGTCATCGTCGGGCTGGGCTGGGACGTGCGCACCACGACGGGTGCCGACCACGACCTGGACGCCAGTGCGATCCTCTGCGACGCGGCGGGCCGGGTGCTCACCGACCAGCACTTCGTCTTCTTCAACAACCTGCGCAGCCCGGAGGGTTCGGTCGAGCACAGCGGCGACAACCTCACCGGCGGTGGGGACGGCGACGACGAGCAGGTCAGGGTCGACCTGGAGGCCGTGCCGGCGGCGGTGGCGAAGGTGGTCTTCCCGGTCTCCATCTACGACGCCGACAACCGGAACCAGAGCTTCGGCCAGGTCCGCAACGCCTTCATCCGGGTGGTGAACCAGGCCGACGGCCGGGAGATCGCCCGCTACGACCTGACCGAGGATGCCTCCACCGAGACCGCCATGATCTTCGGCGAGCTCTACCGCAACGGCGCCGAGTGGAAGTTCCGCGCCATCGGCCAGGGCTACGCCTCCGGTCTGCGCGGCATCGCCCTGGACTACGGGGTCAACGTCGGCTGACGGGCCGGAGAGCGGGCCGGGACGTCACGGTGTCCGGCCCGCCGCTTGTCAGGTCCGTCCGTGGGCATCTACAGCTGTGTAGCGTTTCCGGGACCGGGCCGAGGAGGGCGAACCATGACGGACAGTCAGCAGGGCGGTGCCTGGCAGCCTCCGGAGGAGGAGGTCGAGCCCGCCTACCAGCCGGTCGAGGTCGGCTTCGCGGACGGCGACTGGGCGGTGGGCCGGATCAACGCCTGGTGGCGCCCGGCCGGGGGCCAGTCCTGGTGCCGCGTACGGGTGTTGGGGCGCGGGCAGGAACCGCGCTGGATGCCGTTCGACCCCGACCGCCTCGTCCTGCTCCCCGGTTCGGGGATCTGACGGGGCGGCCGGGGCCGTGGGTGGCGGGTCGGCGGGGGCGGTCGGCCGGTCAGCCGATCAGCTGGAGGGCGGCCAGCGCGCCGATGCCGCCGAGGCCGGCGAACACCGGCATCAGGACCTTGAGTTCGACCCAGCTGCCGGCCCGGAAGCGCATCGCCTTGGGCGGGCCGATCGGGTACCAGCGCTTGCGGCCGATCGGGATCGGCCACAGCACCGGGCAGCCCGAGACGGTCAGCGCGTCACCGATGCAGTGCACCAACGCGCCCAGGGCGACCGGCAGTCCGATCCACATGTACTGCTGTCCGTCGCCCTCGAACAGCCAGCCGGAGCCGTTGCCCGGACGGTCCAGCACCTCGGCCAGCATCCAGGCGCCGGCCGCGCCGAGCAGCCAGACCAGGACGTCGCTGGAGGCCCGGGCGTGACGCCACAGCAGGCCCTCGATGGCGAGCACCATGTGGACGAAGAGGACCGCGAGCACGCCCCAACGGCCGCCGTAGACACAGGCGGCGGCCGCGCCGGCCCCGCAGAGCAGGGCCCACGGCCAGGTGTGGGTGAGGGTGCGGTGGCCGCCGGAGCGGCGCGGGTCGGCCTTGGTCCGGGTCGCCTTGTAGGTGGCGTAGGAGAGCCTGTCGATGATCTCGCACAGGGTGCGGGAGACCGGCCCGAAGGCCCGGGATATGGTCGCCGCCTTGTGGTCGAGGTCCGGGGCGAGGGCCGCCCCGGCGCAGATCAGCGCTCCGGCGAGCAGGACCGGCCAGGGCATCGGCCGGTCCATGAGGGCCGCCGCGGCGCCCACTCCGAGCCAGGCCGCGGCGCCCGACAGCGAGTGCGCTGGTCCCATCATGCTGGTGTCCCCCTCGGCCCGTCCGTGCGGGCTGGTGCGTGTGGTCGTCGGTCTGTTCGGTGTCTCCGCAGCATACGGCAGACGATCTTCACACTGGTGTCGACGTGCGCGGCGCGGGTCGACCCCCGTGGGGCTCCGCCACTCGGGCGGGTGACGGTCCGTCGGTCCTCGGGGGACGAACGGCCGGTCGCCGGGGGAAGGTTGACCGCCCCGGGGTACCGTGCTCGGGCCGACGGCGGCGTGAGGGGGGTTCGGTGGTGTTCAGGCGGCTTCGCGGTCGGGTCCGGTACTGGTTCGACGGCACGATGGACCGGGGTACCCCGGCGCTGATCGGGTGGCTCGGGCTCGCCTCGCTGCTGCTGATCACCCTGGTGTCGGCCTCGGTGGTGCTGCTCACCGACACCGACGCGGAGAGCAACGGCGGTTGGTCCGGCGTGGCCTGGATGAGCCTGCTGCGCACCCTGGACCCGGGCACCATGGGCGGGGACACCGGAGGGCCGGTCTTCCTCTTCCTGATGCTGGCGGTGACCATCGGCGGGATCTTCATCGTCAGCGCGCTGATCGGCGTGCTGACCACCGGACTCGACCAGCGCATCCGGCAGTTGCGCAGGGGCCGCTCCCCGCTGATCGAGAACGGGCACACCATCGTGCTGGGCTGGTCGGACCAGGTCTTCACGGTGATCGCGGAACTGGTCGAGGCCAACCAGAGCGAGCGGCGCTCCTGCGTGGTGGTGCTGGCCGACCAGGACAAGGTGGCGATGGAGGAGGCGATCCGCGCCCGGATCGCCGACACCGGGCGCACCCGGGTCATCTGCCGCTCCGGAAACCCGCTGGTGCGCGGGGAGTTGGAGCTGGTCAGCCCCGACACCGCCCGGTCGATCCTGGTGCTGCCGCCGGTCGGCGAGGACGGCGACATCGACGTGGTGAAGATCCTGCTGCTGCTCAGCAGCCGCTCCTGGGGTCCGGACCGGCCCGGGCTGGTGGCCGCGGTGCAGGACTCCGAGAACCTGCCGGCGGCCCGACTGGCCGCGGGGGAGGGCGCGTTGGTGATCGACGGGGACGACATCGCGGTGCGGCTGATCGCCCAGGCGCACCGCCAGCGCGGTCTGTCGAGCGTGCTGAACGAGCTGTTGAGCTTCGTCGGCAACGAGTTCTACCTCCGGGCCGAGCCTTCGCTGGCCGGGTGGACGTACGGCGAGGCGCTGCACGCCTACGAGGTGGGCACGCTGGCCGGGCTGTGCCGGGGCGGTGGCGGCGTCGACGGGGGCGGGGTGCTGCTCAATCCGCCGATGGGCACGGTGCTCACGGCCGAGGACGAACTGATCGTGGTGGCCGAGGACGACCTGATGATCCGCCTCGGCCACGGGAAGCCGCCCGTGGCCGAGGCCGCGATCACCTCCGCGCCGCGCCAACCCCAGCTCCCCGAGCGGACCTTGCTGATCGGCCACAACTCCCGCTCGGGGAAGCTGATCAGACTGCTGGACAGCTTCGTCCGGCCCGGCTCGGTGTTGGACGTGGCCGCGCCCTGGGAGCCCCGGGAGACGGTCCGCGACCTCGTCAACCTGACGGTGGGGTACCGGCGTTGCGAGCCCACCCGGCGGTCCTCGCTGGAGGCGCTCGGGGTCGGCGACTACCAGCACGTGGTGGTGCTGACCGACGAGACGGTGGCCCCCGACGCGGCGGACGACCGGACCCTGGTGACCCTGCTGCACCTGCGCGACATCGAGGACAGCATCGGCGACCCGTACTCGATCGTCACCGAGATGAACGACGACGCCAACCGGGAGGTGGCCCAGGTCACCAAGGCCGACGACTTCATCGTCTCCACCAAGGTGATCACCCTGCTGCTGACCCAGCTGGCCGAGAACCCCGGGCTGCACGCGGTCTTCACCGACCTGTTCGACCCCGAGAGCTCCGAGATCCACCTCAAGCCGGCCGCCGACTACCTCCGCCCCGGGCACCCGGCCGACTTCACCACCCTGGTGGAGGCGGCGCGCCGGCGGGACGAGACCGCCATCGGCTACTGGCGGTCGGACCGCGGCCACGAGCCGCCCTCGTACGGGGTCTTCCTCAACCCGGTGCGGGGCGCTCCGCTGGTGCTGGGGGCGGAGGACGCGGTGGTGGTGCTGGCGGAGCGCTGAACGCCGAGTTCCGGGCGCTCAGGCCGCGAAGCCGCCGTCGACGTCGAGTTCGGCGCCGGTGACGTAGCGGGCGCCCTCGCCGGCCAGGTACGCGACGGCGTCCGCGACCTCGGCGGTGGTGCCGAAGCGGCCGAGGGCGGTGAAGCCGTGCTGGAACGCGGCGGACTCGCCGTCGGCCGGGTTCATGTCGGTGTCGACCGGGCCCGGGTGGACCAGGTTGACGGTGATCCCGCGCGGGCCGAGCTCCCGGGCCAGGGCCTTGGTGAGGCCGGAGAGCGCGGCCTTGCTGGTGGCGTACAGCGAGCCGCCGGGGAAGGCGGCGCGCCGGGCCATGCAGCTGCCGATGCCGACGATCCGCCCGCCCTCGGCCAGGTGCTCGGCGGCGGCCTGGGCGTAGAGGTACGGCGCCCGGACGTTCACCGCCAGCACCCGGTCGACCTGATCCGCCGTCATCTCGCCGATCGGGCCCACCGCGCCGACGCCGGCGTTGTTGACCAGGACGTCCAGCCGGCCGAACCGCCCGGCGACCGCCGCCACGGCGGCGCGCACCGCCTCCGGGTCGGCACTGTCGGCGCGGACGGCCAGCCCGGTGCGGCCCATCGCCGTGATCTTGGCGGCCACCTCCTCGGCCGCCCGGTCCGAGCCCTGGTAGGTGAGCGCCACGTGGGCGCCCTCCCCGGCCAGCCGCAGGGCGACCGCCGCCCCGATCCCCCGGCTCCCGCCGGTCACCAGCGCCACCTTGCCGTCGAGCGCCGTCGCGACGTCGTTCATGGTCATCTCCTTCGAACTCCCCGGTCCGGTCCCGGACACGACTCGATCCTGGAGCAGGGCGTCCGGTGGAGCTGGCGGTATCCCGACGTTGCGTTGAACGTTCAACGACTAGGGTTCGTCGGTACGGAGGGGGAAGGCCATCAGGCTGACGCCGACCGGTTCGGTGCCCGGGGTGCGGGCGGGGCGGGCGGCGGCGTGGAGTTCGAGGGCCAGGGCGGCCAGCCGTGACCTGACGTCCTGCCAGGTCTCGGGATCGACCCAGAGTTCGGCGTCGACGGTCACGCCCTCGGACTCCGGGGCGCGGCGGGCGGCCCGCTCGCGGAGGGTGAGCCCCATGGTCTCGGCCAGCAGGGGATCGGCCTCCCGGCGGTCGGAGAGCGGGGTGCCGCGGACGGTGCGGTAGCGCCGCTCCCGGCCGCCGCGCCGGGTGCGCTCCTCGGCCAGCTCGACCAGCCCGGCCCCGTCCAGGCGGCGCAGGTGCTGGCTGGCCAGGGCGTGCGAGACCTCCAGCTCGCGGGCGAGCTCGGCGGCCGACATCGGCCCCGGCCACATCAGGCTCAGCATCCGCAGCCGCAGTGGATGGGCGAGGGCGCGCAGGACGGGATCGGTCTCGGTCATGCAGGTCAGTAAACCGTGCGGGCGGACGGGGCCGTGATCCGTGCTACCCCCAAGCATTTGATTGGGGGTAGGGTGTGCGCGATCGCGGCACCACGTGATCACCGGACCACGAGGGGGAACTGATGGGCCGACACCTGACGGCCGTGCTGCGCGACCGCAACGCGGCGCTCTACCTGGGCGGGGTCGTCGTCTCCGGCTTCGGCGACACGGCGATGGCGCTGGCGGCCGGGATCTGGGTCAAGGCGCTGACCGGATCGGACGCGCTGGCCGCGTTCGTCGGCTTCGGCCTCTGGCTGCCCACCCTCTTCGGCCCGTTGATCGGCCCGCTGGCGGACCGGGTCCGGCGCCGCCCGCTGCTGGTCGCCGTCCACCTGGCCCTCGCGGTGGTGGCGACCGCGCCGCTGGCCGTGCGCACGGCGGACGACGTCTGGCTGCTGTTCGCGGTCCTGGCGATGGTCGGCGGTGGTGTGGTGCTGGCCGACGCGGCCGAGAGCGCGCTGCTCGCCGAGGTGGTGCCCGAGGAACTCCGGGGTGACTTCAACGGCCTGGTGTACACCGCGATGGAGGGCATGAAGCTGATCGCGCCGCCGGCCGGGGCCGCCCTGTTCACCGCCTTCGGCGGACCGGCGGTGGCCGTCGTGGACGCCCTCACCTTCCTGCTGGCCGCGGCCGCCTACCGCTGCCTGCGGGTGAGCGAGGCCCGGCCCGCCGCGCGCGAACGGCGCAGCTGGCGGGCCGAGACCGCGGAGGGCGCGCGCTTCCTGTGGCGCCACCCCGTGCTGCGGCCGCTGGTCCTCACCGGCGGGACCGCCATGCTGCTGTCGGGGCTGAGCAGTTCGGCCACCTTCGCGATGATCGACGACGGCCTGGGACGGGGGCCCGCCTTCGCCGGCGTGCTGATGCCGGCCCAGGGCCTCGGCTCGGTGGTGGCCGGGCTGGCCGCCGGAGCGCTGATGCGCCGGATGCCGGAACGGGCCTTCGCCGCCGCCGGGCTGGCGCTGTTCGCCCTCGGGGTGCTGGCCCGGGCGACCCCGTGGCTGCCGGTGGTGCTCGGCGGCAGCCTGGCCATCGGGCTCGGGCTGCCCTGCGCACTGGTCGCCGCCATGACGGCGGTCCAGCGCGAGACCCCCGGCGAGCTGCTGGGCCGGGTGGCGGCCACCGCCAACACCCTGCTGTTCGCCCCCACCGGTCTCGCGCTGCTGCTGGGCGGCGCGATGGTGGCGGGCCTGGACTACCGGGTCCAGACCGTCCTGGCCGGGACCGCCGGGCTGGTGGTCGCGGGCGCGCTGGCGAGGACCGGGCGGCGGGCGGTGGCGGTGCCCTGCTGACCGGCGGCCTGCCGACCGGCTGCCTCGCTGACCCGTCGTCAGAGGCGGCGCCAGCGGGCGTTGGTGAAGGAGAAGACGCCGAAGAGCAGCAGACCGACGGCGACCAGGGCCAGCAGCCAGGGGCCGGCCGGGGTCGCGGCGAAGGTGCGGAGGGTGTCGTCGACGCCCTTGGCGCTGCCCGGGTCGAAGCGGACGGCGGCGAGCAGGACGAAGAGCCCGACCGCCGTGAAGACCACGCCGCGGGACGTGGTGCCGGCGACCCCCACGGCCGTGACGGCGGTGCGGGTGCGGGCGGACATCGCGGCGGTGTCCAGCTTCTTCAGGAACTTCCGGAGGATGCCGCGGACGGCCGCGCCGACCCCGACGCCGATCACCACCAGCCCGGCCGCACCCACCAGGTAGCGGCCGCCCGGCTCGCCGAGCAGGGTGGCGGTCCAGTCGCGGGACTTGGTGTCGCTGCTCTCCGAGGCCCCGGCGCCGGCCGCGAACACGGCGGTGGCCCAGCAGACGACGGCGTAGAAGACGGCCCGGCCGCCGTTGAGGAAGCGGCTGCCGATCCGGTGCGCCCCCCGGCCGCGGCCGAACAGGGCCTCCGAGGCGCGCCAGAGCGCCATGCAGGCGAAACCGGCCACCAGCAGCCAGAGCGCCACCCGGCCGAAGGGCTGCTCCGCCACGTGGTGGAGCGCCCCTTGGCGGTCGGCCTCCTCGGAGCCGTCGTCGCCGAAGGCGATCCTCAGCGCCAGGTGGCCGACCAGCAGGTACACCACGCCGCGCGCGGCGAAACCGGCCCGCCCGGCGGCGCGCACCCACCGGTCGGCCCGCCCGCCCGGCCGCCCACTGCGTCGCGATCCGTCACCCACCGTGGATCTCCCTCCGTGCGCCGGACTCCACCGCACCGTGCGGTGTCCGCGCGTATGCCCGGGATGCGGCCCGCCATGCACCGCGGGCCGGTCGGTGTCGCGCGCGGGGGGCGCGGACGGCGGCGTCGTCGTACCCGGGTATGACGTGCTGGACAGTCCTCCGGTGTGACGACCGGTCAGGAGGTCACCCGGCAGGGTGTGGAACGTCAGACACCCGACGACCAGCCAGGGACCCGAGATGCTCTCCGCCTTCCTCCGCCACCTCCGCCCGCTCGCGGCCGACGCCCTCCGGGCCGGGGCCGCGCTGCCCGTCGGTCTGCTCGCCGTGTTCCGGGCGAAGCCGGGCGCGGGGCGGGCGGTGGTGCGGATCGTGGTCGGCCTGCCGCTGGACCTGGCGGCCTTCGTGCTGTGCGCGTACGCGGCCTTCAACACCGTGCGCAACGTGGGCTACCCGCTCTGGTACCTGGACACCGACTACCACCAGGCCTGGGGCGGACCGACCATGGCCGGGGTCTGGGCGGTGCACGCCCTGGGCTGGGCCGCCTGCCTGTACGTGCTGGCGCGCTGGCCGATGCGCTGGATCAGGCGCGGCCAGCTCCGGCTGGACCGGGCGCCGTTCGGACGGGCGGTGGTGACGGTGGATCAGGCGGGGGAGGCCGGTCGTCCGGGGGCTGGGGTGGGGCGTTCGTGAGATGGCGTTGGCGCAGGAGGTACGGCGGTGTGGTCGCCGCCGGCGAGCGGTCGGTGTCGATCGACACCCGGGGGGCTCCGTTCACCGGGGTGGTCAGTACCGGGGACAACGCCACGATCCTGCAGGTCCCGCCGGAGGAGTTGACCCTGCCGTCCGATCCCGCCGTCCGACGCCGTCGACGGCCGTGGCACGGCGCGCCCGGCGGGCGGCGCCTTCCCCCGGGCGTCACGCTCCGGGGGAAGGGCCGGATTCCGGTTGACGGAGGGTCAGGCCGTGCGCTGGATGTGGCAGGGGGTCACTTCCAGGTGGCGAAGGCCTTGTCGTCCTTGCGGCGCAGCAGGCCGCCCTTGACCCACTCGACCTTCGACGGGGCCGCGGTGGAGCCCGTCGCGGAGAGGTAGACGGCGCAGGCCTGGTAGCTCTCGCCGGCCGCGGCCGCCTTGAACTTGGTGGAGTCGTGCGGGTCGAGGCACTTGTCGAACTTGGGCGTCTCCTTGTAGCTGAGCTTGCCGTCCGCCCCGACGACGGGCTCGGGGAAGGCGGCCATGATGCTCAGCCGGGTCAGCAGGTCGCCGTCGGCCGTGACGTCGAAGGACGGGCCGGTCACGTCGCCGCCGTCGGTCTTGGTGACGCGGTAGTGCAGGTAGTAGGGCGTGCGGCCCTCGTACTTGGACGCGTCCTTGAGCACCGAGAGGTCGGCGGTGCTCCCGGCGACCACCTTCTCGACGACGACCTCGATGTTGTCCTTCTTGGCGGTGCTGCCGTAGGCCAGCTCCTTGGTGTCGGAGCAGCCGGAGAGCAGGAGCGCGGCGGTGGCGGTGCCGAGGACGGCAACTGTGGTGCGGTTGTTCATGGTTCCCCCATGTGGCTGTGGTCGAGCGGAACGTTTCTACCGCACGGCGACGGCCGGGCGCCCCTACGGGGTACGGGCGGAGATGAGGATCACATGCCGGGGCGCGGGCGCGGCCGTCTGCTGTGCGGATCGTCCGACCGTCGGATCCGACGTGTCGTCGACCGGTGCTCCGTGGGCGCGGATCGAGCCGTGGTTGCCGGACCGGACGCCGCGGCGGACCGACCACGAAGGTCCGCCGCGCCGCCGGCGGCGACCGCACGCGGCCCACGTCACCCGTCGAGCAGCGCCGCGGCCTCCTGCCGCGCCTGGCGCAGCCACTGCGCGCGGGTGGCGTCCGCCGAGTCGGTGACCGTGCGGAAGACGAGCCGCCGGACGTCCGTCACGCCCACGTACGGCAGGACGCAGGCGGCCCAGATCCGCTGCAGCGGATCGCCGAACTCGTCGTGCTCGCGGTCCTCCGGGGTGTCGGAGGTGTTCAGCACCAGAGCCCGGCCGGCCCGCAGCAGGCCGGCCGGCTCGCCGTCGGCGGTGCCCAGCTTGTACGCCACGCCGGGCACCAGCACCCGCTGCACCCATCCGGCCAGTACGGCCGGCGGCATCCCCCACCAGTTCGGGTGGATCAGCACCAGCGCGTCGAGCGTGGCCACCTCGGCCCGGTGCAGTGCCAGTTGCGGATCGAGGGACTCGCCGGCCGCGGCCACCGTCTCCGTCTCCTCGGCGGTCAGCACCGGTGCGAACCCCTCCGCGCACAGGTCGTGCGCGGCCACCTCGCACCCGCGCCCGCGCAGCTCGTCCACCACCGCCTCGTACAGCGCGTGGTTGAAGCTTCCCGCCCGCGGATGCGCCAGGTAGACCCCGACCCGCCGTACGCCGCCCATGTCCCGTCTCCCCCTTGGTCGTTGCCGCATTCGAGATCCTACGCCCGCGCGGAATCAGCCCAGGCGCCGGCGCTCGCCCGTGGCGGCGGAGTCCTTGATCGCGTCCAGCAGGCGGTGGGTGCGGACCGCGGTGGCGAAGGAGGGGTCGAAGGGCTCGCCGGTGCGTACGGCGCGGGCGAGGTCGGCGTAGACGCGGTGGACGTTGCGCACCGGGGCGGGGGCGGTGGCGAGGGCCGGGAGGTAGCGCGACGGGAGCACGAGCGTCTCGGCGGGGGCGCCGTTCGCCTTGGCGAGGGTGAGGACGAACTCCGGGCCCACCAGCGAGTCGTCGGTGGAGTGCAGCACGAGCCGGCCGGCCCGGCCGTGCACCTCGATGCGGAAGCCGTCGCCGCGCGGGCCGCCCGTCATGAAGTGGACGGACGAGGCGGCGCCGGACTCCAGCAGGCCCGACACCACGATCTGGTCCGGCGAGGTGACCGTGAGCGGCTCGCCGGTCTCCTGGAGGGTGATGGTGCCGATCCGGGTGGTCAGGGTCGCGGAGAGCTCGGCGAAGCCGCCCACGATCGAGCCGTACATGTCGAGCGAGTGGCCGCCGACGACCGCGACGTGGTTGACGCCCTTGGTGGCGTCGAACAGCGCCGCGTACCGCTGCGACCAGACCTCGGGCGAGGCGATCGAGTAGCTGAGCGAGCTGGAGAGGACCTCGCCGACCGCGCCCTCGGCGACCAGGTCGCGCAGGTAGCGGACCATCGGGTGGTGCCGGGACTGCAGGCCGACCGCGCCCTGGACCCCGGCCGCCTCCGCACCGGCCCGGAACCGCTCGGCGGTCCCCGCGTCCAGGGCCAGCGGCCACTCGCTGTACACGTGCTTGCCGGCCGCGATCGCCGCGTCCACCAGGCCGTCCCGCTGGGGCAGTTGGACGGCGACGGTGACCAGGTCGACCTCGGGGTGCTCGATCAGCCTCCGGGCGTCGGCGAAGGCGTGCCGGGCACCCCAGACGCCGGCTGCCGCGTCGGCCGACCGCTGGTTCGTACCGGCGACCGCGACGATCTCGTAGTCGTCCTGCGAGGCCGCGAGGGCGGGCAGGTGGATCGCACGTCCCCAGCCGCGTTCGGCGTGCGCCCCGACAACCCCGACCCGAATCCTGTCCGCCATGGTGGAACCCCTTGCTCTGCGCTCGTACGACCCGTCTTGTTGCCGGGATCATGGTCTGCGATCATGCACCGACGGTGGAAGGAGGCACTTTCATGTCCCAGAGGAACACCGGTGTGACCATCGAGGTCAGCGCCCCGCAGGAGTGCGAAACTCCTTCCGCCCGGGCCGCCTGCTCGGTGCTCGACGTCCTCGGCAGGGTCAGCGGGAAGTGGAGCATCGCCATCCTGCTGGTGACCACCCAGGGCCCGGCCCGCTTCACCGAGTTGGAGCGCCAGGTCAAGGGCATCAGCCGCCGGATGCTGACGCTCACCCTGCGCAACCTGGAGCGCGACGGCCTGCTGACCCGGACCGTCTACCCGACGGTGCCGCCGAAGGTCGAGTACACGGCGACGCCGATGGCGCGCGAGCTGTACGACTCCCTGGTCGAACTGGCCGGTTGGGCCGAGCGGCACGTCGAGGCGATCGACCGGGCCCGCCTCGACTACGACCTCGCACTCGCCGCCGCCGGAAGGGACGCCGAGTAAGGCCTCCTTCGCACCGCGGCGACCGCCCGGTGACGGGCATCGACCTCGGACATGTTCCCCACCCGTGAACGGCCCGACGGGCTGACCCGGCAACCGTCACGGTGGGCACCGTTGCCGTACCAGGGGGGCGGGGCCGACGGCGGGGCCGGTGGGCCGGGGCGCTGTCACAGCCGTCTGGAACAATGCGGGAGCTTCGTCAACTCTCTTCCAGGGTAGGCGATTTGATGCCTTCACCGGATCGGGTGGCAGTCGCGCCGACACGCCGACACGGCCCCCGGGGACCCCCTACGGTGGGACCCCCAGCGAGAAGACCACCGCTCCCGGCCGCGCCCGGGAGTGCTTCGCCGTTCCCCGAAGGAGACGCCCGTGTCGCACACGCAGGTGATCGGAGTCCACCTCGCCCTGATCGAGGAGGGCCGGGTGCTGCTCGGGCAGCGCGCCGGCACCGGTTTCGCCGACGGTCAGTGGCACGCCCCGGCCGGCCACCTGGAGGCGGACGAGTCCGTCCTGCGCGGCATGGCCCGCGAGGCGGAGGAGGAGCTGGGCATCACGATCAGGGAGGAGGACCTCGAACTCGTGCACGTCCTGCACGACCTCGACGCCGACGACGGGACGGGGCGGCTGCAACTGTTCTTCACCGCGCGTGCCTACGGCGGCCGGATCACCAACCGCGAGCCCGGCAAGTGCGCCCGGCTCGACTGGTGGCCGCTCGACCGGCTCCCGCACCCCACCGTCGGGTACGCCGCCCAGGCGTTCGCCCGGATCGCCGAGGGGAGGCAGGTGTCCGTGTTCCGCCGGTCCGGGTGACCGGCCGCACCGTCAACTCCCGTACGCCCGCCCAGCAGTGAGGAGCACCGCTTGTCCGGCACGCAGACGTCGAAGGGTCACGGCAGCACCGAGGGGACGGAGGAGGGGGACGAGGAGATCCGTTCGCGCTTCCCCGGGGACACCCGGCGGGAGATCGCCGAGGCGATGACCACCGGCGGGATGGTCCGTCGGCTGCCCCAACTGGTGCGCCGGGCCATGGCCCTGGCGTGGGTGGCCGACCGGACCGCCACCGTCTGGCTGCTGGTCTGCCAGGTGCTGTCGGGGATCTTCGAGGCGCTCGCCCTGTACGCGACCACCGGGACGCTGGCCGCGCTGCTGGCCCCCGGTCCGGTCGGCGGGCACCTGCGGGCCGCCGCCCCGTCCCTGGGCCTGCTGGTCGCGTCGGCCGGGCTGCGGGCGGTGCTCGGGATCGCGGTGGTGGGGCTGTCCGGGCGGGTCTCGCCGAGGATCAACCGGGAGGCCGACCTCGCGCTGCTCGCGGCGGGCTGCTCCGCCGAGTTGAGCGCCTACGACGAGCCCGCCTACACCGACCGGTGGGAGGCCGCCGACCGGGGCGCCGCCACCACCCCCGACCTGCTCTCCAGCGCGCAGGACGTGATCGCCTCCACCGTCTCGCTGGTCGCGGCCGCCGGGGTGCTGATCACCCTCGACTGGCGGATCGTCCCGTTCCTGCTGCTGGGCTCCGTGCCGACCGGCATCGCCGCCGTCCGCACCGCCCGCATCCACTACCTCGCCTCCCGCTCCACCAACGAGGAGCGCCAGGCGCTGCGGATCTACCGCTGGTTCCTGATCGACAAGGGCCGTGCGGACCAGGTCCGTTCGGACCAGGTCACCCCCTTCATGATGGGCAAGTACCGGCACGTCGAGGCCCGGATCGCCGCCGCGACCGACCGCGCCACCCGGGACGCCGCCCGGGTCTCGCTCTGGGCGGCCCTGGGCACCGGCGCCGGCAGCGCCCTGATCTGGGGCACCCTGCTCTACCTGGTCGCCTCGGGCCGGATCGACCTCGCGGCGGCGGGCGGCGCGGTCTTCGCGATCCGCACCGCGACGGGGGGCGTGCAGGGCATGGTCGGCAACGGCACCCGCCTCTACCGGATGGGGCTCTACCTGGACGACTACTTCACCTTCCTGGACGAGGCGGGCGGCTACCGGATCCGGCGCGGCACGGTGGCCCCCGGCGCGCCCGGGACGATCGAGGTCCGGGGCCTGACGCACCGTTACCCCGGCGACCAGCAGGAGCCCGCGCTGCAGGCCGTCGACCTCACCCTGCGCAGCGGCGAGATCGTCGCCGTGATCGGCCAGAACGGCAGCGGCAAGACCACCCTGCTGAAGCTCCTGTCCGGGCTGCTGCTGCCGCAGAGCGGCACCATCACCTGGGACGGCGTGCCGATCGGGGAACTGGACGCGGACGCCCTCTGGGCGCGGGTCGCCCGGGTCCCGCAGGAGTTCGCCCGTTGGCCGCTGTCCGCCGCCGAGAACGTCCACCTCGGGCACGGCGCCGACCTCGACCGGCCGGACGGCGTCCGGGACGCCGCCGCCCACACCGGCCTCGACGAGACGGTGGGCCGGCTGCGCTCCGGCTGGCGCACGCTGCTCGCCCAGGGCTGGCTCGGCGGCGCCGAGTTGTCCGGCGGCGGCTGGCAGCGGGTGGCCGTCGCCCGCGCCCTCTACCGCACCGCCCTCAACCCCGGCCTGCTGGTCCTCGACGAACCGACCAGCGACCTCGACCCGCGGGCCGAGCACCGGATCCTGCACGCCCTCCGCGCCTTCGCCCCCGACCGCATCACCCTCCTGGTCACCCACAACGTCACCAACGCCGCCCTCGCCGACCGGGTGGTCGTCATGGACCGCGGCCGCATCGTCCAGAGCGGCACGTGGGCCGAACTCGCGGCGCGGGAGGGGTTGTTCCGCGAACTCCTCGACCTCCAGCGCGACCGCACCGTCCCGGCCCCGCGAGCGGCCGGGGCGTGACGCCGACGGGCCTTCCCGGTCTACCCGGACGCGTCCCGCACGGACTTCTCGAGGAGGGTGAACGACTTGGGCGCACCGCCCGGCTGCGGCTTGCCCTCCTTGTGCCCCACCACCCGGTAGCCGGCGCCGAGGTAGTACGCGCTCAGGTGGGTGTTGGTGGCCAGGTGGTCCAGCCGGACCAGGGGCCGGCCCGCCTCGGCCACCCGGCGCTCCGCGGCCCGCAGGAGTTCCCGCCCCGTCCCGGGCGGGACCCTCCTGCGGTCCACCATCAGACGGTGCACGTAGCCGGCCGTCGGCGGCTGCGGACCCCAGGCGTCCTCGTCCTCCCACCACAGCTCCCAGGCCCCGACCACGCGGTCGGCGGCCTCGGCGAGCCACACCTCCCCGCGCTCCGCGACCCGGCGGAAGTGGTCCTCGTCCAGCTCGCCGGGCTGCCACTGGCCGGTGACGCCCCGGGCGAGCATCCAGCGGGCCGCGTCGTCGCGCAGACGCACCACGGCGGGGAGATCGGTGTCGTCGGCGAGGCGGAGGCGCAGGTCGTCCATGCCGTGATCCTCGCACGGTCAGCCGGACGCCCCGGGGGCGGTGGGGAGGGTGCGGGAGGCCAGCTTGCGGAGGTGCTGCTCGAAGGCGGCCCGGGCGTCGCCGCCGGTGCGTTCGATCAGGACGAAGGCGGTGACGGCGGCGTCGCAGGCTTCGGCGTGGACGTCGGCGAGGGTGTGGGAGACGCCCTTGCGGGGGTTGAGGCCGTACATGCCGATGACGGCTTCGGCGAGTTCGCCGGACTCCTCGCCCAGCTTGAGGGCCTGGGCCAGGGCGGCCTCGCGCGGGGTGAGCTCCGAGAGCGAACTCAGGTGTGCGGAAAGGGATTTGACGGTCGTCCAGGCATCGTCCATGACGAGGGATCATGCCGGTGTCCGGGTGGGTCGTTCAAGCCGGGCGGTTCCGGTCGAAGGGTGTGGATTTCGATTCGGTGGTGCCCGCCCGGCCTGACGGGGGGTCAGCAGGGGCGGCGCCGGCGGGCGAGGAGCAGGGCGGCGGTCCCGGCCGCCAGGGTGGCGGCGGCCGCGGCCGAGAGGATGCGGGTGGCCGTGCCGGTGGTGGGCAGGACGTCGTCGGGGAGCGGGGCGGGGAAGGTGTTGGTGACGTCGAGGCCGGCCGCGCCGGTGACGGTGGTGGTGCCGTCGGGGGCGGAGTAGGTGACGGTGTCACCGGCGGGCAGGTCGTGTTCGGTGACGGTGCAGCGCGCCCCGTCGGGGACGGTGACCGGCCGGCTCCCGCCGTCGGCGAGGGCGAAGGAGCGGTCCTCGGCGGCGAGCGGGACCTCACCGGTGGCCGTGGTGCAGCTGAGGGTGAAGGAGTAGGGGCCGGCGGGGCCGTTCACCACGTGCTTGGTGACGGTGAGCCGGGCGGCGGGGAAGGTGTTGGTGACGGTGATGACGGCCGGGGCGGCGTCGTCGGCGGTGATGACCACCGGGTCGTCGGCGGTGCCGTGGTCGACCACGGCCCGGGCGGCGCCGCCGGTGTCGACCTCCTCGACCCAGCAGGTGCTGTGCAGGGGCAGGGGCTTGATCACCAGGGGCTGACCGGCCGTCAGCGGGAACCGCTTGGTGAGGACCAGGGCGGTCGGTGCCCCGGCGGCGTCGGGGAGGGCGCAGGAGACGGCGACGGTGAAGACGGTGTCGGCGGCGTACTGCGCGGCGTCGCCGTCGAGGGCCTTGAGGACGGTGAGCGCGCCGAAGGCGAAGGTGTTGGTGATGGTGGCGGTCTGCACCGATTCGGTGCCGAGGCCGGGCGTGATGGTGACGGTGACGGGCTGTCCGGCGGGGTGGTCGCTGGTGCCGCCGCGGGCGGCGGTCTCCCAGACCTGGCAGGTGGCGCCGGCGGGGATTCCGCCGATGGTCACGGGCCGGTCGGCCGAGACCGGGTAGTCGCGGTCGAGGACGGTGCGCTGCGGGTTGCCCTGGGGCTGGATCGTGCAGGTGACGTGGTAGGGGAAGGGGACCTTGGCGAGGCCGTCGGCGAGCAGGTCGGGGCGCTGGTCGAAGGCCTTGACGAGTTGCAGGCTGCCGTAGGCGAGGGCGATGCCGACCTGGGTGGGCTCGTTGGGCTGGAGGACGCGGGGGGTTCCGGCGCGGTCGGTGGTCTCGTTGTGGGCGTAGGAGTTCCAGGCGATGGTGGGGTCGCCGTCGTGGGCCACGTCCAGGGGGGTGTCCATGGCGTAGGTGATGTCGACGGCGCCGCCGGGGGCCAGTGCGGGGGCGAAGGTGAGGTCGAGCCGGAGGCCGGCGACGGCCGGGCCGAAGGGGTCGTCCCAGGTGGTGGCCGGGCACCGGGCGGCGGTGGAGCCGGCGCCGCCCATCTTCAGGTCGTCGGTGCAGAGCGGCTCGGTGTTCTCGTACGACGTGGTCATGGTGCCGGGGCCGGTGAGCTGCGGTGCGGTGGCGAGGGTGGGGCGGTTGTTCCAGGCGGTGCCGCGGGCCTGCGGGAGCAGGACGCCCTGGTCGCCCTGGACGGGGAGGCGGTCGACGACGCGCATGGCGGTGCCGGCCTCGGTGCCGGCGTTCTGCAGGCGCATCAGGTACTGGTAGCGGTCGCCCGGGTTGACCAGGGCGATGCAGGGGTTGGCGGTGTAGCGGCGGCCGGTGGCGTCGGTGGTGGTGAGGCAGGCCGGGTCGCCGACCGGCACGGTGGCGCCGGTCTGGGTGTTGTACCAGCCGAGCGCGTCGTTGCCGGAGACCCACTTGCGGGCGCTGAAGGAGGCACCGGACTTGGCGGTCAGGGTGGCGGAGGCGGTGCAGTACAGGCCGGGCCCGAAGGTGCCGCCGCTCTCGCCGGGGCCGTCGCAGGACAGGTCCGGGTCGGAGGAAGTGGCGCCCATGGTGTTGGTGACGGTCTGTCCGGCGTTGATGCCGGCCTCCAGGGTGACGTGGAACTCGATGGTGAAGGAGGCGCCGGGGGCGAGGACCCAGGGGGTGCCGTCGCCGTTCTTGGAGAAGTCCCAGGTGAGGCCGGAGATGCGGCTGCCGCTGGTGGTCTCGGTGAAGACCGGGGTGGGCACCGCCGGCGTGCCGGCCGGGACCTGCTGGTCCGTCACCTTGAAGGGCTGCCCGTTGTCGCCCTGGAAGGAGTCCAGGAAGGCGATGCCGGGCGGGAGGGCGTCCTTGACCACCAGGGCGGGGACGTCGGCGGTGCCGGTGTTGGCGACCTTGAGGTAGAAGGGGGCGTCCTCACCGGGGGCGAGCACGGTGTTCGGGGTCTTGCTGACGGCCAGCACCGGGCTGCCCTTGACCAGGTCGAGGGTGGCCGTGACCGGGGCGATGAGGGCGGGCACGCCGTTGGTCTCCAGCTTGGTGAGGAAGCGTCCGGAGACGGTGTCCTCCAGGTGGTCCGGCACCGGGCCGCCGGTGGAGCGCAGCGCGGGGCGCGGGCTGACGTCCAGGTGCAGGACGCCCGCGCAGGGGTTTCCGGTGCAAGGGGTGAGGGTGTAGCCGTCGTTGGCGGTGCTGGTGGAGGTGTAGGTGGCGCGGACGCCGGTGACGGCGGCGGGGTCGACCCCGGCGGGCAGCGCGGCCCCGGCGGCCGGGGTGCCGTTCACCCAGGCGCCGTCGACGTAGGCGTCGATCCGGACCCGGTCGGCCCCGGCGGGCATCTGGTTGGAGGTGACGGCGACCAGGTCGACGGCGTCGAAGAAGTCGGCGTCCTGGTCGGTGATCTCCAGGGACTTCGCCGACATGTTGCCGGTGTTGATGACGGTCAGGGCCACGTCGGCGTGCTGGCGCGGCAGGCCCGGGACGTACTGCGGGAGTTGGCCGGGGCTGATCGACTTGTTCAGCGAGGCCGAGTCGGAGGCCGGGCCGGTGTTCATCGAGGCGGAGCAGGCCGGGCTGCCGGAGGTCCAGCCGGAGTCGGCGGTGACGGTGAAGCAGTTCTGGAAGCTCACCCCGTCCGGGGTGCCCGGGCGGCGCTCGGCGACCACGTTCACGGTGAAGGTGCCGGTCGGCGGCAGCTCGCCGTCGTAGGCGACCCGGACCGCGGTGGCGCGGCCCAGCAGCGCGGTGTCGGCGGCGTCGTACGCGACCCAGGCGCCACTGCCGCCTCCGGCGGTCGGGTCCCAGACCTGGACGGTGACGGGGGCGCCGGCCGGGGTGACGGTGATCGAGTCGATCTGCAGATAGCCGAACGGGCTGCCCTGGGTGAAGTCGGGGGTGCCGTCCGGCTTGGCCGGCGGGTCGGTGATCACCGGGTTGACCATCGGGATGTTGCCGTTGTTGGTCACCGTCAGGTGCATCGGGATCGGCTGGCCGACGGGGACGTCGGTCTGGTCGGTGTTCTTGCTGCCGCCGGAGCCGTTCTGCGGGTCCTCCACGGTCAGGGCCTGGCAGGCCCGGCCGGCGGCGGTGCCGCTGCCGTCGGTGCGGCCCGCGTCGGCGCTGAAGGCGGCGCAGTTGGTGAGCTGACCGGCCGTCACCCCGGGGGCCAGGGTGGCGTGCAGGTCGAGCCCGGCGTCGGCGCCCGGCTCGATGGTCGGGTTCCCGTCCGCGTCGGTGCCGGTGTAGGTGACCTCGACCTTGGTGACGGTGGTGCCCGGTTTGGCGACGTCCACCGTGGTGTCGGCGGTGTAGCTGTCGGTGGTGCTGGTCCCGTCGGCGTAGGTCACGGTCAGGGTGGCGGAGGTGGCCCCGGCCGGGAAGCGCAGTCGGACCTGCTGGACGTCCAGCTGGGCGAAGTCGGCCGGCTGCAGGAGCGCGGGCTCGGTGACGGTCATCGTCTTCACCGGGAACGGCGACTGGTTGGTGACGTCCACGAGGGCGGTGACCGGTGAGTTCTGGCCGGCGACGGCGTGCTCGCCGCTCTGCTGCGACCAGTCGCCGTTCGTGTCGGGGAAGAACTGCTTGGTGGCGTTGACCACCAGGGTGTCCGGCAGGATGTCGTACGGGGCGCAGGCGGCCGTGCCGTCGACCGCTCCCGCGACCGGGTCCTGGGCCTGCGGGGTGGCGCAGTTGTCCACCGTCACCTTGTCGGTGGGACGCAGCGGTCGGCCGTTCGAGCGGGTGGTGTCGCGCAGCTTCAGCCGCACGGTGACGGTGCCGCCGGTCGGGTCGTAGGGGAGCGGGTCGCCGTTGCTGTTGGTGAAGGTGACCGAGAAGCCGGTCACGTCCCCGGGCGCGACCCCGGCGGGCAGCGGCAGCGGCCCCGGGGCGGAGATCGGCGGGCCGGTCAGGGTGGCGCCGGAGGCGGTGGTCACGGTGAGGGCGGCCCGGTCGGCCCCGGCCGGGAAGGCGGTGACCGTGGCGGACTCGAAGTCGAAGTACTCGAAGGTCTGTTGGCCGGTGTCGGACACCGTCAGCTCGCTCACCTCGGCGGAGCTGGAGGAGTTGTTGCGCACGCCGAGGGTCAGGGTGCTCTCCTCGCCGCTGCCCGCCACCGCCGATCCGTCGCTCCAGCTCTTGGTGGCCACCGGCTTGACCACCCGCGGGATCGTGACGGTGATGTCGTCGCGGTCGGTGGCCGGGTCGGCGTTGTCGGCGGTGACCGTGGCCGAGTTGGGGACGACCGTGCCGTCCTCGACCTGGGTGTCGGCGGGCAGCCGCATGCCGACCTCGACCGAACCGGCCTGGCCCGCGCGCAGCCCGGTCTGGCCGGCCGGGTTCTGCAGCGTCTGCTTGTAGACGATGGTCAGCTGCCGGGTCGCGGCGTCGTAGGTGACGTCCCGGGTGGTGGTGGACTGCGGAAGGCTGGTGACCTCGAACTCGGCGGGCAGGGTGTCGGTGACGGTGAAGTGCACGCAGTCGACCGTCAGTCCGGAGCAGTGTCCTTCCAGGGTGTAGACGAAGTCGTCACCGGGCTGGAGCGGCTTGCCGCCGAGGTCGTCGCTCTTGGTGATCCCGACCGAGCTGCGCGCGTCGTCGGCGGCCGCGGTGGGCAGCAGTGCTCCCGGTGCGCCGAGCAGCATGGCCAGGGCGGTGGCGAGGCCCAGCGGCAGGCGCAGACGGTGGCGTGCGGGTCGCGGCATCCGGAGGGTCCTCACCTGGGAACGGACATTCGGAACGTAACGGACTCTATGCGTACGTCCGTACGGAACGGCCGGGCCACACCGGTCACCTGATCATCGGTCAGGTCTTCCCCCGTCCGGCGGAGCCGTGCCCCTGCCCGCGCCGGGAGGTCACGGTCAGAGCCCCGGGACGTCACGGTCAGAGCCCCGGGACGCTGCGCAGGCGGCGCAGGGGCGACAGCCACACCGGTACCCAGGCGAGGGCGAGGCCGGCCGCGCCGACCGACAGGGCGGCCCGGGTGGAGAGCAGTTCGCCGAGCAGGCCGGCGAGGGCGGCGCCGGTGGCGAGGGCGCCGGTGAGGACCAGGCGCATGGTGGCGTTCATCCGGCCCCGCAGCCGTTCGGGGGTGACGGCCTGTCGGTGGCTGACCTTGATGACGTTGTCGACGCCGACCTTGAAGGTGGTGACCAGCCACCCGCCGCCGGCCAGCCAGAGCCCCGGGCCGCGGTCGGCCAGGGCCACCAGGGCGGAGAACGGCGCGACCGCCAGGCCGGCCGCGCACAGGGTCCGCCCGGCGCCGATCCGGCGCGCGAGCGGACGGGCGGACAGCGAGCCGAGCAGTGCGCCGACGCCGCCGAGGGCGAAGAAGAGCCCGATCGCGCCGCCGGACAGCCCGAGGTCCCGGACGAACAGCACGGGCAGCAGGGTCTGGCAGAGCTGGACGGAGAGGTTGCCGCAGGCGCCGCTGAGGGCGATCGCGCGCAGCGAGGGGTGGCCGAGGACGAAGCCCAGGCCCTCGCGGACCTCGGCCCCGAGCCGTCCCCGCGCCGCACCGGTGGCGGAGGGCTCCGGTCGGCGGATGCGCAGCAGGCAGACGGCCGAGACGAGGTGGCTCACGGCGTCGAGCAGGACCGCCAACGGGGCGGACAGCAGGGCGACCAGGAAGCCGCCGGCGCTCCGGCCGCCGATCTGCGCCACCGCGTCGAGGGTGGCCAGCCGGGTGGTGGCCGCCCCGATCCGGTCGCGGCCGACCAGGTCCGGCAGGTGGCTCTGGGCGGCGACGTCGAAGAAGACCGTGGCCGCCCCGGTGAGCAGGGCGACCAGGTAGAGCTGAGGGAGGGTCAGGACGTGCAGCGCCCAGGCGGCCGGGACCGAGCCGAGCAGCGCGGCCCGGACCAGGTCCGCGGCGATCATCACGGGCCGCCGGCGCAGCCGGTCGACCCAGGCGCCGACGGGCAGCCCGATCAGGACGAACGCCAGGGTGCCGGCCGCCGCGAGCAGGCCCACCTGGCCGGGCGAGGCGTCCAGGGCCAGGACGGCCACCAGCGGCAGTGCCAGGGCGCCGACCGAGGTGCCGAGCCGACCGGCCGCCGCCGCGCCGAACAGCAGGCGGAAGCCGGGGTCCTGACGGAGCGTCGGGCGCCCGGGGTGGGGGTCGGGGGAGGGGGTGGGTGTGGGTGTGGGGGTGGTGGTGATCGTCATGGTGGGAGCCTGTCGCCCCCGTGCGGGCCGGGCCAGGAATTCAGCCCAGGCTAAATTGGCCGCGGACGAGGAGGGGACGAGGAGGGGGAACGGCAGGTGCTCACGCTGGAGTTCACGGCCCAGGACCTGGCGCGGACCAGGTTCGCGCTGTCGCCGCTGTGGGAGGTGGTGGCCGCCGCCCGGCTGCTGCTGCACCCGGAGCCCGGGCAGCAGGTGCACCGGCCCTGGCTGGAGCGGGTCCGGCCGCTGCTGGCCGGCGCCGGGCCGGACTGGACGCTGCTCGCCGACCTGGTCCCCGCGCCGCCCCGGACGATCCCCGTCTTCGTCGCACCGCCGCCGACCACCCTGGTGCCCGACCTCACCGTCGAGCTCGCGGTCCTCCGCGCCACCGCGCCGGACCGGCTCCGCGCCGGCCTCACCGGCCCGCGGGCCCCGCGGTCGGCGGCGATCGACGCCCTGCTCGCCGACCCGGCCCGGGGCCTGGCGGAGCTGGCCGAACAGGTGACCGGGTTCTGGGAGACCGCCGTCGCGCCGTACTGGCCGCGGATGCGTTCGCTGCTGGAGGGCGATGTCCTGTACCGGGCCCGGCTGTTGGCGGAGGGTGGGGCCGACCGACTGCTCAACGACCTCGACCCCAGCGTGGGATGGGACACCGACACGCTCTCCGTCGGCCACCGCCACCACCGTGGGGCGCCCTCCCTCGGCGGTCGCGGCCTGCTGCTGGTGCCGTCGGTCTTCGCCTGGCCACGGGTCTTCTCCGTCACTGCCGCCGGCTGGCAGCCCACCCTGCGCTATCCGCCCCGCGGGGTGGCCGCCCTGTGGGAGCGGCCGCGGGAGGTGCCGCGGGCCCTGGCCGCCCTGATCGGCGGTTCGCGGGCCCGGCTGCTGGCCGAGCTCGACGCACCCGCCTCCACCACCGACCTGGCCCGGCGCACCGGCCTCACCGCGGGAGGGGTGTCCCAGCACCTCGGCATCCTCCGGGACGCCGGCCTGGTGGACGCCCACCGGACGGGCCGTTACGTCCTCTACCTCCGGACGGCGGCCGCCGAGAGCCTCCTCGGGGCGCACACGAACTCCCTTGGCGGATCGGGCAGCTGACCTCACGTCGGGTTTTCGCGCTCCGGGCCGTGCCAAACGTGGAGCGGGCCCGATGTTCGTCACATTGCCCGTCGTTGACACGTTCTTGACCGGAACTTTAGGTTGGCATGGCGATCTCAAGAGGGTCGCGAGCCCACTCCTCACACCGGAGGTGCCCGTGGAACAGCTCATCGCGAAGATGACCCAGGACGACAAGTGGAAGGGCTGGGTCGCCGTCAACTCGGCGTCCGCGGCCAAGGACGGCTGCATCAGCGTGGCCAAGGACGGCTGTATCAGCATCGTGAAGTCCGGCTGCATCTCCTGACGCACCGCCGGCACGCGGGCGGCCGGGCCGGTGCCCCCGGCCCGGCCGCCCGTGCCCGGACCACCCAGCCGCCCGCACCCACCCGGGGGTGACAGTGAACGGCCAGCCGACCGCCGACGTGGTCGACCGGATCAAGGACATCCCGATCTACCGCGGTTCGATCGAACGGGGCCACTTCCCGGTCCTGGAGAAACCCGAGATCGCCCGCGGATTCCCCGACAACTGGATGACGCCCGCGCTCGCCGCCGCCCTCGCCGCGGGCGAGGCGGAGTACGTGCTCTCCACCGGCACCAACCACGCGCGGATGCAGATCATCCGCCCGCCGTACTTCCTGCTGCACTCCTACTACCGGCTGTGGAGCGAGCACCCCGAACTCGCCGACACCTGGCGCGAGGGCTGCCGCCGGGTCTCGCTGACCACCGTCCTCGCCACCGAGCACGTCGCCCGGGTCAACGCGCGCAAGCGCGGCGAAACCGCGTCCGCCGTACCGGAGTTGCGTGACCGCTGGCTCGACGACCGCACCGTGTACCTCAACCTCAGCCTCGACCCAGGGAGTTGGACCCGCAGCGAGGTCGAGCGGATGCTGGGCGAGATCCGCGAGGCCGCCGCGAGCCACCCCCGCGGACGGTACCTGTTGGACTGCTCCTCCTCCCACCTCGCCCACCTGGTACGGAAGTTGGACCGGTGGGACCTCTGGGAACGGTTCCCGGCGCCCGCCGCCGTCGTGCACGCGTACGAGTACACCCCGCGCAACGTCTCCCGGTACCTCCGCGAGCGCTTCGACTGCCCGGTCGTCGACCTCTTCGGCAGCACCGAGCTCGGCTACCTCTACTACGGCGACAGCGGCGGCGACTACCGCCCGTACCTGCACGGCATGAGCGTCGAACTCCTCCCCGTCGCCCCGGGCAGCCACATCCACAGCCTGATCGTCACCAGCGTGCGCAACCCCTGGATGCCGCTGGTGCGTTACCGCTCCGGCGACTGCGTGCGCACCGCGGACGGCTCCGCCGACCCTGGGCGGATCACCCGCTTCTGCGGGCGGGAGAAGGAACTGCTCGCCACCCCGCACGGCCCCGTCGCCCAGGGCGACCTCGACGACCTGGTCAGCTCCATCGCCCCGCAGGTCTTCCTCCAGCACCTGGCCGTCACCGACCCCGGCGGCGCCGAGCTGCACTGCACCACCTTCGACGGCGTCCCGCCCGGACCCGCCGAGACCGAGGCCCTCGGCCACGCCGTCCGGCGGCTCACCGGACGGCCCGGCCGCGTCACCCACCACAAGCACCTGCCGATCGGCGCGTCCGGCAAGTACGCCTGGCTCGCGGCGGACGGCCGACCCGCGGACGGAGCCCGATGACCAGCCAGCCCACCGGCGCCTTTGACACCCCCGGCGCCTCCGACATCCCCGACGCCTTCGTCACCGCTGCCGACCTCCGGGCCCTGCTCGGTGAGGAGCTGCACGCCGAGGCCGCCGCCCAGGCCGCCGCGATCACCGGCGCCCTCCCGCAGGACGCCGAGCGCCAGGTCCTCGAGTGCCTGCGCTACCTCTACCTGATCTCCCGTCACCCGGACGCCCTCGCCGGACTGTTCCTCCCGGTGGAGCAGCACATCGACGAGGTCTGGCACTTCCTGATCCTGCAGACCCGCGAGTACGCCGCCTTCTGCGAGCGCCTGCCCGGCGGCTTCTTCGTCCACCACCGCAGCATCGGGTACGAGGCCTATGAGCAGGAGCCCGGCAGGGAGCGCGCGGCGGAGGAGGCACTGCGCTGGATCCCGCTCTACTGCCGGGAGTTCGGCCCCTTCGACGAGGACGCGATGGCGCACTGGACCATCGTGCGCTACCTCCACCAGCAGCTCGACATGTCGCTGGCGGAGATCTCGGAGCTCCAGCCGCTCGCCGCCAGGTGAGCGCCTCTTCCTCCGCCTCCGCCTCCTCTGCCGCGACCGGAGCCGGGGCCGGGGCCGCCGGACGGGAGGCCGACCCGCCCGAACAGCGGCGCACCCTGGCCGTCCTGATCGCGGCCCAGACCCTCAGCGGCGCCGGACTCGCCGCGGGCATCACGGTCGGCGCCCTGCTGGCCGGCGACCTGCTCGGCTCGACCGGCCTGGCCGGCATCCCGAGCGCCCTGTTCACCGGCGGAGCCGTCCTCGGGGCCCTCGCCATCGGCCGGATCTGCCAGCGCCACGGCCGCCGTCCGGGCCTCGCGGCCGGCTACGCGGCCGGTGCCCTGGGCAGCCTCGGCGTGGTCGCCGCGGTGGCCGCCCACCACGTCCCGCTGCTGCTGTTCTCGCTGTTCGTCTACGGCGCCGGCACCGCCACCAACCTCCAGGCCCGCTACGCCGGGGCCGACCTCGCCCCGCCGCACCGGCGCGGGCGGGCGGTCAGCGCCGTCCTGCTCGCCACCACCTTCGGGGCGGTGGTCGGGCCCAACCTGGTCACTGTCTCCGGCACCCTTGCCGAGGGCTGGGGCATCCCGGCGCTGGCCGGACCGTTCCTGCTCGCGGCCGCCGCCTACGGGGCGGCGGCGGTCCTGCTCGGGGCGCTGCTGAGACCGGACCCGCTGCTGCTCGCCCGTCGGCTGGCGGCGGCCGGACCGGCCGAGGCTCCGTCAGCGGGCAGCGTGGATACGGATACGGTCGCAGCAGCGGGCGCGGAGACCACGGCCACCCGCGGGCCCGGACTGGCGACCGGGCTGTGGGTCATGCTGCTCGGCCAGTTGGTGATGATCGCCGTGATGACGATGACGCCGGTCCACCTGGACGACCACGGCCACGGCACCGGCGCCACCGGACTGGTCATCGCCCTGCACGTGGGCGCGATGTTCCTGCCCTCCCCGCTCAGCGGCCGACTGGTCGACCGCTGCGGCCCGGTGCCCGTCGCCGTCGCCGGCGGTCTCACCCTCGCCGCGGCGGGCGTGCTCGCGGCGGCGGCACCGCCGCACTCCGTCGGAGCGGTGGCGACCGCCCTGGTACTGCTCGGCCTCGGCTGGAACCTCGGCCTGGTCAGCGGGACGGCCATCGTCACGGCCGCCGTCCCGCTGGAACGACGGGCGAGCACCCAGGGACTGGTGGACGTCGGCCTCGCGATCGCCGGCAGCACCGGCGGCCTCGCCTCCGGCGCGGTCGTCGCCCTCGGCGGCTACCCGGTGCTCGCCGTCGGCGGAGCGGCGGTCGCCCTGCTCGTGGTCCCCGTCGCCCTGGCCACCGCCAGGCGGCCGGGCGGGGCCCCGCCCCGGCGGGTCAGCGGTCCGTGAGGACCCGGGGCAGGCGGTCGGCCACCGCGTCGGCCAGACGCTCGAACTCGCCGCGCAGGAACGGGCCGGCCAGTGCGGCCAACCCGTGGAAGCGCAGCGAGGCGCGGTAGTGCACCACGGTGCCGCCGTCGACGGCCCGGACGGCGATGTCGTCGGTGGCGGTGACCGTGCGGTTGTGCCCGACGAAGACCAACCGGTCGGGGGCGCGGCGCTCCAGACGGTAGGTCAGTTCGGTCCGCCGCCCCCGGAACCGGGAGGTGTTCCGCCAGCTCGCGCCCTCCGCGACCGGGCCGTCGTCCAGCCGGACGCAGGCCTCGGTCCCCGGGTCCCACTCAGGGGCGTTCCCGAAGTCCGCCAGGTAGCGCAGCACCTCCTCGGCCGGCCGCTCGACGCGCATGGTGCGCTCCACCCTGATCATCGGTCCTCCCACTGGTGTCCGTCGGTCCGTCGTGCGCTGCCCTCTACGGTTGTTCGGCACCGACCCGCCGGTGGATTGCGGACACTCGGGGGCCGTCTCCGGACCCGGGGCCGCAGCGCGTGCGCTGCGGCCCCTCGCGTTCACGGCGTGAACGGCGTGAGCAGCCCGCGTTCGTAGGCGCGGACCAGGTTGCGCGGCACCAGGTGCTCGCGCCCGTCGACGGTGACCGGCACCAGCTGGGGTGCGCTCGCCTTCCACTGCGAGCGGCGGTGACGGGTGTTGCTGCGGGAGGTCTTCCGCTTGGGGACGGCCATCGGGGGCTCCTATCGGGTGGTCGAGGCGTAGGGCAGCAGCGCCATCTCGCGGGCGTTCTTGACCGCCCGCGTCACCGCCCGCTGCTGCTGAACGGTCAGCCGGGTGACCCGGCGGCTGCGGATCTTGCCGCGGTCGGAGACGAACTTCCGCAGCAGATCGGTGTCCTTGTAGTCGACGGAGGTGATGCCCGCCTCGAACAGCGGGTTCGGGCGGGGGCGGGGCGGCTTGCCGCCACCGGGGCGCTTGGCCATGTCGGTTCCTTCGTACGGTCCTTCAGGAGACGGGTTCGAGCAGGTCCTCGAAGGCGTCGGGCAGGGCCTTCCAACCGGCCTCACCCGCCATCAGTTCGCTGTCGGTGAGCAGGCAGGAGTCGAGCAGCTCGGTGATCCCGTCGACGTCCAACCCCTCGGCGGTGAACACGAGTTGCTGGACACGGTCGCCGTGCTCGGCGTGCCAGTCGAGGGCGGCGGCGGCCCGGCGGGCGGGCGGGTACAGCTCCCAGGCGGCGTCCGGCAGCGAGGCGAGCCAGGGCCCGCACTCCTCGACGGCGAGGTTCGCCCCGGCGGCGTCCCACGCGAGCATCTGCTCGGGCCGGTTGGCCAGCCAGAACCGGCCCCGGCTGCGCTGCGCGGCCGGCACCAGCAGATCCAGCGCCTCGTACAGCCGGCCCGGGTGCAGCGGACGCCGCCGCTCCCACACCAGCGTGGCCACCCCGGCCTCGTCGGCCTGCTGCGGCAGCAGTGCGAGGGCCGGGTTCACCCGGTCGCGGGCGGCGGCCACGTCGAAGCCGCCGAGCCCGGCCCGCAGCAGCTCACCGGTACCGAGCAGGACGCGCCGGGCGGTCGGGTGCAGTTGGCGCAGCATGGCCAGCCCGGTCTCGCCGCCGCGGGCGACGGCGATGGTGGTGGCGTACTCGATCTGGTGGGCGAGTGCCTCGGCACGCGTGCGGGTGTCCTCCGCGGACGTGTGCTCCCCGTGCTCCTCCAGGTCGTCCGGGACGGAGAGTTCGCCCAGCAGCCGGTCGGGGTCGACCGCGACCACCACCCCCGCCAGTTCGATGAACTCCTCCATCGGACGGCCGTCCACCTCACCGCCCGCGATCACCTCGACCGCCGGGTGCGCATCGCTGCCTCCCCACAGTTCGACGACGGCCAGGCCGTGCTGCCCGTCCTCGGCGATCCCCACCAGCTCCGGCAGCAGGTGCTCCCGCAGCGCACAGCAGGCGCAGTCGTTGGTCAATGGGAACCCAGCGGTGTCGTACACGCCGTTGCCGTCCCGCAGTTCGCGGTGGACGGTGCCGCGCGAGGCGTCCCGCAGGTCGTGGTGGAGGACGACGGCGTTGACGCTGCCCTCCACCAACTCCTGGACGGCGCGGCGGCGTTCGGCGCGGTGGAGCCCTGCCACCACGATGACGGGGAGCTTTGCCTGTCCGGGCACCGCGCTCACCAGCTCGACTTCCGCACGCCGGGCAGCTGTCCGGCGTGGGCCATGGTGCGCAGGTTGATCCGGGAGAGGCCGAAGGCGCGTTGGTAGCCACGCGGGCGGCCGTCGACACCGTCGCGGTTGCGGATCCGGGTGGCACTGGCGTCCCGCGGCTGACGGGCCAACTCGCGCTGGGCCGCCGCCCGTTCCTCGGGCGTGCTCGACGGGCGGGCGATGACGCGCTTCAGCTCGGCCCGGCGCTCGGCGTACCGGGCGACGACGGCGTGGCGCTGCTCGTTCTTGGCGATCTTGCTCTGCTTGGCCATCAGACCTTCTCCCCCCGGGCGCGGATGCGGGCGACGGCGGCTTCGATGCCGATCGTGTCGACGGTCTTCAGGCCCTTGGCGCTGAGCGTGAGGCGGACGTACCGGCCCTCGCCGGGCAGCCAGTAGCGCTTGCGCTGGATGTTGGGGTCGAAGCGGCGGCTGGTGCGGCGGTGCGAGTGGGAGATGGTGTTGCCGAAGGACGGTTTGCGGCCGGTCAGTTGGCAGTGAGCGGACATGGCGGACGACTCCGTTGCGGATACGTGCGGGCAGGCGGACGGTCACGCTCCCGGGGCGGCGTGACGCCCCGGGGAAGCGAGGCTCACACTAGCCTAGATGAAAATGGATTTCATTTCGCTGTAGGGTGGCGTCACCGACACCGCCCCGCCCCTGAAGGGACACCCATGGCCCGCAACGAACTGCGCCCGATCATCAAGCTCCGCTCCACCGCCGGCACCGGCTACACGTACGTCACCCGCAAGAACCGCAGGAACGACCCCGACCGCCTGGTCCTGCGCAAGTACGACCCCGTCGCCAAGCGGCACGTCGACTTCCGCGAAGAGCGCTGACCACCACCCCACCCACCAACCGACCCACCCGGAGGACCGACCCCATGAAGCCCGGAATCCACCCCGACTACCGCCCCGTCGTCTTCCGCGACAAGGCCGGCGGCCTCGCCTTCCTCACCCGCTCCACCATCACCAGCACCCAGACCGTCGAGTGGGAGGACGGCAACACCTACCCGGTCATCGACGTCGAGGTCTCGTCCGCCAGCCACCCCTTCTACACCGGCAGGACCCGCGTCCTGGACACCCAGGGCCGCGTCGAACGCTTCCGGCGCCGCTACGGCACCACCCAGCCCTGACCGGGCCGGCCATGACGGGAGACGGGGCTGCGGCCCGGGAGCCGAAGCCCCGTCACGACACGCACCGTTGCCCTACTGGAAACCGTCGCCCGGCGGCAGCCAGTCGCCGGGGCGGTCGGGGGCCAGGCGGCGGACCACCTCGGCCAGTTCGACGCAGGCCTGTTCGAGGCGGCGGTGGGTGTTGCGCTGCTCGGCGACGATGGCGGAGAGCAGCAGGCCGGTGAGTGCGGCGCAGGCGTTGAGGGCCTGGAGCACCACCATGTCGGCGACCAGTCCGTGCTCGGCGAAGGGGCCGGCGTGGCGGGTGGCCGCCGCGATGGTGAGCACCGAGACCACCGCCACGCAGGGGGCGGCGCCGGGCAGTTGGAACCGGAGCGCGGCCCAGATCAGGAACGGGAAGACCAGGAACAGCACGCTCAGCTTGGTGTGGGTGGCGATCACCGTGACGGTGGCCGTCCCGGCCAGCAGGAGGGCCGGCTCCGCGAAGTCGAACGGCCCCGGGTCGTCGGGGAGCCGGACGGTGCGCAGCGCCAGCAGCAGCGGGGTGACCACCAGGACCCCCATCGCGTCCCCGGCCCACCAGGCCGACCAGGTGGGCCAGAACCCGCCGTCCGGCAGGCTGCCGCTCAGCCCCAGCACTGCGGCGCCGACGGTGGCGCTGATCAGCATGGCGGCGAACGCCCCCAGGAAGACCAGCGCCGTCCCGTCCCGCAGGCGGTCCAGCTCGGTCCGGAAGCCGACCCGACGGAGCATCAGGTACGCGGCGACCGGGGCCAGGGTGTTGCCGGCGACGATGCCGATCGAGCCCCAGCGCGGGGTGCCGCCCGAGGCGATCACCAGGAAGGCGCCGAGGGCGATGCCGGGCCAGACCCGGAGGCCGAACAGCAGCAGGCAGGCGAGCGCGATCCCGGTGGGCGGCCAGAGCGGGGTGACCCTCGCCCCGCCGATCACCACCTGCTGCATCAGGCCGAGCCGTCCGGCCAGGAGGTAGATGCCGGTGACGGCCAGCAGGAGCCCGCCGGTGGCCGCCAGGCGGCGCAGGTCGCGGGTGGGGGGAGCGGTGGGCAGCGGCACAGGAGCCATCACACTACGGCCGGGCGGCGGACCGGCCGGTGACACGCGCGGAGAAGGGGTACGTGCGCGGGGGTGGAGCACGGGGAACCGGCCGGTCAGCCGTGACGGAGCACCAGCACGGCGGCGTCGTCGGTGTGCCCGGTCAGCTCGGCCACCGCCAGCAGCTCGGCCGCGAGGGCCTCCGGGTCGGCCGGGCCGCGGGCGCGCAGCACGGCCGCGACCCGCTCCAGACCGGCCTCGATCGGGAACTGCGGCCCCTCGACCACCCCGTCCGTGACCAGGGCGACCACCTCGGACCCGGTCAGCCGGTGGCGGTTGACCGGGTAGCGCTGGCCGGGCAGCACACCCAGCGGAGGGCCGCCCTCGTCGGAGTGGCGGACGGCGGCGCCGTCGGCGTCCGCCCAGACCGGCGGGACGTGTCCGGCCCGGGCGTGCCAGAGCTCGCCGGTGGCCGGGTCGTAGCGCAGGAAGACGCAGGTCGCGAAGCGCCGGACGGCCATGGATATCAGCAGGTCGTTGGCGCGCTCCAGCACCTCGCCGGGGTCGGTGGCGGTGGTCGCCAGGGCCCGCAGGCTGACCCGGACCTGGCCCATCACGGCGGCCGCCTCCACGTCGTGCCCCTGGACGTCGCCGAGGGTGAAGGCCACGGAGCCGTCCGGGAGCAGGAAGCCGTCGTACCAGTCGCCGCCGATGCTCAGGCCGTGCCGGGCCGGGGCGTACCGGGCCGCGGCCCCGAGGCCGGGCACCTGGGGGAGCGCGGCCGGCAGCAGCTCGCGCTGCAGGGCCTCGGCCAGTTCCACCCGGGCCTTCTGGAGCTCGGCCTGCTCCAGGGCGGACGCCGTGAGCCGGCCGAGCTCGGTCAGCAGGTCGTCCGCGCTGCGGCGGGCGGTGGGGCGGCGTCCCGTCATCGGCCCTCCGGCGGCGAGCGGTGCGTGGTGGCGAGAGCCAGCCTATGTCGACCGAACGGGCGACGGCTGCCCGGCCGCCACGGCCGTCGCCCGTGGTGCGCGCACGGTCACCATGGGTTCACCGCCGCCGGGGTGACCTCTTACTTCATGACGGCGCGGACGGCCTCGCGGAGTTGGTCGCGGTGGGGTTGGAGGGCGCGGTCGAGGGCGGGGGCGAAGGGGAGGACGGTGCCGTCGGGGCGGGTGATGCGGCGGGGCGGGGCGGTGAGGTGCATGGACTCGGCGGCGGTGGCGAGGATCTCGGCGCCGATGCCGCAGCTGCGGTTGGAGTCGTCGATCACCACCAGGCGGCCGGTGCGCTCCAGGGAGGCGGCCAGGGCGTCCCAGTCGAAGGGGTGGAGGGTGCGGGGGTCGAGGACCTCGACGGAGATGCCCTCTCCGGCCAGTTCCTCGGCGACGGCGAGGGCGTCGTGGACCAGGTGGCCGACGGCGACCACGGTGACGTCGGTGCCCTCGCGGTGGATGCGGGCCGAGCCGAGCGGGATCGGGGCGAGCTCCCAGGTGACGGTCTCGCGGATCGGGAGGGCGGCGGCGGGGGCGAAGACCACCACCGGGTCCGGGTCGGCGATGGCGGAGCGGAGCAGGCCGTAGGCGTCGGTGGGGGTGGCCGGGACGACGGTCTTCAGGCCGGCGTGGGCGAACAGGCTGTAGGGGTGGTCGGAGTGCTGGCCGGCCCAGCCGTCGCGGGAGCCGGAGCCGGGGACCAGGCAGGTCAGCGGGACGCTCGCCTGACCACCCGTCATCAGCGAGAACTTGTGCGCCTGGTTGACGAGTTGCTCGAAGACCAGGAAGAGCAGTGAGGGGATCTGGAACTCGATCACCGGCCGCCGGCCGGTCAGTGCGGCGCCGATCGCCATCGAGGTGAAGGCCTGCTCGGAGAGCGGGGTGTCGACGATCCGGCCGGGGCCGAACTGCTTGAGCAGGTTGAGGGTCGGGCCGGCCATGCCCGCGCCGATGTCCTCGCCGAACACGCAGACGGCGGGGTCCTCGGTGAGGGCGTCGGTGAGCGCCCGGTTGAGTGCCTTGGTGTAGGAGAGCCTCATGCCGCCGACCCCGCCCTGGGGCGCAGCCCGTCGGCGTAGAGGTGGTCCGACGCGCCTTCGGGGGAGGGGAGTTCGGAGGCGAGGGCGAACTCCGAGGCGGCGGTGAGCTGTTCGGCGACCGAGGCGTCCAGCTGTGCGGCCAGGCCGGACGGCAGGAGCGCGGCGGCGCGCGGCAGCGGGTCGAGGCCGCGCCAGCCGTCGACCTCCTCGGGGGTGCGGTAGTGCAGTTTCATCAGCCGTTCCATGGTGTGGTGGCCCTCGAAGCGGTAGGTGCGGCACTCGAGGAAGCCGGGGCCGCCCCCGGCGGCGGCCCGCTCGACCGCCTCGGCGGCGGCCGCGCGGACGGCCTCGGTGTCCATCCCGTCCACCTCGGCGGACGGGATGCCGAAGGCGGCGGCCCGGCCGGTGGCGCTGCCGGCCACGGCGGTGCTGGCGGGCAGGGTGGTGGCGTAGCCGTTGTTCTCGCAGACGAAGAGCACCGGCAGTTTCCACATCGCGGCCAGGTTGAAGGACTCCAGCAGGACGCCCTGGTTGAGCGCGCCGTCGCCGAAGAAGGCGACGGCCACCCGGTCCTCGCCGGCCTGGACGGCCGACCAGGCGGCGCCGACGGCGATGGCGCCGCCCGCGCCGACCATGCCGTTGGCGCCCAGGATGCCGAGGGAGAAGTCGGCGGCGTGCATCGAGCCGCCCCGGCCGCGGTTCAACCCGCCGGTGCGGCCGAGGAGTTCGGCCAGCAGCCGGTCCGGGGCCGCGCCCTTGGCGAGCACGTGGCCGTGGCCCCGGTGGGTGGAGGTGATCCGGTCCTGCGGGCGGAGCGCGGCGCAGACGCCGACCGCCACCGCCTCCTGCCCGATGTAGGGGTGGATGCCACCGGTGATCGCCCCGGACTTCACCAGGCCGAGCGCGAGCTCCTCGAAGCCGCGGATCAGCCGCAGCATCCGGTAGCGCCCGGCGAGGGTCCCGAGGTCGGCGGGGTCCGTCACGGGGTGCCCTTCCAGACGACGGGGCAGATCTCGGGGTCGGCGTAGTCGGGGCGGCCGTCGGGGGTGCGGCGGACCACCACGTCGTGGTTGTAGGAGGCGGGGGTGCCGTCCGGGCGGGTGGCGTGGCGGTACTGGTTGGCGCCGTCCTGGAGGTGCAGGGAGACGGCGCGGCGCGGGGAGGGGGCGAGGTTGGGGCCGCTGCCGTGGTAGGTGCGGCAGTGGTGGAAGGAGACGTGGCCGCGCGGGATCTCGACCGGGACCTTGACCACCTCGGCGCCGTTGAACGCGGCGTTGGCGGCCAGGATGCCGTCCAGCTCGGAGCGGTCGCGCTCGGCGAAGTGCCGGGTGGCGTCCTCCTCGGAGGGCAGCTCCTGCCAGCGGTGGCTGCCGTCGACCATGGTGATGGTGCCGTTCTCCACCCCGCAGTCGTGGAAGGGGATGAAGGCGGTCAGCATGTCGTCGGAGGTCGAGGTGTGCCAGTAGTGCTTGTCGAAGTGCCACGGCACGTGGTTGGAGGGCTCCCCGGCGATCGGCGGCTTGTAGATCAGGGTGGACTGGAAGACCCGGATCTCCTCCGCCCCGGCGAGCAGCGCGGCGACGGCGCCGACCAGCGGCTTGCGCAGGATCGCGGCGATCGCGTCGTTCTCGTAGTGCACGTAGTCGTTGTGCCGCTGGACCGGGCCGTCGGAGGCCTGCCAGGCGGCCAGGCGCGGCGGGCGGACGGCCAGGGTGCGGTCGCGGTGGCCCTCGTAGTAGTCCTCGGTGGCGGCCTGGAGGGTGTCGAGCTCCTCGTCGGTGAAGAGCTTGCCGGAGAGGTACCAGCCGCGCTCCTGGTAGCCGGCCACCTCCTCGGGCGTGGGCAGCAGGGCGCGCTCGGCCTCGGTGAGGACGAACTCGGGGGCGATGGTCACGGGGGTTCCTCTCGGGGGTGGGGCGGCGTCAGACGGAGGCGGTGGCGCGCTGGCGCTCGACGGCCTCGTAGAGGGCCTTGATGTTGGCGGTGCCGAAGGTGCCCGCGCCCTGACGCTCGATCAGCTCCAGGAAGAAGGTCCGCCGGGGGTGGGTGGAGCGGGCGAAGATCTGGAACAGCTGGCCGCCGTGGTCCTGGTCGACCAGGACGTCCAGTTCGCGCAGCGTCTCCACCGGGATGGCGGTGCCGCCGAGCCGCTCGGCCAGGGCGTCGTAGTAGGTGCCGGGGGTGGAGAGGAACTCGACGCCGTGCGCGCGGGCGGTGCGGACGGCGGTGGCGATGTCCTCGGTGCGGAAGGCCAGGTGCTGCACGCCCGCGCCGTCGTGGTCGGCCAGGAAGCGGTCGATCTGCCCGGCCCGGCGGCTGGTGTCCGGCTCGATCAGGGTGAAGGTGACCTCGCCGGAGGCGCTCTGCACCACGCTGGAGTCCATCGCCTGCTCGCCGACCTCGATGTACTCGCCGAAGATCCGGTGGAGGCCGAGCGCGGCCTCGCAGAACCGTACGGCGTCGGCGAGTTGGCCGGCCGGGACGCAGATGGCGGCGTGGTCGAGGGCGTCGATGAGGCCGCCGCCGGCCGGGGCGGGAGCCTCCTCCAGCGGGACGAGGCGCAGCGCGGTGTCGCCGAACCCGGCGATCAGGCGGGCCTCCCGGTCGAGCACCACGGCGCCGTGCCGCTCGGCCCGCTCCAGCGCGGCCTGCGGGTCGGTGCAGCCGAGGGCCAGCGCGGCCACGCCCTCGCCGTGCCGCTCGACGTACCGGGCCACCGGGTGGTCGGTGTTGTCGCTGGAGTGCAGGCGGATGCGGGCGCTGCCCTGGTGGAGGTGGACGGTGCGCACCGCCGGCTGCCAGGCGGGCTGTTCGGCGTCGCGCCGGAAGCCGTAGGCGGTCTGGAGCTCGACGGCGGTCTGCGCGGCGTCCGCGCAGTGGTACTCGACGTGGGTGATCGTCTGGATGGACAACGGGGCTCCTGTCGGGAGGAGTTGAGTGCAGGTGGGCCGGTCTACCTGGTGGTGCCGGTGGGCGTCGGCCCGAAGACCAGGCTGGTGTTGTGGCCGCCGAAGGCGAAGGCGTTGCTGAGCGCGTACCGCAGCTCGGCCGGGCGGGCCGCGCCGCGGACGTGGTCCAGGGCGCAGGCCGGGTCGGGGTCGGCCAGGTTGAGGGTGGGCGGGAGCAGACCGCGGGCCACCGCGAGCACCGAGACGATCGCCTCCAGCGCCCCGGCCGCGCCGAGCAGGTGGCCGGTGGCGCCCTTGGTGGAGCTGACGGCGGGGCCGTCCGGGCCGAACACCGCGTTCAGGGCCGCCGATTCGGCGACGTCGCCGATCTTGGTGCCGGTGCCGTGCGCGTTGACGTAGCCGATGTCGGAGGCGTCCAGCCCGGCGTTGGCCAGGGCGGTGCGCATGGCGTCGGCCGCGCCCTCGCCGTCGGGGCGGGGCATGGTCGGGTGGTGGGCGTCGGTGGAGGAGCCCCAGCCGATCAGTTCGGCGTAGCCGGCCGCGCCGCGGGCGGCCGCGTGCTCGGCGCTCTCCAGCACCAGCACCCCGCTGCCCTCGCCCAGCACGAAGCCGTTGCGGCGGCGGTCGAACGGCCGGCTCGCCTGCGCCGGGTCCTCCCAACCCTGGGCAAGCGCACGGGCGTTGGTGAAGGCGGCGGCGATCGTCGGGTGCAGCGAGGACTCCGTCCCGCCGCAGACCACCACGTCCGCGTCGCCCGCCCGGATCAGCCGCAGGCCCTCGGCCACCGCCTGGGCACCGGCCGCGCAGGCCGTGACGATCGCGGTGCTGAAGCCGCGGATGCCGTGCTTGATGGCGACCCGGGCGGTCGCCATGTTGGAGAGCATGCCGGGCAGCAGGTACGGGCTGACGCCGGGCCGGCCGCGCTCCAGGCGGCGGTGCGACTGCTGCTCGAAGGTCTCCAGCCCGCCGCCGCCGGTGGCCAGCACCACGGCGGTGCGGCGCGGGTCGACGTCGCGGCCGACCACCAGCCCGGCGTCGGCCAGGGCGTCGTCGGCGGCCGCCATGGCGAGCAGCACGAAGCGGTCCACGCAGCGGGTCTCGGTGGGCGGCAGCACCTCGGTGCCGTCGACGTGCGGGGCGATGCCGGCGAACGGCAGCCAGCCGTGGGCCGGGTGGCCCTCGGGCACGGCGGTGATGCCGCTGCGGCCGGCGGTCAGCGCCTCGAAGACCTCGGCGGGCTTGCGGCCCAGCGGGGTGACCAGGCCCATCCCGGTGACGACGGCTCCGGGGCGCTTGGCGGGGGCGCTCATCGGGCGGCCGCCGAGCTGGTCACGGCGGCGGCGGGCGAGCCGGCCACCGAGGCGAGGTAGCGCTCGCGCAGCAGGACCTTGCGGACCTTGCCGGTCGGGCCGAGCGGGATGTCCGCGCCGCCGACCACCAGGACCGAGCGGACGGTGGCGGCGGTGTGCTCGTCGAGCGCGGCCACCACCTCCTCGGTGCGGTCGGCGGCCGGGTCGGCGCCGTCCTCCAGAGTGAGCAGCACGTCGGTGACCACCTGCCCGCCGTCCTTCACCGCGACCACGGTGCAGTCCAGCACGCCGGGGACGGTGGCCAGCACCCGCTCCTCGGACATCGCGGTGTAGAGCCGGTGGCCGTTGCCGAGGTCGACCGAGTCCACCAGGCGGTCGACGTGGTAGTAGAAGCCCTCCTCGTCCCGGTACATCAGGTCGCCGGTGAGGAAGCGGCCGCGCAGCCGGGTGCGGTAGGTGGTGACCGAGTCGTTCCAGTAGCCGGGCGCCAGGGTCGGTGAGGCGGTGGCGAGTTCGCCGACCTCGCCGGGGCCGAGCGGCTCGCCGTCCGGGCCGACCACCTCGCAGTCCACGAAGGTGTGCGGGCGGCCGACGCAGCGGCCGTACTTCTCGGTGCCGGGGGCGTGGGTGATGAAGAAGTGCGAGTGGCCCATCTCGGTGGAGCCCAGGCCGTCGACGAAGACCGAGCCCGGCTCGCGGCCGCGCCCCTGGCGGGTGACGGTCTCCCGGGAGCCGGCCGCGATCAGGCGGCGGATGTGCGCCTCGTGCGCGCAGTCCCCGGTGTTCCACCAGAGCGCGACGGTGTCCAACTGCCGTGCGGCGAGGTCGTGGTGGGCCAGGTCGGCCCAGGTGGCGGCGAAGCCGATCACGCCGCGCGGCTGCCAGCTCTCGATGGCGTCCAGCACGCCGTCGCCCGACTGGTGGGAGAGCAGGGCGAGTTCACCGTGGGTGCTGAGCGAGAAGTTGACCGCGATGACGGTGGCCGCGTGCGGGGCGGGCAGTGCGGAGAGCATCCGGTCGCCGCCCTGCGGGCGGGGCAGGGTGGCGCGGTGGCGGATCGCCGCGTAGAGGCTGGCGTGCGAGTGCACCACCGCCTTGGGCATCCCGGTGGTGCCGGAGGAGTGGGTGATCGCCACCGGGTCCTGGGCCGAGTGCCGGTACGGCGCGGGCGCCGCGTCCGGGTCGCCGGAGCCGAGCCCGGCGGCGTCGGCCAGCACCGGGGCGCCCGGGTCGTACCCGGCGAGTTCGGCGCGGTGCTCGGGGTCGGTGAGGATGCCGACGGCGCCCAGGCGGGCGATGTAGCGGGCGGCGCGCTCGCCCTCCACCTTGGGGTTGAGCAGGGCCGGGATCGCGCCGAGGCGGGTCAGGGCGAGGAAGGACAGGACGTGGTCGGCGGCCGCGGTCGCGTACACCACCACCGGGTCGCGCCGGCCGATCCCGAGGGCGTGCAGCGCGGCGGCCCGGGCCCGGACGGCGCGGTCGAGCTCGCGCAGGGTGAAGGGCTGCCAGGCGGCGTGCCCGTCCACCGCGGTGTCGAAGGTCAGCAGCGGGTCGTCGAGACCGACGCCCAGGGCGATCCGGCTGGTCAGCACGTTCCCTGCGCCGACCTCCGGGTCGTTCGCCAGGACGTTGCGGATGGTGCGGATGCTCATGGTGATGGATCCCTCCCATGGCGCTGGCCATGCGGGTGCGGTGTACGGCGTCGGGGACGCGGTCGGTCGGGGTGGGGTGGTGCTTCGTCAGGCGGAGGTGACCAGGACGGCGGTGCCGTGGTCGCCCTCCCCGTCCCGGACGGCCTGCTCGGCGGCGATGACCAGGACCTGGTCGGCGTCGCCGTCGGCGAGCATCAGGGCGGCCAACTCCAGTGCGTCCGGTGGGACTTCGCCGGGTGCGGCAGCCTCGCGCGGGCTGATCGCGACCACCGGGCCGGTCAGCTCCCAGCGGGCGGCGACGTGCCCGAGGACGGCGTTGGGGTTGGACTGGAAGAACAGCAGCGGCGGCATCCGGCGCCCGGAGGCGGCGGCGGTGTCGATGGCCAGGGCCGTGGCGCGGTCGCCCCCGGCGCTGGCCAGCAGCAGTCCGGTGCGGCCGGCCGGGGTGCTGTCCGGGCCGCCCACGGCAGTGCCCAGGGTCGCGTCGCGGTGCCGGGTGAGGCAGAGCTCGGCGACGGCCGCGACCAGCGGGTTGAAGGTCGAGGCGGTGAAGCCGGGCAGTGGGGGCAGGTCGCGCTCCCCGTCCGGCGGCGGCCAGTTCGCGCCGGCGAGGGTGCGCAGCGCACGCGTCGGTCGGTTCATGCGGCGGCGACCAGGAGTGCGGTGTTGGCGCCGCCGAAGGCCGAGTTGAGGCTCAGCGCGTGGGCGGGGCGTTCCCGGCGCGGCCCGGAGAGCACGAGGTTCAGCCCGATCTCCGGGTCGGCGCCCAGCCAGCCGGCGTTGACCGGAAGCCGTTCGCTCTCCAACGCGCCGATGGTGACGGCGAGTTCGAGCAGGGCCGAGGCCTCCAGGGCGTGGCCGTGGACGGACTTGCTGGAGCTGACGGGGAGCCGGTGCAGCGCGCCGCCGAACACCTCGCGCAGCGCCCGCGCCTCGGCCAGGTCGGAGAGCTGCGATCCGGTCCCGTTGGCGTTGACGTAGCCCACCTCGGCCAGCGCGACCCCGGCCCGGGTCAGCGCGGCCCGGACGGCCCGGACCACGCCCTCCCCGTCGGGCCGCGGACGGCAGACGTGGTGGGCGTCCCCGGAGCGGCCCCAGCCGGCCAGCCGGGCCAGCGGGCGGGCGCCGCGCCGTTCGGCGGAGCCCTCCGCCTCGACCACCACCGCCACGGCGGCGTCGCCGAGCACGGTGCCGGTCCGCCCGGCGCTGAACGGCCGCAGCTCCCCGTCCCGGGCCAGGGCCCGGCCCGCGTCGAAGGCGGCGAAGACGCCCGGCTCCACCAGGTGCCCGGCCGCGACCAGCACCCGGGGGTGCCGCCCGGAGGCGACCAGCACGGCGGCGTCGGCCACCGCCGTGGCGGCCGCCGTGCAGGCGCCGGTGTAGACCCGGGTGACCTCGGGCAGGCCGAGCGCCGCGGCTCCCTTGCCCACGGCCTCCGCCACCTCGCCGGTGCGCAGGTCGCTGTGCAGGGCGAGCAGCAGCGGTGTGTCACCGGGCCCGGCGGGCAGGCCGGGCAGTCCGGCCTGCTGCCACGCGTCGGCGACCACGTCGACCACCGCCCGGGCGAGCGGCGGCGCCCCGGGCAGCAGGGCCGCCCGGGTGGTGCCGCGCCGGGACACGTCGAAGCGGGTCACCTCGGTGAAGCCGCTCCGGCCGTGCACGGCCGCGTCCGTCAGCGGCGCGAGCCCGGAGCCGAAGGCGCTGAGCACCCCGAGGCCGGTGAACACCGGGCGGGCGGCCGGCGGTGCGCTGGTGCTCATGAGCCGGCGGCCCCGGCGGCTCCGGCGGCCAGAACGGCCGCGCGGAGCACCTCGACGGCGTCGTCCACCGTGCGGACGGCCTCGAACTGCTCGTCCGAGAGGTCCAGCTCGACCCCGTAGCGCTGCTCGAACTCGGCGGTCAGCCAGGTGAGTTCGAGCGAGCCGAGGGCCTCGGGGACGGTGTCGGCGGGACGCTGCCCGAAGGCCGCCAGCATCTCCACCACCTCGGCCCGGTCCGGCTGCACGGGCGTGCTCACGCGGCGCTGCCGGCGGCGGCCGGGGCCTCGGCGACCCGGCGGGCCACGTCGGCGGTGAACTGGTCGAGCGTCATCAGCGCGGTGGTCTCCATCTCGTCGAGGTCGAACTTGACCCCGAACTCGTCCTCGACCTGCACCGAGAGGTCGGCGAGCGCCAGCGACTCCAGGTCCAGCCCGGCCGGGCCGAGGTCGGTCTCGCCGGTCACCTCGGAGACGTCGTAGTTCATCTCGGCGAGTGCCGCGAGGACGAACTCGTGGATGCGCTCCTGCATGGTGGTACTCCTCGTGCTGTGTCGGGTGGTGGTGCGGTGGGTCAGAGCGAACCGGCGGCGGCTTCGTGCAGGGCGGTGATGTCGCGCACGAGCTTGCCGGTGGCGGTGCGGGGCAGCGCCGGGAGGAACGAGAGCCGCCGGGGCCGCTTGTAGGCGGCCAGTTCGCGGGCCAGGGCCTCGCGGACGGCGGCCTGGTCGGCGGCTTGCCCGGCAGCCTGGTCGGTGTCCGGGTCGGCGTCCGGGGCGGACGTCCGATCGGTGGTCAGGTAGGCCTCGATGGCGCCGTCCGCGAAGACCACCACGGCCTCGCGGACCCGCGGCAGCGCCGCCAGGGTCTGCTCGACCTCGGTGAGGTCGACCTTGAGGCCGCCGATGGAGACCTGCGAGTCGCGCCGGCCGAGCACGGTGACCAGGCCGGTCGCGGGGTCCACCCGGCCGGCGTCCCTGGTGTGCAGCCAGCCGTCGGACCAGCGGGTCGGGTCGGTGAGGCCGGGGTAGGGCGAGCCGGCCATGGCGATGTGCAGCTCGCCGCCGTCCTCGCGCAGCACCGTACCGTGCACCGGGGCGGCCTGCGGATGCAGGCTGCCGTCCAAGTCGGTGGCGATGACGCCGAGTTCGGTCATCCCGTACATGGTGCCCAGCGGCACACCGTAGCGCGCCGTGAAGGCGGCGGGCACACCGGGGCGGACCAGCTCGCCGGCCACGATCATCCGGCGCAGCTGCGGCAGCGGCGGGGGAGCGGTGGCGGCGGCCAGCAGTTCGGCGTGGAACGGGACGCCGATCACCGTGGTGGGGCGGTCGTCCTGCCCGACGGCGGCCAGGATGCCGGCCGCCGTCATCCGCTCCGGGACGGTCAGCGGCACGTGGGCGTGCAGGCTGTTGAGCAGCCCGCCGACCAGGCCGAGGACGTGCACGACCGAGGAGAGCAGGACCACCCGCTCGCCCGCCTTCGGGAAGGCCTCCAGGCGCCGGTAGCAGTCGAGTTCGCGCAGCAGGTCGGCGGCGGTGCGGGCGATCACCTTGGCGGGGCCGGTGGAGCCCGAGCTGAGCTGGAGCAGCGCGTGGCCGGTCGCCGCCGGGCGGCCGCCGGGGAGGGCGCGCGGTTCGGGGTCGGTCTCGGCGAAGCCGCGCAGGGCCGTCCCCGAGGAACGGTGCGCCGACTCCACCAGCACCTGGGGTGCCAGCCGTTGGACGGCGAGCGCGACCTCGTGGTCGGTCAGCCGGTGGTCCAACAGGACGGCTTGTGCGCCCAGTTGCCAGCAGGCGAGCAGCGCGGCGGTGTAGCCGAGCGAGGGTGCGAGACGCAGCGCGGCGGTGCCGCCGGCCGACAGGCCCGCGGCGGTCAGCCGCGCGGCCTGCTCGGCGACGAGCGCGCGCAGGGTCCTGCGGTCGACGGGAGTGCCGAAGTGAAGACACTCCTCGTCATCGGGGCCGGCCAGGAGGAACTGGTCCACCCAGTCGTGCGGGGCCTTGGTGTTCGAGGCCCCGGCCGGCAGGGGAGGTCGGGAAGAAGAGCCGGTCAACGCCACTCCACGAGGGGCCGGTTGCATGGACACCGGCCTCGATCGACGGGGCCGGTTCGGTTTCTGACGATTGCACAGACGATCGAGCCAAGGCAAGGTCTATACCAATCGGCGCTACGCTGCCGAATCGGGACGGGCCCGCGTGCGGCCTGCCCGGAAGGGAAGCCCGTGCAGCCACTCGAACTCGCCGACGTAGAACGCGCGGCCCGTGCCCGACTCCCCGAGGAGCTCTGGGACTTCGTCCAGGGCGGGAGCGGCGCCGAACGGACCCTGGCCGCCAACCGGGACGCGTTCGAACGGGCCCGTCTGCGTCCGCGCACCCTGGTCGACGTCTCCGCCACCGACCGGGGGCTGACCCTGCTCGGGAGCCCGCTGCGGACCCCGGTCGGCATCGCCCCCATGGCCTACCACCAGCTGTTCCACCCCGAGGGCGAGGTCGCCACCGCCCGTGCGGCGGGCCGCTCCGGGGCGCTGATGACCGCCGGGATCTTCGCCAGCCGGACGCTGGAATCCATCGCCGAGGCCGCCACCGGCCCGCTCTGGCTCCAGCTGTACTGGCTGCGCCGCCGCGACGCCCTGGCCGCGCTGATCGAGCGCGCCGAGGCGGCCGGGTACCGCGCCCTGGTGCTCACCGTGGACGCGCCCCGGATCGGCCGCCGCCTGCGCGACGCCCGCAACGGCTTCGCCGTCCCCGGGCACGTCCGGGCGGTCAACCTGGACCGGTCGCTGATGGCCGCCAGCCACCGTGCGGAGCACGGGAGTTCGGGCATCGCCGACCACGCCAAGGAGCAGTTCGACCCCACCCTGACCTGGGCGGACCTGGCCTGGCTGCGCGAGCGCAGCAGCCTGCCGGTCGTCCTCAAGGGCATCCTCACCGCCGAGGACGCGAGGCTGGCCGCGGAGCACGGCGTGGACGCGATCGTGGTCTCCAACCACGGCGGACGGCAGCTCGACGGTGCCCTGCCGACCCTGGCAGCTCTGCCCGAAGTGGCCGCCGCCGTACCGGAGAACCTGCCCGTCCTGCTCGACGGAGGTGTCCGTACGGGCACGGATGTCGCGCTCGCCCTGGCCCTCGGGGCCACGGCCGTCCTGATCGGCCGCCCGGTCCTGTGGGGCCTGGCCGCCGACGGGGAGGACGGCGTCGCCGGAGTCCTCGACCTGCTGACGGCCGAACTCGACGACACCATGGCCCTGCTGGGCCGTCCCCGGCTGGCCGACCTCGACCCCACCGTCCTGGCGCACCCCGCCCAGCACTGAACCACCAGCACTGAACCACCGGCACCGAACCACCAGCACCTCCCTGGAGCACACCCTTGCCACTGCACCCCCAGGCCGAAGCCCTGCGCCGCCGGCGCGCCGAGGCCGGCACGCCCCCTCTGTACACGCTCGACCTGGCCGCCGCCCGGGCCGCCGACCTGGCCGCGATCCAGGCCGCGTCCGGGAACCCCGAGCCGGTCCACTCCGTCGAGGAGTTCACCGTCCCCGGCCCCGGCGGCCCGCTCACCCTGCGGGTCCACCGCCCGAGCGAGGCCCCCGAACTGCCCGCCCTGCTCTACCTCTTCGGCGGCGGCTGGACGCTGGGCTCGCTGGACACCGGCGACGCGATCTGCCGCCGCCTCACCAACTCCGTCGGCTGCGTCACCGTCGCGGTCGGCTACCGGCTCGCTCCCGAACACCCCTTCCCGGCCGCCGTCCACGACGTGGCCGCGGCCGCCCGCTGGACCGCCGGGCACGCCGCCGAGCTGGGCATCGACCCCGCCCGGCTGGCCGTGGCCGGCGACAGCGCGGGCGGCAACCTGGCCGCCGCGCTCACCCTGCTGGCCCGCGCGGAGGGCGGCCCGGCCCTGTGCCACCAGCTGCTCGTCTACCCCAACACCGAGTACGGCGCCGACACCCCGTCGGTCCGCGAGCACGACGACCCGCTGCTCTTCAACCGCCGCTCGGTGGCCTGGTACTGGGGCCACTACCTGAAGGCCGAGGCCGACGGCGCCGACCCGCTGGCCTCCCCGCTGCGGGCCGACGACCTGTCAGGACTGCCGCCCGCCACGGTGATCACCGCCGAGTACGACCCGCTGCGCGACGAGGGCGAGGCCTACGCCGAGGCGCTGCGCGCCGCCGGGGTCCCGGCCGAGACCCGCCGTTACGACGGCATGCCGCACGGCTTCTTCGCCATGGCCGGCGCCCTGGACGACGGCCGCGCCGCCCAGGAGTACGCCGCCGGCCGGCTGCGGGAGGCCTTCGCATGAGCACCCACCTGTCCCTGGCCGACCTGCACGGATCGCTCTCGGACCCGCTGCTGGACGCGATGACCTTCCTCAACGAGGTCACCGAGCGCTACCCGGACGCGCTCTCCTTCGCCCCCGGCCGTCCGCACGAGGGCTTCTTCGAGACCGGTCAGGTGGCGAAGTACCTCGACGTCTACCTGGACCACCTGCGCGGCCGCGGCCTGACGGAGGACCAGGTCCGCACCACCCTGTTCCAGTACGGGCCGACCAAGGGCATCGTGGCCGACCTGATCGCCCGCACCCTCGCCAACGACGAGGGCCTGGAGGCCGATCCGGCCTCGGTGGTGGTCACCGTCGGCGCCCAGGAGGGCATGCTGCTGGTGCTGCGCGCGCTCTGCGCCGGACCGGACGACGTGCTGCTGGTCAGCTCGCCCTGCTACGTCGGCGTGACCGGCGCGGCCCGGCTGCTGGACATCACCACCGTCCCCGTCCCCGAGGGCGACCCGGCCGCCCTGGCGGCCACCGCCCGGCGCCTGCGCGCCGAGGGGAAGCGCCCGCGCGCGTTCTACGTCGTCCCCGACTTCGCCAACCCCTCGGGCACCAGCATGCCCGTCGAGGCCCGGGCCGGGCTGCTCGACACGGCGGCGGAGGAGGACCTGCTCGTCATCGAGGACAACCCCTACGGCTTCTTCGCCCGCGCGTACGGCGAGCGGCCCACCCTCAAGGCCCTCGACCGCCACCGGCGGGTGGTCTACCTCGGCTCCTTCGCCAAGACCTGCTTCCCCGGCGCCCGCCTCGGCTACGTCGTCGCCGACCAGCCGGTCACCGCACCGGACGGCTCCACCACCCTGCTCGCCGACCAGCTGGCCAAGCTCAAGAGCATGACCACGGTGAACACCCCGGCGCTCAGCCAGGCGGTCATCGGCGGCATGCTGCTCACCCACGACTGCCGGCTGCGCACCGCCAACGCGCCCGCCACCGCCCACTACGCGGCCAACCTCACCGTGCTGCTGGGCGAGTTGGAGCGCCACTTCCCGGCCGCCGAACGCACCCGCCTGGGCGTCTCCTGGAACGAGCCGGAGGGCGGCTTCTTCGCCGTGCTCGACGTGCCCTTCACCGCCGACGAGGCGGCCATGGAGCGCTGCGCGCGCGACCACGGGGTGCTCTGGACCCCGATGGCCCCGTTCTACCCGGCGGGCGGCGGCGAACGCCGCCTGCGGCTCTCCGTCAGCGCCCTGAACGAGCGTCAGATCGCCGAGGGCGTGGCCCGCCTGGCCGCCTTCGTCCGGGCGTCGGCGTAGCGGGAACGACGACGTCCCCCCCACCCGGTCGGGTGGGGGGACGTCGGTCGGTCGGGGGGTCACCCTCCCCAGTTGCACTTGGTCTGGAGTGCTTTGCCCGCGTCGTAGGGGACCATGTCGTAGCGCCAGGCTTCCAGGTCCCAGGTCGCACCGCCCCAGTGGCCACCGTCGCCGTTGGAGTAGGAGTAGGACGCGTGGCAGTACAGCTGTTCGTAGGTCGAGTGCATCTCGCCCTGCGTGGCGTGCGGGAACATGAGGGTGTTGGACCAGACCTGCTTCCAGTTGTCGGCCGAGTCGCTGGAAGCGGTGTCCGAGTGCGTGGTGCTCGCGAACGCGGCGTCGGTCGGGGTGACGTGGGTGGAGCGCTTGTTCTGGTCCGCCAGGTTCATGTAGACCTCGGTCTTCTTCACCCACTTCGTGTTGGTGATGCCGCCGTAGCCGACACAGGCGGTGTGGCAGCTCTCGAAGGCGTTCGACTGGCCGCCGCTGTAGAGGATGTAACGGCCGTTCTGGAAGTTCTGCCGTACGCCCGTGTTGTTGCTCTCGTTCCCCCCGACGAACTCCTCCCGGTACTCCTCGGAGGTCGGGTAGCCGTAGTGGCCGCGCTCGTAGCCGTCGGGATTCGTGATCTCGTCGCTCAGGGGGTACCCCAGGTAGCCGCGCTCCCACCCCAGGTCGGCCCAGCGCTGGCGGATCGCTCCCCACACGGCGTGTGCACCGGTGTCCGGGGTCCAGTAGATCGAGCCGTTGTCGAAGACCTGGAAGCGGCCGACGCCGTCGGGGGTGCCGAGTTCGTCGCTGGTGGGGCAGCCCAACGACCGCTGGACGCCGGGGGTCTGGGTGTACGAACCTCCTGTCGGCCGAATGAGTGCCGGGCTACCGTACCCGGGCCGAGAACAGCCGGGCCGACCAGTACACCGCCGCGGCCGTCAGCACCGAGACCACCAGCAGGCCCTGCCAGACCACCGGGTCCCCGAGGTGGCCGGAGAACAGCGAGCGCATGCCCTCCACCGCCCAGTAGAAGGGGTTCCACTTGGCGGCGGTCTGCAGCCACACGGGCGCCAGGGCCAGCGGCAGCAGGGTCCCGGAGAGCAGGGCGATCGGCTGGGCGACGGTGTTCACCACCGGTGCCATCGCGGCGTCGTTGGGCAGTACCAGGGCGATGGCGTAGGAGACGGCCGAGGTCATCAGCGCCAGCATGCCCATCAGCAGGTAGGCCAGCACCAGGTTCACCGGCCCGACCCGCAGGCCGAAGGGCAGGGCGAGCAGGGTGATCACCACCGCCTGCGCGAGCAGCGCCGCGACCTCGCGCAGTGCCCGGCCGAGCAGCAGGGCGAGCCGGCTGACCGGGGTGACCCGGGAGCGTTCGATGATGCCGGCCTTCAGCTCGCCGAGCAGGCTGAAGCCGGTGTAGAGCCCGCCGAAGATGCAGAGCACCGCCAACAGGCCCGGCACGTAGATCTGGTAGGCCTCGGCGTAGGTGGTGGCGCCCATCGGTTCGAGTGCCCGCTTCAGCAGCGGGGCGAAGAGCAGCAGGTAGAAGACCGGCTGGACCAGCCCGACGACCAGCCAGATCGGGGTGCGCCCCATCAGCAGCAGTTGGCGCTGGAAGACCAGCCAGGTGTCACGGGCGAGCTTCACGGTGGGACCTCATGGATCGTCAGGACTGTTCGATGGAGCGGCCGGTGCGGGCCAGGAAGACGTCGTCCAGGCTGGGGCGCTGGAGCTGGACGGTGGCCGGGGTCAGGCCGGCCGCGGCCAGGGTGGGGAGGAGTTGGGGGATGGCGGTGGCGCCGTCGCGGACGTAGAGGCGCAGGCCGCCCTCGGCGGGGGTCTCGGTGCGGTGCAGGTACGGGGTGTCGGCCAGGGCCTTGGCGGCGTCCTCGGCGTCCAGGCCGCTGAGCACCACCACGTCCCCGGAGACCTCCCGCTTGAGCTCCTCGGGGGTGCCCTCGGCGACGACCCGGCCGTGGTCGACGATCACGATCCGGTCGCAGAGCGCGTCGGCCTCGTCCAGGTAGTGGGTGGTCACCACCACCGTCATGCCCTCGTCCCGCAGCCGCCGGATCTCCTCCCAGACCCCGGCTCGGCTGGCCGGGTCCAGGCCCACGGTGGGCTCGTCCAGGAAGAGCACCTGGGGGGAGTGGATGACGCCGAGGGCGATGTCCACCCGGCGGCGCTGGCCGCCCGAGTAGGTGCTGCACGGGCGGTCGGCGAAGTCGGTGAGCTCGAAGGCCTTGAGCGCGTCCTCGGCCAGCTTCAGGGCGTCGGCCTTGGACGAGCCGTACATCCGGGCCTGCATCACCAGCTCCTCGCGGCCGGTGACGGTGTCGGCGGTGCCGCCGCCCTGGGCCACGTAGCCGATCCGGCGGCGGACCCCGGCCGGGTCGGCCAGCAGGTCGGCCCCGGCGATCCGGGCCTCGCCGCCGTCGGGGCGGATCAGGGTGGCCAGCATCCGCAGGGTGGTGGTCTTCCCGGCGCCGTTGGGGCCGAGGAGTCCGAAGATCTCACCTCCCCGGACGTCCAGGTCGATGCCGCGGACGGCATCGACGGCGGCGGCCTTGCGGGACTGGTAGGACTTGCGCAGTCCCTTGGTCTGGATCAACCAGAACTCCTGTGAACAGTGGATCGGATCAGTGCGAAGGGGACGGGGCCGCGCCCGGGGCCAGGGCCTCCAGGCGGTCGGCGGCCGTCACCGCGCCGCCGCCGGCCAGCAGTTCACGCCGGATCAGCTGCGCGGCCGCGCGGTGGGAGGGGTCGTCGAGCACCCGTCGGAGCCGCTCGGCGATGGTCTCGGGGGTGGCCCGGGTGAACGGCACCCGTAGACCGGCCCCGGCCTCGGCCACCCGCTGCGCCACGAAGGGCTGGTCGTTGCGGATCGGCGCCAGGAGCAGGGGGACGCCGTGGGCCAGTGCTTCGCCCACGGTGTTCATCCCACCATGGCAAAGTACCGCGTCCAGCGCGCCCTTCGACAGCAGCTCCAGGATCGGTGCCCGTTCGACCTGCACCACGGTGTCCGGAAGGGCGGCGGGCAGTGCACCGGCGGACGCGGCCACCACCGCCTGGAGGCCCTCGCCGTACCGGGCCAGCGCCCGCACCGTGCGGTCCAGGAAGTCCGCGCCGACCGCGTCCGACAGGGTGCCCATGGTGACCAGCACGGTGCGCCGGGCCGGGTCCAGCCGCTCCCAGGGGAAGGCCGGGTCGGCCGGACGCTCAGTCAGCACCGGTCCCACCAGCGCATGCTGGGGGAGCTCGGGCAGGCCGGGGCCGAGCAGCGCGCGGCCGCTGGTGGCCACCACCAGGTGCAGGGAGAACCTCGGGTCGGTGTACTCGTCCTCCGGCAGCCGGGCCCGCTGCCACAGCCCCCGCAGCAGGCCCGTCATCCAGGCCTCCACCTTCGGCAGTGCCCGGTAGGGGCGGCCCAGCTCCATCGCCCCCGGCGCGAAGCTCGCCCAGGGCAGCCCGTGACGGTGCGCCAGCAGGGCGCCGGCCGGGGTGTACTGGTCGACCAGCAGCACGTCGGGCCGGTACTCCCGGACCACGGCGTCCAGCGGCTTCATGGTGAACTTCGCGTACGGGACGACGAAGCCCTCCCAGAGCGAGCGCACCGAGGCCAGGCCGTGGCCGCCCAGCGCCCGGAACGCCCGGGTGCCGGTGCCGAAGACCCGGGCCCGCGGGCCGAGCAGCGGCTCCAGCACGGTCTCGGTACCGGTCCAGGCCACCTCGTGGCCGCGTGCGGCGAGCTCCGCCGCGATCCCGGCGGCCGGGTTGACGTGCCCGGCGAGCGGGGGCATCACCAGCAGGAAGCGGCTCATCGGCGCACCAGCTCCACCAGGTCCGCGACGGTCAGCGCGGCCAGCCCGTCGAGGTCCAGGCCGGCCCGCAGGGCGGCCAGGTCGGCGCCGAAGCGCTCCCGCAGCAGGGCGTCCAGGACGGCGAACTCGCTCTCGTCCAGCGCCAGATCGGCGTCGAGACGAGCCTCGGGGACCACCGACTCTGCCCATTCGGGCAGGGCGTCGGCGGCTTCGAGCAGGGCGGACACCAGCTCCGGATCGAGATCGGGGTGTACGAAGGAAGGCTGAACATCAGGCATGAAGGGGCTCCACCTGCTCGACGGCACGGGGGCGGAAGGGGAGGGCGCCGGGTCGTTGATCACTTGTGCGACCTGCCGGGCGTGGGAATACTAGCCCGGTGACCGCACTGGAGGCAGTGGCCGTCCACCTCCCCCCACGGATCGAGTCGATCGAGGACGTGGGCGCCCGGATCGGCCTGACCCCACGTCAACTTCGACTCTTCCGCCGCTTCCACGGCCTGGACCAGGTGCGCCTGGACCCGGACGGGACGCTGCCCGACCTGCTGGACGCCGCCGTCCGGGCCCTGCCCGAACTGCGCGGCAACGAACACCGGGTCCGGTACCTGCTGCACGCACGCGGCATGCCGGTCGTGGCGCCCTACCCGCTCAACCCCGTGCAGGAGCTGGCGGAACGCTTCGGCCTCACCCGCGCCGAGGTGTTCACCGTCACCCAACAGGCCTGCGCGACCTCGCTGTTGGCCGTCGACCTGGCCGGCCGGCTGCTGGCGGAGGACGGCGACCCCTCGGCGCTGGCCCTGGTGGTGGCGGGGGAGAAGACCTTCACCCGGGACGCCCAGCTCGTCCCGGACACCTCGATCTGCGCGGAGGCCTCGGCCGCCTGTCTGGTCAGCGCCGACGGCGCCCGGGACCGGGTGGTCTCCTACGTGGTGCGCCAGCGGCCCGAGTTCGACGGCCGGCTGGCCGAGGACCCGGAGCTGCTGACCCGCTACCAGCGGGAGTACCAGCCCACCATGATCGAGACCCTGAGGGCCGCGGTCGACCAGGCTGGTCTAAACCTCTCGGACATCGCGTTGCTGCTTCCGCACAACGTCAACCAGGCTTCCTGGCGCATGATTTGCCGCGAGACGGGCTTCCCGGTCGAACGGGTGCTGCTGGACAACGTGCCCGCGGTGGGGCACAGTTTGGCTGCAGACGCCTTCGTCAACCTCCGCACCGCCACCACGGGCGGAGCGCTCCGGCCGGGCGATCACTACCTGATCGCCGCCGCGGGCATCGGCGCCACCTTCTCGGCCATGGTCCTGCGGCACTGACCTGCCGCGGCGGGCGGCTGTTGCGGCGCCCGGCACCCGCCTCCTCCTTCGCCCACCACGGACGGTCCACCACCCATGTCAGACTCCGCCCTCTCCACCACCGAACCGGTCGACGCAGAGCTGCGCCTGCGCATCCGCCGCGGCATCGAGGAGGCGCTGCCGCGCGTCCTCAACCAGGAGCTCCCCGAGAACCTGGACAACGTCTGCTTCTTCGACGACCTCGGCCTCACCTCGGTCGGCACCATCGAACTGGTCCTGGAGATCGAGGAGACGCTCGACATCCAGGTCAACGTCGAGCGGCTCGGCCTGGACGACCTGCGCTCGATCGACAAGCTCGCCGACTACGTCGTCGGGCACATCGTCGAGGAGGACTGACCCGGTGCGCCCCGCCGCCCTCGACCGGCGCGGACCACGCGTCACCAGGGCGCTCGCCGCCGGGTTCGACGGCCGCTCCGAGGCCTCGCTCCACCCCGATCTGCGCACCTTCCTCGGCGACCTGGTCCGCCCGTACGGCCTGCCGCTGCGCGAGGACCTGCTCGCCGAGGGCGCCGGCCACGACTACGGGGAGATGGCCGCGGGCCTGCTCGGGAAGGTCCTCGCCGAGGACGAGCCCGCCGACCTGCTGATCCTCGCCTTCTCCTCCCACGACGTACGGCCCGCCGCCCCCTCCGCGCTCCACCTCAGCCGCCACTGCCCCGGGCAGCCGACGGCCTTCGCGGTCTGCGACCAGGGCAGCGCCGCCGCCTTCACCGCCCTGCGGCTCGCCGCCGCCCACCAGCGCACGGGCGGCAGCCGCCGGGCCGTGGTCGTCCTGGCGGAGCAGAGCGTCCTGCACTACGAGACACCCGGGCCGGCCGTCCTGCCGGAGCGGCACCAGGCCGTGGTGCTGGTCTGCGAGGAGGGCGCGGGGGAGGGGCTGAGGGTGCGTCAGGAGGCGCAGCCGGACGGCCCGGCCGCCCTGTCGTCCGTGCTCGCCGCGCACCGCGAACTCGGCCCGGGCGCACGGTTGTTGCTCGCCTCCGGCCTCGGCGCCGACGGGGTGCCGGACGACGCCGTGGCGGCACCGCCCGGGCAGCCGTTCACCGGGGTCTGGAGCCTGCTGGCCGACCACCTCGCGCGGCACCCCGAGGGCGGCGGCCCGCTGCTGGTGGCGGACCACGACCGGCAGCTGGGCCGGCTCAGCACCCTGACGCTCCCGTGAACGCCTCCGCCGCGGGGGAGCCGGTCGACGTCTGGGTGATCCCGACGGACCAGCCCCCGGCCGTCGTACGCCGCCTGCGCGGCCTGCTGGACCCCGGGGAGCGCGCCCGCGCCGACGCGGCGCACGACCCCGTCCAGGGCGCGCGCTTCACCGTCGCACGGGGCGCCGTCCGCCTGCTCGTCGCCGGGCGGCTCGGCATCGATGCGGCCCGACTCGCCTGGCAGTACGGCCCGCACGGCAAACCCTCCCCCGTCACCCCCGCACCGCTCCAGGTCAACTGGTCCGGGTCGGGGGCGCTGGCCGTCCTGGCCGTCGCGGAGGGGCGCCGGGTCGGTGTGGACGTCGAGGAGCTCCGCCCGCCCGGTGTCGGCGCGCGGATCGCCCGTCGTCACTTCCCGCCCACGGACGCCGCGTTGGTCCTCGACGCCCCCACGCCGGCCGAGGGCGCCGAGCACTTCACCCGGCTCTGGTGCCGCCGGGAGGCCTGCGTCAAGGTGTACGGGGGCAGGCTGGCCCAGGGGCTCGGCCTCGCGCTGGCCGGCCCCTCGCCGCTGCACCTGCCGGAGGCGGGCACGCTGGGCCCCGGGCCGCTCCGGCTGGCCGACGTCCCGGTGCCGGGCCCGTACCGCGCGGCGGTCGCAGCCGATCGGGACACGCCCCTGATGGTCCGTCAGTACTCCTGGTGCGCACCCGAGTTGCCGTGACGGCGGAACGCGCCGGGCCGGGGCATCCGCGAGGGGTGCCCCGGCCCGGCGCGTTCCGCCGGTGTCGTCAGATCGCCGTCACCGGCATCGACATGTAGACCGCCCGCCGTCCGTAGGACTCGGGGACGGCCACCTCCTTGTGCGCGCGGTAGCCCATCAGCCGCAGCAGGATGTCCGTGCCGCGCACCGCGACCATCGAGATCTCCTCGAAGCCCGACGCGGCCGCCCGCGCCTGGAAGTGGCGCATGAACGCCTCCGCGACGTCCCGTCCGCGCAGGTCCTCGGCGATCACCATGTCGTGCACGTGGACGTTGGTGGACTCGAAGACCGTGGACTCCGCCAGGGCCAGGTCCGGGCAGCGCAGCGGCGGGTAGGGCAGGCTCAGCAGGTAGCCGCGGACCTCGCCGTGCTGCTCCAGCACGAAGCAGGTCCCCGGCGAGGCCAGCGCGCGGGACTGCAGCGCCTCCCGCCCCTCGGACAGTCCGTCGGCCGCGTAGGCGTCGTGCTCCAGCGTGACCACGGCGTCCCAGTCCGCGTCGGCCAGCTGCCGGATCAGGTACTCCTGGCTCACCCGGCCGTCACCTCGGCGGAGTTGGCGCCGAACCCCTTCGCGCGGGTGGCCTCGACCATCCCCGCCCAGGCCTCGATCAGCGTCGCCCAGCGCTCGGCGTCCTGCTGGGCCTCGTCCAGCAGCTGCTGCCGCCGCTCGGCCACCACGTCCGCGAGCTCGGCGTACTTGCCGCCCAGCTTGCGGTAGCAGGCCTCGGCCACGTCCAGGGTGTGCTCGTTGCCGGCCCGGTCCCAGTCGAAGGTGCCGCGCACCAGCTCCAGGACCGGCGCCACCTCCAGCTCGTTCCGCTCGTTCAGCAGACCGCGGCCGAGGTCGATCATCCCGCCGTAGACCGGGTACAGGTACAGCATCGAGAGCAGCAGCTTCACGAACCGCAGCTGGTAGTTGACGAAGCCCGCGCCGACGCGGCGCTCCGGCGTGTAGTAGTTGACGATGTGGCGGTTGTGGACCACGCCGGGCGTGCGGGAGTGGACCAGGGCGTGCAGCAGCGCGTAGTCGCAGCCGAGGGTGTCGACCGAGGGCAGCAGCGGCAGCACCTCGTAGGCCCGGTGGTCCAGCGCGACGTTGCACATGTAGACGTTCCAGATGTCCGGCACGCCGAGCACCGAACGGTCGGTGTCGAAGGGCTCGGCCCCCACGCCCTTGAAGGACAGGTCCACCATCGCGTCCCGGTCCTCCTCCGGCCACACCGGCGGGGTCCACAGGCGCACCAGCTCGCGGTAGACCTGCGGGTCCAGTTCGAGGATCTCGCCGATGTCCACGTTGAGTTCGCCGATGAAGGAGCCGCTGACCACCATCACCGGCATCGCCGCGTCCGCCGGGTCCAGCTCGGAGACGGTCACCCCGGCGACCGCCTCGCCGGCCGGCTTGCCGATCGAGAGCAGCTCGTGGTGGATCGGGTAGAGCTTCCGCCCGTCCTCGACCTGGTACTCGAAGTCGTCGTTGCGCAGGTGCACCGAGGTGCAGTCCAGCGCCGCCGCGCCCAGGAACAGCCGGTTGACGCAGGAGCCGTACGCGACGGCCGGCGGCAGCATCAGCTCCAGCAGCAGCTCGGGGTCGGCGCCCGACCCGGAACGCTCGGCCACCCCGCGCAGCCACTCCCGCTGCCGCTCCTCGCCCAGGTGGTGGACGAACACGCCGGGGGCGGGCGCCAGGGCGGCCACCGCCTCCGCGTTCTTCGCGAACGCCTCGGCGGCGGTGGTGTCCAGGACCAGCAGGTGCACCTCCACCCCGAAGGCCTCGACGGCGTAGGCCGCCTCCTCGGCGAGGTCCACGATGGTCTCGGGGCACGGGCGCATGGTGGGCAGGGCGAGGCAGACTCGTTGCATGCTGCGGGACTCTCCGTCTGATCATGGCAAAGCCGCACGGCTCTCAAGGCCGCAGTGAAGTAATCGAGTTGAGGGTGACAGTGATCTCTCACCAAAATGGACTAGACCAACTGCACTGTCAACGCCGTACCGTCGGAGATCGCCGCCCGTGCCGCGACACTGCCCGAACGGGCACTCCCCACTGCCCTCCCACCGCTGCGGTCCGGGCCTCCCACCGCCGCGGTCCGATCCTCCGTCAGGCCGGGCAGGAGGCGGAGTTCCCGAGGCGCACGAGGGCCGCCGCGTCGACCGTCCGGACCGTGCCGTCCGCCCGCCTCACGCGCAACTCGCGGTCGGCCCTGGAGTCGAGGAGCTCGCCGCACACCCGGGAGTCGTCGGCGAGGGTCATCTCGACGAGCGACCCGGACGGGGCGGAACGGGGCCAGAACCAGAGGCACGCGACCGCCGCCACCAGCGCGGCCAGCGACATCAGCGACAGCGCGACGCCCATCCGGAGGTTGCCGACGGACTTCCTCAGATGCCGGCGCCGCCCCGCGAACCACAGCGCCAGGCGCTGGTCGTTGCCGATGTCGACCTCGACGGGGAACGGGTACGCCGCCTTGTAGGAGCAGACGACCGCCGCGGCCGCGAGGCCGAGGGCCAGGAGGGTGGCGCCGCCGGCGACCCAGCGCGCCGCCGCGTCCAGGCCGGTGAACGCGTCCTTGCCCACCACCACCCCGGTCAGGCCGAACAGGCCGAGGAGCGCGCTCACCCCCGCGATCCACTTCTCGGCCGACGAGCGGATCCGGGCCGCCTCCGTTCGGCCGATCTCCTGCGCCTCGCGCAGGGCCGGCAGCAGGTTGGGGTCCTGGGCGACGCGGACCGAGGCCTTGAGGCCCTCGGCCCGCACGATCGTGACGACCCACCAACTCCCGCAGCCCGTCCGCTCGGTCGCTTCCTTCGCGCCGGGATGATCCTGCCCGCAGGCGCACCCGCACAGCCTGGTCATGCGGTCCGCGGGCGCGACGGGCGCGGCCGCCGCGCCCGCGCCGCCGGTGAAGATCCGCTCCTCGACCCGCTGCTCGGTCGGGTGGCCGCACCTCGGGCACGGCCCCTCGATCGCCACGATCTCCCGGCCCGACCGGCGCACCGTCCACCGGGCCAGGGCCTCGTCGGTCACCGGGTACTGCTCGGGCTCGTACCCCAACTCCGTATCTGTCATGGCACGAGAGTGGCCCCACGGGGGCCTCCGGCCGACGGGGCGCGCCGATCGGTGCCGGTGCCTCCCCGACTGTCGGCCTGGCCGGGCAGAATGCGGCCCCGTGAGCCTCCACTTCGAAGTCGTCTTCACCTGCTTCCTCCGGGACGAAACCCCCAGCGCGGTCCTGGCGGCCCTGAGGTGGCACCTCGGCCTGACGGCGGAACGCTCGCCCGGGCTCGACGCGGACGAGCACCCGTACCCGCTCCTCGAACCGGACCCCGACAGCCGCCTGCCGGGAGGGGACTTCGCGTCGCTGCGACGTCAGGCCCGCGGCTTCGTGGCCGGCCGTGAGCTCCACGCCTGGGGCCTGTCCAGCCGCACCTGCTGGCTCGACGACGAGTTGGGCGGGCTCGTCACCGTCCTCGACCTGCTCGCGCCGCACGTCGAAGAGGCGGGCTACGGAGGCCACTTCCGCGAGCAGTACGAGGCCGAGCCGACCGTCTTCGTCTTCCGGGACGGTACCCACGGGCCGCTGAAGGCGTAGCGCGACCCGCCACGGCGCCGAAGGCGGCCGGCGTGCCCGGCGCGGCTCCCCGCCGGGCCGTCACTGCGCCAGGTAGCTGCCGGGTCGTCACTGCGCCAGGCAGCCGCAGGGTCGTCACTGCGCCAGGTAGCCGCCGTCGACGGGCAGGACGACACCGGTGATGAACGACGCCGCGTCGGAGGCCAGGAAGGCGATCGCCCGGGCCACCTCCTCGGGCCGGCCGATCCGGCCCATCGGGTGCAGCCGGGTGATCCCGTCGAGGTACTCCCGGCCGCCCGGCTCGTCCGGGAGGGCGCGGACCCGCTCGGTGGCGATCGTGCCTGGGGCCACCGCGTTGACCCGGATGCCCCGGCCCGCCCACTCGACGGCCAGGTGCATCGTCAGGCCGGTGGCCACGAACTTGGCCGGGCCGTAAGCGGCCTGACGGGCCTGCCCGGCCAGGCCCGAGATCGAGGAGACGCAGACCACCGAGCCGCCGCCCTCCTGCCCGCTCATCGCCTCGATGGCGTACTTGCAGGTGAGGAACATCCCCTTGCCGTCCACGGCCATCACGTGGTCCCAGTCCTCCGGCGTGGTGCCGGTGACGTCGCTCAGCGGCAGCACGCCCGCGTTCGCCACCGCGACGTCGATCCGCCCGAACGCCTCCACGGCGGCCCCGACCATCCGCCGCACGTCCTCGGGCCGGCTCACGTCGCCCACCACCCGCACCAGGTCCGCCCCCGCGCCGTCCGTCCCCGCGCCGCCCGGCAGCGTGCGCAGGGAGGCCTCGTCGATGTCGGAGGCCACCACCCGGGCGCCCTGGTCGAGCAGCAGCAGGGCCGTCGCCCGGCCGATCCCGCTCCCGGCGCCCGTCACCAGACAGCCGCGCCCTCGAAGCCCGAAGTCCGTCATCGTGTTCCTCCGTCGTGCCGGGTGGTCCGATGGCGGTCAGTATGCCGTCGATGCCCGGGCCGGACGGTGTGCCGACCGGTCCCGGCGGGTCGGTCGAAGGATTTCCACATCCGGTCCGCAGGGTGTTCGAAGACCCGTTCGTAGGTTCGTCCCCGTGGCCCCGGAGCGGGGTGCACGGCGGACGGTGCCGGGGAGGTCGGGGATGGGCGGTCAGGTGGATCCGAGGGGACGCGGAGAGGGTGCCCCGGGCTACGAGGCCCACCTGCTGGAGGACTTGGCCAGGGCGGCGGCCGGCCGGGCCGGGGCGGAGGACTGGCTGCTGCGGGGCGACGACGGGTTCTGGTTCCGGGCGGAGCCGGCCGGGCACGTGGGACGGCGGCAGGGGTGGAAGCTGCACGTGTCGGCCACGCCGCTGTCGGCCGCCGTGGTGCTGGCGCGGAGCCTGCCGGTGTTGTTCGGGCAGGGGTGCGCCTTCAAGTTCGCCCGCACCCTGGAGCACGTGTCGTCCCTGGTGTCGACCCGGTGCGCCCGGGGCAGCGGCGGCAAGTTCCTCACCGCCTACCCGGACGACGACGAGCAGTTCCGCACGGTGGCCGGCCTGCTGCACGCGGCCACCCTCGGACTGCCGGGCCCGGCGGTGCTGTCCGACCGGCCCTACCTGCCGGGCAGTCAGGTGTACTACCGCTACGGCGCGTTCCGCGGTCTGCGCCGGATGACCAACGACGGCACCTTCGACACGCTGCTGGAGGGGCCGGACGGCGAGCCGGTGCGGGACAGCCGACGGGCCTGGTTCTCACCGCCGGCCTGGGCCCCCTCGCCGTTCCCGGCGAGCGAGGCGGCGCCGGCCGCGGCGACCCGGCCGGAGGTACTGCTGCTGCAGGGGCGGTACGCGGTGCGCCGCGCGCTCCAGCACGCCAACCGGGGCGGGGTCTACCTGGCGGACGACCGGGTCGGCGGCGGCCAGGTGGTGATCAAGCAGGCCCGCCCGCACGTCGGCTCCTCGCTGGCCGGCACCGACGCGCAGGACGCCCTGCGGAACGAGGCTCGGATGCTCGACCTGCTGGCCGAGGGCGGGGTGACGCCGCGGAAGGTGGAGGTCTTCGAGCGCAGCGGCAGCCTGTTCCTGGTGGAGGAGTACATCGAGGGCCGCGACCTCGACCGCTGGGCGCGCGAGCGGCTGCTCCCGGAGGCCGACGCCGGCCCGGAGCCGGAGCAGGCCCGGGAGTTGGCGCTGCGACTGGTGGACCTGGTCGACGCGGTGCACCGGCGCGGACTGGTGCTGCGCGACCTCAAGCCGGGCAACCTGATGATGACCTCCGGGGGCGAGCTCCGCCTGATCGACCTGGAGCACGTCCGGAAGGCCGGCGAGGTGGCGCCGAACGCCTACACCCTGGGCTTCGCCCCGCCCGAGCAGATCGCCGCCGCCCGGTACGGCCCGGTGCTCGGGCCGACGGCCGACCTGTACGCGCTCGGCGCGACGCTGTTCCACCTGCTCACCGGCGTGGCACCGCTCCTGCCGGAGGACGACGCCCCGGCCCGCCCGGGCGATCTGAGGGTGCGTCGGCTGGCCGAGGCCGCCGCCGGGCGGAACCCCGCGCTGCGCGCGCTGGCCGCGCCGGTGCTCGGGCTGCTCGCCGAGGACCCGGAGCGGCGCTGGGACCTCGATCGGGTGCGGGCCGGGCTGACGGTGCCCCTAAGCGGGCTGACGGTGCCTCAGGGTGGGGTGACGGTGCCCCCGGGCGGGGAGCCGGTGCCCGGCGCCGCCCCCGCCCCCGTGCCGCTGCCGGGCCCGGAGCCCGACCGTGCGCTGCGGGACGGGCTGGACCACCTGGTGGCCACCGCCGACTTCGACGACCGGGAGGCGATCTGGCGCTCCGGAGCCTTCGGCGCCACCACCGACCGGTGCAACGTGCAGCACGGCGCGGCGGGCGTGCTCGCCGTGCTCACCCTGGCGGCCGAACAGGGCCACGACCCGGAGCCGGTGCGGCGCACCGCCGACTGGCTGCGCGCACGGATCAGGACCGTACCGAGGCGGCTGCCCGGCCTCTACTTCGGCGTCTCGGGGACGGCACTGGCCCTCCACCGGGCCGGCCGGCTGCTCGACGACGCCGCGTTGCAACGCGAGGCGCTGGACCTGGCCGACGAGGTGCCCACCGACTGGCCCAACCCGGACGTCTGCCACGGCCTGGCCGGGGCGGGCCTGGCCGCCCTGCAGCTCTGGCGGGCCGCCGGTGACGAGAGGTCCGCGGACCGGGTCCGCCGGTGTGCCGAGGCGCTGGCCGCCACGGTCGAACGGTCGGCCGGCGGGGTGATGTGGACCATCCCGAAGGGCTTCGACTCGGAGCTGGCCGGGCTCGCCCAGTACGGCTTCGGGCACGGCCTGGCCGGCATCGGCACCTTCCTGCTGGCGGCCGGCACCGAGACCGGCGAGGAGTCCTGGCTGGAGCTGGCCCGGGCGGCGGGGGAGACCCTGGCGGCGGTGGCGGCCCCGGACGGACGGACCGTCAGCTGGCCCGCCGAGCCCGGCCGGCGGCCCGACCTCGGGCAGCCGATGGCGCTGCACTGGTGCAGCGGGGTCTCCGGGGTGGGGACCTTCCTGGTCCGGCTCTGGAGCGCCACCGGGGACGAGCGGTTCGCCGACCTGGCCCGCCGGGCCGGTCACACGGTGCGGCACAACCGCTGGCAGTCGTCGTCCGCCGCCTGCCACGGCCTGGCCGGCAGCGGCGAGTTGCTGCTGGACCTGGCCGAGGCCTTCCCGGACGAGGACCACCGGGCCGGGGCGCGCGAGGTGGTCGAGGCGATGCTGGTGCGCGACACCCTGCGCGACGGCCGCCTGGTGACCACCGACGAGAGCATGATGGACGTGGTCGCCGACTACGGCACCGGCCTGTCCGGCGCGCTCGCCCTGCTGCTGCGCCTGCGCGACGGCGGCCCGCGGCTCTGGCTGCCCGCCAACCAGCCTGCCGGGGTGGCGCGTTGAGCACGACGGTGTCCGATACCGGCTCGGTGCCGCCCGGGTACGCGTGCGAGGACGGGGCCGGGGACGGGCCCGGGGTCGGGGTCGGAGTCGTCTCCGCGGCCGTCGACCCGGGGGACGGCGCGGCGCGGCCGGGTGCGGTCACCCGCCGGGCGAGCCTGTGCTTCACGCCCGACGGCCGCCGCGCGGCCGGGCTGGCGGGGGACGCGACGGGCCGGATGTGGGCCGAACTCTGGTCCTTCGACGGGGAGTCGGCCCGCCTGCGGGCGCTGCCGACGGCCACGGGCGAGACGCTCCGGACCCAGCTCGTCCCGACCCCCGACGGCCGGGTGCTCGTCCTCCGGAACGGCCTGGCCGAACACCGGCTGGCCCTGCTGGGGGCGGACGGCGCCGAGGTGCTGGAGCACCCGCTCGCCACCGTCCGGGCCCGGGGGGCACGGCTGTTGGTGAGCCCCGATCCGGAGGTGCCGGGTTTCCTGGCCACCGTCGACGCCGCCGGGAGCCTCCCGGTGCGGAGGCTGTGGCGGATCGGGACGGGCCCCGGCGGCGGGCTGAGCCAAGTCCACTGCACGGAGACGGAGTTCACGGGCGGGGTCTGGCTCGACGGCACCGGCCGGCGGCTCGCGGTGAGCCTGCGCCGGGACGGCCGGGTGGTCCCCGGCGTCCTGGACCTGACGACCGGCACGCTCGCCGAGGACGAGCAGCTCGCCCGGCCCGCCGACGGTGGCCCCTGGCACCTGCTGCTGGCCGCCGGGGCCGGCGGGTGGCGGGTGCTCACCGCCGGGCCGGCCGGTGCTCCCCGCTACGCCCTCAGCCGGGCCGGCGGCGGCGCCCACCTGCCCGAGCGCTGGTCCGAACTTCCGGGCACGGTAAGGCCGTTGGCCTTCGATCCGGCAGGCCGCCGGATCGCCCTGAACGTCGAGGCCGGGGCCCGTTCCCGGGTGTGGTCGCACGACCTCGACCACGACAGCCTCACCGAAATCCCCGTCCCGGCCGGTGTGGTGCGGGGGCCCGCCCACTGGGGCCCCGCCGGGCTCCGGTTCCCCTACTCCGCACCGGACCTGCCCACCGGCCTGGCCCTGCTCGGCACCGGCGGCGGCTGGACCCTCACGGGCTCGCGGCCGCACGGCGCCACGGCGCACACCGAGCGGGTGCCCGGCGCGGAGGGCCCGATCGAGGCGGTGGTGTACGGCGGGCCCGACTGGTGGCGCAGCCCCCGGCTGGTGATCGCCGTCCACGGCGGGCCGCAGGAGCACTGGGACCTCGGTCACCAGCCCTTCCTGCAGGGCCTGGTGGCCGAGGGGGCGGCCGTCCTGGCACCCAACCAGCGCGGTTCCACCGGCTACGGTGCGGCGCACCGGGACGTGCTCGACGGAGCCTGGGGCGTACCGGACCTGGCCGACCTGCTGCACCTGGGCGAGACCCTGGCCGCCCGGCGGGAGCCGCTCGGTCTGGAGACGCCCGCGCTGTTCGGCACCAGCTACGGCGCCTACCTGACGCTGCTCGCCACCGGGCTGCGGCCCGGACTGTGGAGCCGGTGCGCGGCCGTGTCCCCGTTCCTGTCCGCGGCCCGGCTCCGGGGGGTGGCGGCCCGGCCGACCAGGGCGCTGCTGGACCGGTTGCACGCCACCCGGGAGGCCGAGGACGCCACCGGACCGCGCGACCTGGCCCGGGTATTCGCCGGCCCGGCCCGACCGGACGCGCCCCCGCTGCTGCTGGTGCACGGGCGGCAGGACCCGGTGATCCCGGTCGGCCAGTCCCGCGAGCTGCGCCGGCTGCTGCTGGACGCCGGCCGCACCGAGGGCCGGGACCTGCACTACCGCGAACTGCCGCTCGGCGGGCACGGCCCGCTGGACGACGGCGACCCCGAGGCCGCCGCCACCGCCGTGGCCGTGGCCCGGTTCCTCACCGGCACCGCCTGACCGGTGCCCCGATGCTCCCGCGGCCGTCCGGCCGCGGAGGACCGCACCACCCACCTCACCGAGGAGAAGGAGAACCGTCATGGAGAACGTGGACCACACCGTCGAGGCCCTGGAGATGCTGCCCGGAGAGGAGGCCGGTGGTCTGGGTGACCCCTGCACCTACACCTGCCTGTTCTCCTGCTACTCCACCAGGCAGCCGTGCCAGTACACCAGCATCGTCGACTGACCGCCGACCGCGCAGGACCGCACCACCCACCTCAGCGAGGAGAAGGAGAACCGTCATGGAGAACGTGGACCACACCGTCGAGGCCCTGGAGATGCTGCCCGGAGAGGAAGCCGGTGGTCTGGGTGACCCCTGCACCTACACCTGCCTGTTCTCCTGCTACTCCACCAACCAGCCCTGCCAGTACACCAGCATCGTCGACTGACCGACGGCCGGGGCGCCGCACCCCTGTGCGGCGCCCCGGCGTTTCCGGGGTCAGAGGTGGTGGACCGCGCCGTTCCCCTCGGTCCAGAGCCAGTTGACGGGGGCGTGGCGCTTCTTCGCCGCGTTGCGGGCGCGGGCGAGGCCCGCGAGGGTGTCGGCGACCGCGGCGCCGAGGGTGGTGAGGTCGTCGGGCACGGTCACCCGCAGGAGGAGGTGCTGCTTGCGGTGGGAGAGCAGGAGCTCGCCGGTGGGGGTGGCGGTGAGGAGCTCGAAGTTGGTGAGCGCCTTGAACGGGGCCTCGGCGGTGGGGAGTCGGGCCTGGAGGGTGCCGTCGGCGGTCCAGGCGTAGAGGCCGTAGCGGTTGAGGTGGAAGGCGCGGCCGCGGTAAGGGTCGGCGGTCAGGCGGTAGTTGGCGCCGTTGTAGGGGCTGTCGGCGTGCAGGTCCAGGCCGCCGAGCTCGCCGCGGAGGGTGCCCTGGTCGTCCAGCAGGGCGAAGGAGAAGGCCTGGCCGCGGCTGCCGGAGCGGTAGGTGCCGCCGAACACCGGGACGGCGTACAGGTCTTCGGCGAGCGGGACGGGGCGGAAGAGGAAGGCGCCGTCCTTCCGGAAGCCCCAGCCGAACCGTGCGGACATGGTCTCGGTGAGGGAGGGTGAGGGCCGGTTGTCCTGGAGGACCGGGGCGTCGCCGAAGCGGACGTGGGGGACGGCGTCGGGCTCCTTCTGCCGCTTGACGTCGGTCTTCAGGGTGGCGACGGCCCGCAGGACGGGCTTGTGGCCCGGGGCGAGGCGGGCACCGGGCTCGGAGACGGCGATCAGATTGCCGCGCGCGTAGCCCCAGTTCTCCACGCGGTGCTCGGAGGCCAGGCAGACCAGCCGCCCGCCCGGGGTGACGGCGACGGTGGCGGCGAACGGGTCGTCGGTCTGCGGCTCGTCGCTCCAGCCGGGCCGCTCGTCCATGGACCAGGTGGCCGGCAGCCGGTCCAGGCCCGGGGTGAACAGGTAGGTGTTGCCGGGCTTGGAGCTCAGCACGAGCGTCCCGTCGGGGAGCACGGAGAGGTTGCCGTTCCCGCCCCGGCGGATCGCCGAGGTGGCGCCGCCACCTGGTACCTCGTGCGCGATCACGGCGGTGGCCAGGGTCTCGCCGTCCGGGGCGTGACGGGTGATCAACTGGTGGATGCAGCCCCGCCCGTCGTCCCCGGACCCGCGCGGCGCCTCCCGCCACAGACCGCTGAGCACGTACGTCTCGCCGTCGGTGGTGCCGACGGCGTGCCGCACCGCCTGCCCCCAGTCGTCGGCCGCCGGATCGAGGGCGAGCGAACTGACCAGGGAGGCGGGCACGGTGACCGGGAAGATCGTCATGGGGACATCCTGCCCGCCGCCTGCGACAGGCCGGCGCTCCGGGGCCCTCGGACGGTGCGCCGGCCTCCGGGAGCGGTTCAGGACAGGCGGGCGATACCGTCCCGCGTCCGACCGACAGTCAGGCGCCGGGCGTCGCCAGGTCGAGGGTCTTCTGCACCTCGGCCACGGGGACGATCCGGTCCGTGTCGGGCCTGGTGACCCGGACGGGCTCGTCGTACCCGGTGAAGGTGAGCCGGGACGACGTCCCCCTGCTCCGGTCCTCGACCTGGACCGGGAGCAGCCCCTTGACGGAGACGTGGACGGTGGTGGTGACGGTGGTGCCGCTGTCGTCGGTGCTGGTGTAGCGGTAGCTGACGGTCTCCTGGCCGTTCACGGTGCCGGCGGGGCCCGCCGTCAGCTCCTCGCCGGGGAGGAAGCCCTCCTCCAGGAGGTTCTTCACACCGGCCCGGTCGCAGTAGGCGGAGAGCTCCTTGACGAGGGGGTGCGTCTTGGGGAGTTCGAGGTAGCGGGTGCCGCCGAGGCGGCTGGTGAAGCGGGCGGCCTCGGCGGTGGGGAGGTTGGCGACCAGGGCGGCCGCGTACTGGAGGTCGGGCTTGAACCAGAGGGTCTCCCCGCTGCCGATCAGCTCCACCGAGCCGGCGCCGCCCACCGAGATCTCGCCGGTGCAGCGGCCCTCGCCGCCGACCGTCAGGTCGACGCCTATCTCGGTGCCGTTCTCGTACAGGGAGCCCTCCAGCCGTAGCGACTCCACGGTCCGGAACGTCGCCTGGACGGTGTCGACCAGCTGCTGCGGGGTCTTCTCCTTCAGTGACTTGGAGGAGGCGGAAGCGGTGGGTCCGTCCGTCTTCCCGCCGCCACCACTGCACGCGGCGGTCGCGAGGAGGACGAGCCCGACGAGCACGGCGGAGCGGGGGGTGGTGCGCAGACGCATGGGGATCCTTCGGTGAATGGGGGGCCGTACCCGTCGCGGGCGAGCGGTCCGTGTTCCCCCCAGTGCGAGGGATCATGATGCGGTATCAGGGAGCGGGCCTGCGAACCGGTTTCCGTCCAGCGGTGGCCTCCGCCGCCCGGTCGGCCGCGACGGTCTCCTCCAGGAGGGCGGTGAAGGCGTGGACGGCGGTGGTCGCCCGGTCGGTGGCCCAGAGGATGCCGTAGTCGATGGGGGGTGCGTCCTCGAAGGGGACGAAGACGATGCCGGGGCGGGCGTGGAAGTGCTCGGCGCGGGCGGCCACGGGGGCGACGCCCTGGCCGGCGGCGACCCGGGTGAGGACCTCGGGCCAGTAGCGGACGACCGGGCCGCGCGGGACGGGCAGTCCGCCGGGGGTGCGGGTGGGCAGGTGGTGCTCCTGCCAGAAGGCGGGGAAGTCGGCGGCGAAGGTGATCAGCGGGGCGAGCGCGAGGTCCTCCAGGGAGACGCCGGTGCGGCGGGCCAGCGGGTGCCCGGCGGGGACCAGCAGCGCCCGCGGCTCCGAGAACAGCACCGGACCCGCCGTCAGGTCCGGCTCGGCGACCGGGAACTCGCCGATCTGCAGGTCGACCTCGCCCGAGCGCAGCGGCCCGTACGGGTCGGCGAACTGGATCTCCCGGACCTCGACGGCGCACTCCGGGTGCCGCCCGGAGAAGACCGTGCCCGCCCGCAGCGCCGCGTCCGCCGCCCAGGGCGTGGAGTAGCCGACCCGGAGCGTGCCGGTGATGCCGCGGCCGGCCGCGACGGCGCGCCGGTAGGCCCGCTGGACCTGTTCGTGGGCGGGCCGCAGGTCGGCGTGGAACTGCTCCCCGAGCGGGGTGAGCGTCACGCGGCGGCTGGTGCGGGCGAACAGCGGCGAGCCGACGCGCCGTTCGAGGCCCTTGACCAGCTGGCTGACCCGGCCGGGCGTGCAGCGCAGCCGTTCGGCGGTGCGGCCGAAGTGCAGTTCCTGAGCGAGTGTCAGGAAGACCTCGATCTCCTGCCGTTCCAGCACGCACGCCCTCGTCGTTGAGTTTCCCTAAACACTGATGACCGGATCGTACGTTGATCGGCTTCTCGTCGCCACGAGATCGTTTTCCCCGGCGGCCCGGCCCCCGGGACGGGGCCGGAGAGCCGCCGTACCCACGACCCAGGAGAGGTCCATGGACACGAGCACCGGGACGATCACGTACTTCGTCCACCAGTCGTTGGACGGTTTCATCGAAGGGCCCGGCGGCGAGTTCGACTGGCCGGTGATGGGGCCGGAGCTGTCCGCCCACTCGCGCGAGCTCACCGGGGCCGCCGACGTCTTCCTCTACGGCCGCGTGGTCTGGGAGCTGATGGCCGGTTACTGGCCGGAGGCCGAGGAGCACTCCACCGACGAGCACGACCTGGCCTTCGCCCCGGTGTGGCGCGAGGCGCGCAAGGTGGTCGTCTCGACGACGCTCGGGGAGGCCGGCTGGAACGCGCGGGTGATCGGCGCCGACGTCGTCGAGGAGCTGACCGCGCTCAAGGCGGGCGGCGCGCACCTGCTGCTGTTCGGCGGGTCCACGCTGGCCGCCCACCTCACCGAGCACGGGCTGATCGACGACTACCAGATCCTCGTCCACCCCGTCGTCCTCGGCGGCGGCCGGCCGGTCTTCCCCGGCCCGCTGAAGCGGTTCGGCCTGGAGCTCGTCGAGTCCCGCGTCCTGGACGGCCGGGTGGTCCTGCTGCGCCACCGGCCCGTCCGCGACGAGTCCCTTGCGGCGGACGGCAGTTGACGGGCCGGGTCGCGGACGTGCCCGCGGACCCGACCGGGGGCCGGGCCGCTCCGTGGACGCCCCGCACCGTCCTGCGCGGCGGAGTGCGGCTGTACTGCCGGGACCGGCCCGGGCCGCCCGGCCGGGACGTCCTGCTGCTGCACGGCCTGGCCGGCCACGCGGGGGAGTGGGACCGGGTGGCCGCCGCCCTGGGCCGCGAGCGCCGGGTGGTCGCCTTCGACCAGCGCGGCCACGGCCGCTCCAGCCGCCGCCCCGCCGAGGTCTCGCGTGCCGCGTACGTCGCCGACGTGGTGGCGGTCGTCGACCAACTCGGCCTGCGGCGGCCGCTGTTGGTCGGTCAGTCGCTCGGCGGCCACACCGCGATGCTCGCCGCCGCCGCGCACCCCGGGCTGTTCGGCGGCCTGGTCCTCGTCGAGGCCGGGCCCGCGGCCGCCCCCGACGTGCAGCACGAGATCGCCGCGGTGCTCGACTCCTGGCCGCTGCCCTTCGCCTCGTACGAGGCGGCGGCCCGCTTCTTCGGCGGTGGGGCGGTCGGCGCCGTGTGGGCGGACGGGCTGGAGCCGCGGGACGGCGGCTGGTGGCCGCGCTTCGACCGGGACGTGATGGTCGCCTCGCTCGCCGAGAGCGCCCGCCGCCCGTTCTGGGACGAGTGGGCCGCGGTCGACTGCCCCACCCTGCTGGTCGTCGGCCAGCACGGCATCCTCCCGCCGGCCGAGGTCGCGGGCATGCTCCGGCGCCGCCCCGCCACCACGGCCGTGAGCATCCCCGGTGCCGGCCACGACCTCCACCTGGAACACCCCGACGTCCTCCACCACCTGTTGACCGGCCTCAGCACCGATCACCCGAGGAGATCCCTTTCATGACCACCACCGTCACCTCCGCCGACGGCACCCTCGTCGCCTGCTCCGCCACCGGCACCGGCCCGGCGGTCGTGCTCGTCGACGGTGCGCTGTGCCACCGTGCCTTCGGGCCGGGCGCCGCCGTCGCGGAGCAGCTCGCCGGCCACCACACCGTTCACACCTACGACCGCCGCGGCCGGGGCGGGAGCGGCGACACCGCGCCGTTCGCCGTCGAGCGCGAGATCGAGGACCTCGCCGCGGTGATCGCCGCCGCCGGGGGCTCCGCACACGTCGTCGCCTTCTCCTCCGGCGCGGCACTGGCGCTCCGGGCCGCCGCCCACGACATCGGCATCACCCGACTCGCCGTCCACGAGCCGCCGTTCAGCACCGACGACGCGCAGAGCGAGCGGTTCGACCGGTACGCGAGCGACCTGGGCACCGCCCTGGCCGAAGGACGCCGGGGGGACGCCGTCGTGCGGTTCATGACCTTCGCCGGGATGCCGCCGGAGATGGCCGACGGGATGCGCCAGGCCCCGGTGTGGCCGCTGTTCGAGGCCGTCGCACCGACCCTGGCCCACGACGCCGAGGCCCTGGGCGCGGGGGCGGTGGTGCCGGCCGACCTCCTCGCCGGGATCACCACGCCGGTCCTGGTCGTCGACGGCGGCGCCAGCCCCGAGCTGCTGCGCGCACCGGCCCGCGCCGTCGCGGCCGCCCTCCCCGACGCTCGGCGCACCACCCTGGAGGGCCAGACCCACGAGGTGGCCGCCGACGTCCTGGCCCCGGCACTGCTCGCCTTCTTCGCCTGACCCTCCGCCGCGGCCCGGGCCTATCGGTCCGACCCGCCATCACCTCACCCGACCTGACCCACCGACAGAAAACAGGAACCCCACCGTGACCCAGACCCTCACCACTCCGCCCGCCACCGCCCCCACCAGACCCGGTCGCGCTCCGGCGCCGCTCCTGCTCACCGGCACGATCGCCGCCGGACCGGTCTTCCTCGGCGCCGGCCTCGTCCAGGGCCTCACCCGCGACGGCTTCGACTTCACCCGCAACGCCCTCAGCCAGCTCAGCCTCGGCCCCCTCGGCTGGATCCAGGTGGGCTTCTTCCTGCTCGCCGGGCTGCTCACCCTCGCGGGCGCCGCCGGGTTGCGGCACACCCTGCGCGGTGGGCCCGGCGGCACCTGGGGACCCCGGCTGATCGGCGTGTTCGGCCTCTCCTTCCTGATCGCCGGCCTGTTCACCGCCGACCCCGGCGCCGGCTTCCCGCCCGGCACCCCGCTCACCGGCCCCGTCACGCTCAGCGGGCACGGCGCCGTCCACATGGCCGCCGGCATGATCGGCTACCTCGCGCTCTGCGCCGCGTTCCCGGTGCTGGCCCGCTCGTTCGCGGCCAGGGGCGAGCGCGGCTGGGCGACGGCCACCCGCCTCGTCCCGGTGCCGGTCCTCGTCGGGTTCGCGGCCTCCGCCGCCACCGTCGCGGCCTTCACCGCGGCGGCCGCGCTGGGCCTGCTCTGGCTCACCGCCGTCAGCTGCCGCCTGCGGGCCGCCGGCCAGGGATGATACTGGTCCCTCCGACAGCAGCCGACGACGCGTCACGAGCAGGGTGGACCAGCAGACATGATCGAGCGCCTGGAACTGGAGGCGTTCCTCACCCTCGCCGAGGAACTCCACTTCGGCCGTACCGCGGCACGCCTCAACGTGACGACCGGCCGGATCAGTCAGACCGTCAAGGCCCTGGAACGGCGGATCGGCGCCCCGCTGTTCGAACGGACCAACCGGGTGGTGCGCCTGACCGAGCTCGGGCACACCCTGCACGAGGACCTGCGGCCCGGCTACGAGCAGATCCAGGCCGGTCTCGACCGGGCGACGGCCGCCGTCCGGCAGGCGGGGGAACAGCTGACGATCGGTTACGTCGGCGCGGCGGCCGGGCAGGTGGCGCACCGGGCCGCCGAGCTGTTCCCCCGGCAGCGGCCCGCCTGCCGGGTCCGGGTCCGTGAGGCGCAGATCACCGAGGCGCTCGGCCGGCTGCGCGGCGGGGACGTGGACGTCCTGCTGCTCAGCCTTCCGCTCACCGAACCGGACCTGGTCACCGGCCCGGTGCTGATATCCGAACCCCGCATGCTCGCCGTGCCCGCCGGGCACCCGCTCGCCCGGCAGGACCGGGTGACCATGGAGGACCTGGCCCGGATCCCGCTGCTGCGGATCGCCGGGGCCGTGCCCGGCGCCTGGCCGGCCGACCGCCGCCCCGGGCGCACCCCCGGTGGCCTGCCCATTCCCGAGGGCCCCCGGTTCGAGACCTTCCAGGAGGCCCTGCAGCTCATCGGTGCCGGGGCGGGAGCCTGCATCGTCGGGGAACAGGTCACCCGGTTCTACACCCGGCCCGACGTCGCCTGCGTGCCCTTCGCGGACGCCCCGCCGATCGAGTGGGTACCGGCCTGGCTCACCTCCCACAACACCCCGCTGCTGCGCTCCTTCGCCCGCACCGCCCAGGAGGCGGCCCGGCTCCTCCGGCCGACGGCGGCTGATCATTAATCGGTGGCTCCGAGCCCCGGTGATCTGCTCTGCTTCTGCCCGTACCGTCCCGGGACCGGGGTGGTGGACGAGTGTGCGAGAGGTGACCATGCACGAAGATCAAGTGGACGTGACCGCCGAGACGGTCGCCATCTTGATCCGGGATCAGTTCCCCCACTGGAGCGGCAAGGAGGTCAGACTGCTGCGGACGACGGGGACGGACAACGCCATCTTCCGCATCGGGGACGACCTCGCGGCGCGCTTCCCGCTGCGCCGGGCCGAGGCCGCCGAGGCGCTGGTGGTCCTGCAACGGGAAGCCGGGGCGGGCGCCGAACTGGCGCGGGTGTCCCCGTTCCCCGTGCCGGAACCCGTGGCCCTGGGGGAGCCGGGGGCCGGCTATCCGATGCCCTGGTCGGTCCAGACCTGGCTGACCGGAACGGTCGGATGGGACGCCGACCCCGGTGGGTCGGACGGCTTCGCCGAGGACCTGGCGACCTTCCTCGCGGCCCTCCGGCGGGCGGACACCCGGGGGCGGACGTTCAACGGTGCGGGCCGTGGCGGGGCGTTGACCCGCCACGAGGACTGGATGGACCTGTGCTTCGCGGAGAGCGAGGGACTGCTCGACGTGCCCCGGCTGCGCCGGGTGTGGAGCGGTCTGCGGGAGCTGCCGCGCGAGGGTGCCGACGTGATGAGCCACGGTGACCTGATCCCCGGCAACGTCCTGGTCGAGGGCGGCCGCCTCGCCGGTGTGCTCGACACCGGCGGCTTCGCCCCGGCCGACCCCTCGCTGGACCTGGTCAGCGCCTGGCACCTGCTGCGGCAGGGGCCGAGGAAGGTGCTCCGGGACAGGCTGGGCTGCGACGACCTCGAGTGGGAGCGCGGCAAGGCCTGGGCGTTCCAGCAGGCCATGGGCCTCGTCTGGTACTACGTCGAGAGCAACCCGACGATGAGCGGGCTGGGGCGCCGGACGCTCGACCGCATCCTGGGGTCGGAGGACTGACGCCGGCCCTGCCCCCTCGTCCGGGGGCAGGGCCGCGCGTGCGGCTGAGCGGCTGACCGGCCGTCAGCTCGTCAGGGCACCAGGTGGGACGGGCACTCGGCGAGCTTCGGGTCGTCGTGGGTGCGGACGGCGGGCAGCCAGGCGTGGCCGCTCGGGATCTGCGGCAGGAGGACCCGGAACCAGCGGTCGTTGCCGACACCGGTCTCGTCCGCGACCCGGTCGCCGTGGTAGACCACGCAGTCGGCGGTCAGGATGTCCTGGTGCCAGACCCGGTGCTCCAGCACCACGTTGGCGGCGTCGTACTTGCGGAGCGGGTCGCGGGCCAGCCCCAGGCTGCAGGACCGGAGCCGCTCGCTCTGCTGCTGGCAGGCCGTCTCGATGTTGAAGACCGTGACGGGCGCGCTGGCGACCGTGGCGGGCTTCTCCGGCTGCTCCCACGGCGCGATCAGCACCACCGCCAACGCGGCCGCCGCGGCGGCGGCCAGCCCGATCACCGGCAGCCTCCGCCGCCATCGTCCGGCCCCGCCTCGTCCGGAGCGGGCGGCGGCCCGGACCCGGGGGAGCAGGGCTTCGGCACTGTGCCAGCTGCGCTGGGCCGGGTCCGCGACCAGGCAGTCGGCGAGCACGCCGAGCCAGCGTTCCGGGACCCGCCGGTCGAGCCGGAGCGGGGCCTGCCCGGCCGCGTACTCGTGCAGCGCGGTCTGCCGGGCGGCCGGCGTGGCGCCGGGGAAGGGCAGCGCACCGCCGGTGAGCAGCTGATGGGCCGTCACCCCGAAGGCCCAGACGTCCAGACTGGTCCGGACCGTGACCCCGCGTTCGCCGAGCGGCTCCGTCCACCGCTCCGGCGGCAGGTAGTCGGGCGAGCCGACCGGCGGGGCGTAGCCGTGGGTGCCCTCGATCCGGGCGGCCAGGCCGAAGTCGGCGAGGCGGACCGAACCGTCCCGCGCCAGCAGGATGTTGGCGGGTTTGAGGTCACCGTGCACCCAGCCGGACCGGTGCAGGTGCGCCAGCGCCTCGCAGATCTCGGTCAGGATCCGGCCGGCCTCGGGGAGCGCCGTGGCCTCCTCCGGGCCGTCGTCCCCGGAGCGGGCGGCCTGCGCGGCGTGCGCGGTCAGCTCCTCCAGCAGGCTGGTCCTGGCCCGCTCCATCACCAGGACCACGGCCCCGTCCAGCACCGGGTGGTCCGGGTCGGAGACCACGACGGTGTCGATCAGCCGGACCAGCCCCGGGTGGGCCGCCTCCCGGCCGAACTCCACCTCCCGGACGGCCGTCTCCGACAGCTGCCGGGCCTGACGGGGCGCCAGCCCCTGGATGGAGAAGACCTTCACCGCGGCCTCGGCCGGCATCCCGGCGTCCGCCGCACCGCACCAGCGGGCGGCGTGCACGGTCGCCCAACTCCCGGCCCCGATCTGCTCGGTGACCTCCCAGTCGCCGATCCGGTACCCGGCCGGGACGGTCTCCTCGGTCCGCCGTCCGCGCGCGCTCATGCCGTGCTCCGGTCCGTGCCGGCCGGGCCGGGTCCGGTGGGGCCCGTGACGGCCGGGCCCGTGACGGCCGGGCCCGTGACGGCCGGGCTCGTGACGGTCGGGTCCGTGCAGGCCTGGCCCGGTCCCGCCGTCAGCAGCGGGAGGTGTGCCTCGTGGACCAGGCCGAACCGCAGCGCCGCGTTCACCAGGCCCTCGCGGCGCCAGTCCAGCCGCCGTCCGGAGTCGCCCGGCTGCTTGATCCGCAGCTTGTGCCGGGCGAGGTAGTCGAGGTGGAAGCTGACGGCCTGTTCGCTGAGCTGCCCGGCCGACGGATGGCCGTGCAGTCGCTCCGCGACCTGCCGGGCGGTCGGGATCGCGGCCGTCGACTCGTCCCGCAGCCGGGCCTCGCAGAGCGCGACCAGGACCAGGAAGTACACCGCCGACTCGTCCAGGGAGAAGGGCGTCAGGGTCGCCGCCCCGTCCAGCACGGCGTCCGCTCCGCCCTCCAGGTAGGCGTGGGCCGGTGCGAAGACCTGGAACGCCAACGGCCCGGTGCGGGTGGGCAGGACCACCCGGGCGAACTCGAACGGCACCGGCGCCCGCAGCCGCCGCGGTGCCACCCGGAAGTACTCACCGGCACCCTCGGGGTTCTCCACGAGGTAGCTCCGGCCGGTGCTCAGGTTGCTCAACTGCCAGTAGTCCTCGGTGGCCCGCAGCTCCCCGGCGAGCCGGGGCACCGCCGGGTCGTCCAGCTCGATGTCCACCGGGCAGCCCGGTGCGCCGCGGCCGAACCGGGCCGTCTGGCCCGGCGTCAGTTCCACCGTCAAGGGCGACCGCCCCCGCTGCTCCGGCACGTGTACGAGCACGCTCGCCACAGCCCCTCCCCAATTCCGCCGATTGCTCCCGAAAGGCCAGGTCAGAGCACCTGGACGCCGGCTGCTCCCGGCTCGGGACGCGCGACGGTACCACTGGCGGTCCACCGTCAGAAAGGCGACTTCGGGCCGACGGATGGTTCGGATGCGGCCGACTCCCGCCGCTCCTGGCGGCCTGGCCGGCCGGGCCCTCCATGTGCCGCCGTTCAGCGGGGGTGGGGCCCGCCGAACGGCGGGGGCCCGTGTCGGGCCCGCAGGGCCCGCCCCCGGGGAGTGGGAGCTCCCCGGCGGCGGGCGGGCCGACCGCGCGGCTGGGGGACCGGCGGCCGGGGATCGCGCCGTCGCAACGGCAACGGCAACGGCAACGGCAACGGCAGGGGCAACGGCAGGGGCAGGGGCAGGGGTGGGGACGGCGCCGGACGCCGGGGCCGCCTCCGTTGAGCCCGCCCCGCGGGCCCCGGCCCCGGCGTCCGGCCAAGCAAACCGGACCGCCCGCCCGTGCGGTACCTATCAGGTCATAGGGCGGCCGGTGCCGCCCGGGTGCCACCGTCGGAAACATGCGCGGCCTCCGGCATTTTTGTGGCGTCGACCCGAGTGGATTTCCCTGCATCGGGTGCGGTCAATTCTTGCGTTTCCGCTCCTGTGCGGTCGGCTGATGTGTCGGGAAAGTCAATTGGTTCTAGCGTGGAAAAGGGGTTTTTCCCGGAAGGTGATGACATGACACAGGTGAATCTCTCCCACGTGGTCAGAGCGGCAATGGCCGATCCACCTGCCCCGCAGGGCGTCGGGCTGTTTCCGGACGACGTGCGGCCGGTCGAGGAGGCCCTGGTCGCCAGGGGTCTGCTCGACCGGGACTACATGGACGGCTCGTTCGGCACCCTGACCCTCAACGCCTACAGCCGCCTGCAGCGCTCCTTCGGTTTCGACGGAGCCGATGCCGACGGCGTCCCCGGTTCCGCCTCCCTCACCCGGCTCGGCCAGGAGAGCGGGCTGTTCTCGGTGGTCGAGGGCGAGGCCGGCCCGCCGGCCAAGGGCATCCGGATGGCGGACGTGGTCTTCGACCAGGTGACGGACGGCAGTACCGGCCTCGCGATCCAGCAGGTCTGCCAGCTCATGGGCCTCCCCGTCACCTGGTGGCTGCCGGGGTACATGACGCTCGCGGTCCGCGAGTCCAGCTACTACTTCAACGCGGTCAACGGCAAGGACGTGAACGCGCACGGCCCCATCCAGTCGGACGGCTACCCGCTGTACTGCTCGCGCGGTGTGGCGCAGTGCATTCCGCCGACCTTCGCCCGCCACCACGAGCGGGGCACCTCGAACCACATCTACGACGGGGTGGCGAACATCGCCGCCTCGATGAACTACGTCATGGACACCTACGGCGTCTCCCGCGACGGGCGGAACCTCGCCGCCAAGGTCCAGCAGGCGGATCCCGACCGCCCGCCCCATCCGTACTGACACACCGACGTCCTGACACGAGTGAGGTCCTGTCATGAGCCAGGTGGAGCAGGTCACCCGGAGGTTCCAGTCGTTCGTCGGTGCCCACGAGGGATTCTCGGACGGCCAGTGGAACAACGACATCCGGGACATATACGGAGTGAACTTCGCCGAGGTCTTCGGCGAAACGAAGCGCGTCGCGTGGTGCGACATCGGCTGCTGGGTGTGCTTCAAGCTGGAAGGCCTGGACGCACTGATCCCGAAGTCGGAGTCCTGCTACGAATCGTTGAGCATTTTCCGGGAATGGCACCGGTCGTCCGATTACCCGGCCGTCGGTGCGCAGTTCTTCGTCTCCTCCCCCAAGTATCCGAGAGGGGGATCGCACACCGGTTTCGTGGTCGGCTACGACGCCGGTTCGATCAGCACCGTCGAATTCAACACCAACGACAACGGTTCCTCCGAGGGTGACGGCTGCTACGCCAAGACCCGGTCCCGGTTCGGGAACGAGGTGGAGGGCGTCTACGCCTACGGCTACCCGAAGTACGCCGAGGGCATCGTCTCGGCCGACCCGGCCTGGCAGGGAGCGGGCCACCAGGCCGGCCCGCCGACCGGCCCCGGGGGCGCCCTGGAGCCCTTCCCCGGCGCGGACTTCTTCCACATCGGTCAGCGCTCCGACATCATCACGCGGATGGGCCGGCGCCTCGTCGACGTGGGCTGCTCGCGCTACCAGGTGGGCCCCGGCCCCGAGTGGGGCCCGGCGGACCGGGAGTCCTACGCCGCCTTCCAGCGCTCGCTGGGGTACGTGAACGACGACGCGAACGGCATTCCGGGGAAGATCAGTTGGGTACGCCTCGGCGTGCCGGCGGGCTGAGCGGAAGGAGAGCGGCCACGGGATGCCACTGACGTCCGGCGGTGCGGTCAGGCGAGCCGGTACTCGACTAACCCGCGCGGTGCCGGGGCGGCGGCCACCGTCTGCAGGGCGGAGAACGCCAGGAGCGCCGCCGCGTACTGGGGCCGGCCCTCCAGCAGCAGGGTGGTGCCGTAGGCGGCGTGGAGTACGGCCAGTGCCGACAGGCTCCAGGACCGCCGCCTGGTCCGGTGGTTGAGCGTGCGGACCACGTGCGTCAGGCCGAGGAGCACGAGCACCAGGACCGCCAGGATCACCGCGACCACGGGCACTCCGGTGGTGAGGCCCCAGGGCTCCCCGACGTCGGTGAGGCCCACGGCGTACATGACCATGGAGAGGAGGGCCGTGAAGGTCACGGCCATCGCCTCCAGGCCGAGCAGCGCGCAGGTCGCGGCGGTCAGGTACTCGCGCACGGGACGCCCTCCTGATCTCGTCGACGCCGCGGGCAGCCTATTTGAACAGGTTCAATCTGTCCATCGGGTGCGCCGCGCCCGCCCGGGCCCCGACGACTGCCGGGCGGCACCGGGCGATGTCGGGCGATACCGGGCGTCCGGTTCGACGGACGCCCGGTCGAGGATGCTGCTCCGTCCCCCACTCCCCTCGTGGTGGGGGACGGAGCGGGCCTCGGTCGCGCCGACGGGAGAGAGCCTGCCAACGCGGACGGACCGACGGCCATGCATTAGCCTCTGGGCCTAATAGTTGACAACGCGGCAGCTCAGGGCGGCTGTGGGGGCGAGGGGGAGATTTCGTGATCGCGCTGAGGTTCGGGGTCGCGGACCTCGCCAGGACCAGGTTCGTCATATCCCCGCTCGACCACCTGCTGGCCGGATCGGCCAGGGTGGGAGTGCACCAGGAGACCGGGTCGCGCAGCGACCGTTGGTGGCGGGACGCCCGCCGCCACGTGCCGCACCGGGCGGCGCGCTACCTGGAGGTGGTCAACGCGAGCCCGATCGGCGTCCCCGACTTCATGGTGGCGGACCTCGACGCCGTCCGCCGGCAGCTGACCGACGAGCTCGACGCGATGCTCTCCGTCTCGCAGCAGGCGGTGGAGGAGGGCGTCGCGATGTTCGGGGAGGGCCGCGAAGTCCCGCCCGCCCTGGCCCGGTTGCGCGATGACGGCAGCCGGGGCCTGCGCGAGGTCAGCGACGGCGCCTGGGCGCTGTTCCGGTCCTGCCTCGCCCCGGACTGGCCCGACATCCGCCGCGCCCTGGAGGCCGACATCGCCGCCCGGGCCCGTACCGCCGCCCGCTCCGGGGTCGGCGAAATGCTCAACTCGCTCCACCCGAAGGCCGTCTGGCGCGACGAAGGGGTGCTGGAGTGCACCCTCGGCGACCTGGAGGGCTCCTTCGAGCTCGGCGGCCGGGGGCTGGAGCTGCGGCCCAACTACTTCATCCAGTACGCCATCAGCCTGCTGCCCGGGCCGGACCGGCAGAGCCTGCTGCTGCACCCGATCGCGGCCCCGACGGCGGAACCCGCGGCCCGGAAGCCGGCCGACGACGGCCTCGTGGCGGTGCTCGGCGCCGCCCGGGCCCGGGTCCTGCGCGCCGTGGCCGGCAGCGACTGCTCCACCACCGAACTCGCCCAGCGGCTCGGCGTCACCCCGCCCTCCGCCTCCGCCCACGTCGCCGCCCTGCGCACGGCCGGTCTGATCGCCACCCACCGCGAGGGCAAGCAGGTGCGCCACACCCTCACCGAGGTCGGCCACGACCTCCTCCGCGACAATCCGCCGCCCCTGCCGCCGTCCTGAGCGTCCGTCAGCGGCGGGGCGGCGGGGCTCCCGCGCGGCCGGCGGGTCAGACCTTCTTCACCACGCTGGACTTGAGCTGCATCGCGCCGAAGCCGTCGACCTTGCAGTCGATGTCGTGGCCGTCCACGCCGTCGACCAGGCGGATGTTGCGGACCTTGGTGCCCGCCTTGATGCCGGAGGGGCTGCCCTTGACCTTGAGGGCCTTGACCACCGTGACGGTGTCGCCGTCGTTGAGCACGTTGCCGACCGCGTCCTTGACGACCCGTGCGCCGCCCTCCTCCGCACCGCCCTCGGCGACGGCCCACTCGTGGCCGCACTCGGGGCAGACCATCAGGGCGTCCATCTCGTAGGTGTACTCGCCGGAGCACTTCGGGCAGGCGGGCAGGTTCTCACTCATGCGGGATCAGCGTCTTTCGTCGTGGGGCGGCTCGGTCGGGTGTCCCGGGGGAGCCCCTGGCAGTTGCCAATCTTAGCAACTGGTAAAATCATGTCCGCGCAACCCCTTCGCCGCCCCCTCCGTCGTACGGGCCGGGCGAGCAGACCGGGGAGCGGGGAGCGCCGCGGCCGCCGTGCGTTGCCGGGTCGACTCCAAGTACGCGCTCGGCCTCCGCCCCGACGGCTGGATGCGCGCGCCGCGGGCAGGCCACCCGCTGGACAGGATTCCTCCGGCGGGTGACAACGCCCCCGGCTCGGGTGGGCGGCATCGGCCGGGGCGGTGATGCGGTGGTGACGCCGCGGTGACGGTGTGCGGCGTAGCGTCCACGAACGGTCGGCGTACGGTGCGTCGGCGGCTTCGCCGTGGCGCGGGGCGGGCGGAGGGCGCACTGCATGGTGGACCGGGGCGGTGGGTGGTGAGCGGCTTCACCGACGGGCTGATGCTGCGGCTGGGCGCTCCCGGTGCGCTGCCGGGTCTCCTGCTGCCCGCCGACGCCACGGGTCTGGCCCGGGTGCGCCAACTGGTGGGCACGCTCTACGGGTTGCCGGCCGCCACCGTGCACGAGGTGGCGCGGCTGGAGGTCGCGGCGGCGGAGTTGCAGCGTCCGCTGTTCCGCGTGCGGCAGCTGTCCGGCAGCTGGATCCGTACCGCGCCCGCGCACGAGCGAACCGAGGTGCTGTACGAGGGCCGGGACGCCGCCGCGCCGCCCGAGTGGGCGGACCTGATGCTGCGGCTGACCGCCACCCTGGTGCTCGAACTCGACCCCGGCGCGGTCGAGTCGGTGACGCTGAACGACATCGGCGAGTACCAGACCCTGGCCGAGTTCCAGGCGAAGTTCCGCTACTTCGACCTGGACGGCTACCTGGCCCGGCACCGGATCGGGACCGTGGACGAGCTGCGGCGCGCCTACCGCCACCTGCTCGGCGAGATCCGGCTCGCCGCGCCACCGCCCTTCGATCCGGCGGCCCCGGCCAACCGGCGCCGGGTGCCGCTCGAACTGGCCGTGCTGGTACGGGAGTCGGTGGACCTCACCGCCTCGCTGCGCGCCGCGCAGCTGGTGCGCGACCTGGCCGAGCGGGGGCTGCCGGCCCGCCCCGATCCGGCCGGCCTGGAGTCCCGTGGCCGGCTGGCGCCGGTCCTGGTCTTCCCGGCCGCGGCGTTGGCCGTGAGCGGCATCACCGAGACCGAGCTGTCGGCCTTCTTCGCCGCACAGGACGTTCTCGCGATCGTCCTTCCGCCGTAGCCGTAGCCGTAGCCGTAGCCGTAGCGGGCCGCCGTGCCGGCCCGTCGCCCGCAAGCCCGAACCGCCGTTGTCCCCGCGTCAGTCGAGGAGACCACCGTGCACCCGTCCGAGCCCGAGCCCGAACCCGCCGACGTGGCCGAGCACGAGGCCACCACCCCGAGTGCCCCCGTGCCGGCTCCCGTCCCGGCCCCCGCGCCGGACGCTCCGGTGATGACGCCCGCCGAGCAGGAAGCGCTGCGCCGCAAGCTCCAGGACAAGTTCCACTGACCGCACCCCCCGGCGAACGGGTGACAGGCGAAGGGAAGACGATGGCCGTCCGGTACATCAACGTCAGATCGAACGTGGAGATGTTCTCCCCGGTGGTGCGCGCCACCGGGAACGTCGCCGTCATCGGGACGGCCGCCACCGGCACCGACAACAAGGTGGTGCCGGTGACCAGTCCGGCCGCGGCCGCCGTGCTGTTCGGCCCGGCGACGGTGCCGGACCCGGCGGACGCCACCAGGCAGGTGCCCAACTCCTCGCTGACCGCCGCGCTGGTCGCGCTGTTCGGGCAGAGCCCGGGGCCGGCCCAGGTGTTCGCGGTGAAGGCGAACGGTGGCGCGACGGGGGCGGTCTCCGACCCGAGCGCGGCGCTGACCGCGATCGAGGCGCTGGACGTCCAGTTCGTGGTGCTGGCCAAGACCCCGCTGACCACCGCCTCCGGCGCCGCCACCGGGGCGGTCGGCCGGCTCGCCGCCCACGTCACCGACGTCTCCGAGCGCGGCGGCGAGGGCCGGGAGCGGATGGGCGTGGCGATGCTGGCCAAGGACTCCGCCGATCCGGCGGTGGTGACGGGCGCGCTGGCCAGCGACCGGATGATCTACATCGCCCACCGCAGCGACGAGGACGCCGCGGCGGCGGTCACCGGCACCGTGGCCGGCCATCCGCCGCACGTCTCGATGCTGCTCAAGCAGGTCGCCATCACCAGCGCGCCGTTCGCGGTCGCCGACATCGACAAGCTCAACCAGTCCGAGCAGTTCGGCAACCCGCCCAAGGGCAACGGGGTCAACTGGCTGGACCACCCGGCGCTGATCCCGGGCGGCGGGGTGTACCTCGGCGAGGGGTACACCGGGAACCCGGCCAAGATGAAGTTCATCGACGTCCAGCGCACCGTGGACGACGTCACCTTCAAGCTCAAGGCCCGGCTGATCAGGGCGATCGGCAGTCTGCGGATCAGCCGCTCCGGCCTGCGCGCGCTGGTGGTGCAACTGGAGGCGGTCCTCGATCCGCTGGTGCGCGGCGAGGTGATCGAGGGCTACGCGATCGACGTCCCGGTGCTCGACCTGCTCGACGCCGACCCGGCGGCGCTCACCCCGGCGCAGCTGAAGGTCATTCAGGACGCCCAGAACGACCGGGTGGCCGAGGTCCTGGTGTCGGTCGACTACGCCGGTGCGGTCCACCGCATCGCGCTGACCCTCAACTTCACCTAGGAGCGGGCATGCCCGACTGGAACACCCGGCTGGAGATCCGCCTCGGCAACTCGGTGGTCGCGCCGATCTCGCAGTTCACGCCGACCTTCAACGTGCCGCACACGGTGATCCACTCGATCGAGGCGGACAACCTGGGCTATGTGCGCCAGCCGCAGACCTTCACCTTCACGATGACCGTGCAGGCGATCGGCACCGCCGTCGCCGATCTGACCGAACTCGCGGTGAAGGGCAAGGAGTTCGAGATCACGGTGGCGGAGAAGAAGGGCACCGACTGGGCTTTCAAGGCACTCAAGTTCAGCCGCTGCGTGATCACTTCCGCCAACCCGAGCAATGTGGTGATCGACGGCGCGCCGAGCGCCAGCTTCACCTGTATGTCCCTCTCGCCCGGCGTCGAGTCGTGAGTGTGCCCGACGAGGGCGGCGGCGGACCCGGGGACGGCGAGGGCCTGCTGGTGCTGCCGGCCTTCGAGGCGGGCGGCCGGGTCGAGCGGACCGGGATCGCCCTGGTGCACGAGGGCGAGTACATCGTGCCGGCGCCCGGCAGCGAGGCGGTGCTGTCGCCCGGGGCCGGCCCGGGCCCGGACCGGCGGGTGGTGTGGAACTTCCCGGTGGAGGTCGAGGTGGTCGGCGAGCTGACGGGCGCTCAGCTCGACGCGGTGGCGCAGTACGTGTTCGACGAGCTGGACGTGGCGCTGCGGCGGCAGGGGGGAGGGTGAGGGAGCGATGACGGAGGTCGAGGTGCGGGTGCCGATCCGGCTGCGGCTGGTCGGCACCCCGACGGCGGCCGACCTGGAGCGGCTGGAGGCGGCCGTCGCCCGGTTGGTGGCCCGCCGGGTCGCGCAGGCCGAGCGGGCGCTGGCCGAGCGGGGGCCGGCCGAGCGGGCGCTCGACCGACACGACCCGGCCGGGCACCCCGGCACCTCCGGCACCCCGGCGGAGCGCTACGAGCCCGCCCTCGATCTCCCCTCCGACGGCTACCGCCTGATGTCCTACCAGGGCCCGCCGCGTCAGGTCCGGGTACCCGTCGGCCGCCCCGCCGCCGTTCCGGTCGCCACCGGGCCGCAGGCGCAGCAGGCCGCACTGCGCCGGATCGACGACCTGCTCTCCCGCGGGCCGCTCGACTGGGCGATCACCGATGCGGAGGCCCGTGAGGCGGTGCGCATCCTGCGCCGGCTCGCGCCGGAGGACCTGGTCGTGGTGGTGCAGGCCCTGCGGTACAGCGGAAGACTCGCGGTCCTCGGCGAGCAGCGGCCGTCCGACACCGACGACGACGTGATCGACCTGCAGCAGAAGCTCGATCCGTCCTCCGGCTACCTGATGCCGGGGGACATCGTGCGGGTGGAGGTCCGGCTGGGCGGCAAGCGGCAGGAGGACGTGTCCCGGGACTACCTGCTCGGCACCACCGGGCTGGTGCTGCCGATGCTCCGGCACCCGCTGCCGACCACCGGTCTGCTGCCGTCCGAGCTGCCCGACCGGATCGCCCGCGCCTACCTGGACGCGCTGGTCTACGTCGACCCTTCGGTCCGGGTGGCCGTGGTCGCCCGCGGCCCGCGCTGGGCGCCGCGGCACGGCCCCACCCGCGGGGAGTTCTGGTACGACTCGCACCCGGCGCGGCGCGGCGCGGCGGAGCAGGCGCAGTTCGACAAGCGGCGCGAACTGGTCGGCTACCTCACGGGCGCCGGGCTGGACGATCCGCTCGGCCGGGCCGCGTTCGTCCGCTACCACACCTGGATCGAACGGCACTACGGCACACCGGAGTTCCTCCGGCAGAACGGCCCGGACCTGTGGTCGGCGGTGTTGAAGGAGACCGCCGCGCCGGCCGCACCCTCGGCCCGGGCCAGGTTCCTGGAGCTGGCCACCGTGATGCAGCGCACCGCCCGTTCGCTCCCGGCGACCGAGCAGGCCGCGGTGGCCGCCGCGCTCGGCGACTACCTGTCCTGGCTCGACCGGCAGGGCGACGCCGACCTGGGCCGTTACGACCCGGGCGCGACCTGGGCCCGGCTGTACGTGCGGCGGCTCGGCACGAAGCTCCGCGAGGAGGTGGCCGCCGAGCTGCGCAAGGAGCGGGAGGCCGCCCTCGACCGGGCGGCGGCGTGGGACACGGAGGGCGCCGGGCGCAAGCTGGACCAGGTGATCGCCTTCCTGGAGAAGCGGGTGTGGAAGGTCCCCGAGCCGTACACCGTGGAGGACCGGAAGAACCGGACCGGCTGGCTGGTGTGGACGTCGGAGCGGGAGAAGGCGGTCCGCGACCTGATCGCCCGTGAGTTCCTGCACGAGCAGCTCGCCCGGATGCACGAGAAGTCCTTCACGGCGACCACCGCCGAGCAGGACTTCAGGGCCTTCCTCGCCTCCCATCCGGAGGAGTTCGAGGCCTACCTGCTCGCCCAGGCGCACCCGGAGACCGAGCGCTACGACATCCCGCCCGAGGACATCCCGCTCTGGCAGACGGCGGTCGAGACCGGGATCAGCTTCATCCCGGTGGTCGGTTCGATCGTCGCGGGGGCGGAGGCGCTGGCCGGCTACGACCTGTTCGGCCACGAGCTGAGCACCACGGACCGGGCGATCCTCGGCGCCTCGCTGCTGCTGCCCGCCGCCGCGAAGGTGTTCAAGGTGGGCCGGGCGGCCGTCACGGTGGAGGTGCTGGCCCGCGACTACCGGCTCTCGGCCCGCGAGGCCGACGCGGCCTTCCGGGCGCTGTCGGGGATCGAGCCCGGGTCCAGGGGAGCGCGGCTGCTGGACGACGCGGCCCGGGAGATCAAGGCGGGGCGGCCGGTGCGCGACGCCGGGAAGCTCGGCGAGATCAAGGACGTGCTCACGTCCATGGGCATGACCGACCGGGCCACCGCCCAGGAGCTGCGGGCCGGTGCCGCCGAGACGGTGCTGTCCGGCGGCGCCGGCCGGCCGGGCCAGGAGGCCGCCGACAGGTTCTTCATCGCGGAGGAGGTGGACCAGCTGATCGCCTCCATCGAGGAGCGGGCCACCCGGCCGAACGCCACCGGCGGCGCCCGGCCGACCGTCGACGGGGTGCGGGTGCCGGTCAGGAAGCGCACCAGGCTGGACCTGGAGAACCTGGTCCGCCGGGCGGGCGAGACCCGGCGGCAGGCCCTGGAGCGGGCCCGCCGGGTGCTCGGGCAGCGGCTCGACCGGAGCCCGCTCGGCCCGGTCTGGGAGCGGGCCCGGGCCAAGGTGGTCGGCAACCGCTCGCTGGACAACGCGACCCGGCAGGAGATGTTCGACCTGTACGGGAAGGTCCGCGACGAGTTCTGGACCCAGTGCAAGGCCGACCCCGGGGCGGTGGGGTACCTGCGGGACGCCGGGTTCTCCTTCCCGGAGAAGGGCCGGGCGCCGCTGATCGACGTGACGGACCCGCCGCCCGGTCTCGGCCTGCCGCGGGCCGCCGACCTCGGGGTGCAGGAGCGCCGGATCAGCCTGGACCACAACCTGGAGAAGGCGATCGGGGAGAACTACCGCAAGGCCCTCGACGCCGACAACCTCACCTTCGAGCTGCACAACCCGAACAGCAACCGGGAGACGGTGCAGGTCAAGTTCAACCTGCGGGCCACCCCGGGGGTGACCGAGTGAGTGCCCCGCCCGTGCCCGTCACGGTCCGCTGGAACGGCAGCTGCCCCGAGCCGGCCCGGCGGGCCGTCGAGGCCGCCGTCACCGCGGGGGTCCGGCGCGCGCTGGCCGGGCGGGGTGGCGCGAAGTCGTCAACGGCCGCTGCGGGCAAGGAGGTTGACGCTCCGTGGGGCCCCGACGCCGACGGCCGCTGGTGGACGGTGCCCGGCTACGCGGACGGCAGCGGTGCCCCGGTGGCCGTCCCGGTCCGGCCGGCCGCCGGGCCCACCGCCCGCGCCGCCGCCGCGCCGGGCGAGTCGCTGCCGTTCGGCGACGTGCTGAACCGCGGTGCGTTCCCGGCCCTGCCGCTGATCAAGCTGGCCGTCGACGCCTGGGTGCGCACCGGCGCCGACCCGTACCTCACCTCGGCCTCGCTCGCCCGGGCCGTGCAGTGGGGCGGCTACCTGTACGGCGCCCACGGGTTCGCCGTGCTGGAGCACGGTGGTGAGCAGGCCGCGGACCGCTTCGTCATGGTGCCGTTGGAGGAGCGGCTGACCTCGCGGGACCTCGGCCGCACCGCGCCGTTCACCGGGGACTCCCTGCCCGGTGTGGTGGTCGCCGAGCGCGGCCGGGTACTGGTGCTCGCCCACTACCGGGTGGTGGTCGCCGTCACCGCCGACGGCAGCTGGATCTTCGACCTGGACCGTGGTGTGCACTGGACACCGGTCGCGGTCCGGCGCGAATTGGCCCGCACCCCGGCCGCCCAGCGGGTCGACCCGGCGCTCGCGGTCCGGATCGCCACCGGCCTGCTGACCGCCGGGGGCGGCGGAGCCGACCCGTCCGGTGCGGCGGACCAGGACGCGCTGCTCGACCACATCGTCACCATGGACCGGCACGTCTTCGCCTGGATGCCGTGGGAGCAACGCGTCGCCTACCTGGTCACGCTGTCCGGGCTGCTCTGGCCGGACGAGCGGCAGAAGAAGGCCATGGTCGAGCTGCTGGTCTCCGCCCGCACCCAGTCCGAGCTGGAGGCGATGGCCGCGCTGCTGCGCGAACACGGCGCGTACGAGCGGCTGTTCACCGCTCTGGACGGCTCGGTGGTGGACTTCCTGCTGATCCTCGGCCGGGCCCGTCCGCACCGCCCGGTCAGTGCCGGGTACCTGCTCGCGCTGCTGGACGAGCTGTCCGTGCTGCCCTCGGAGGGGACGGACCAGGACCCGGCGCGCGGGGTGGTCAACGCGGTCAACGGGCTGAGCCTGTGGCTGCGTTCGACCGTCGACGGGCTGAAGGCCCTGTTCACCCACTCTCCCGCCCAGCTGATCGAGGGCATCGCGCACCTGGCCGAGTTCGCGCTGCTGGTCCACCGGGCGACCGTCGAGCCGGTCGACCCGAAGGCCGACGCCCTGCTGCAGGCCCTGTGCGAGCAGGCCGGGCGGGCGATCCTGACCGCGCTGGCCGGGCTGGAGTACGCCGAGGAGCTCGGCACGCCGTTCGGCGCCCGGGCCGGTGCGGGCGGTGGCGGTGCGGGCGGTGGCGGTGCGAGCCCCGGCGGTCCGGTCCGGGTCGGTACGCGGATCGGCGGCGACCTCGGCCAGACCCTGCAGACCGCGCTGCTGGTGGAGGTCCTCAGCTGGTTCGTCGGCCTCGGCGAGCTGAAGGAGGCGCTCGGCGGAGCCGAGCTGACCGAGCGGCTGGCGGCCCTGCTGAAGGTGCTCGGCTCGGTGCGCAGGCTCGGCAGCGCCTCCGAGGTGGCCGGCGAACTCAGCCGCCTGGACCGGATGGTGGCCGCCCTGGCCCGGCTCGCCGGGCTGAAGGACATGGACGCGGCGGCGCGGGCGCTGCGCCTGCTGCCGCAGCAGCACCTTGCCGAACTGACCAGGCTGGCCGAGCTGTTGGACGTCCCCGCCGGTACCGCGCCGAAGGTGCTGCGCGGGCTCGCGGCCCGGCGCGGCACGCTGCCCGAGGTGCAGCGGCTGGCCGACGCGCTGTCGCTGGCCCGGCGGTTCGAGCGGCAGGCGGAGACCGTCGGCGGGGTCACCCAGGAGATGGCCGCGGCCCTCGCCCGGCTGCTGGAGACCGGCTTCGACCGCCCCGCCCTGCGCAGGCTGGTGGACGGCGTGCCGCCCGGGGCGCTCCAGGCGTGGTCGCGCGCGGTGGGGCGGCTCGGCGCCGACCGGCTGCGACGGCTCGGCGCCGAAGCCCTCTCCGCGCTCGCCGGGCGCCCGCGGGCGCTGGCGCTGATCGCCGAGTCGGGCGGTGACGTCTACTTCGCGCTGCTGAACCGCGGCCACGGGGCCGAGCCGGTCGACGCCCTGCTGCGGGCGCTGGAGCTGCGGCGCTCCGAACTGCCCGACCCCGCCGCCTACCAGCGCCTGCTCGACCGGCTCGCCACCGGGGAGGCCGCCGCCTTCGAGGAGCTGGCGGGCCGGCTGGGGCAGGCCACCGAGGCCACGGTGGCCCGGCTGCGGGCCGGTGGCCGGCGGCAGCTGGTGGCCGAACTCGCCGCGCTGGAGGAGGAGGCCGCCGACGCGCGGCGGACCGGGGAGCACACCCTGGCGGCGAGGCTGACCGCCGACCGTGACCAACTCGCCGTCCGGCTGGACGACCTGACGGAACGCCGGCTCGCCGGCGCGGACGAGATCGCCCGGCGCGCCCGGGAGGCCTACGACTGGCGCGACGTCTGGCAGTTCCCCGCCGCCGACCGGGACGACCTGCTGGACGTGGTCGGCGAGCTGACCGAGCGGCTGGGGAGCCGGAACGTCAGGGGCCTGCAGGACCCGTTGGAGGCCCTCCTCGCCGCCCAGGGCACCAGGAACGTCTTCCAGGGCACCATGGGCGAGCTGTACGCGGCGCGGACCCTGGTGGAGGAGTTCGGCGCGACCGCGCTGGAGTTCCAGCGGGCCCGGCCCGGCCGCCGGGTGGACATCATCGCCGAGCTGCCCGGCCGGGGCCGGGTCAGCGTCGAGGTGAAGACCAACCTGACCGGGCCGGCCACCTTCCTGCGCGAGCAGCTGCTCAACGACCTCGTGACGCACGCCCCGACCGGCTACGCCGACCTGCTCTACCTCTACCACCCCGACTCCGCCGGGGAGTTGACCGGACTCGGCGAGCGGATGATCCGGCTGTTCGACGACCCCGAACTGCTCCGGGCACTGGCCGCCGCCGGACACGACCCGGCGGCGGCCCGAGCCGCCTTCCGGGCCTGGCTGAACGCCGGGAACCCACGCGCCTACCGGCTCTGACCGCCCGCCGTCCACCGATCACGTCGACCACGTCCACACACACGCCAGGGAGGGAAGATGGCCGACCGGAACACCCCGGTGCTGATCGGCACCGTGCCGCTGCTGTACGTGCAGAGCCTCAGCATCAGCGAGGGCTACCAGATCGAGCGGATCTCCGGCAGCCGCTTCTCGCAGGCCATCGCGCCGACCACCAGGACCATCGCGGTCGAGGCCCTGCTGCCCGGCCCCGACCGGCTGCTGGTGAAGAAGGAGCTGGAGGCGCTGGCCCTGGTCTCCCGGGTGCTGGTGGCCGCCACCGCGCCGCTGCTGGCGAGCACCGGCATCCCGGTGGTCTGCGGGCTGACCGTCAGCCTGGACATGCAGATCACCGACCTGCGCTTCAGCCAGACGGCGGGCCGCCGCGAGGCGCTGGACGTCAGTCTGACGCTGCGTCACGTCCCGCGCTCCAGCGTGACCGCGGCGCTCGGCGAGGCCGCCGACCTCGCCCTGGCCGCGGGCACCGCGCTCGCCGGCGCCACCCCGCCCGCCGCACCGGTGCCGCGCACCGCGACCGTCCCGCTGGCCGGGTGAGCGCCGTGACCGCACCCGTAACCGCACCCGCGAGCACACCCGTGACCGCGCCGTCCGCGGTGGACCCCTCGCGCTACCTGCTGCTGCCGGCCGACGCCGACGAGGGCTTCCCGCAGGCCTTCCGGCTGGCCCTCGGCGCGGGTCTCTACACCGTCGCGCTCACCGTCACCGTGGTCGACGAGGAGCGGCTGGCCGGTGGCCGGCCGCTGGCCCTGCCGGAGCCCGGCGCGTTCATGGTGGCCACCGTGACCCGGGAGACGCCCGGGCCGGCCGTGGTGGTGCTGCGCCGCAAGCTGGTGCCCGGAGTGCCACTGGAAGGCGGTGAACTCGCCCTGCTCCCGGTGGTGTTGACGGTCGACCCGCGCAACCTCGGCGCGGCCGGGTCGTACGGGTCCGAGGTGAGGGTGGGGGTGGCGTCGCGATGGGCTTCGTGATCTGGTTCCAGCTGCGGGTGGAGAAGGCGGGCCCCGGCGGGCTGCTGCCGCTGCGGGTGTCCAACGACGTGTTCTCCGGCGAGTACGTGCTCGACGCCGACCTGAGGGTCGACCTGCTGTCCGGGGCCGCCGCCTCCACCTTCTCCGCCAAGCTCACCAACCTGCCGGCCGATGTGGTGGAGACCCTGAAGACCCGGCACGCCGAGGCGCTGGCCGGGCGCGACCCGGTCGAAGTCACCCTCGCCCTCGGCTACTTCGACGATCCCGGGGGCCGCACCGCCCCGGTGCTGCGCGGCGTCCTGACCGGCATCCGCACCAGCGTCACCGACGCCGGTGACCTGCTGACCGAGCTGCGCGGGACGGAGACCGCCGGGTACCGGCTGCTGCGCACGGCCGTCCGGGCGGGGCGCCCCGGCGGGCAGTCGCTGACCGAGGCCGTGCGGGCGGTCGCCGCCGCGGCGAGCAAGGGCCCGGTCACCGTCACCGCCTCCGCCGACGGGCTGCGGTCCGCCGAGGACCTGACCCTGCGGGCCGGTGACGGCCTGTCGGCCCTCGGCCAGATCGCCAAGGCGGCCGGGGCCCCGCTGGTGATCGGCGACGGCGGCATCCGGATGGGCCGGGCGGTGGACGAGGGCGCGCCGCTGCGGTTCACGGCGGACGAGCACATCGTCTCCCTGGAACACGTCCAGGAGGACCCGGAGGACCTGGTCCCGGCCGTGCCCGCCGACGCGGACGGCGGCCCGGGCGGCGGGCTCCCGTCGGCCGCGGACGTGGCGGCCGCCGCCGGGCTGCCGGGCGGCGGACAGGTGGGCGGCGCGCGGACCAGCGCCCGGCTGACCGTGCTCGGCGACCCGGCGGTGCGGCCCGGGCGGCGCGCCGTCCTGGAGACCGCCGCCGCGCGCGACGGCCTGCCGGGGCCGCTGCGGATCGACCGGGTCCGGCACCAGTTCGACAGCCGTCGCGGCTACACCTGCGAGGTGCTGCTGGTGGTCGCCGCGCCCGGCGAGCGGGCGGTGTGCACCACCGGCGCGGACGGCGTCCGGCAGCGCTTCCGCGACCTGGTCGAGCAGGTCGGCGCCGACCACCCGGCGATCGACGTCGGCGAGGTGGCCAGGTACGCGGCCGGCCGGAACAGCCGTCACCTGGCCGACCTGCACTACGGCCAGTCGCCCGCCGCGGAGGTGGTCGCGCCCAGCGTGGAGAGCGCCGTCGACCGCCAACCCCTGCTGCACGAGCGGCCGATCGCCTCGCCGTTCGCCTTCCACCGCTGCGGGCTGATGGTCCCGGTGCTGCCCGGCATGCGGGCCGTGCTGGCGCACAACCGGGGCCTGGTCAACGACGCGGTGGTCACCGGCTTCCTCTGGCCCGAGCAGCCCGCGTACCAGCCGCCGGCCAACCACCCCGGCGACTGGTGGCTCTGCCTGCCCACCGGGCTCGACGGCAAGGGCCTGCCGACCGGGAAGGGCGTCAACGACCTGACCGACGCGGCCGGACGGCGGGTGCTCCAGGCCAAGGGGCTGCGGATCACGGTCGGCGCCGGGCTGCTCCCCGAGGTCGGCGAGCGCCCCCGGGTGCCCGAGGACCTGGCCGGGAAGCTGCTGGTCGAGCACGAGAGCGGGACCACCGTCACCGTCGCCGCCAACGGCGCGGTGACGGTGGACACCGGCGGGAAGACGATCACACTGAAGTCCGGCGGGGCCTCGATCACCCTCGCCGACGGGAAGATCACCCTCAACGGCTCCTCCGTGGAGGTGGGGTGATGCCCGCCGTCCTGAACGCCGACGCCTCGATCGGCTGCGGCCACGGCGGGACCGTGCAGATCGTGCCGGGCCGGCGGTCCTTCACCGCCGGCGGCTCCCCGGTGCTGGCGGCCGGAGACCTGGAGGGCAAGCCGATCACCGGCTGCACCCAGCTCACGGCCGGCAGCACGGTGCAGTGCACCGCCGTCGTCTCGGTGACCGGCGGCGCGGCCGCGACGCTCACGGTCGGCGGCCGGCCCGCCCTGCTGGCGACCCTGAGCGGCGTCACCAACGGCGTCCCGCCCGGCGCCCTGGTCGTCCTGACACCCGGTCAGACCACCCTGCGGGCCCGCTGAAACCGCCCGACCCACCCGAGCTGGAGGAGCAGAGCACATGGCGAGCACGACGAGCCTCGGCCGCGGCCTGGAGCTGCGCGACGGCGACCTGGTGGTCGAGCGCGGCCGGCTGGCCGAGCTGTCCGGGCTGCCCAACCTGGTGCAGGCGCTGGTCCTGCGCGTCCTGACCCCGCTCGGCAGCGACCGGTTCGCGACCGGCTACGGCCTCGACGTCACCGAGGTGTTCACCCGAGCCGTCACCGCCCGGCAGGCCCAGGACCTGCTGAGGCTCGGCCTGGTCCGCACCCTGGGCGGCGACGCCCGGGTGCGCGAGATCCGCGACATCCAGGTGCTCGAACCACCGGGCGGGGCACGCCGGTTGTGGCAGGTCGAGGTGGTCCTGGTCGCGGTGGACGGTGCCGAGCACACCGTGCCGGTGGAGGTGGCGTTCTGATGGCCGGCTACGGGATCACCGAACGGGGCTTCGTCCGCAAGGAGTTCCACACCCTGCTCGACGAGGCGAGGGGCCGGGCGAGGGCCGCCTTCGGCCCGGACGTCGACCTGACCGACACCAGCGCGCTGATGAAGGTGCTCCAGGTCACCGCCGCCGAGGACGCCCGGCTGTGGCGCCGGCTGGAGGACCTCTACTACGCCGGCTTCCTGTCCACCGCGGTCGGCGACGACCTCGACCTGCTCGGCGAGGACCTCGGGGTGCCGCGCCCGCACCTCTTCGCCACCGGCCGGGTCACCCTCACCGTCCGCGACCCGCTCCCGGATCGGGTGTACGTGCTGCCCGAGGGCACGGTGCTGGTCACCGCCGCCCCGGTGACCGCCTTCCACACCACCGCGACCGTCCGCCTCAGCGCCGCCGCCGACACCGTGACGGTCGGCGCCCGGGCCTTCGTGGCGGGCCCCGACGGCGACGTGACGGCCCATCGGATCACCGCGGTCGACCCTGACTACCAGGCGCACCACCTCAACGTCTCCCCGCCGACCTCCTTCGCGGTCGACCACCAGCAGGCCTTCACCGGCGGCGCCGGGCGGGAGGACGACGAGACCTACCGCGGCCGGCTGCTCGGCCGCTCCCGCACCATGTGGACACCGGCCGCGGTCCGCGAGGCGGTGCTGTCCGTGCCCGGCGTGGTGGACGTGCTGCTCTCCGACCCGCTCGGCGGGGTGGACGTCTCGCAGAGCTACTTCGGCGTCTTCCCCTTCGAGCAGCGGCTGTTCGGCGACGAGCGGCGGATCGGCGAGCCGTACTTCTTCAGCGTGGTGGTCGCCCACGAGTTCGCCCGGCCCTGGCGCACCGAAGGGCCGGTGGCCGGTCTCTTCGAGCAGGTCACCGCCGCGATCGACCGGGTCCGGCCGGTCGGCATCCACCCGCAGGTGGTCGAGGCCGACCACATCGAGGTCGGCCTGCGGGCCCGTCTGATCACCCAACCCGGCTACGACGCCCAGGTGCTGGTCGGCGCGCTGACCGAACGGCTGGCCGCCGACATCGGTGCCCTCGCGCTCGGCGGCGACGTCCGCTACAGCCAGGTCATGCGCGCCCTGGTCGAACAGCCCGGCGTCAGCGACGTCCAGGACCTCCGGCTGCGCCGCCACCCCCCGACCTTCGGCCGGATCACCCTCGGCGGCGTCCCCTTCGCCACCGGCCCGGTGGAGGCCGCCCCCGGCGAGAACCTCGCCATGGGCCCCACCGAGATCGCCGTCTTCACCATCGACTCGGCCCTGCTCGACCTCGAGGTGATGCCCCGATGACCGCCGCCCTCCCTCCGGCGGCCTCCGCCCTCCACCGGATGACCGCCGCGCTCACCGCCCCCTTCGCCCGCGGCGCGGACACCCTGGACCTGCCGCTCAAGCCCGCCGCCGGGGGAGCGGCGGAGGTGGTGGCGTACGACTTCGCCGAGCACCGGGCCCGCTTCGACGCCGACCCCGCGCCGCTGTACGTGCTCACCGCGGTGGTGGACGCACCCGGGGCGAGCACCCTCACGGTCAGCTACCTGGTGGCGGGCGCGCCGCACGCCGTCCCGGTGGCCGTGCCGCCCGGCACCGTCGCCGGGGCCTCCTTCGCCGTGGCGCTGCCCGACGCCGACGCCGCCCGCGCGGTGCTGCGCACGATCACCGCCGACCCCGCCCCGGACGCCCTCCCGGTCTCGGAGTCCTGGCGGCTCACCGCGCTGCTCGGCAACCTCGCCCGCCTGCTCTGGGTCGCCGGGGTGGAGCGCGACGTGCTCGGCCGGTTCGCGGCGGACGTCCGCCGCACCGTCCGCTCCAGCGACCGGGCCTCCGGCACGACCCTCGACCGGATCGGCTTCGACCTCGGGGTGCCGCGCTTCCCGCCCCGCCCGTACGGGCAGGAGGACGACACCCTGACGCTCCATCACCTGGACGACGCGCCGGGTGCGCCGGTGCTGGACAGCCGGCCGCTCCACCTGGGCGGCGGCGCGGGCCACCCGGGCACCGCCACCGCCACCGTGCTGGCCGGCGCGCCCGGGCGGTTCGGCACCGGGATGCGGTTCGCGGCGCCCACGGCGGAGATCGCGGTCCCGCACGACCCGGCGCTGGACACCGGCGCCGCCGCGAGCCTGACCGCCGAGTGCTTCGTCAGGCCGGACTCCGCCACCGGCGAGGGGGCCGTGCTCTCCAAGCACGCCGACCCGGCCGATCCGGCCCTGCCCGGCTGGGCGTTGAGCGTCGGTGACTTCGGCCGCGGCATCGCCCGCAACGTCCGGCTGCGGATCGGCGACGGCACCGCCTTCCGAGACCTGTTCGCGGACCGCGGCCTGCCGCTCTCCCGGTTCAGCCACCTGGCCGCCGTGGTCGACCGGGCCGCCGCGCAGGTCCGGCTGCTGCTCGACGGCGAGCTGGTCGCGCTCGCCCCGCTGACCGCCGTCGACGCCACCGCCACCACCCCCGCGGTGCCCGCGCTCACCGGGCCGCTGGCCAACACCGCACCGCTGCGGATCGGCCGGGCCGGCCCGGGCCCGGCCGCCGCCTTCGCCGGGACGGTCGACGAGGTCCGGCTGTCCGCGGCCGCTCGCACCGCCTTCCACCCGGTGCTCGGCGAGTCCGACGCCTCCTACCGGCGGCGGCTGCGCGCCTTCCGCCGGTGGGTGCTGCCCACCCGGCTGGGCATCCAGCAGACCCTGAACGAGGTGGTCGGGCCGGTCCAGGTGGCCGGCCGCCCGGACCGGGTGGCCGACCCGTTCCGGGTCACCGACGCGGACGCGGCCCTCCAGCAGTCCACCCGCCTGCTCACCGTGCTGCCCGTCGAGGTCCCGGCCGGCGACACCCTGGACGACACCGGGCGGCGCGGGCTCCCGGAGGCGGAGGTCCTCGGCCCGCCCGACCGGGAGGCCTTCGCACCGGCCCTGCTGGTCGACTCCGCCGACCCGCGCGCCGACTTCGACCCGCCGCCCGCCCCGCCGCTGCCGCCGGCCCCCGGCCCCCGGGCGGACCCGCGCCTGCTGCGGGCCCCCGCCCGGGCGGCCCTGCACGCCCTGCTGGACGCCCTGGCCGCGACGGGCCCCGCGGGCCGCCTGCGGGTCAGGGCCGGCTACGACCCGGCCGCCGCCGACCTGCGGTCGGTCGGCCGGGCGGTCCTGCTGACCCACCCGACGCTGCCGCCCGGGCGGCTGGCCGCGCAGGCGGTCCGGGCCGGCTTCGGCTTCGCCGCCCACCTGCCGGGCCCCGGCCTCGACCCCGGCACGGTGTACGCCGCCGTCCGCTCCACCGGGTCACTGGAAGTGCTGAACGGCCCCGGCTCCACCGCCACCCCCGAGAACGGCTTCGACGTGCTCACCGGCCAGGGCCTGGCCCTGCGCCTCGAACCGGCGCCACCACCCGGCTCGGCCGTCCGCTGGTCGCTCGTCCCGACCGGCGACGGCCGGGCCGCGGTCACCGGCCCGGCCGACCGGCGCGACGTCCTGCTCCACGCCGACCTCCCCGGGCAGCTCGTCGTCGAGGTCCAACTCCGGTACCGGGGGCAGGCGTTCTCCGCCACCCGGACGCTGCGGATCGGCCTCGCCGAGCTGCCCGCCGGAGCCTCGATCGCCGCCTCCGGCCGGATCGGCGTGCCCGCCCCGGGCCCGCTGCGCGCCGACGAGCGCCTGCACCCCGTCCACCTGGTCGACGCCCCCGCCCGGTACGGCCGCCCCGCCGGCGCCGGCCCGCAGACCCGCCGGGTGCACCCCGCGCTGGCGGCCAGGCTGACCGCACTCGCCGCCCTGCTGCCGCCCGGCGACCCCGAGCTGCGCTCCGCCTGGGACCAGGCCGCGGCCGGCCCGGCGGCGGCCGGACGCTCTGTCACCCTCGGCCGGGGCGGTTCCACCGCCACGCTCGGTCGGCTCGGCGCGCTGGCCCACGCCGCCGGGTTCAGCCGGGTCGCCCACGACGGTGCCGTGCTGACGCTGCACCAGGACGACGGCCCGGCCGCCCCGATCGCCGGCCCGGCCACCGTGACGGAGGGGAGCACCGCGACCTTCGAGATCGCCCGCGCCGCCCCGGCCGCGCTGGCCCTCGCCGCCGGCCGCCTGTGGACCGTCAACTCCGGTACCGGAAGCGTCAGTTCCCTCGACCCGGCGACCGGCTCGGTGACCGCCTGCGTCAAGGTCGGCCTCGCCCCCGGCGCGCTGGCCGCCGCCCCCGACGGCACCCGGCTGCTGGTCGCCGACACCGGCGACACCACCCTCACCGTCCTCACCACCGCCGACGCCCGGGTCACCGGACAGGTCACGCTCCCCGCCGCCCCGGCCGACGTCGCCCACCACCCGGCCCAGCCACGCGCCTACGCCGGGCTGCGCTCGGGCGTCCTCGCCGAGGTCGACCCGGTGGCCCGGACCGTGACCCGCACCCTCGACCTCGGCTCGCCGGTGGTCGCGGTGCGCTGCGAACCCGGCGGGGCCCGGCTCTGGGCCGCCACCGCGAACGGCGCGCTGCGCGCCGTCGCGCTGCCCGGCCTCACCGCCGCGCAGACCGTCCCGCTGGCCGGACCGCCCCGCGGCCTGGCGGTCGGCGCGGGCCGGGCCTACGTCACCGTGCCCGGTGCGCTCCAGGTGGTCGACCTGGCCACCGCGACCGTCCGGGCCACCTTCACCGACCTCGGGCCGACGCCCGCCGCGCTCGCCCTCGACCCGGCCGGCACCGTGCTCTACGTGCTCGACCCGGCCGGCGGCCGGGTCGGACTGCGCCAGGCCGACGGCACCCCGCACACCCTGCCCGGCCTGCCCGGCTCGGTCGCGCTGCCCGGCGCGACCGCCGTCGCCGCCGACGCCACCCGCGGCTACCTCGGCTGCGGCGGGGAGGTGGCCGACACGGTCGGCGTGCTCGACGCCGCCGACGGCGACCTGCTGGCCTCCTGGCCGCTCGGCACCGGACTCGGCGAACGCCTGGTGTGGTCGCTGCGGGTCACCGGCGGCGCGCAGGCCCGGCTGACCGGGACCACCCGGCAGCGCACCGGCGTCCTCGGCCTGCGGGCCGGCCCGGTCCGGGTCCGCGCGGTGCTGCGGCTGCCCGACGCCACCCCGCCGTACACCTTCCGGGTCGAGCCGTCCCCGGAGCTCCTGGCCGTCGAGCAGGGCGGGGGCCGGTTCGTGGTCAGCAAGGACCAGTACGACCTGGCGATGAACGTGCTGAACCACCTCTGCCCGATCGGGGTGGAGGTCGACACCGGCCCCGTCCGGGCCCACGTCCCCGAACTCCTGGCGGCGGCGCTCGATCCCTTCCCGCCCTACACCTACCCCGACTTCCGCGCCCGCGGCCCCCGCCCACCGGGCTGGACGTACGGGCTCGACCCGTGACCGCCGACCACGCCCGTATCCACGGCTTGAGGAGGAACGCCCGATGAGCGTCAGCTACACCCCCGGCTTCAAACACACCGACTGGGTCGACAACGTCGACCGCGTCCGGGCCGCCGGCGACAACGGCTTCAACATCCGCTTCCACGCCCTGGAGGCCGAGTTCGCCCGCCTCGCCGAAGTGATCGCCCAGGTCGCCGACGCCCTCCAGCAGCCCGCGCCCAGGCCCGTGAAGATCACCCTGACGCCGACCCTCACCTCGCTCGGCGACCCGTGGACGCACGTCTACGGCGGCGCGGCCAAACCCGCCGGCGCCATCGCCGCCGGCGGCATGATGGCGCTCCAACTGCCGCAGGGGAGCACCATCAAGGAGCTCCGGGTGTGCGGCCGCAAGGACGCCGGGAACCTCTCGGTCGGCGTCCGCCGCCAGAGCCTGGCGGCCGGCTCCACCACCGAACTGATCGTCAGCCTGACCCTCGGCACGGGCAACTTCGACACCACCACCGCCGCTCCGTCCACCCCGCCCGCCCGGGTGGACAACGAGCAGTTCCGCTACTACCTGACCGCGGACCTCGACACCTCGACCGGCGCCTCGGTCGTCCAGCTGACCTGCTTCCAGATCACCTGCCTCACCGCCTGACGGACCCTCACCGACCGGCGGACCCTGGCCGCCTGACGGGCCCTCACCACAGCAAGGAGCGCCACCATGCCCCCCACCGAGCCGGACCTCTACATCAAGTACGCCGACGGCGACGACGGCACCCGGCCGATCCCGAACGGCAAGCCGTTCTGGGCCTCCCCGTCGATCTGGGTGACCAACGAGGCGGGCGCCCGCCTCACCACCGCCGACGGGCAGCCCCTGGCCTTCGCCAGTGCCGTGAACCTGGTGCACGTCAGGGTGCACGGCACCACCGCCTCCCCGACCTACAGCGGCTCCAAGGTCCAGGTCTGGGTCTGCGACTGCACCACCACCCCGCTCGGCCCGGACTCGTCCCGGCCGAGTGCCAACGGCCAGCAGGGGCGGACCGGCACCATCTCCAGCGCCGTGTCGTCGAGCGCCTCCGGCGAGACGTACGTGGCCTGGAACCCGGACCCGGCCGCTGACCTGATCCACGGTGCCAACCCCGGCGAGGGCCACCTCTGCATCGGGGCCAACGTCTACTACGAGGGCCTGCCGTCCCCCCTCGGAGGGCCGCTGACCGCCGGGGCGCTCGACGTGATCGGCAACCGGCGCCACGGACAGTGCAACGTCACCGTGAAGAAGGTGTCCGCCAACCCGTCGCCGATGGTGCTGCGGCTGTCCACCCTCGGCGCGGAGGTCCAGGACTTCGAGGTGCGGGGCGAGGAGCTCGACCGCGAGGGCGGGATCGGCGCGCTGGAGCAGGAACTCCTGCTGGCGCACTGCTTCGTCGACCTGGTCGGCGGCAAGCCGAAGCCGCGCATGGTGCCCGGCCCCTGCCAGACGGAACCCTTCGAGCGCACCTGGCTGCGCGGCGGAGGGCGGCTGGTGCTCACCGGCATGCCGGAGCCCGCCGAGATCCGGGTGGCGGGGCACGACGCCCGCTTCAGCGTCATCACCGAACAGTCCTGCCGGGGCGGCGGGGGCGAGGGCGACGGCGGCGTGCACCTGCGCGGCCGGGGCGGCGACGGTAAGGGTGGTGACGGTGAGCGCGGTGACGGCGGCCACTGCTGCGGTACCGAGGCCGAGTTGACGATCCGGCCCGGCGAGCGGGTCCCCGTGCTCGTCAGCATCGAGTGCGAGGGCGACCCGGGCGAGGTGCACACCCTGGACATCGTGCAGCAGACCGACGACGGGACCGTGGTCGGCGGCGCCCGGGTGGTCGCGCTGCACGTCCCGGACTGGTTCGGCTGCTGATCGGCCGTCGGACCGCGGTGCCCGGACCCTGCTCACCCAGGGTCCGGGCACGCCTGCGGAGCGTGCCGGAAATGAGGTGAACTCGAGTATATTGTGCAGGAGTTCCGGGCGAGAGAACGGGCCCCCGATGGTGTACGACACGTCGCTGCCGGCGCCCGCACTGCGGCTGCTCGGCACCTTCCGGCTGGAGGGCGCCGACGGCTCCGCCGTCCCCGTCCAGACCCCGGGCCGGCGGCTGCTCGCCTTCCTCGCCCTGAACGGCCCGACCGCCCGCGGCGTCCTCGCCGGCACGCTCTGGCCCGAGGTCGCCGAGGAGCAGGCCTACGGCAGCCTGCGCACCACCCTGTGGCGCCTGCACCGGGCCGGGCCGCCGGTCCTCGACTGCCGCGGCGAACTCCTCGCCCTGCGCGAGGAGTTGCACGTCGACACCCATGTCCTCACCCGGACCGCGCGGCGCCTCATCGACTCCGACGCACCGCCGGGCGAGGACCTGGAGGTCGACGTGCTGTCCGCCGGCGAGCTGCTCCCCGACTGGGACGAGGAGTGGGTGGTCTTCGAACGCGAACGCCTGCGCCAACTGCGCCTGCACGCCCTCGAATCACTCAGCGGACGCCTCGCCCGGCACGGCCAGTACGCGCTCGCCCTGGACGCCGCCCTCACCGGCGTCCGGATCGAGCCGCTGCGCGAGAGCGCTCACCGCGCGGTGGTGGCCGTCCACCTGGCCGAGCACAACCTGGTGGAGGCGGTCCGCCACTACCACGCCTACCGCCGCCTGGCCCGGATCGAACTGGGCCTGGAGCCCTCGCCGATATTCACCACCATGCTGCCCCGGAGCAGGCTCGACCCGTGCCCCGGCGGCGACCGCCCGGACTCCGCCGGATGAGCCCTTCGGGGCGAGAGCGGGGCGGCCCCGCGGGAGTCCGTGACGACCTGTCAGGCACCTCCGGTCACGCGGTCCCGGCGCGCTCGACGTTGGCCACCATCGTGCGCAGCACCTTGAGCGCGGCCACGTACTCCTCGTCGCTGATGCCTTCGTGGACCACGGCGCGGACCTCGGTGACGAGTTGCCGGAGGCGGAGCCGGGCGCCCTCGCCGGCCTCGGTGAGGTGCAGGCGCTGCCGCCCGTCGGTGCGCAGCCATCCGCGGTGGAGCAACTGGTCGACGACACGGGCGATTTCGTGGGGTCCGTCGGCGAGGTGGGTGAGCTGGGCGGCGACCTCCTCGCGGTCGGGCGCCGCCGGGCCGCCGTTGACGCGGTTCAGCACCCAGTACTGGGGTTGGGTGGCGTCGATCCTGGCCATGGCGTCCCGCAGGTGCCGGGTGACGCTCTCCTGGGCCAGGCCGCACCAGTAGCCGACCGGCTGGGTGGCGAGCACGTCGTCGGTGGCGGCCGGGTCCGCGGGCGCCTGGTCGGTGGGGGTGGTCCTGGTCGCTGGTTCCATGATCGCGATGCTACCCACCGCCGTTCCCGCCCTGCCGGATCGCCCGCGCCCGCGCCCGCACCTGCGTCCGCGCCCGCGCCCGCGCCTCCGTCGGGTCACCGGTCCGAGGTGGCCGCCGCCCAGGCCGCGACCGCCTCGGTCAGCTGCTCCCGCTCCTGGTCGAACTGCCGCTGCCGGTGGCCGTTCGCCCCGGAGGGGTGCGGGAAGCCGAGCAGGCAGCGCTCCGCCGGGAGCCGGCCGGAGTCCACCGCGAGCTGCACCGCCTCGGTGGCCGCCTTGCCGAACGGGATCACCAAGGCCTGTGGCATCGCGGCGAGTTCGGCCCCGAGCACCTGCTCGGCGAAGGTCCGCAGCACCGGAATCCCGGTCAGCCGCGCGCCGTTCCAGTTCTTCCCGTCGACGAACACGGCGTGGCCGACCGCCGAGGTGAACGCCGCCACCCGCTCCTGCGGGTCCCAGAGCCGGGCCGTGGTCGCCAGCCCGAGCGCGTCGGCGAGGCCGATCCGGTCGAGCATGGTGACGGCGTGGGTGCGGATCGTGCCGCCGAACGCCCCGGTCTGCTTGGCCAGCCGGACGGCCTCGTCCGGTGCCACCCCGGCCAGCAGCGCCGCCCGGGCCGCCTGCACCGCGAGGTGCAGTTGCCGGCGGCCGGGGGTGATGCCGACCAGTGCCACCCGGGCGGCGGGATCGATCCGGTCGAACGGCACGTAGTAGATCTCCCAGTTCCGGCCGCCGATGGTCTCCTGATGCAGCAACAGCTCCGGCCGGCTCACCGACCGCTCGTCCAGACCCTCGGGCAGGGCCCGCAGCACCGGTGCGAAGTGCTCGACGCACCAGCGTGCCGAGAGCGGCCCGCCCGCCGGCACCTGCTGGTACGCGCACACGTGCGGGGTGTCGGTCATCGCTGGCCTCCGCTTTCCTGGTCACTCGTCCGTCGGCGGGCCGGGTCAGCCTAGTGGCCGGCGCCGGAAGTCCGCTGGCGGGTCTGCTGGACCAGAACGGTGGTGGCCCGTTCCAGGAGTTCGCAGAGGGCGGCGTGTTCGGAGGGCGTGAACGCTTCGGTGAGCGCGCGTTCGAGGACGACCACCTCCTGGTAGGCGCGGTCCAGCAGTGTCCGGCCCTCGTCGGTGAGGGTGGCGATCTGCACCTTGGCGTGCACCGGGGACGTCTCGCGCCGGATGAGTTCCTTGGTCTCCATGGTGGTCAGCACACTGCTCATGCTCTGCTGCGTCACCCCGCAGGAGCGGGCCAACTGGGCGCCGGACATGCCGCCTTCGCGGGAGAGGAACAGCAGGACGGTGTACTGCGTCATGGTCAGCCCGTAGGTGCGCAGCACCGCCTCGTGATGCGCCATCAAGGCCTGCTCCGACCGCCTGATCCGGAGGCAGAGGTCGTTCTCGATCGGGGCTTCCACGGCACGCTCCCTGGTTTCACAGATTCATGGGTTGACTCAGGAACCTTATATACGTAGGTTCTCGACTATCAGGATACTGAGTCAACGCAAAGGACTGTCACCATGAAGGCTGTCGTTCTGGATGCCGATGACCACTACCGGGTCACCGAACTCGACGAGCCCACCCCCGGCCCCGGCCAGGTGGCGATCCGGGTCGCCTACGCCGGGATCCAGTGGGGCGACACCATGGTCCGGGACGGCCACTTCCCCGTGCCGCGCCCCTTCGTCCCCGGCTTCGAGGCGTCCGGACACATCACCGCGGTCGGCGAGGGCGTCGACGCCAGCCGTGTCGGCGAGCCGGTCACCGCACTCACCACGGCAGGCGCCTACGCCGAGGTGGTCCTGGCGCCCGCCGTACTCGCGCTGGACATCGGCGACCTGCCGCTGCGCACGGCCGCAGGTCTCGGATGGGGCGCACCGACCGCCTACGACCTGATCAACACCGCCGCACACGTGCGGCCCGGCGAGCGCGTGCTGATCCACGCCGCCGCCGGCTCGGTCGGCACGCTCGCCGCCCAGTTCGCCCGCCTGGCCGGGGCCGGCCGGATCGTCGGCGTGGTCGGCACCGCCGAAAGGGCCGACCACGCCGCCCGCTTCGGCTACGACCGGCTCGTACTGCGCGAGGACTTCCCGGCCGGGCTCGGCGGCGAGGAGTTCGACGTGATCCTCGACCCCGTCGGCGGTGCGACCCGCCACACCGGCCTCGTCGAGCAGCTCGCACCGCACGGCCGACTGGTGGCGTACGGCAACCTCGCCACCTACGAACCCGTCCTGGCCGACGCCAACGACCTGCTCGCGCACGGCAGATCGCTCCTCACCTACAACAGCAACCTGCTCAGCCGGACCCACCCCGAGCGGCTCGCCGACAGCGCCCGCCGCGCACTCGGCCTCGTCGCCGACGGCCTGGTCCGCACGGACATCACCGCCGAGTACGACCTCGGGGACCTGGCCACGGCCGTACAGCGCCTCGCCGAGGGCACGACCCACGGCAAGAGCATCCTCCGCATCGCCTGACCGCATCAGCGCCGGGCCGGACGGTGGCTGCGGGCCCACCGGATTTCCCGGCGGCCGGGCCGTCATGCTCACTAGGATCGGCCCATGACCAGTCGACGTCAGCTGATACTTCGTCTGTCACTGCCCCTGCCACTGCTGTTGGCGTCCGCGCTCTCCCTGACGGCCTGCAGCTCGAGGCCCTCCAAGGCCACGGTGGCGGCGCGCGAGTCCGCCAAGTCCGCCTGCGCCTCCCTGCAGCAGCTGACCGACCAACTCGCCCGCCCCCGGCCGTCAAACCTGGCCGACTCCTACTACCAGACCGCCGAGGAGTACCTGAACACGGCGACCAACCACGCCGCCGACGCAGCTCAACAGGACCACGGCTACCAGGAGTTCGCCGAAACCCTGCGCCGGGCGGGCCAGATCTGGCAGGTCACCTTCATGCCGGACGAGGCCGAGCCGCTGATCCAGCAGGCGCGGAAGGAGAAGTGCTGACGCTGCCGCGGCGCCGGCGGTGCGCCTGCCGGTCCCGTGGTCCGGCGGTGGTGTGCTCGATGTGCCCTCTGCGCAGACATCGCACGGGGTTAGTACGTCAAGCTGACGGGGCGAGGCTGCTGCTTACTGTGCGACCCAGAGAGCCTGGCTCCGCCTCCGAATGTCCTTGCCGCCTTCCGCACTCTCTGATGGGGTGGCACCTGCCAACCGGGCTGATCACAGGGGGAACCGTGCCGCCGAAGCTGACTCGAACTCTCGAAGATCTGGGATTGCGGAGTGCCCCGGACGAGTTCGATCGTCTGGCGGCACGTCTAGGCGGGCTGGTTGCTGTCCGCGAGCTCCTTGTTCACCCAGAATCTGTCCTGGAGACCTCGGACATGGCGCCTGGGGGGATCCGGCAGTGGTTGCGGGCGTTGCCGATCGCTGCGGACGAGCAGGTTCGAGTGGGCTGGCCCGGTGACCGTGCAGCGGCCTGCATGCCGTTCACCGTGTTCGTGGAGCGCTACGACGACTTCTGGTACCCGGCGATGGACGACGTCGTCGTGATGATCGAGGAACCCAGGACTATTGCGGTGATTGTGCTCGACCATGAGGAGCATTTCGCGTTTGGTCGCCTGACTACTCCTGTCTCCACCGACAAGGCCACGCGGTAGGCGGCCCACACCTCAAATCTGCAGGGCCCTGCTTACTCGGCCAGCTCTGCACCTCACCTCGCAGATTCGCCACGAGTGCGCCGACAGACGGTGTAACCGGGGTCATGCGGCAACAACCCCTGCTGGCATGAGGACGGTGGGGAAGGCGGTGTTCTCGTCGAACCGTTCGTGGTGCTGGATGCAGTGGTGAAGCTGTCCGAGAAGGCGGTTGAAGAGGTGGCGTTGGGCGGCGGCGTGCCAGTCGCCGTGTTCGCGGCGTGCTCGGTAGTGGGCGCCGGCGCCGGGGGAGGCGGTGAGCGCGGAGAACGCCCAGAGGTAGCCGACGTGGTTGAGGCGGTCGTTCTTGACCTTGCGCCGGCCGATGTGGCTCTTCTTGCCGGAAGCGCGGGTGACGGGTGCGGCTCCGGCGTAGGCCTTGAGGCCGCGGGCGTCGGCGAAGCGCGTGTGGTCGTCGCCGACCTCGGCCAAGACCCGGGCCGCGAGCTGGACGCCCAGGCCAGGGAAGCTGAGCAGGATCTCGGCGTCGGGGTGCTGGGGGAAGAGTTCCTCGACGGCGTGGGCGAGTTCGTCGGCGGCCTGGCAGGTGGCGTCGAGCTGGTGCAGGAGGGCGAGCATCTGCTTGCCGAGGGCGTCCTCAACCGGCTGCGGCTGGTGGGCATACTCTGCACGGAAGACGTCGCGCAGGCGGTCGGTCTCGGTGTCGAGTTTGCGGCTGCGTCCGGCGCGCTTGAGGGCGGCGGCGATCTGGGCGCGGGTCAGGCGGGCCGCGCGGGCCGGAGTGGGTGCCAGGCGCAGGAGTGCGCGGGCCTCGGGTCGGCAGAGGCCGTTCTGCCAGGCTGCGAAGGCGTCCAGGGCGGCGGGGTAGTACTCGCGTAGCAGGGAACGGAGCTGGTTAGAGATCTGCTGGCGGTTCCACGTGGCATCCTGCTGGGCGCGGGCCAGCACCGAGATCGCGCGGGCGAGGTCGGTGTCAGCGGGCATCGGCCGGTGCATCGGCATGTCGGTACGCAGGATGTTGGCCAGGACCAGGGCGTCGCCTGGGTCGGACTTCTTGCGGCTGACGCCGTGGCGGTCGCGGTAGCGGGCGGCGGCCATCGGGTTGATCGCGAACACCTTGCGCCGCTCGCTGGCACGCAGGACGGCGACCAGCAGGCCGCGGCCGGTCTCGATGGCGACCGGGATCGGGGCCTCGGCGGTGTCGCCGTGTTCGGCCAGGAGGTCGAGCAGGAGCTGGTAGCCGGTCGCGTTGTCGGTGATGCGGCGCTTGGCCAGCAGTTGGCCGCTGTCGTCGACGAGGGCGACGTCGTGGGTCTGTTCGGCCCAGTCGATCCCGCAGTAGATCATCGTTGTTCTCCCTGTTCAGGGCATGCTCGGGTACTGATCCGCGAGCACGTGTGGGGCCACTCAGCTCCCTAATTCCAGGCCTCGTTCCGGGCCGACATCGCACCAGTTGTTGCGTGGCACCAGCTCGCCCCACGGGCCTCGGTCTATGCCAGGGCTCAAGGCTCAGGCTTTTCGAGAGGTCACCGTGGAACGGGCTCGCACCGCCAACATCACCAACGAACGATCACCACCGCCTGCCGACGGCCCAGACGCTGAACGCCGCAGATCTGCGACTGGGTTTCGAGGGCCAGGTAGGTGCCATGCGTCCGCTCAGTAGCCCAAGGCCGCCGACTGGGTGCCGGGGCCGTCCGCCGCTCTACCGATAGGCTTCCACGGCCCGGGCGAACAGCAGGCGTCACGGCCCCAGTATCTGCACGGTCGGGGCTTCCCCCTGAAGTGAGGACACGTCTTATGCGGCTTGCGTGAGTGTAGTTGAAGTGGTCGCGAGGGTGGCTTCGTAGGTGAGTGGGCTGA